>PNGU01000002.1 GCA_002871655.1 Streptococcus sp. UMB1385 | reverse complement strand
GAATAGAACATATGACTGTATAAATATAAAAAAGATAGCGTAGCAGTCATTATAACTACTACGCTATCCTAAGTCTAACTTTTTGGGGTCAGATCAATTTTTTCTTAGTCTTTTTTTACTATAAGTAAACTTAAAAATATGGTATAATATATAAGTTAAAATAATTTAGGAGGTTTGTATGTTTCAAGCATTATATAGGAAATATCGACCACAAACATTTGCTGATATAGTAGGTCAAAATCACATAGTTTCTGTATTGAAAAATGCGATTGATAAAGATCAGATAAGTCATGCCTATTTATTTTATGGATCTCGAGGTACAGGGAAGACTTCTATTGCAAAAATCTTTGCTAATGAAGTTAATAGAAACGAAGAATATCAAAAAGAAAATGTAGATATTATCGAAATTGATGCAGCTAGTAATAATGGTGTTGATGAAGTACGTGATATAAAAGAAGCAATTAAATTTTTGCCAACAGAAGGTAAATATAAAGTATATATAATTGATGAAGTGCATATGCTAACTACAGCAGCATTTAATGCATTATTAAAAACTTTAGAAGAACCACCTGCTCATGTTATTTTTATTCTAGCAACTACAGAAATTCATAAAATACCAGCTACAATCTTATCACGATGTCAGAGATTTGAATTTAAGAGTCTTTCGCAGGAACAATTAATAGATAGATTAAAGTACATTTCAGAAAAAGAAAGTTTAGTAATAGAAGATGCAGCTATAGAGAAAATTGCAACTCTTGCTAAAGGTGGTCTAAGAGATGCGATTAGTATACTAGATCAAGTATCTAATTATTCTGAAGAAATTACATTAAATCATATACTAGAAGTAACTTCTTCAATAAGTGAAGATGATATACTTGAGTTCTATAGAAATCTTTTACAAGGAGATGTTACAAAATCCTTGTTAATATATAATAATTTTGTATCTCAAGCTAAAGATACTAAATTGTTACTTAATGATCTTATTAATGTAACACGAGATGTAGTGGTATATAAGAATTTAAAAGATACTAAGCATACGGCATATAATATAGATAAAATCGCAGATGAAGTTAACAATATAAGTTTCGATTATTTTTATAAAATTATTGAATACTTATCACAAACTGAACAATATATAAGATTTTCTACAGAGTATATGAGTTATATGCAAATTTGTATTGTAAAAATATGTTCAAAAGAAGATAGTATTAATCAAGGTACCGTTGCTAATAGTGTAGAAAAGACAGTTTCAAATACAAGAACTGTTGAGCTAGAAAATAAAATTAAAATATTAGAAGATAAGTTGAATCAATTAGGACAAAATCTAAGTAGTTTATCAGTAAATAGTATTAATAATACTTCACATGTTGAGACACAGAATAGTACAAATGAAGAAGTAAATACAACAAGTTGGCAGGGAACAATACCTAAAGAAGAAATAAAAGAAGTTATAATAAAAGATAAGACTAAAATTATTGAACTTATGAAGACTTCAAGTGAGAATTTTACCAATTATGCAGCAAATGTTTTTAATAAGATAATTAATGAAAGCTTAAATTCAAATAATCCAGAAGTAGTAACTATGAGAGAATTATTTAGCTCTTGTCAATTAGTAGCTTCTTCTAAAGAAGGAGGATTATTAGTTTTTAGTGAAGTAGATAATATGGTGAAAATGGCTCCAAATTCTAAATATAAAAAATATTTGGAAAGTCTATTCAAGAGATTTATCGGAGTAGATTACTCGATTTATACAATTCAAGATCATCAGTATACTGTTCTTAAAGATGAACTTGCAAATCCTGTTGTAGAAAGCAATTTGATTGAAGAAGAAGTTGAAGAAAAGCCGATAACTAAAATTGATGAGTTATTTGGAGATATAATAATAGAAAACTAACATCTGAAAAGATGCTTGAAAATAATTGAAATAACTTGAAAAAAATTCCAAATTATTGACAAGTAGTAAAAATTTAAATAGAATTATAATATAAATTGACATTAGGAGGAAATATTATGCGTGGAATGGGAAATATGCAACAAATGATGAAAAAAATGCAAAAAATGCAAAAGGACATGTTAGCAGCCCAAGAAGGATTAAAAGACCAAACTGTTGAAGGAACTGTATCAGGTGGTATGGTAACAGCAATAGCTAATGGTGATGGAAAAATATTAGATATTAAAATTAAAGAAGAAGTAGTTGATCCAGAAGATATTGAAATGCTTCAAGATATGATTTTAACTGCAGTAAATGATGCACTAGAAAAATCTACTCAATTAAAAGAGGAAACATTAGGTAAATTTACAAACGGATTAAACATCCCAGGACTATAAGATGCAATATCCTAAACCGATTTTAGATTTAATAGACAGTTATTCTTTGTTACCTGGTATAGGAAAGAAAACTGCAGTAAGATTAGCATTTCATACTTTGAAAATGCATGATGATGATATAAAAAACTTTGCGGATAGTTTAGTACATTTAAAAGAAAAGTTAACTAATTGTGAAGTATGTGGACGACTTAGTGAAGATCATGTGTGTGATATTTGCTCTGATGCTGGTAGAGACAAATCAATGATTTGCGTTGTAGCTAACGATAATGACTTAGTCGCAATGGAAAATATGCAACAGTATAGAGGTGTTTATCATGTTCTGGATGGTTTGATTTCGCCAATGGATGGAATAGGTCCACTTGATATTAATATAAAGTCTCTTTTTGAAAGAGCACAAGATGAAACAGTAAAAGAAATAATACTAGCAACTAACTCGTCTCCAGAAGGTGAGGGAACAGCAAGTTTTATTTCAAGATATTTAAAAAATACAGATATAAGAGTTACCAGAATAGCTCAAGGTATTTCCTTTGGAAGTGATATTGAGTATGTTGATGAAGTTACTTTATCAAGGGCTATTTCAGGTAGAATAGAGCTATAATTTAGGAGGACAGCTTATGTCACAAAAATCAGTAAACGCGATAAAAGTATTGGGTGTTGATGCGATTAACAAAGCAAAATCAGGACACCCTGGTGTAGTAATGGGAGCAGCACCAATGGCTTACTCATTATTTACAAAACACCTTAGAGTGAATCCAAAGAAAACTGACTGGATTAATAGAGATAGATTCGTATTATCAGCAGGACATGGATCAATGTTACTATATTCATTATTACATCTTTCAGGATTTGAAGATGTATCTTTAGAAGAAGTTAAAAACTTCCGTCAATGGGGTTCTAAAACTCCTGGTCACCCAGAGTTTGGACACACTAAAGGTATTGATGCAACAACAGGTCCACTAGGACAAGGTATCTCTACAGCAGTAGGTATGGCTTTAGCAGAAAGATATTTAGCTGCTAAGTACAACAAAGAAGGTTATGACTTATTTGATCACTACACATATGTAATCTGTGGTGATGGAGATATCATGGAAGGTGTAGCTTCAGAAGCATCAAGCTTTGCAGCAGTACAAAAATTAAATAAACTTGTAGTATTATATGATTCAAATGATATCTGTCTAGATGGAGAGACTAAAGATGCATTTTCTGAAAATGTTCGTGCAAGATATGAAGCATATGGATGGAATACTCTTTTAGTTGAAGATGGAGCTAATGTAGAAGCTGTTAGTGCAGCTATTGAACAAGCTAAAAAATCTGATAAACCTACGTTAATCGAAGTAAAAACAATTATCGGAGCTGGATCTCCAAATAGACAAGGAACTAATGGAGTTCACGGTGCACCATTAGGTGATGAGGAAACAGCTTTATTTAGAAAAGAAATCGGTTGGGAAAATGAACCATTCGATATTCCTGCTGACGTATATGCTGACTTCAAAGCTAATGTAGCGGATCGTGGTGAAAATGAATATACTAAATGGGAAAAAATATATGCAGATTATAAAGTTAAATTCCCAGAATTAGCGAAAGAGCTAGAAGAAGCACTTACTCGTGAAGATATTAAACACTTATCAAAAGAAAGCTTTAGCTTCAAAAATGTAGGAGAAGCTCAAGCAACTCGTAATTCATCTCAAGATGCAATAAATAGTGTTGCAGCTGTTTTACCAACGTTCTTTGGAGGATCAGCTGACCTTTCACACTCAAATATGACATTTATTAAAGGTGATGGTTTACAAGACGATGAGCACAGAACTGAGCGTAATGTTCAATTTGGTGTTCGTGAATTTGCAATGGCTACTGTACTAAACGGTTTAACATTACACGGAGGAGTACGTGTATTCGGCGGTACATTCTTCGTATTCTCAGACTATCTAAAAGCTGCATTAAGATTATCAGCATTACAAAACTTACCTGTAACTTATGTATTTACACATGATAGTATTGCAGTAGGTGAAGACGGACCAACACACGAACCAATTGAACATTTAGCATCATTAAGAACAATCCCGAACACATATGTATTCAGACCAGCTGATGCTACTGAAGCACAAGCTGCTTGGTATTTATCACAAAAAACAAATGATAAACCAACTTCGATTGTATTAACTCGTCAAAACTTACCAATTTTAGAAAATTCTTCATTTGAAAAAGTTGCTAAAGGAGCATATGTTGTACATGAAACAGCAGCAGACTTTGATACTATTTTAATCGCTACTGGATCAGAAGTTGCCTTAGCAATTGATGTAGCACGTGAATTAGAAAAAGATGGTTCAAAAGTACGTGTTGTAAGTATGCCTTCAGTAGAATTATTTGAAGAACAATCTAAAGAATATAAAGAAGAATTACTACCATTAAATGTACGTCGTCGTGTATCATTAGAAATGGGTAACAGTGCTCTTTGGTACAAATATGTTGGTTTAGATGGATTAGCTATTGGAATCGATAAATTTGGAGCTTCTGCACCTGCAAATAAAGTAATCGAAGAGTATGGATTTACAGTTGAAGCAGTTGTAGAGAAAATCAAAAATGAGCTATAGAGAAATTCGCCCAGGCGATATTATAAAGGTAAAAGTAACAGCAGTTAAACCATACGGTGCTTTTATTGAAACAAGAGATAAGATGGTAGGTTTAATACACATTTCTGAAATTACAAATTGTTTTATATTCGATATAAGTAGTTATATAAAACAAGATGAGATTTTAGAAGTTAAGGTCCTGTCAATTAAAGATAATAAGATTAATGCAACATTAAACTTTAAACAAAAAAAAGCCACTGATAAAAAAGAAATCAATAGTTTAGATACTTTAAATTTCGAGTATGGATTTGATACGCTAAAACAAAATATGAAGCTTTGGCAAAAGAAAGCTATGTTTGAAATGAGAAATTCTAAGTGATTTAAAACATTCTATTAATTTTACTAAGAGTATTGAATAAAGATTTATAATAAAATCGCTATTTGAGCAGCTTGATATGAAGATAAATGATTTAGTAATCGTTTTTTATTGACATTGTAAATAAAGTAAGGTAATATAAAAATAGTAAAAGTCCACTGACCGATATGTGGGATATAAATGGTCGGGTTGAAAGTTTACCGCTGACCAATACGCGGGATAAAAGTGGTTGGGTCGAAAGTATATATAGTCCTCAGCTTAATTGCGAGGACTTTTTTTGGAGAATAAGTATGATAAAAACAGGATTTTATATTATTAAAGATAACTTTTTTGATATTGTGAATGATCCTTTTTTGAAAGGGAATAAGCAGGGAAATAGACCGCATTATTATTGTTTTGAAGACTTAAAGACTGGTATATATTGGATTATTCCTATGTCTAGTAAGTTAGAGAAATATAAAAAAATAATAGAATATAAAGAAAAAAAGGGAAAAAAATGTGATATTTTGCACATAGCAAAATTGGACAATGATAAAGAAAGTGTTTTTCTAATTCAGGATATGTTTCCAATAACGGAAGAATTTGTAGAAAGAGAATATACGATTGCTGGAAATCATATGAGAAAGTTACTAGTGAACATGTAGTAAAAGAAATAGAAAGAAAAGCTAGAAAAGTTTTGTCGCTATTAAAAAGAGATGTTAAACTTACACCATTACAACCGAATGTAATGAAAATATATAGACAGTTAAAAAGTAAGGACTATAAATAAGAAACTATATGAAAAATTACAAATAAAATTATAATTGTAAAATAAATAAAATAAAACCTTTGATAAACAAGTTCAAAATGAGAAATTCTAAATAATTTCTATTGACAAATGTAATTTAACTGTTTATAATAAACTTAAATATTAAATGAAGTTTAGGAATTAAAAGTTAGCAATATTATTTAAAAGAGAGAATCTAGTGGTGAAAAGGATTCATAATATAACTTTTATGCTACCTATGTGATACTTCATCGGCATTCATGCCGTTATAAAAACTAATGAGGAGTTCAAAGTACTCGAATTAGGGTGGTAACACGATTATAGTCGTCCCTTGTGTAATTAAATTTACACAAGGGACTTTTTTATTTTATTTGTTAGCTTGAAAGGAGAATATAAATGAAACAACTAACATCAACACAAATTAGAAGAATGTATTTAGATTTCTTCGTAGAAAAAGGACACAAAATTGAACCAAGTGCATCTTTAGTGCCAGTTGACGATCCTACATTACTATGGATTAACTCAGGAGTTGCAACTCTTAAAAAATACTTTGATGGTAGAGAAATACCTGAGAATCCAAGAATTACTAACTCACAAAAATCAATTAGAACTAATGATATTGAAAATGTAGGTAAAACTGCGCGTCACCATACATTCTTCGAGATGTTAGGTAACTTCTCAATTGGTGACTACTTCAAAAATGAAGCAGTACCTTGGGCATGGGAATTTTTAACTTCTGAAAAATGGTTAGGATTAGAAAAAGATAAATTATCAGTAACAATTCACCCTGAAGATACAGAAGCATATGATTTATGGCACAATGTTATTGGATTACCTGAAGAAAGAATTATTCGTATTGAAGGTAACTTCTGGGATATCGGTGAAGGACCATCAGGACCAAACACAGAGATTTTCTATGACCGCGGAGAAGACGCAGATACATGGTCACCAAAAGAAGAGATGTATCCAGGTGGAGAAAACGATAGATATCTTGAAGTATGGAACGTAGTATTCAGTCAATATAACCACAATGCTGATGGTACTTATACTGAACTTCCTGCGAAAAACATAGATACAGGGATGGGATTAGAGAGAATTGTATCTGTATTACAAGATGTTCCAACAAACTTTGATACAGACCTATTTATTCCAATCATTAGAGAAATTGAGAAACTTTCTGGTGCTAAATATGGTGTAAATGCTGAACAAGATGTAGCTTTCAAAGTTATCGCTGATCACATTAGAACTGTGGCATTCGCTATCGCAGATGGAGCATTGCCATCAAATGAAGGACGTGGATACATACTTAGAAGACTTTTACGTCGTGCAGTTAGATATGCTAAAGTTTTAGGTTTAAATAACTCATTTATGTACAAATTAACAGATGTTGTTGCAGAAATTATGGAAGACTACTATCCAAATGTTAAAGAAAGTGCAAACTTTGTTAAAGATGTAATTCTTAAAGAGGAAGACAGATTCCACGAAACATTAAACGAAGGTGAAACAATCTTAAATAATATTGCTAAAGAAGTTAAAGATACAACGAAAGTAATTTCTGGTAAAGATGCATTCAAACTTTATGATACTTTTGGATTCCCAATTGAATTAACTGAAGAATATGCAGAAGAATTAGGATTAACAGTTGATATTGATGGGTTTAATGAAGAGATGGAGAAACAAAAAGAACGTGCTCGTTCATCTCGTCAAGAAGATTCTTCAATGCAAGTACAATCTGACCTATACAATAGAATAGTAGGAGACAGTGAGTTTACTGGATATACTAAACTTATAGATGAAGGTAAATTATTAGCTATAGTTGATAAAGAAGATAACTTATTAGAAAACTATAAAGGTGAAGAGAACGTAAAAGTAGTATTCGATAAAACTCCATTCTATGCTGAAAGTGGTGGTCAAGTAGCTGATAGAGGTTTAGTATTAACAGAAGGATTCAAAGCAGAAGTAATAGATGTTAAGAAACTTCCAGATAAACGTCACATTCACTTAGTAAAAGTACTAGAAGGGGAATTAGTAGTTGGTAAAGAATATAAATTAGAAGTAGATAGAGCTTATAGATTAAATATTGAGAAAAACCATACTGCAACTCACTTATTAAACGAAGCGCTTCGTCACGAAGTTGGTTCTCATATTAAACAAGCAGGATCATTAGTAACTGACGAAAAATTAAGATTTGATATTACTCACTTCGCTCCACTAACTAAAGAAGAAATTGAAAAAGTAGAACAAGAAGTAAATAAACAAATTTGGAATGCATTAGAAATTAAAACAGAAGAAATGCCAATCGCAGAAGCAAGAAAACTTGGTGCTCAAGCATTATTTGGTGAAAAATACGGTGATGTAGTACGTGTAGTTTCTATTGGAGATTATTCAATCGAATTATGTGGAGGAACTCATAACGCTAACAGTGCTGAAGTAGGTATCTTCAAGATTGTCTCTGAATCAGGTGTAGCTGCAGGGGTTCGTAGAATAGAAGCTTTAACAGGTAAAGCTGCATATGAATATTTAAGAGAACAAGAAGAAACACTTCGTTCTGTTGAAAAATTAACAAAAGCTAATGCTTCTAATGTAGTAGAAAAAGTTTCTGGATTACAATCAGAAATTAAGAAACTAGCTAAAGAAAAAGAAAGCTTACAACAAAAAATCGCTAATGCTGAATTAAACAATTTAGTAAATAATATTAAAGAAGTTAATGGAGTTAACGTATTAACAAGTGTTGTTGAATCAGAAAACATGAATCACCTTAAACAACTTGTTGATAATGCTAAGTCTAAATTAGAAAATTATGTTATCGCATTTGCTTCAGTAAATGAAGATAAAGTAAACTTTGTAGTAGCTGTAGATAAAGCTATCACTGATAAATACAATGCAGGAAAATTAGTAAATGTTCTTGCTACAGTATGTGATGGCCGTGGTGGTGGTCGTCCAGATATGGCACAAGCAGGTGCTAAGAATAAAGATAATATCGATAAAGCATTCGAAGAATTATTAGCTAATATTTAATATTTAAAAGAAGTGATAATAGGGAAGGGATTACCTGAAAAATAGTTTTAACGAGTAACTATTTTAAGGTAATCTCTCCCTTTTTTCTTGAAAATATGGTATAATTAATAGGATTATTATGGATAAATAATAATTTAATATTAGATTATACTAATGTTAAATATAATTTCGGAGGAAATGAAAATGGAAACTAAAAAATTAGGAAAAGTAGAAATCAACCCGAATGCATTAGAAGTTATTGCAAACATTGCAGCAACTGAAGTAGAAGGTGTTTCAAAATTATTAGGAAAAAAAGTTTACTCTCGTGGAGTAGAATTAGAATTTGCTGGAAGTGAACTAGTTATCGATGTATATTGTAATTTAAAATCAGGATTCTCTGTAGCTAAAACAGCAAGAAAAATTCAAGAAAATGTTAGAAATTCTATTTTCAACATGACAGAAATTAATACTAAAACTGTTAATGTTAATATATTAGGAATTGATTTTTAATTTAGGAGATATAAATGAAGAGCAGACACGAACTTAGAGAAGCAGTTTTTAAAATATTATTCCAAGTAGAAAATACTGAATTAGATTTTATTGAACTATTAGATTTAGAACAAGAAGAAATTTCAACTAGTATTTATGTTAATAAAACATTAACAGAAATAATTGAGAAAAAAGATGAAATTGATGAAGTTATTTCTAATAATCTAAAAGACTGGAAATTAGAGCGTTTATCAAAAATGGATAGACAAATACTACGTATTTCAGCTTATGAAATACTTTATAGTGATATTCCTTATAAAGTTTCTATCAATGAAGCGGTTGAACTTTCAAAAAAATATAGTGAAAAAGATGAAAGTTATAAATTTATCAATGGAGTATTAAAAGGAATTGTAGAAAATTCAACAAAATAAGAGGTAAAGTTAGATGGAAGAGAGAACATATCTAACCGTTACAGCATTAAATAAATATATTGAGAGAAAGTTTTTATTAGATCCGTACTTAGGGGAAATATATATAAAAGGTGAAATCTCAAATTTTAAAATTCACAATAACAATAATATATATTTTTCAATAAAAGATGAAAATACTAGAATAAATGCAGTATGGTTCGGAGCAAAAACAAAAGATTTTAAAGATGGAGATACAGTTCTAATAAAATCAAAAATTAACTATTATTTTCCGCGAGGAGAACATAATCTTTTAGTTACTGATATGAAAAAAGATAGAATTGGTGAATTATATCAAAAATTTTTAGAACTGAAAGAAAAGTTAGAAAAAGAAGGGCTGTTTTTACCTCAATACAAAAAACAAATACCTAGTTTTTCTCAAAATATAGCTGTAGTTACAGCTAAAACAGGAGCAGCTGTCCAAGATATTACTAGAACGATACAACGTCGTTTTCCAATAGCTAAAATAAATATTTATTCAACACTAGTTCAAGGAGAGAACTCAGTACAAGATATAGTTAAAAATATTAAACTTGCTGATGATGGCTCTAACGATGTTATTATACTAGGTCGTGGTGGAGGATCAATAGAAGATCTTTGGAGTTTTAATACAGAAGAAGTAATTAGAGCTATATTTAACTGTAGAACACCGATAGTAACCGGTATAGGTCATGAAACTGATACTACACTTGCTGATTTTGTATCAGACAGAAGAGCTTCGACTCCGACTGCAGCTGCTGAACTAGTAACACCAAATATTGAAGATATAAAAAATAGAATATCATTTAATTATGATAAATTAACGAATACTATAAACTATATTCTTCAAAATTATAAAAATAGAATTAGTAATAGTAAAAATAATCCGTACTATAAAAACTATTCCAAAATATTTGCGGAGTATAGAAGAGCAGTTGAGTTATTAGAAAAAGAACTTAGCAAATCCTTGCAAATTCTAGTTAAGGATAAGAAAAATGACTTATTAATATCAAAAGATAAGTTTATAGAATTTGACTTGTTAGCTAGATTTAAAGAAAACTTTACTAATGAGGTCAATCGATTAGAGGCGAATTCACCACTAAATATCATGAAAAAAGGATATTCAGTAGCATTTTTAAATGATAAAAAAATAACTTCAGTAAAAAATGTACAAATAGGTGATGACATATCAGTTGAATTAGCTGATGGAAGCCTGGAATGTAAAGTTAATAATATATCCGATAAAGGAGTTAAGTAATGAGTAAAGAAAATTTTGAAACAAGTTTAATGAATTTAGAAAAAATTGTTGCAGAATTAGAATCTGGAAAATTATCATTAGAAGATTCATTAGATCGTTATAAACAAGGAATAGATTTAATTAAAAATTGTAATGATTTAATTAATAATGCTGAAAAAGAAGTAGCTAAATTAACTAAGGATTTCAAAGAAGATGAATAATTTTAAAAACTTCATAGAAGAAAACAAAGATCAATTAAATAGTTTCGCTAAAGAATATGTTGAAAAATTAGATATACCTGATATTTTAAAAGAATCGATTACTTATTCATTGGTAAATGATGGTAAGAAAATTAGGCCGTTATCATTCTTATATTTATTAAAATATTATGAAGTGGATTATACTAATTATTTTGATATAGCTCTTGCTATAGAGTTGGTTCATACATATTCATTAGTACATGATGATTTACCAGAAATGGATAATGATGATTATCGTTGGGGGAAACTTACGAATCATAAAGTTTTTGGTCAGGATCTTGCTGTGCTTACTGGTGATGCAATGCTTACTTTGGCGTTTGAAGTTCTTAGTGAATCTAATGTTAAGTCTGATTTAAAAGTTAGATTAATAAAACAATTTGCCAATTATTCTGGAGCTATGGGAATGATTGCAGGTCAAGTTTATGATGTAAAACAAAAAAATTACAATGTTGATGCCGACTATTTAAGAAAAATGCATAGCCTAAAAACTGGTCGCTTAATTGAACTACCAATGGATTTTGCTTGCTTAGTAGCTGATAAGAATTGTGATTATGAAGATGTTAAAGAATTTGGAAAACAGTTAGGTATAGCATATCAGATAAAAGACGATATTCTTGATTATTATGGTGATTTTGAAAAAATCGGAAAACTACCAAGTGATGAAGATATGATTACTTATCTAAGCTTCTATGGTATTGAAGAATGTGAAGAATTACTCCAAAAACACACTGAAAATGCTATAAATATAGCTAATAAATTAAACAATGGTCTATTAGTTGATTTTGCGAATTATTTATTGAAACGAGATAAATAATAATTATATATTGTAAAATAAAAAATAAATCTCTTGTAAAGTTGTATATCATCTTTATAAGGGATTTATTTCATTTTCTATTTCTATTTAAAAACCACGAGAGTTTAGGGGTAAACTTCGTGGTTTTTTACAGTTATTATATTAGCCTATCTTTAGGGAATTAGAAACTCTTAGAACTAATATAATTAATATGTTGGCTGTAGATTACTGGCACAAACATGAGGATTACTTATAATTGTAAAACTAAAAGTAGTTTGCTTCTACAGGTGACAAATTAACACTGCATTGTTTTGAATTAATCAAAAATGAGCTCTAAAATAAACCCTAAATATAAAGTAAAAATACTTTACATAATTATTATACTAAAAATAAGTTTAAATTTAAAGTATTTGTGTAAATTTTATCGATGAAAATGTTTTTATATTTTATTTTCAATTTTAAAACTTTAATTTAAACCTATTTAATGATAAAATTAATTAAAAGATTATAAATTTTTTGTAAGTGGAGTTGAAATTGGATGAAAGTTTTAGTAGCGGTTAATGAATTTAAGGGTTCTTTATCTTCATATGAAGTAGGTCGAATTGTATCAAACAAAATTAATAAATCTTTTGGTGATTATCAAGTGGAAATGGAAGTTGTTGCTGATGGTGGAGATGGTTTCTTAAATTTATTTAAAAACTTTGAAAAGAAACAATTTAAAACTATAAATGCTGCTCAAAAAGAATGTAAAGTTAATTATTTAATGAATCTTAAAACTAAAGAGGCAGTTATTGAAGTTGCAGAAGTTATTGGTATTAAGCAGCTAACTGAGGATCAAAAAGATCCATATATAACATCTACAGCTGGTTTAGGAAAATTGATTTCCCATTTATTAGAACAAGGAATTGAAAATTTTATTATAGGTTTGGGTGGAAGTGCAACAAACGATTGTGGTATTGGAATGCTAACTGAACTTGGAATAAGATTTGTTGGTAAAAATGATGAAATTTGTCAACATGGAATAAGTGAACTTAAAAAAATAGAGAAAATTGACTATAGTTGTAAAAACAAAAAGTTAGAGAAAGCTAAATTTACAATAATAAGTGATGTTAATAGCCCTTTATATGGTCAAAAGGGTGCTACTTATGTGTATTCAAAACAAAAAGGATTAAAAGAAGAAGACTTTTTAGAAGTTGATGAAGTAGTGGAAAACTTCGCTAAATTAGTTTCAAAAGAGTTAGGAAAGGACTATTCATCTTATGAAGGAAGTGGAGCTGCAGGTGGATTAGGTTTTGCATTCTTATCGTTTTTAACCTCTAATATTCAATCTGGTTCTAGTTTTATGATTAACTACTTAGATATAGAGAAAAAAATTCAAGAGGTTGATTTTTTAATAACTGGCGAAGGAAAATTAGATAGACAAAGTTATATGGGGAAAGCACCTATAGAATTGGCTAGAATTGCAAAAAAATATGATAAAAAAGTAATTTTCTTGGCTGGTAGTATTATTGATAAAGAACTATTAAATCTAAGTGCCGAAGATAAAAAAATAGTAGATGTTTCATTTTCTATTCAAAGAGAATTCCTTCCTCTAGAAATTGCTATGAATAAGAGTGTTGCCAAAAGTAATTTAGAAGAGACAATTGAACAAATATTTAGAGTATTGGAGTTTTACAATGGATAAAAAAAATAATATTTTAATGGGAATATTTTGTATAATTGTTGCAGGATTTGGATTTTCTCTAATGGCACTATTTATAAAACTTGCTGGGAATTTACCTTCTATGCAAAAAGGCTTTTTTAGAAATATTATCGCTGTTGGAATCTCATCAATTCCTTTAATTAAACACTGGAAGTCAATTAATTTTCCAAAAGGTAAATTATCATGGAGTGTATTGATATCGCGTAGTGTTTTTGGAACGATTGGACTCGTATTTAACTTTTATGCAATAACGCATATAAGTCTCGCAGACTCTACGATTATACAAAAATTATCACCATTCGTGATTTTAATATTATCATACATATTTTTTAAAGAAAAAATGACAAAATTTCAAATGATTGCTATAGTTATTGCATTTATAGGTGTAGGATTTATAATTAAACCTAGTGGGGATGGTTTTATTAGTATGGGAGCTCTAGCAGCGCTATTAGGTGCTTTTTGCTCAGGTATTGCATATACTTGTGTAAGATACTTAGGTACTCATAATGTGTCAGGAGAATTTATAATTTTCTTTTTCTCAACATTATCTACTTTATTATTATTACCTTATTTAATTTTTGATTATAAAGTTATGACAATGTATCAACTATCTATGCTAATATTAGCCGGAGCTTCAGCGACAATTGGCCAATATGGTGTTACATTTGCTTATAAATATGCTGCTGCAAAAAATATTTCAGTTTTTGACTATTCTCAGGTTTTATTTTCTGGTATTTTTGGATTTATATTTTTTAATGAGTTACCAGACTTGCAAAGTTTAATAGGTTATATTATAGTTATATCTGTAGGAATAATTTTAGTGAAAAAAAGTAAATAAAGAGGTTTAAATGAAAAGAAAAAATATTGAAATAATAGTTGTTGCCGTTCTTTTTGTTTGTACTATATTGTTATATGTAGTTCAAAGTAATAAGGAAGTACTATTTAATACTACGAATAAGAGCAGTAATACTAATACAAATAAAGAATCAAATAGGGAAAATGTAGCAAATGCTCGTGATGGAATTCAAGGTGTTGTACAACCTTCACCATTTATTACAACTCCTAATGGAGTAGAGGCTAATCTTCTTCAGAATGCTAATGGAAGCTTAATTGGTCAATTAATATATTTACAAAGAGAACACTTGCCTGAAGCAGAACAAAAATTATTAGCAAATAATAAAGACGCTACTCAATATGTTCTGGGTTACTTGGCAGGTCAACAAGCTACACCTTTTGAACAAGGACAAACAGTAGATATAGACAGAAAGTACCCTTATTACATACAATGGGATAAACGTTGGGCATATGATAAACTTGGTGGAACTAATATCGCTATTGGGGGATGTGGTCCAACTTGTGTAGCTATGGCTTTAGGAGGAATATTAGACGATAAATCAATCACTCCAAAGAGTATTGCTGAGAAAGAAGATGCAAATGGTTACTTTGCTGAAGAAGGAACAAAATGGAGCTTTTTTGATTATATAGCTAAAGAATATGGTGTTAAATCAACAGGTGTTCCATTAAGTAAAGAAGCAATAAATGCAAGCTTAGATAAAGGGAATCCAATTATAGCTTCAGTACATCCCGGAAAATTCACAACAGTTGGTCATATTATTCTAATTACTGCAAAAGATGAAGATGGTAATTACATAATTAATGATCCTAACAGTTATACAAGAACATTAAAAAAATGGTCTTACGATGAATTAAAAACAGAGATCGTAGCTATGTGGGAATTCTCAAAATAAATTTTAAATAACGAAAAATCTTCAAAACATTATGTGTTGGAGATTTTTTATTTTTGTAAATCTTAATAAGGTAATACATCAGATTTAAAAGTTAAATTATAAAGAAAAAAATTGGTTTGTATTTATTTTTATAAATGTTATTAAAGAATATTATTTTTTCTTGTTAGTAAATTTTTTAAGAAACCAATAATTTGATATTAATTATGAAAACCTTTATAATTAATATTATGAAAATAATGATTATTAGTATTATTACTAATACATAAATCGAAATAGTATAAGAGATGGAGGAAATAAAATGTCAGTTCTTGATATAAAAAATTTAGAAGTATCAATTAATGAAAAACAAATATTAAAAGGACTAAATTTAGAAATAAAATCTGGTGAAATTCATGCGGTAATGGGGCCAAATGGAGCTGGTAAATCTACATTAGCTTCTGCAATCATGGGACACCCTAAATACGAAGTTGATGGAGGAAGCATCTTATTAGATGGTGAAGAAGTACTAGAAATGGAAGTTGATGAAAGAGCTCGCGCTGGTCTATTCTTAGCTATGCAATACCCATCAGAAGTTCCAGGTGTACCAACTTCAGAATTTATCAAATCTGCAATAAATGCACAACGTGAAGATAGTATACCTCTAATGCAATACATTAAAAAATTAGATAAAACTATGGAATTTTTAGACATGGATTTAAAAATGTCTCAACGTTATGTAAATGATGGATTCTCAGGTGGAGAAAAGAAACGTAATGAAATTTTACAAATGATGATGTTAGAACCAAAATTTGCTATTCTAGACGAAATTGACTCTGGTTTAGATATCGATGCATTAAAAGTAGTATCAAAAGGTGTAAACAAAATGCGTGGAGAAAACTTTGGTTGCTTAATAATCACTCACTATCAAAGATTATTAGATTACATTGAGCCAGATTTCGTTCACGTACTAATGGACGGAAAAATCGTGAAATCAGGTGGACCTGAATTAGCGCTTCGTTTAGAAAAAGAAGGTTATGATTGGCTAAAAGAAGAGGTTTAATATGGAAAATAATAAATTAAAACTAAGTATTAAAACTTTACAAAGCATTTTTTCTAATACAAATGAACCAATATGGTTTTTAAATACTAGAAAATTAGCTTTATATAAAAGTTATACACTACCTTTTCCAAAACTAGAATCTATGGAGTTAGAAAGATGGAACTTATTTAATGTTGATTTTTCAACTCTAAGATTAGTTAGTGAAGGAAATTTAGATTTAACTGAATATGGTATTAATAGTGATGATTTTGCAGTAGTCCAAAAAAATAACACTATTTTACACATTAATATCCCAGAAAAGTATGCTGATAAAGTAGTTATTAAAGATATATTTACAGCAATGAATGATGATCATATAAAAGATAGTTTTATGAGTGTAGTTGACTATGCAGAAAGTAAAGTAACAGCTGTTCACTATACACTATTAAATGCAGGATTATTTATCGACGTTAAAGACAATGTGGTAATAGAAGAACCACTTCAATATATTGTTATTTTAGATAAAGAACAAAGTTTATTTAACCATGTTACTATACAAGTTGGTAAGAACTCTAAATTTAACTTTATCGAAAACTACGTAAATAACCAAAAAGAAGATAAAGCTCCATTCAGCTTAGTGTCTGAGGTTGTAGCTCATGAAGGAGCACAAATTAATTATAGTTCTATTACAAACCAACCTGGAGAAAAACGTGGAACTATTCTACGTCGTGGATTAACTTATAGAGATTCACTAATTAACTGGAATGTAGCTGCTATGGATGAAGCAGATGTGTATCACGACAATACAACAAATATTCTTGGTGATGGATCTGAAGCAAACCTTAAGATTGTTACTTTAGGAGTTAAAGAACAAAAAACTTACTTCAATAGTGAAGTAGTTAACCAAGGATTAAGTAGTAAAGGTGATATTCTTCAACACGGTGTATTACTGGATAAATCTCATATTGTATTTAACGGTGTAGGATTTATCGTAAAAGGTGCAACAGGTTCTAATGCTTATCAAAGTTCAAGAATGTTGACACTTTCTTCAGAAGCAAAAGCTGATGCAAATCCAATGCTATTGATTGATGAAAATGATGTTATGGCTGGTCATGGAGCATCATTAGGGCGTATTGATGAAGAGCAATTATACTATTTACAAAGTAGAGGATTAACAAGAAAAGAATCAAGTAGATTACTAGTTCATGGGTTCTTATCACCTGTAATCTCAGAATTAACAGTAGATAAAATCAAAGAACTTGTAACAGTTCTTATTGATGAGAAAATTAACAACAACGAGAGTGAGTAATAATGATAGATTTTAGTAAATATAGAGAAGACTTTCCTATATTAAAAAGAAGGATATCCGACCATGATTTGATATTCTTCGATAATGGAGCTACTACACAAAAACCGAATCAAGTAATTGATGCTATATCAGATTACTATAGAAATTATAATTCGAATATTCATAGATCTGTTTATACATTAGGTAATGAATCTGAAAAAATCTATGAAACTTCAAAAGAGCTAGTAAGAGAATTTATTAATGCAAGTAGTTACGAAGAGATAATCTACACTAGCGGAACTACTGAAAGTTTAAATTTCGTAGCAAGAATATTAGAACAGGATGTTAGGGAAGGTGATGAAGTTATTCTTACCTACATGGAACATCATGCTAATATTATTCCTTGGCAACAACTTGCTAAACGAAAAAATCTAGTTTTAAAATACTTAGAACTAGATGAACAAGGTAGAATTAGTATTGAGCAACTTAAAGAATTCATTACAGAAAAGACTAGAATTGTTTCTATATGTCATGCTTCTAACGTATTAGGAAATATTAATCCAGTTTATGAAATTGGCGAATTATTAAAAGATAAAGACATTTATTTTATAGTTGATGCTGCACAATCAGTACCACATTTAAAGATTGATGTACAAAAAATGAACTGTGATTTTTTAGCATTCAGTGCACATAAGATGTGTGGACCTACTGGTATAGGGGTTCTTTATGGGAAAAAACAACTGTTAGAAAAGTTTGCTCCTGTAGAATTCGGTGGGGGAATGATTGGTATTGTTGAAGATGATTCAGCTACATGGGCTATTCTTCCAGATAAATTTGAAGCGGGAACACCACTGCTTGCGCAAGCAGCAGGTCTAGGAGCCACTATCAAGTATCTCAATAATATTGGTTTAGAAAATATAGAAAAATATACAAAAGAACTTACTGAGTATATGTATGCAGAGCTTTCAAAAATAGACAATATTGAGATTTACGGTACAAAAAATATCGAAGAAAGAGTTTCATTAATATCATTCAATCTAGTTGGAGTACATCCACATGATTTAACTAGTTTTTTAGATGCTAAAGGTATTTGTATAAGAGCAGGGCATCAATGTACACAACCGTTACTAGGAAAACTAGGAACATACACAGTAGCGAGAGTGAGTCTATATTTATATAATACAAAAGAAGAGATTGATTTCTTTATTCAAACTTTAAAAGAAACGAAGGAGTTTTTTGAAAATGAGTTTTAGTGATTTAAAAAGTTTATATAAACAAGTAATTTTAGACCATAGCAAGCACCCTAGAAATAATGGAACAATTGAAAATAGCTATAAACTGGAAATGCTTAATCCTTCTTGTGGGGATAAAATAACAGTTAGTGTTAAGTTGATTGACGATATTATCGAGGATATTAAATTTTTAGGGACTGGGTGTTCAATCTCATTAGCTTCTGCTTCAATGTTAACTGAAGAATTAAAAGGTTTATCAGTAGAGAGTGCTAATGTAAAGATTAAAAATTTTTTAAATATGATTATGGGAAATGAATTTAATGAAGATAATCTTGAAGATAGTATTTCATTACAAAATATTTCTCAACTTCCAGCAAGAGTTAAATGTGCAACTTTAGCGTGGAAGATTACAGAAAAAATATTGGAAGAAAATAGGAAGAAGGAGTGATTGCATTGAATAAAAATGAAGAAATGTTTACCGAGTATCAGTATGGATTTTCAGATAAAGACGTATCTATATTCAAAACTGATAAAGGACTAACAAAAGAAATCGTTAAAACAATTTCTGAAAGAAAAGAAGAACCTAAATGGATGTTAGAATATCGTTTAAATGCATTGAAAGAGTTCTATAGAATGCCAATGCCTACATGGGGTGGAGACTTATCTGAAATTGATTTTGAGGATTTAACATACTATGTAAAACCATCAGAAAAAACAGAACGTTCATGGGATGAAGTACCAGAAGAAATTAAAAATACTTTTGAAAAACTTGGTATTCCAGAAGCTGAACAAAAATATCTTGCAGGTGTATCTGCACAATATGAATCAGAAGTAGTTTACCACAATATGCATAAACAATTCGAAGAAAAAGGAATTATCTTTGAAGATACTGATACAGCGTTAAAAAATCATGAAGAAATCTTCAAAGAATATTTCTCAAAAGCTGTTGATTTCAACGATAATAAATTCGCAGCTTTAAACTCTGCAGTATGGTCAGGTGGATCGTTCATCTACTGTCCAGAGAATGTATCAGTAGAAGCACCGCTTCAAGCATATTTCAGAATTAATAGTGAAAAAATGGGGCAATTTGAGCGTACATTAATTATTATTGAGAAAAACTCTTCTCTACACTATGTAGAAGGATGTACTGCTCCGACATATTCAGCAAGTTCATTACACGCTGCTGTTGTAGAAATCTTTATTAAAGAAAATGCTCGTTTCAGATATACAACTATCCAAAACTGGTCAACGAACGTTTATAACTTAGTTACTAAGCGTGCAATCGTTGAGAAAAACGGTACTATGGAATGGGTAGATGGAAACTTAGGTTCTAAATTAACTATGAAATACCCAGCGTGTATTTTAGTTGGAGAAGGAGCAAGTGGAAGTACGCTATCTATCGCTATGGCTAGTGAAGGGCAAGTACTAGATGCAGGTTCTAAGATGATTCACCTAGCACCTAGAACATCATCTACTGTTGTTTCTAAATCAATGTCTCGTCGTGGTGGTAAAGTTAACTACCGTGGATGGATTCACTTCGGTAAAAACTCAGAAGGGTCTCGTTCAAACATTGAATGTGATACATTAATCTTAGATGAATACTCAACATCTGATACTATTCCTTACAACATCGTTAAAAACTCTAACGTATCTTTAGAGCACGAAGCAAAAGTATCTAAAGTATCAGAAGAACAACTATTCTACTTAATGAGTAGAGGTCTTGATGAAGGACAAGCTACAGAAATGATAGTTATGGGATTCATCGAACCATTTACAAAAGAACTTCCTATGGAATATGCCGTCGAATTAAACAGATTAATTTCATTTGAAATGGAAGGATCAATAGGATAAAAATATTATAATTTGACTCTGTAAATCTGAATAAAGATTTACAGAGTTTTTTCTTAGTAATAAAATAAAATTAAGAATAAAAATAATATAGTAATAAAAAATAATGTAGGTAATGATTCATACAATTAATAAGTAATCTTAAAATAATTAAAATTAAAAACTAATAAATATTTTTGTATGATAACTACAATAAATATATATAGGTACATAGAATTTATTAATAAATATTGATGATAATAATATTATGAGAAATTTTAGACAAATTTTGATAATTATATGTTGTAAAAATATTTTCTAATATGGTATAATGTTAATTAGAAATGTAAAGTAAAAAAAATATGCTGTTTTGTTGAAGTCTTATATAAATAGTGTAAATAAATTTTAAAAGTTAAATTTTAAAATTTACCTTATAATAATAGCAACTATGACTAATACATTTAAGTAATAAATAATAAATAATAGAAAAAATTATTAGAATAGTATAGATAGATTAAACAGCTAATTTTAAAAAATATATAAACTTACTGTCAATGTGCAGTAGAAGGAGAGTATTAAAAGCATATAAAATATGTATTTTATATTAATAAAAAATTAATAAAATGACTGATTATTAGTTAGGTATAATTTAACTTTATTTGATCCTAAGTTTAAAAATAATAAGTATTTGCTTTATTATTGTAATATGAATACACAACTTAGTTTGCTTTTATAGAAGAACGTAAAAGTGAAATATTATGAAACTATTAAAAGTTCTACTGAATTTATTTTTTGTCTTTTATTATTAATACTTGCTGTTCCAATTTGTATTCTTGTATGTATTGCTATTTATCTAGAGCTACACGTGAATCCAATATATACTCAAAATCGTGTAGGGTTAAATGGCAGGATTTTTAAAATTTATAAACTTAGATCAATGTATATTGATGCTGAAAAAGATGGGGCAAAATGGGCAAGTGAAAATGACGAAAGAATTACAAAAGTAGGACGAATAATTAGAAAAACACGAATTGATGAGTTACCACAACTGGTTAACATACTTAAAAGAGATATGTCTATTATTGGTCCTAGGCCAGAAAGACCAGAATTGATAAAGGATTTTATTAAATACATCCCTGATTTTAATGATCGTCTTTTAGTAAAACCTGGAATTACGGGATGGGCTCAAGTTAATGGAGGATATTCATTAACTCCAAAAGAAAAATTAGAATTTGACAAGTATTATATTCGAAATAGAGGATTTAAACTTGATTTATTAATTATAGTAAAAACAATTATAGTTATTTTTACTAGAAATGGAGCCAGATAATAAAGATTATAAATGAATATAAGGAGAAAAAAATGCATATATTAAATAATAATATTACAAGAATACTTAATTTTATCAAAAAAAAATTATTGGTATTAATGATATTCATATTAAGTGGAGTAGCTGTAGTAAGTGCCTATACTGTTTTCGGTATTACTCCTGTTTACAGCGTGTCATCTACTTTAATTATGAAAAGTTCTAGTGATAAAAATGACGATTCCAATGCTTTAACATCTATAAATTTATTACAAAGACAAGTGAAAACATATCTAGAAATATCAGAATTACCAAATATTAGAGAAGAAACTAATAAATCACTAGATTTAACTGGAGATGAGATTAAGAATATTAAATCTATAAAGCTTACTAATGATTCAGGTTCACAATTGTTAACACTTACGATACGTTCAACTGACAGAGAATTAGCTGAACGCTATGCGAAACAATATATAGTTGACTATAAATCTTTTGCAGCTGAAAAGATTGGAAGAGATGATTTATCTATAGTTACTGATGTAGTTGGTAGTTCGAATCCTGTATATCCGAGCTTATGGAAAAATATGTTTATTTCTTTTATAGTATTTTCATTTATTGGACTTAATATTATATTCATTCGTTTTATAATGAGTGACTCAATAGATTCATTAGACGATTTGGAAGAATTAGCAGGTGTTTCTGTATTAGGTATGATTCCTACTGTGAAAGAAAAAGAAAGAAGGTAAAATTATGTATATTGAAGTTATTCATAATAGTAAGTCTATTGCATCAGAATCATATAGAACTCTAAGAAGTAATATACAGTTTTCAAATTTTGGGAAAAATTTGAAAATAATTGTAATAACAAGCGCAAATCCTAATGAAGGTAAAAGTGAAGTTAGTATAAATCTTACTGCCGCTCTTGCTCAACAAGGTAAAAAAGTTATTTTAATTGATGCTGATATGAGAAAACCGACTCAACATAAATTAATTGACAAGAGAAATAATACAGGTTTAAGTAAATTAATACTAGGAGAAATAAGTGAGGATGCAGTAAGTCATTTAAATGTAAATGATGTGGAATTTGATGTTTTAACATCTGGACCAGTTCCGCCAAACCCATCAGAAATGTTAGTAAGTAGTACTATGGAAGATATTCTAAATTCTTGTATTGATAATTATGATTATGTAATAGTAGATACACCTCCATTATTAGCTGCTACTGATGCTCAGATAATGGCTAGAGTTGCTGATGCAACCTTACTAGTTGTTGACATGCAAATTAGTAAACGAAAACAGATTATAGAAGCAAAAAAAAGATTGAATAATGTTGGAGCTAGGTTTTTAGGAGTTGTCGCCAATAAACTAGAGTTACATGAAAATAGCTATTATCACTATGATTATAAATAAAATTATTAAATCAATTATAAAAAGAAAATAGCACAGAAAGGAGTAGGAATGTTACCGTATATTTTAATTTTGTTATATCTAGTAGTTTTGTCTGCCATATATATATATTTTGAAGAGAAAAAAGATGAAATAAAATTGTTAACAATTCCTACTTTTATTTTATTTTTAGTATTTGATGGATTTAGAAATTCTAGCGTTGGAGGAGATCTTAGTTTTTATGTAAATGTATTTAAAGAAAATTCTTTGCAAATATCAGAAATTCCTAATATTTTAAATTCTAGATTCGAAATTGGGTATATTTTTCTCAATAACTCATTAAGATCTATTTCGGATAATTTTACTATATTATTATTTTCTTTTGCTATAATAACATTATTTATTTGGTTTTATATATTTTGGAATTACTCTAAGAATATTTATATTAGTTTAATGATATATTTTAGTTCTCTTGGGATGTTATTGTATTCTTTCTCTAATATCCGTCAAGGTTTATCGATTTCTATAGGCTTATTAGGGTTTCATTATTTCGTTAAAGAAAAATATATAAAAGGAATACTGTGTATTTCAATTGCACCTTTGTTCCATATAACAGGGATTATCTGTATATTATTTTTATTATTGAGAAAGATTCGATTGAGCTTGAAAGTATTTATTTTTGTTGTATTTGGAATAATATTCGCATTTCCTTTTTTAAAGAATTTTTCAGAATTTTTTGTTAATATATTTCCTCAATATAGTTCATATTTAGAATCGTCTTGGTTTTTAGATAGTTATAAACTTGCACCTGTGATATTGTCTATAGTTTATGTTATATTTTTTGTGATTGGAGAGATAATCTTAAAGAATAGTGAACTAACTGAATCTGAGGAATATATTAGAATTTTGTTTTTCTGTTATTTAATATTTACAATAACAACTATGCAAACTAGTCTTTTAAGTAGATTTGCACATTATTTTTCACCATTTGCCGCTCTGTACGTTCCTATGTTTATACATAAAGTAGCAGATAAAAGAATCAAGTGGACATTGCTCTATTTAATAATTATAGTGTATTCTGTATTTTTATTTGTAATAGTATATTATAAGGCAGATTGGTATAATGTCGTTCCATATCGTTCTGTTATTGTAGATTGGCTAGTAGGGAAGGAGATTTAGGATAGATTATGGAGTTTTCAGTTTTAATAACAGTATATGAAAAAGAAAAACCTTATAATTTAAGAAAAAGTTTGTTAAGTTCATATAGACAGACTATTAAACCAACAGAAATTGTTTTGGTCTGTGATGGGATTTTGACTCAAGATTTATATAATGAAATTGAAGATATAAAAAATTTAATTCCAATTTTAAAAGTGTATCAATTATCTACCAATGTAGGTTCAGGCCCAGCATCTTGTTTTGGAGTAGAAAAGTGTAATACAGACATAATCGCTAGAATGGATAGCGATGATTATTCTGAAAAGACTCGTTTTGAAAAACAAATTAAAGCCTTCAAAGAAAATCCAAATCTTATTATGGTTGGAACTAATATTCTAGAAAAAAATACTGAATTTACGGCTTTAAAAACAGTTCCTGAAAAAACAGAAAAGATAAGAGAATATTCCAAGTTTAGAAATCCGTTTAACAATCCTTCAAGTATGATGAAAAAGGAATATATTTTAAAAGTAGGGAATTATAGAAAGTTTCGATATTTAGAGGATTATGATTTAACTATGAGACTTATACATGATAATCCTACAAAAGATTTTCTGAATATTCAAGAACCTTTAGTAATTATGCAAACAAATAATTCAAGTTATCTTCGTAGAGGAGGATTACTTTATGTGAAAACAGAATTCTTCTTACAGGCAGATTTTTATAGACGAGGCTATATATCAAAAGTTGAATTCTGTCGAAATATTCTTATACGTAATATCGTCAGAATGATGCCTAATTCTATGAGGAAATTAATTTATAAAAAGAAAATGAGAGAAAGTGTAGAGGTGAAGAGTACTATATGAAAAAGGTAATTACTTATGGGACGTTTGACTTATTACATTATGGTCATATCAACCTTCTAAAAAGAGCAAAATCTTTAGGAGATTATCTTATAGTGGGATTATCTACTGATGATTTTAATAATACAGAAAAAAATAAAGAAAGTTATTTTGATTATGAAAATAGGAAATCGCTTCTAGATGCAGTTAAATATGTTGATCTTGTAATTCCAGAAGAAACTTGGGATCAAAAAGTTTTGGATATACAGAAATATAACGTCGATATTTTTGTAATTGGAGATGATTGGAAGGGTAAATTTGATTACTTGGAAGATTTTGGAATAGAAGTTGTTTATCTCCCACGAACTAACGAAATATCAACGACTAAAATAAAAAAAGATTTAAATCGTAGGTGATAGAATGAAATATCGTGTTATACACGTAACCGGTGGTGTTAGAAATACTATTAGTGGAGTACAAAGCTTTATAAAAAATCATATTAAAACAGATGATGAAGAATTTGAATATATGGTTGGTGAATCTAATGGTGATTCTCACTTTCCTTTTAATAAATACTTAGATGAAAAAGGAATTAAAAGAATAGTATTCCCCTCTTTAAAAGTCTCTAATATGATGCGTTACGGTAGAGAATGCAGAGAGTTTTATGAAAATAATAGGACTGATGTTCTACATGTACATAACCCTATTACTGCTTTTATTCATAATTATTATGCTAAAAAAAATGGTGTTAGCGTACGTATTTATCATAATCATAGTAGTCAATTTTCAGATACTATTCTAAAAAGTATTCGCAATAGACTTTTAGTTTTTTTAGCCTTGAGAAATGCTACTCATCGTGTATCGTGCGGGGAATTAGCTGGAATAAAAATCTTTGGCAATAAAAGTTTTCAGATAGTACCAAATGCTATTGATATTAATAAATATAAATTCTCACCAAAATATAGAAAAGAAATTCGAGAAGAATTTCATCTAGGGGAACATCAAAAAGTAGTCGGAATGATTGGTATATTAAATCGATTTAAGAATCAGAATTTTTTGATAGAACTCGCTAAAAAATTACCAGAGGTAACTTTCTTGTTTGTAGGAGAAGGACCGGATCGTATGCTTCTAGAAGAGAATAGTAGAGAATTAACTAATGTTATTTTCACTGGCAAAAGAGAAGATGCATATAAGTTTTATTCAGCTTTTGATATTTTTGCATTTCCATCACTTTATGAAGGATTCCCGATGGTTTTGATTGAAGCACAATGTTCAGGAGTAAATATTATTATGAATGAGACGATAGATTCAGCAACACAGGTTGTTAATAATATTTGTACTGCGTTGCCATTAGATAAAACAAAATGGATAGATTATATTAAAAAAGTACAAATCAAAGATAAAGATAGAGACTTCGATGGGCGATTAATTGCTTTTGATATCAATCAAAATATTAATGTTCTAAAAGAATTATATCTGAAAGGTTTGATGGAGTAGTATGATAAAAAATTTAAAAACATTATTTTTCAAAATAAGTAATTTTACTTCTAGATTGAATACATTGATTCCTAAAAAAAGAAATAGAATCGTTATATATTCAAACTGGGGCTTTAGAGATAATATAAGAACATTGTACCAATATTTAGTTGATAATGGTTTCCAAGATAAATATGAAATAGTATGTGCTTCAAATAATTTTTATCATTTGAAAAAGGATAATAGGGTGAAATTTGTTTCTATTTATCGAGGATTGTACTATTTTTTAACGTCAAAATATTTCTTTTATTCTTTTGGGAAATATCCAATTAAACCTTCGAGAAATCAAATGGTTGTAAATTTATGGCATGGAATGCCTTTAAAAAAAATTGGAAATCTTGAATCAGGAATGGAGAATATTGATTATAATTTCTTTACAAAACTAGTTTCTTCTTCGGATTTATTTACTCCGATTATGAAGGCAGCATTTAAAGCTAAAGATAACCAGATGCTGCTTGTGGGGAATATTAGAAACGACGAATTATTTGAAGAAAAAAAAGATAAAAATATAATTTGGATGCCAACTTATCGAAATTCTAAAAATTATCATGATAGTCAAGATGCATTTATTTTTTCCCTAGATGAATTAGAATTCAATAAAATAAATAAGATCTTAGAAGAATATGAATATCATCTTTACATTAAATTGCATCCGTTAGAAGAATCTCAATTTAAATTTAAAAATAACTACTCAAATATTCATATGTTGTCGGAAGATATAATTAGTGAACATTATGATACTTTGTATAAGTTCCTTGGAACAACAAGTGGATTGATTACAGACTATTCTTCTGTGTTTCTAGATTATTATTTATTAAACAGACCTGTTGCTTTTACTATAAATGATTATGAGGAATATAAAGAAAATAGAGGATTTGTCTTCGATGATGTAAAAAGCTTAATGGCAGGTCCTACTATTAGTAATTTAGATGAATTATTGAAGTTTCTTCTTAGTGTTATGAAGTCTGAAGATGAATTCTGTGTTGAAAGAAATAAAGTTAATTCATTAGTAAATTCAATTCAAAGGGATTTTACTAAGACACTTTTAGAGAGTATTAGAATAGAAAAATAGTTAATTTTAGATAAATTTAGTTTTGAAAGGATATAGTTTATGATTAGTGTAATTGTTCCCGTTTATAATGTGGAAAAATATTTAGAAGAATGCTTAGATAGTATCCAAAATCAAACTTATAGTGATATCGAAGTTATTCTGGTTAATGATGGATCAACAGATAAATCAAAAGAAATATGTGGAAAATATTGTAAACAAGATAATCGTTTCCAATTATTGAATCAAGAAAATCAAGGATTGAGCGCTGCAAGAAATAAAGGGGTAGAAATATCAACTGGAGAGTATATTGTATTTGTAGATAGCGATGATATTATTAAAACAAACTATTTAGAAAAGTTAATGCAATACATGGCTGAGGATGTAGATATTGTAGAGTGTATATTTACAGTAAAGAAAATGGAATTTTTGGATGAAAATATTGAGACAACAACCATTATTTTTGAAGGAGATTCAAATAAGGCAGTTAAGTTTTTCCCGCATCATACTCTAAATGTTAATGCAGTTACTAAACTGTACAGAAGAGAGATTGTTGAAGCAGTTCCATATATAGAAGGTGTATTTTATGAAGATGTTTATAGTGGAATAGGGATGTTAAAATATATTCGAAAAATGATTAAAATTGACTATGTAGGATATTATTATCGAGTACGTTTAGGTAGTATAATGCACCGAGAATTTTCACCAAAAAATCTAGATATATTTACTGTTTGTGATAAATTAATAGAATTATATGCTGATAGAGAAGACCTTCTTCCTTATGTTGGTAGTTTTTTAGTTCATTTGGCTACGATGCATTATCACAGTTATGTAAAAAAAGGGAATCCATATAGAGAATTCTATAATCAAAAATTAGCTGAGTATGTAACATTAACAAAGAAAAATCCAGACTTAGCTAGAGCGTCACGTTTAATTAAGCTCTATAACTTTTGCCCAAAATATTATAATTCAATTGTATTCCCAGTCTATTATGCAATTTGGAAATTGAAAAATGGCATAAAAGAAGTAAAGGTAGATGAATAAGATAAATGAGGAGAAAATTTAATTTATGATAAGCGTTATCGTACCCGTTTATAATGTGGAAGAATATTTAGAAGAATGTCTAGAAAGTATAAAGCAGCAAACTTTCACTGATATTGAAGTGATACTAGTTAATGATGGCTCAACTGATGGTTCAAGGGAAATATGTGAACGGTTTTGTCAGAAAGACAGTCGTTTTAAGTTAATTAATCAAGAAAATCAAGGACAAAGTGTCGCAAGGAATCGCGGTGTTAAAGAATCTGTTGGAAAATTTATTATGTTTGTGGATAGCGATGATGTTATCAATAAAAACCTGTTAGAAGTACTACTTCCTTACATGAAGACGGAAGTGGATATCGTAGAATGTAGAATGACAAGAAAAAAAGAAGAATTTTATCTTAATAAGCCTTCTAAAATTGTATTTAAAGGAAATGCTAAAGAAGCAATTCTTAATTGTATTGAGATTAAAGAAGTGAAGTTTTGTCCAGTTACAAAACTATATAGAAGAGAAATTGTTGAAAAAGTTCCATTTTTAGAAGGATATATTTACGAAGATGTTTTTACAGGAATAAATTATTTAAAACATATGCGAAAAATAGTAGTTGTTGATTATATTGGTTATTATTATCGAGTTCGTCCAAATAGTACTATGACGAAATCCTATACTGAAAAAGATTTAGATATTTTTAAAGTAGGAAATCAATTAATAGATTCTTTTAAAGATGATGAAGATATGCTTCCCTATATTGGATATTTTATGTTTTATATTGGTCATGGACACTATTTAAAAGATGGAATAAATAAGATGAATATCTATGCTGATTTATATGAAGATTTTATTAGAAAGGCTGCTTTTATAGCAAAGCAATCCAAGGAAGTTGTTCGAAAATATCGTCTATTGAGACTGTACTTATTTGCTCCAAAATATTATACAACTATCACTTATCCTATTTATAAAAAATTACAAAATAGATGGATTTCTACTAAAAAATTAATTAATAATTTAAACGATAAATTGTATATAAGAAAAATTTGAGTATTTAAATATGAAGGGTAATATAATAAATTATAAAGGAGATGTCAGAATAAAAATGATTAGCATAATAGTTCCAGTTTATAATGTAGAAAAATATCTGGAAGAATGTTTAGAGAGTATAAAAAATCAAACGTATACAGATATCGAAGTTATATTAGTTAATGATGGATCTACTGATAATTCACAAGTAATTTGTGAAAGATATTGTCAACAAAACCCTCGTTTTTATTTAATTAATCAAGAAAATCAAGGACAAAGTGTTGCGCGTAATAATGGAGTTGCCGTTTCTAAAGGTGAATTTATCACTTTTGTGGACAGCGATGATGTTATAAAGAGTGATATGTTACAACAATTAATGAGATATATGGATACAGGAATTGATATTGTAGAATGTGATTTTACAGAAGACAAAGAAATATATAATATAAAAAATAGACAGTTGAAAATTGAAGAATTTACTTCATCAGAGGCACTAAAAAAATGTTTCGATATGGAGATAAAGTGGAGTCCTGTAGCTAAATTGTACCGTAGAAAAATAGTAGAGGGGACTCCATTTTTAGAAAATTTAATTTATGAAGATTTATATTCAGGAATTGTTTCATTAAAGAATATAGAAAAAATGAGGAAAATTAACTACATCGGTTACTATTATCGTATTCATCCTAGAAGCACTATGAGAAGAAAATTTGATAGTAAAAATTTAGATCTATTTAAAATTGGGGATTCTTTATTAGAAAAATTTAGTGAGGATAAATTATTACCATATATAGCTAAAGTACTCTTTTTAGTTTGTATTGCGCATGTTGAATTATATAAAATTCGTCCTGGTCACCCTTATTTTAAGGAATACGACGGGAATCTAAAAAAATATCTTGGAATTGCAAAAAAATCTTCAGAAGTTTTAAAAAGCAGTAAATTATTACGATGGTATAATTTTTCTTCGAAATTATTTATTATAATTATATTTCCGCTATATTTAAAGTATTTGGATATTCGTAATAAAATAAATTATAAAAGGGATAATTTAGAATAAGTATAATAGCTTTGTTTCTACTCGTTTAGTAAAAAGATAAAGGGCAAAGTATCTTGTGAAATATTGGAGTATGTAATTTAATAATCGAATTTATCATATTTGTAAATATTGATGATGTTAGTTCTAATTGATATTTTGTAGATACAAATAATAAGAATGAACATAATTATTTTGTAAAATATGTCCATAGCTCTATTAAGTATAAATTTGATAAACTTAATAAAAAAATATAATATTTTAAGAAATTTAAACAAGTAATAATAGATTGTTGTTGCAAATATATCCTTAAAAAAGGAGGAAAGGAGAAAAGTTGAAATTAGAAAAGTTAATAAGTGTAATTGTACCCGTTTATAATGTTGAAGAATATTTAGATGAATGTTTAGATAGCATTAGAAAGCAAACATATAAAAATATAGAAGTAATATTAGTAAACGATGGTTCTACCGATAAATCGCAGGAAATTTGTGAACGATATTGTCAACAAGACTCCCGTTTTTATTTAATAAATCAAGAAAACAGAGGGTTGAGCGGGGCACGTAACAGAGGAATTCAGGAATCAACAGCTGAATTTATTACTTTTGTCGATAGTGATGATGTAATTAAAGAAGATATGCTTGAACAACTAATGAAACCGATGACCTTAGAAAATATTGATATCGTAGAATGTTGGTATACTCATAATGAACAAGAATTAGAATTAGAAACAAAAGATAATATAGGAATAGTCTTTAGAGGAGATGCTAAAGGAGCGTTGGTTTCTCTTTGTAGTGATAATATTGTACGTTTAAATGCAGTTGCTAAACTGTTTAGAAGAAAATTAATTATCGGTTTTCCATTTTTAGAAGGTTTATTTTATGAAGATGTTTATGGTGGAATTGGAATTTTAAAACATATAAACAAAATGGTAAAAATTAATTATATAGGTTATTATTATCGTGTACGATCTGGTAGTATTATGAATCGAGAATTTAGCGAAAAAAATTTAGATTTGTTTACGATTTGTGATAAATTAGAACAATTATACGAGAATGATAAAGAAGCACTAAGTTATATTTATCGTCGATTGTTTAATCTAGTATTGATGCACGTAATAGATTACCATATTTTTGAAGGTAATACCTATGAAGAGAAATATCGTAATTATTTAAATAAATATGCGAAAACTTCAAAAAAATCGTTTTTAATTCATGCCTATTTACTTTTCCCTAAACATATCGTTATTATTTCACGTATTCTTGGAGGATTGCAATGGCGTTGGCAGGAGTATGTAGTAAAAAAATTTCGAAAGGGGTAAATCAAGGTGAAGTATTTTTTAAAAGAAACATATGAAAAAGCAAATCACGCTGGACCAAAAGCGAGAATGGATGCTGAAAAAATCATGTTAGATAGTGGTTACTTAGAGTATTTTTTAAAAGAAAGTCAGAATCACAATTCTTTAACAAAAGATGATGTTATTATTCTTCAATTTCCATTGTTGTGGCAGTCGCTAAAGAAACAAATACGTATGAAATTTTTAAAGAAAAGAAATTTTAAGGTGTATTTACTTATTCATGATATTGAATCACTGAGAAATAAAAAAATTAAATCATTTTCTGATTTTAAATATTCTATCATCCATTTTTTACAAAATAAAACAGTACTAGAAAGAGTAGATGGTATCATAGCCCATAATGATAAAATGAAGTCTGAACTAGTAAAAATGGGAATTAATAAAGAACAAATTGTTTCTTTAGAAATATTTGACTATTTAATTCCAAATTTTAACGAGGATAAAAATTATGATAAAGATAAAATTTTACTAGCTGGTAATTTTGATATACGTAAAACAAAGTATGCTCGTAATTTACCTGAAAAACCCGAGTATGAAATTTATGGAATCAACTTTGAGTCTGAAAATCTCCCGAATAATATTCACTATAAGGGAGCATTCACTCCAGATGAACTGCCTAATCACCTGCAAGGTGGGTTTGGTTTAGTATGGGATGGAGATAGTGCACATACTTGTAGTGGGATGTATGGGGAGTACTTGAAAATCAATAATCCTCATAAGGCGTCTTTATATTTAGCATCTGGATTTCCGATTATTGTATGGAAACAATCAGCTCTTGCTGATTTTGTAATAAGAAATAATTGTGGAATTATCATTGATTCATTGTATGAAATTGCTGGTATTTTAGAATCTATGAATGAAGAAAAGTACCAACAGTTGATAGATAACTGTAAAAAAATTGGAGAAAAAATTCGTCAAGGAAATTATCTAAAAAAAGCCTTGGAAGAATGTGAAAGGAAATTGTAGAAGATATGAAACTACAATTATTAAAAGAAAAAATAAAGAGATATATTAAAATTTTAAGACACTATGGTTTTAAATTAACTATTACTTATTATTTAGGTCAGCAATCTGAAGAAAAATATTTTAACTTTAGAAAAAAAATGATTTTAAATTTTGTATATAATTTACGGGAAAAAGCTGATATTAATAATATTACAGATATGGATGATATGGTTGAAAGGGATTTTCCTAAAATTGTTTGGACAATGTGGCAACAAGGAGAAGCACAAATGCCTGAGACGGTTAAAGCGTCTATTAAAACGATAAAAGCTTTTGCCGAAAGAAATGAGTGTGAATTTTATTTATTAACAGATGAAACTCTTGCGGAGTTTATAAATATTCCAATAGACATCACAGAAAAATATAAGAAAAAAGAATTATCAGCTGCGCATTATTCAGATATTGTTCGTTTTTATTTATTATGTAGATATGGCGGAATATGGATGGATTCAACACTGTTTGTATCACCTTATACTACTATAGATGCGCTTGAAGGTGATTTTTTTACTTTAAATCATCCACCATTACAGGAAGGTGGAATGGGATATACTGTTGGTGATTTTAAATGGTCTGGTTTCTTTTTAGCTGGAAAAAAAGGAAAATCATATTTTAAAAACATTCGAGATTTATATGTGTACTATGTAAGGAAATATCCTATTTTTATAGATTATTTAATAATGGATTATTTTATTTTATCAGAGTATAATGTTAATAGATATTTTAGAGAATTAGTAGATAAGATTCCTATACTAGAGTCTGCTGAAAATTTATGGTTTTTAAGAGATCATGCTAATGATATTTTTGATGAACAAGAATGGGATAATGTTTTAAAAACAACTCCTATCATGAAAACAACTTATAAAATCAATGAAAAAGAGATCATTCCAAATAGTTATCTGTATAAATTATATCATGATGAACTAAATGAGTAGAGGAATTACATGAAGAAAAGTAGAACAGATTATGCAACTTTAAATACGAGTATCGCTCTTGCGATACAACCTTTTCAAGCGCTTATTGGATTTATAAGCCGTACAATATTTTTAAATATTCTTGGAGTAACTTATTTAGGTTTAAATAATTATTTATCTAGCTTAGTATCAATATTATCCTTAGCTGAATTGGGGATAGGTGGTGCTATGACCTATGCTTTATATGGACCACTGGCTAGAGAAGAGCATGCTAAGATTAATGCTTTTATGATTTTATTTAAAAAGTTATATAGGATGATTGGGATTGGTATTTTCATTATTGGATCTATTCTAGCATTGTTTTTACCGTATATAATTAAGGATTATCCTGTAAATCGTGAAGTGTATATTATTTACTTTCTTTTTGTTTTTAATTCTGCTTCGAGTTACTTTTTCTCTTACAAAAGAACACTGTTATATGTGGATCAACGTAATTACATCATGACTTCGATTGATTTTAGTCTTTATGTTCTTCGTATTCTTCTACAGATTGGAGTCCTAATCTATACTAAGAATTTTGTTATATATCTTTTAGTAGGCATATTCATGAATATAATTGGTAATTTTATTATGTCTAGCATTGTTGATAGAATGTATGATTATTTGTTTAATGAAGAAGTCACTTCTATTACTCAAGAAGAAAAGGAAAGATTTGTTAAAAATATAAAAGGTAATATTGTAGGGCGTATTGGAGAAACTATTGTTTTTCAAACTGATAGCCTTCTAATGGGGGCTTATATTAGTTTAACTGCTATAGGTCTATATGGGAATTATATTTTTGTACTTGGATTTTTATCTCTATTAGCAAGTACAACAATTAATCCAGTTACATCCTCAATAGGTAATTTAATTCATTCTGAAGATACTACACTTATATCTAAACTAGACTTTATAAAAAAATTTCAGTTTATTGTCTTTAGTATGGTTTATCTTTTTAGTATGGGATTCTTAATCTTTATTAATCCATTTATAACGATTTGGTTGGGTAAAGATTTCCTATTTAATATAGAAGTTGTAGTTCTTATAGTTGTTAATTTTTTCTTAACAAATTATAGAAGGCCTGCGCTTATTTTAATATCAGTATATGGACTAAGTTATGAACAAAATTATAAAACTATTTCAGAAATTATATTAAATATAGTTTTTTCGCTTTATTATCTTGTTGTCTTAGATTTAGGTGTAGCTGGTATTTTATTAGGTACTATTTGTTCAACGGTGGTAACTTGTATATGGTATGAGCCGTATAGTGCGTTTAAATATGGTATAAAATCTTCAGCAAAAGAATATTTCAAAAACATGATTAAACATTTTTCAGTATTTACGATAAGTATTGTCTGTATTATCTTATTAGATATTTTTGTATTTTCTAAACAGGAATTTATTGTCACTATATTTATGAAAATACTCCTATATGTTGGGTTGTTTAGTATATATATTTATACATATAGAAATCATGAGGCAGGTAAATTAATTGTACGTATGATGCGAAAAATATTGTTTTTAAACAGATTAAGGAGAAAATAAATGAAAAGAGTATTAGTTTGTGGCTTGGTACCTGATGTTGGGGGATTAGAAAAAATAGTTGTAGATTTTTACAATAACATAAATACAGATGAATTTGAATTTGAATTTTTACTTCAGGGTCCAGAAGATGTTGAATTTAGTGAACATTTCCAAAAATTGTGTAGAAATCCTATAGTTGTCCATAGAATCCCTAAATTAAGGCCGAATATAAAACATGCATTGAAAGAATGGGATAAATTCTTTAGAAATAATGCCCATCGATATGATATATTATGGTCAAATCAGAACGGATTGACTCATCTTGAATTTTTAAAGCTTGCTAAAAAGTATGGTATTAAGAAAAGAATTGTTCATGGTCATTGTGCAACTGCTGACAAGTTTTATCGATTTATACATCCGATAAATCGTCTCTTTGTTGGGAAATATGCAACAGATTTTTGGGCATGTGGAGTAGAAGCTGCTAATCATTTTTATCGTGGTAAGGAGAAAAATAAAGCACTAGTTGTTAATAATGCGATAGAGGTAGAACAATTTTTATATAATGAAGAAATACGTGAGAAACTGAGAAAAGAATATAATATTCCAGAAAATTGTCTTGTGGTTGGACAAGTTTCTCGTTTGTATGAAAAACAAAAAAATCAAAGCTTTTGTGTTAAAGTATTTTCAGAATTGGTAAAGAAAGAACCAAATTCAAGATTAGTGTTTATCGGACGTGGCGATACTACATTTTTAACAAATCTTGCTAAAGAATATAATGTTAAAGATAAGGTGATTTTCACTGGATTAAAAAGCAATGTTGGTGAAATGTTAAATTTATTAGACGTATTTTTCTTTCCATCTAATTTTGAAGGATTACCAATCGTATTAGTAGAAGCACAGGCTAATGGCTTGCCAGTAGTAACAGCTAATCACTTGCCGGTCGCCAGAATCCTAGAAAACTATGATAATAGCTTGTCTTTAAAAGATGAATGGAAGCTTTGGGCAGATAAGATTCTGTCTGTTAGAGACGGTCGTATATTAGACAGAGATTATGTATATGAAGAAATTAGAAAACATGGATATGAAATTAAATCTGCGACTAGGCAGCTAGAGAGCTTATTTAATGAATAATAAATAAAAGGATTATAAAATACACTTAAATCAGAATTATAATTTTGATAAAAGTTAATCTTATAATCTTTTTATTTTATATCTGATTACAGTTGTTATAGAAATATTGCTAGAGTTATGTTAATATTATAAGTGAAGTATAAAAAATAAATTTTAGATAAAAATGGTATAACGAAGTATAGGAGTTTAGTTATGAGTAATAATAATCAAAGATACAATAATAACGAATCTAACAATGGTTATCAGGATCAAAATACAAATTATTATGATAATTATCAAAACCAGGACTTTATGGATTATAATGAATCTAATTATGACCAAAGTCAAATTTATAATGAAAATTATCAAAATCAAAATATGTATAACGATCAGTATAATCAAAATACTAATTTTAATAACAACTTTCAAAATCAAAATATGCAGGGATATAAGGATTATTATAATCAGGGAACAAATGATTTTGATATAAATTATCAAGATCAAAATATGAATTATAATACTCAGCAATATCAAGAAAGTTATAATGTTTATAATGATAACAATCAATTTGCTACAAATAACCAAGAATATTACGAACAAAATGATAATAATTTTAATCAGGTATATGAAGAATATGCTGAACCTAAGAAAAGAACAGGCATAATACTTTTAGTTAGTTTTCTAATCGTTGGACTTATAGCTATCTCTGGTTATTTTGCTTATAATAAATATATAGTAAATAAAAAGGCAGTAGTTGATCTTAATCAATATGAAATAGAATTTAAGCCATATGGTACTGATGGTGATGGAACTGCAGCAGCGGATATTAAGAAAGTTCCAACAGTAGAAAATGCAGATGGAAGTGTAACACAATTTTTACAAGAGCCTACTATTACTTATAGTAAATCAAATAATTTAAAAAATGGTGAAAAAGTTGAAGTTACGATAAATTTAAGTAAATCTTCTGCTGATGCGAAAAAACTTGAACTTAAAGGTGAATTTAAACGTTCATATACTGTAAGAGGATTAAGTGAAAAATCTAAAGATAACAGCAGTAGTAAAGACAGTAAGTCTAATTCAAGTAGTATAGTACTTAGAGAAGATAGCTCGGTGAATACAAAAGAATTAACTGATACACAAGTTGGTAACTGGGCGAGAGCTATGTATATTAAAGACTTTGCTCGTAATTCTTCTACATCTGAATTTTCATATGATGTTTGGTTAGGTAGTGATCAGTTAGCTTATGCTAATTTAAGACGCAATGGAAGTGTTGTAGGGAAGTATAGAGTTAATGCAAGAGGCGAACTTGAACAATATGATAATGGTGGTTGGTCTATAATTAGTAGTACATATACTTCTTAAATATTAATTTAATCGAAATATTTTTTTATTCAATTTAAATTTATAAAAACTAATAAAACTGATAACTAAAATATAGATAGCGTATTCTAGTTATCAGTTTTTTTGTAAATTTTTTTATAAAAAATTATAAATAACTCTTGTAATTAATTATATTTAATGAGATAATATTATATATAATGCAAATAGAGTAAGAGGAGATATATACTTATGACAAAGATACTAGCTATTAACTCAGGAAGTTCATCTTTAAAATTTCAATTATTTGAAATGCCTGAAGAAAAAGTTATTACTAAAGGACTAGTTGAAAGAATCGGTATTGAAAACAGTGTATTCACTATCGAATTCAACGGTGAAAAAAATAAAGAAACATTAGATATTCCAAACCACGATGTAGCGATTGAAATGTTACTTGAAAAATTAACTAAACTAGGTATAGTTAAAGATGTAAAAGAAATCGAAGGTGTTGGACACCGTGTAGTTCATGGTGGAGAATTCTACGATGCTTCTGTATTAGTAAATGATGAAGAGCTAGCTAAAGTAGATTCAATTGAAGACTTAGCGCCTTTACATAACCCAGCGAATATTAAAGGTGTTCGTTCATTCCAAAAAGAATTACCAGGTGTTCCAAACGTACTAACATTTGATACTGCCTTCCACCAAAGTATGCCTAAATCAACATACATGTATGCTGTACCAAGAGAATTCTATGAAAAATATGGAGTTCGTAAATATGGTGCTCACGGAACTAGTCATAGATACATTGGAGAAAAAGTTGCTGAAATTTTAGGGAAAGATCCTAAAGATTTAAAAACAATTTCATGCCACATTGGTAACGGAGCTTCAATTTGTGCTATTAAAAATGGTAAATCATTCGATACATCTATGGGATTCACTCCATTATCTGGATTAGTAATGGGTACTAGAACTGGTGATATTGACCCAGCAACAATTCCTTACATCGCTCAAAAAACAGGGTTATCTCTAGAAGAAATCGTACGTATTTTCAACTTTGAATCAGGACTAAAAGGTGTTTCTGCACTTTCTTCTGACTTACGTGACGTTGAAGGTGCAAGAGAAACAAATCCACATGCTGCTGAAGCTATTGATGTGTACATCAACAGAATTAAAGAATATGTTGGAGCATACGCTGCAGCAATGAATGGTGTAGATGCTATCGTATTCACTGCTGGTGTTGGTGAGAATGCTACATGGGTACGTGAAGAAGTATTAGAAGGTTTAACTTTCCTAGGTGTACAAGTTGATAAAGAGAAAAACAATGTACGTGGAAAAGTTGCAGAAATTTCTACAGCAGACTCAAAAGTTAAAGCTTTCGTAATTCCAACAGATGAAGAAGTTATGATTGCTAGAGATACTTATAACTTATCTAAATAATAGTAAGAGATTAACAGGGCTGGGGTTTCTCCAGCCCTTTAGTATTTTGGAAGGATATTATGGAAATAAATAACTTTAGAAAGAAATTTAACAGTGCTATAGATGTACTAGAAAAATTCAATAAAGCAGGTTATGAAGCATATTTTGTAGGAGGCTGTGTAAGAGATTTTTTACTTGGATGTGAGTTTTCAGATATTGATATAACTACGAACGCTTTGCCAAAGGAAGTCAAGACAATCTTTAGAAAAAGTATCGATACAGGAATTCAACATGGGACTGTAACTATATTAGTAGATGGAGAAAGTTATGAAGTTACTACCTTTAGAACTGAAGATGACTATATTGATCATCGAACGCCAGAAAAAGTTGAGTTTGTTAGTAATCTAAGAGACGATCTTGATAGACGAGATTTCACTATTAATGCTATGGCTTTAGATAGTAAAGGTAATCTTTATGATTATCATAATGGAAAAAAAGATTTAACTAATAAAATAATAAAAACTGTAAATAATCCTAATGAAAGATTTTTTGAAGATGCTTTAAGAATGTTAAGAGCTTTTCGTTTCTCGTCAAAGTTAGGGTTTGAAATCGAAGATAGCACATTAATTGCTATAAAAAAGAATGCTGAGCTTATTAAGTTTGTTTCGATAGAGCGTATAGTAAATGAATTTAAAAAATTATTAGCCGGTATTGGAAGTAAGCGTAGTTTAGAATTATTGCTTGATAGTAAGTTGAATATTTATATACCTTTTCTAAATGACATTATTAGTTTTGTTGACTGTTCTAAATATACATTTTGTCAAAGTTTATATATTTTAACAAAATTGAATAGTATTTCTTTTGAAAAATTGAGAGATTTAAAACTATCAAATAAGGAAATTAAAAAAATTAAAGAATATGAAAGAATTAATTTAGAATTTCTTGATAACACACCTTTAGAATTTATTTTATATAAATATGATAAGAATGATATTTATTTTATAGTTGAATATTTCGATTACTGTGATAAAAAAAATATCGATATAATTAATTTACCAATAAGTTCATTTAATGATATAGCTATAACTTCAACCGAGATTATTAGTATAATAGATAAATCACCTGGACCATGGATGAAGGAAGTTACAAAAAAATTAGAAGAAGCTATTTTATTAAATAAAATAAATAATACTGAAAATAATATAGTAGATTTTCTTAAAAAAATAAGAGATAATATATAGATATAATGAAAGTGAGGTGAGAGAATAAATGGATAAAATATTTTGTGTAGTCGATATTGAATTAACAGAAGATAAAGAAATTATACAGTTTTCTGCAACAAAACTTGATCAAGAGTTTAGAGACCTAGAGTCTATAAATTATTATATCAAGCCTAAAAAACAAGTTTCTTCTTTTGTTACTGAGTTAACAGGAATAAGCAATGAAATGTTAAGTGGAAAAATGTGTTTTGAAGAAGTAGCACATGAATTATATGAATTTATAAAAAACGATATACTTGTGTGTCATGGTTTACCTTCTGATTATGTAATTTTGAAAAAAAGATTTCATGATGTCGGTATTAGATATCATTCAAAAATGTCTTTAGACACTGTGGAATTAGCAAGACTATTTATGCCTACTCAAGAAAGTTATAGATTATCTGATTTGTCAAATTCTCTCAACCTTTATACTGGTGATGGATACCATAATGCCGCAGTTGACGTCAAAGTAACAGTAGCATTATTAAAAGAAATTTCTAAGAAAATAGCGAATATTAATTCAAATAACTTTAAAAAAATAGAAGTACTTTTAGAAAAAATCGATTATAATACATTAGAATTTGCTAAGTATTGTAAAAGTAAATTTAATGATAAAGAAAATAGTAACGGTGATTTTATTTGTTTTCATGATGTTGATTTTAAAAAAGTCTCTTATGCGATTAATAAAAAGAAATTCCATAATAAATTTATTCTATTTTCTTCAATAAATGAACAAAACTATATAAATAACTTTAAAATTTCTAATTATGTCATTTTAAAAGAAAAAAGTAATTATGTTCCATTAAATGTTTTTAAATTGTTCCCTAAAAAAGAAGATTTAAATTTAGATAAACTTTTAATTAAGTTGTATGTGTGGATATTAGAGACAAACTCAGGTGATTTTAGTGAGTTAAACTTGCTTTATCTTGAAAAAATGTATATAGATAATATTAAAAATGGTGTTTTGATTAGTTCAAAATCTTATTATTTCGATGAGAAAAAAAAAGCAGCGGTAACTTGTGAAAATATTGTTACAAATTATAATTCTATTGAGTATTTATTAGAAGACAATAATTTTAAAAATCATACATATATATTTGAAAATAAGAAAATCTTAGGCCGCGAACTAGATTCAAAAAATACAAAAGATTATTTCTATAAAAATGTTGTTGTTGAACTAAATGTTGCAGTTTCTAGAAATCTTAAAGATAAGAGTATAAAAATGCTTAGAAATAACATTGACGGGCTAGTTAAGTTTTTACATGAAATGTATATTTCAGAAAGTTTATTCTTATATAATGACAGTTTAAGTTTTATTTTACAAGATGTTGAAGCAATATTAAATGATATAAAGACGTATAAAAATGATTTGCCAATATCTTATAAATTTATGAAAAAACTAAAAAATGTCCTTACTAATTCTAAGAATATCTATAAATTTATTGTTCTTGACCAAGAAAACAGTTTAAAATTAACTGTAGTAGATGATAAAAAAGTTAAAGGTTTAATTAATGTTGTTCACTCAAGAAAGCACAAGTATATAAATTTAAAAGGCAAAGCCCATTATATTTATAGTAACGGAGATGAGGAACTTCTAAATTCAAAAGTGACAGGGTCAGTACTATATGTTTTTGAAAGCAATAAATACAAAGATCTTTATTTTAGTAAAAGAGAAAAAAGAAGTTATATAAAATATTATAATTTTTCAATAAAAGATAATTTTAGTGAACTATATAATGAAGCAATTAAAAATAATAGAATTTCTTATAGATGTTATGCTACGAAGGATATATTAGAATATCGTTATTATTTAAAAGATATTTTTGAGAGTATTATAATTTTTCGTGATTTAGAACATTAGACTAAGAAAAATGAAAACACATAATTAAAAAAATAGTAAATTTATGTTATAATATAATTAGTTTTTATATATAATATGATAATTTAAATTTTGAATAAAATATTAATTAAAATTAGGAGGGACTTCAAGTTGAATATTAATAATTTAAAAGAACAACTAGGTCAAAAAGTAACTCTTGGTGCATGGATTGCTAACAAGAGAAGTAGTGGTAAAATTGCATTTTTCCAACTAAGATATGGAGCAGGGTTTATTCAAGCTATTGCTTTAAAAGAATCTTTAGGTGAGGAAAGATATCAACAATTACGTCACTTACCACAAGAAACTTCATTAAAGGTAACAGGATTAATTAAAGAAAACGAAAGAGAACTTTCAGGTATTGAATTAGAAATTGAAGACTTCGAAGTTATTTCTGAAGCTATAGATTATCCAATTACTCCAAAAGAACACGGGGTTGAATTTTTAGCAGATAATCGTCATATTTGGATTCGTTCTAAAAAACAACATGCTATTTTAACAATTAGAAATCAAATTATTAAATCAACTTATGATTTCTTTGAAAAAGAAGGTTTCTTAAAAACTGATCCACCAATCTTAACTTCATCAGCTCCAGAGGGAACTACAGAATTATTCAATACTAAATACTTTGATGAAGAAGCATATCTTTCTCAATCAGGACAATTATACTTAGAAGCAACAGCGATGGCTTTTGGAAAAGTATTTTCATTTGGACCTACATTCAGAGCTGAAAAATCTAAAACTCGTCGTCACTTAATTGAGTTCTGGATGATTGAAGCTGAAATGGCTTTCTGTAATCATGATGAGAGTTTAGCATTACAAGAAGCATTTGTTAATCATTTATTAACTGATGTATTGGAAAAATGTCAAGAACAATTAAAAGTACTTGGACGTGATTTAGAGGCTTTAGAAAATGCTAGAGGTGAATTCCCTCGTATTAAGTACAAAGATGCTATTAAATTATTAAAAGAAAATGGATTTGATGATATTGAATATGGAGATGATTTTGGATCACCTCACGAAACATTTATAGCTAATAGTTATAATAAACCAGTATTTATTACTCACTGGCCATTAGATATTAAACCATTCTATATGATAGAAGATCCAAACGAACCAGGTGTTGTATTATGTGCTGACTTAATTGCACCTGAAGGATACGGAGAAATTATCGGTGGTTCTCAACGTATTGATGACTACGATAAATTATTAGAAAACATTAAAAAACATGATTTAAATCTTGATGCATATGGTTGGTATTTAGATTTACGTAAATATGGTTCTGTTGAACACGCTGGATTTGGATTAGGTCTAGAAAGAACTGTAGCTTGGATTACAGGTAACGGACACGTTCGTGAAACTACACCATTCCCTCGTTTATTAAACAGATTGACACCATAGGAGTTTAATATGATCAATATCAATATAAAAGGTCTTTTAGTTGATGCTGATTTCTTAATGAATTATACTTCTCATAACTTATCTGGAGAGGAAGCTATGTTTCTTCTTCAGATAAGTTATTTGACAAATCAAGGAGAAATTCCTTTTTCAACGGAAGATTTTAAAGATAAATTGAATTTACCAGAGGATCAGATTTTCTCCAAATTAGAAAATCTAATAAATAAAGATATAATAGAGGTTTTACCAGATAGTAAAATCAATTTTATAGTATTTAATAATAAAGATGATTATTATACATTACGCGAACTTTTAAAACTGGTAGAAAGAGTCACAGGGAAAATTTTAACTTCAAAAGAAATGGATATTGTATCATCATGGTTTGATAAGAAATATACAAAAAAAGAAATCGATGAGGCATTAACTATTTCAAGAAATTTAAACTATGTGAACGGTATTTTAAATAATAGAGTTAGTAATGATATACAAAAAGAAAGTGGTAGTAGTTTAGGTTATGACTGGTTTAACAAATAGACAAAAGAAAATAAGAGCAAAAAAAGTAATGGAATATTTGGATAAAGTATTTCCTGATGTCAAATGTGAATTAGATTTTTCTAATAATTTAGAATTGATTATTGCTGTTTTGTTATCTGCTCAGTGTAAAGATGAATATGTTAATAGAGCTACAGTTGGTTTATTTGAAAATTATAAAACAATTGATGATTATGCTGATGCTAAGGTTGAGGATATAGAAAAGTATATTAGAACTTTAGGATTATATAAAGCAAAATCAAAAAATATTGTAGGAATGGCTAATATGTTAAGAGATGTTTACAATTATAAAATTCCTCAGACTAGAGAAGAGTTAGAAAAATTACCAGGTGTCGGAAGAAAAACCGCTAATGTTGTTCTATCTGTTGGCTTCAATGTTCCTGCAATTGCTGTAGATACACATGTTGAGCGTGTGGCGAAGATGTTTGGCTTAGCTGATTTAAATGATAGTCCTCTTCAGGTTGAAAAAAGCCTTATGAGTGTTTTCCCTATGGAAAGCTGGGGGAAAATTCATCATCAGCTTATTCATTTAGGTCGATATAAACTTCCAGCAAGAGGTGAGCGTTCTATTGACCCTGAATTAGAAAAATTATTAGTATTAAAATAAGAGGAGAAGGACTATGCTAATTATATTTATACTGGCGTGTTTTCTAATATTGCTAGATCAACTTAGTAAAAATTTTATAGTTAATCATTTTACATTAGGTGAAAGTAAGGAAGTTATAGCAAATTTCTTTAGTATTTCATCCCATAGAAATAGGGGAGCCGCATGGGGAATTTTACAAGATAGCCGTATATTTTTTATAGTTGTTACGATAATATTTATTGCTATTTTAACATATTATTTAGTTAAACAAAGAAATATATTATCAAGTTTTGATAAAGCTATTTTTTCTCTAATTTATGGAGGAGCAATTGGTAATTTTATTGATAGATTAACTAGACATGAAGTTGTTGATTTCCTAGATTTTAGAATTTTTGGCTATGATTTTCCTATATTCAACTTGGCGGATTGCTTTATTTGTGTAGGAGTTGTATTCTTATTATTTAAAATTTATAAGGAAGAAGAAAAATAATAATAAACCGAGAGATGATTTTTTTAATCAACTCTCTTTTTTGTTATAATAATTATAGTATAATATTAAAGGAGTTTTGAATGTATTATTGCACGTATAAAAGTAAGATAGGTCTTCTATATTTAATTTCTGATGGTCTGCATCTATGTGGTTGTTATTTAGAAGGTCAAAAGTATTTTCCTGATGAGATTAATAAATATTCGTTTGATGAAAAATTAGAAGTGTTAAATTTGGCAAAGTTGTGGTTAGATAGCTATTTTAAAAATGAAAAACCCAGTTTGGAAAATATGCCTATAAAAATGATAGGAACTGATTTTAGAAAAAACATCTGGTCGTTACTTAAAGATATTCCATATGGCGAAGTAGTTACTTATAAGTATCTTTCTAAGAAAGTCGCTGAATTACAGGGGATTAATGGTATGTCATCTCAAGCTGTAGGTGGAGCAGTTGGGCATAATCCATTTTTGATATTTATTCCTTGTCATAGAGTTATAGGTACTGATGGATCTTTAACAGGCTATGCTGCAGGATTAGAAAACAAGAGGTTTTTATTAAATTTTGAATCTGATAATAATAATTATTAACTAGAGCGCTAAAAACCGATGAATAATAGAAGAATATAAGAAAATATGATATAATTAATAAGATTAAATTCTTTATTAGGAGAAATAAATGAACAATAAAAAGATAGTATTTATGGGAACTCCAAAGTTTGCTGTTCCTGTTTTAGAAATGTTAATTGAAAATTATGGAGTAGATTTAGTTATTACCCAACCAGATAAAAAAGTTGGTAGAAAAAAGGTATTAACACCTCCTCCTGTTAAAGTTGTAGCCTTAGAACATAATATTAAGGTATTACAACCTGAAAAAATATCTACAGACGAAGAAACGTATGCTACATTAAAAGAGTTGAATCCAGATATAATTATTACAGCTGCATATGGTCAGCTTGTACCAGACAAAATCTTAGAAATCCCAGAACATAAATGTATAAACGTTCACGGATCATTATTACCTAAATTACGTGGTGGAGCACCTATTCAATATTCAATATTAGAGGATCATAAGAAAACAGGTATCACTATAATGTATATGGTTAAAAAACTAGATGCAGGGGATATGATTTCGAAAGTAGAAGTTGATATTTTAGATAGCGATAACTATGAGTCACTACATGATAAACTTTCAGTAGCTGGACGTGATTTACTAAACGAAACTTTACCCAAAATTTTTAGTGGTGACATTGCACCTGAAAAACAGGATGACGAGCAAGCTACTTTTGCAAGAAATATTTTAAGAGAAGATGAAAAAATTGATTGGAATACATCAGCAAGAGAAGTATTTAATAAAGTTCGTGCATTAGATCCTACACCAGGTGCATTTACGTATTTAGATGGTAATGTTTTAAAAATCTGGGCTAGTGAAGTTGTTGAGTTAGAAGAACAATCTAGTTACACTAAAGTAGGAACTATTATTAAGCAAGATAAGAAAAATATCTATGTTTTATGTGGAAATGGAACAGTACTAAAAGTTCATGAACTTCAAGTATCTGGTAAAAAGCGTATGCCTGTTGTGAATTTCTTATCTAATAAGAAGGATTATGTAGGGATAATTTTAGGAGAAGAAAATGAGTAGCATTAATGCTAGACATATTGCTTATGAAGTACTTTATACAATCATTCAGGAAGATGGTTATAGCAATATTACGTTAAATAAGTACTTTAATCAGCATAAGGTTCAAGAACAAGATAAAAGATTTATTAGCGAAGTAGTGTACGGCACTATAAAGAATAAAATATATCTTGAACATATTCTTAAAAGCTATTCAAAAGGTAGGGTTAAGCCAAAGGTTAAAGTTATTATACTAATGAGTATTTATCAATTACTGTATATGGATAAAACTCCAAATTTCGCAATTATTGATGAAGCTGTTAAACTAAGTAAGAAAGTTGCAGGTAATATCACAGGAAAATTCGTAAATGGTATTCTTAGAAATATTGAACGACAAGCTAGTAATTTAGATCTTAAGTATAAAAATAGAACTGAGCAATTCTGTATAGAAAATAGTTGTCCTGTTGAGTTGTTTGATATACTTAAAAATCAATATGGTAATGAAAAAGCACAAAAGATAGTAATATCATTTAATCAAAAGAGCAAGAATAGTATTAGATATAATCCTTTAAAAATTACTAAAAAAGAGCTAATAGAAAAATTAGGTGATGCTGTTAGTGAGAGTGAAATTTGTGAAGATAGTCTTGTCCTAAATAAATTGAATTTAGATAGTAATTTATTTACAAAAGGGTATTATATTGTTCAAGATGAAGCTAGTGCATTAGTTGCAACGTCTATTGGATTGCCAGTAGATAAAGAATACAAAATATTAGATACTTGTGCAGCTCCTGGTGGAAAAAGTCTACATATAGCTAGTAAATATTTTAATTCTACTTTAATTTCATGTGATAAATATATACATAAGCTTAAGTTAATTGAAGATAACAAAGAAAAACTTGATATAACAAATATTCAAGTAAGAGAACAAGATGCAACAGTAAATAATGATTCATTTATTGATAATTTTGATATAGTTGTATGTGATGTTCCATGTTCAGGGATTGGGGTTATTAAAAACAAACCCGAGATAAAATATAAAATTACTAATGCTTATGTTGAAGATATCGCGAAACTTCAATATCAAATTTTGGAAAATAGTAAAAATTATGTTAAACAAGGTGGAACACTTATGTATTCTACTTGTACAATAGATAAGAGAGAAAATATAAAAAATATCGAGAAGTTTTTAAAAGAGAACAAAGATTTTAGTTTAGAAAATATAACTTTAAACAATAGTATAGTTAAATCGAGAGAAAATGGTGTATTAGAAATACTACCAGATGAGTATAGTTGCGATGGCTTTTTTATCGCAAAACTTAAAAAAATGGAGGCAAAATGTTAATTTCAGATTTTAAAGGTTATAAAAAGTCTAGATGGTTAAAAGATTTCGATAAAATGTCAATATATTCAATAAGATTAGATCAATTAGAAGAGTATATTGTTAGTATTGGAGAAAAGAAATTTAGAGCTAAGCAGATTTATGATTGGTTATATAAAAAGAGAATTACGGATTTTTCAGAAATGAAAAATGTACCTAAATCATTACAAGAAAAATTAGCAGAAGAGTTCGAAATTACAACTTTAAAAACAATAATTAAACAAGAATCAGCTGATGGTACTATGAAGTTCTTATTCGAACTTCAAGATAAATACACAATTGAGAGTGTACTTATGAAAAATAAATATGGAAATTCTCTTTGTGTAACAACACAAGTAGGATGTCGTATCGGCTGTACTTTCTGTGCATCTACTTTAGGTGGATTAAAACGTAATTTAGAAGCGGGTGAGATAGTATCTCAAGTGTTAAAAGTTCAACAAGAATTAGATAAAAAAGGTGAACGTATCTCTAGTATCGTAATTATGGGTATCGGTGAACCATTTGAAAACTACGATGAGATGATGGATTTCATCAGAATAGTAAATAGTGATGAAAGTTTCAATATTGGAGCTAGACACATTACTGTTTCAACTTCTGGAATAGTTCCAAAAATATATGATTTTGCGAATGAAAAAGTTCAAATTAACTTCGCGGTTTCTTTACACGCACCTACTAATGAATTAAGAAGTAAAATCATGCCAGTAAACAGAGCTTATAATATTGATAAGCTTATGGAAGCTTTAAAATATTATCAAGAAACTACTAATCGTCGTATTACATTTGAATATGGTTTAATGGGAAAAGTAAACGACCAAAAAGAACATGCAGAGAAATTATCGGAGATTATTAAAGGTCTAAACTGTCATGTTAACTTAATTCCTATTAACTATGTTCCTGAACGTAACTACGTTAGAACAAGTAAGAGTGATATATTTGCATTTGAAAAAGTGCTTAAGAAAAATAAAGTTAATGTAACAATTAGAAGAACACAAGGTGATGATATAGATGCAGCTTGTGGACAACTTCGTGCTAAAGAACGTAAGGAAGAGGTAAAAGGAGGAATTCCAGATGCCACTAGTATATTCGTATAATAGTAATAAGGGAAGAAAAGAAAAAAATGAAGATGCAGTTAGTGTTACAAAGAATAAACAAGGAGAAGTCCTTGCAGTTGTTTGTGATGGGGTAGGGAGCCATAGTAATGCAGCATATTCAAGTAATTATATCGTGTCGACTTTAGAAAAAGAATGGCAAGATTTAACGTTTGCTAATTTTAATAATATGAAAAATTGGCTTTGTGATAAAATAGAAAAATTAAACTTAGAATTATTTAACAAATCACAAGAAAAGAATAAAAAAATGGGAACTACTATTGTCACGGTAGCTACATTTGACAATCAAGTTGTTGTTTATAATATTGGTGATAGTAGCGCATATGGTTTGACTAAAGATAATGAGATGAATGTTGTTACTGTAGAAGATTCATTTGTTGGAGCCTTAATTAGTGCCGGAGCTATAACACAAGAAGAAGCAAAAACTCATCCAGAACGCCATGTACTAACTCAAGCTTTAGCTACAAGAGATAATATTAATTTACATACATTTATTGATAATTTAAGCAACTATGATTATTTTTTACTGTGTTCTGACGGTTTAACAAACATGATAGAAAACGAAGAAATTCAAGATATAGTTAGAAACAATGAATTATCAATATCTGTAGAAAAACTTATAGAATTGTGTGTAAATCGCGGAGGAATAGATAATATATCTGTAGCTATAATAAAAAATCTAGGGGGTGTAAACCATGATAAATAAAATTATATGTAATAGATATAAAATTTTAGATCATCTAGGTACAGGTGGAATGGCCACTGTTTGGTTAGGTTATGATACAATTTTAGATAGACAAGTAGCTATTAAAACATTTAAAATTGATGCTAATGACGAAGATGCTGTAAAAAGATTTAATAGAGAAGCGAAAGCAGTAACAAGTCTTTCTCATCCTAATATAGTATCTATTTATGACGTGGAGAACGAAGGAGAATTTTACTATCTAATACTTGAGTATGTAGAGGGAATGACATTAAAAGATTACATGACAAAAAATCCTCGCATTCCTATCGAGACAATTGTTCATATTGCTAAGCAAATTGCAGCAGGATTAAGTCATGCACATCAAAACGGAATAATTCATAGAGACATAAAACCTCAAAACATTTTAATGAATGAAAATTTAACATGTAAAATTACTGATTTTGGTATTGCAAGAGCATATGGCGATACAACATTGACTCAAACGAATCAAATGTTAGGTACGGTATATTATTTATCACCAGAGCAGGCACGAGGAAATGTAGCGACAGCGCAAAGTGATATTTATTCATTAGGTATTCTTATCTTTGAAATGATAACAGGACAAATACCATTTAAAGGTGAGTCGGCTGTTGCTATAGCTTTAAAACATCTTCAAGAGGAACTTCCTGAAATTGATAAATATAGAGAAAATGTACCTCAAAGTGTTAAAAACATTGTTCTTCAAGCTACTATGAAAAATCCAAATGAAAGATACATTAGTTCGAAGGAATTGTTTGAAGATCTTAGTACAGTATTAAATCCTGAAAGATTGCATGAGAATAAATATACTGGATTTAAAATTCCTACAGAACCTGTGCGTAATAATTATAATCAAACTCAATATATAGATAGAAATCCAATTGATATACCCCATGCTTATTCTGATTATAATAACTATAATAATGAAGATGATTATTATGATTATGAAGAAGATGAACGTCAAAATAATATTAGAAATTATCAAAACACACAACCTAAGAATAGTTATAATAAAGTAAGCAAGAAAGATGAGAAGGAAGAAACGTCTAAGGCTAAACATATTTTCTTAGCGATTATTGCGATGGTCGCTATTATTGTCGGAGCGTTCTTTACATATAATTATTTAATTGGAGCTAACAGTGTTTCAGCGCCTGATGTTCGAAATAAAACTTTAGAAGAAGCAAAGGTTGCAATTGTTAAAGCAGGTTTAGAAGTAGGAGACGTAACAGAAGTTGCTAGTGATGATGTAAAAGAAAAAACAGTTATTGATAGTGATCCTAAGGCTGGTAAAAAAGTTAGAAAAGGGTCAAAAGTTGATTTACGTGTTTCATCTGGTAAGAAAACTGTTGATATGCCTAACTTTGTTGGTATGGATGAAGATAATGTAAAAAGAAACGCATCGAAACTAGGATTTAAAAATATAACCGTTGAAAAAGTTGAGAGTGATAGATATGATACTGGTAAAGTAGTATCTCAAAACATTCCAGCAGGTTCAGAAATAGTTCCGAAAGAGAAAGAACTAATTATTCAAGTTTCAAGTGGTAAGAAAAAAGTTTCTATGCCTAATTTAGTCGGCGAAGATAGTAGTAGAGCTGAGAGTGCGATTGCTTCATTAGGATTTAAGCACGTATCTTATAAAGAGGAATACTCAGACAAAGAAGCTGGTACAGTAATTTCTCAAAGTATAAGAAGTGGATCTAGTATAATTCCTAGTGAGGAATCACTTGAAATTATAATTTCTAAAGGAAAAGAGAAGAAAACTTCAAGAGACGATTCTGATACTGATGCTAGAACAATTAATGATAATAAATCTAATAATACATCTTCAAGAAATACAACATCTTCAACATCTACTAATAGGAATGAAAGAAGAAATAATAGCTAGTTAATGACATTAAAAGCACAGAAGAAATATTAAATTTCACTGTGCTTTTTTAAAAAGTTAATATATAATTAAATGGTGATAATAATGAATTTAACATTACAAAAAAAATTAGAGTTACTACCAGATAATCCAGGTTGTTATCTATACAAAGATAATATTGGTGAGATTATTTATGTAGGTAAAGCTAAAAATTTAAAGAATAGAGTAAAAAGCTATTTTACTGGAACTCATAATAAGAAAACTCAAACTTTAGTTTCTAAAATTGAAGATCTTGAATATATAATTGTGAATTCTGAAAAAGAAGCATTATTGCTTGAGAATAATTTAATAAAAAAATATAGACCATATTTTAATATACGATTAAAAGATGATAAAAGTTATCCATATTTAATGATTACTAAGGAAGAACATCCACGTCTATTAATGACTAGAAAATATAAAAAAAACAATAAAAATATTTATTTTGGCCCTTATGTTGATATAAAATCAGCAATGGAAGTAAAAAAGATTCTTGATAAAATTTACCCACTTAGAAAGTGTAATCCTGTAGAAAAACGTCCATGTATGTATTATCAAATAGGTGAATGTATAGGGCCATGTGCTAAAAAGATTACACCTGATGAATATAAAACTCAGATTAATAAAATAAAATCATTTCTAACAGGTAATACTAAAGAAATTTTAGAAGACTTAAATAATAAAATGCAAGACCATGTTAAAAGTCTTGAATTTGAAGCTGCAGGTCAGATCCATAGTTATATAAAATCGATTGAGGTTTCAGTACAGAATCAAGTTGTTGCAGATAGCAATAATATAGATCGTGATTACATAGGATATATTTTTAATAATGATTATATCTGTATTCAAATATTTTTATCCAGATTAGGTAATATTATTGAACGTAAAGTTGAATATTTTAATCTATACGACAGTCCAGATCAGATTTTATATTCTTATTTAATTCAATACTATGCCATGAATAAATTACCTAAAGAAATCTATATTGATGAAGTTGATGATAATCTATTATCAACTGTAGTTGATTGTAAGATTATAATTCCTAAAAGAGGAAATCATAGGAAAATACTGGATACTGTAAAAGAAAATGCTTCTCATTATTTAGATAATAATTTAGCTATTGAAGAATTAAAAGAGCGTAAATTACAAGTAACTTTAAATAATATAGCTGAGAAACTAGGTGTTAAAACGATAGATAGTATTGATGCATTTGATAACTCGAATATTATGGGGGTAGATGCCGTATCGGTAAAAGTAAATTTTACAAATGGTAAAAAAAATACATATAACTATAGAAAATTTAAAATTGATGAATCTATGGGAATAAATGATGTTCAGACGATGAAAGAAGTTTTGTATAGAAACTATAAAGATAAGAAAACTAATACAGAATTATTAATTGTCGATGGTGGAAAAAACCATCTTAATGCTGCAATAGAGATTGTTCATGAAACGCTTGGATTAACACAAATTAAAATTATTGGTTTAGCAAAAAATGACAAGCATATTACTGAATATATAATTACAGATGATTATGAAATAATTGAGTTTCCTAAAACATCAGCAGAATATTTATTCTTAAAACAAATACAAGATGAAGTACATAGGTTTGCTATTACTTATCATAGAGCAATTAAAACTAAAAATATGTATAATTCTAGTTTGGACAATATTCAAGGTATTGGAAAAGTGAGAAAGAATCTCTTACTTAAAACATTTTCTTCAATCGAAGAAATTAAAGAAGCATCTGAAGAAAGACTATTAAAATTGGGCATTCCAAAAGATGTAATAAACAATTTGAAAAATAATTTATAAATTATTAAGTTATCCTTATTTTATATAAATAAATATACGGATAACTTAATTTTTTTGAATTATTCTATAGTAATATTACTAAAAGTATGGTATAATAACTTAAAGAAATTATAACAGTCGAGGAGGCAACTATGAAATTTTTATCATTCAGTTATAACGATAATGAATTATATGGAGTAAAAGTAAAACGTGAAGAAAGTGCATGGAATCTAATTAAAGTACTAGAAGATTTTGATAATACTGATAAAATACCTGCGACTTTAAGAGAAGCAATTGAAGTATATGGAGTTTCTTTCATTGAAAAAATTAGAAAAGTACTAAAATTAGTTGAAGAAAGTGGTAAAGCTGAAAGTTATAAAGTACCCTTTGATAAAATAATTTGGCGTTCACCTATTACAAGAACACCAAAAAATATTCTTTGTGTTGGACACAATTATGAGGCTCATGTTAATGAACTTGGAGATGAGCTTGCTAAAACTCCTAAAGATGTTCTTATCTTTACGAAAGCAACAACAGCTCTAGCTGGAAATAATGAAGTAGTTCCATCTCACAAAAATATTACAGATAGCTTAGACTTCGGAGGAGAACTTGCTGTAGTAATAGCTAAACCAGGTAAAAACATACTAAGACCATTAGTTTTAGATTATATTTTTGGTTACACAATCATGAATGACATTACAGCTACAGACTTACAATACAAACATGGACAATTTTTCCTAGGGAAATCATTAGAAAAATCAGCAGTTGTAGGTCCTTATCTAGTAACTAAAGATGAAGTTAGTTCACCTGAATCAATGAGTATTGTAACAAAAATTAATGGAGAAATTAAACAAAATGCTATGACATCAGAAATGTTATTCAGAGTTGATGATGTATTGGCAGAAATTAGTAAAATTGTTCCACTAGAAGCTGGTGACATCATTGCTACTGGTACACCTGCAGGTGTAGGTGCAGCGCAAAATCCACCAAGATTCTTACAAACAGGTGATGAAATCAAAATCACTGTCGAAGGTATTGGAACTTTAACTACAGTAATTGGAGAATAAGCAGAAAGGAAAAACAATGGCAAAAAAATCAAAAGATAAACAAGTCACTCATATTGAAAAAGACGATTTAAAAGCACGTCAAGCCGCTATTAATGAGGCCATAAAAGTAATTGAAAAAGAATACGGTAAAGGTGCTATTATGGATATTTCATCTGAAAATCCGATTAAAGTTGAAGCTGTATCATCAGGTTCATTAGCAATTGACTCAGCTTTAGGAATTGGAGGATATCCAAAAGGACGTATTGTTGAAGTATATGGTCCAGAATCATCAGGGAAAACTACAATAGCTTTACATGCAATTGCAGAAGTTCAAAAAACAGGTGGTATTGCTGCATTTATAGATGCTGAAAATGCACTTGATATCGAATATGCAAAAGCTCTAGGTGTTGATTTTACACCAGGTAAATTTTTCCTATCTCAACCTGATAGTGGAGAACAAGCGCTTGATATTGCTGAAAAATTAATTTTATCAGGAGCTATTGATATTATAGTTATCGACTCAGTTGCAGCATTAGTACCAAAAGCTGAAATCGATGGAGTTATGGGGGCTAACCATATTGGTTTACAAGCTCGTCTTATGTCACAAGCTTTACGTAAATTAACTGGTCAAATTAATAAAGCTAATACTATTGCGTTGTTTATCAACCAACTTCGTGAAAAAGTAGGGGTAATGTTTGGAAGTCCAGAAGTAACAACTGGTGGACGTGCACTGAAATTCTATTCTACAGTTCGTATTGACGTACGTAAAGGTGAAGCAATTAAGGGTGCTGATAGTGAAATTTTAGGTAACAGAACAAAAATTAAAATTGTTAAAAATAAAGTAGCTCCACCATTTAAAATTGCAGAAGTTGATATTATGTTTGGTGAAGGAATTTCTAAAATCGGAGAAACTCTTGATTTTGCAGTTGATTTAGATATTATTAATAAATCTGGATCATGGTTCTCTTATAATGGAGAGCGTTTAGGACAAGGTCGTGAAAACGTGAAGAAAGTTTTTGAGGAAAATGAAGAACTTTACAATGAAATTTATGGTCTTGTTAGGGAAGAAATGATGAATAAAACTGGGAAAAAAACTGACTCAGTTGTAGAAAATGATGAAGATGATGACATCGATGAACTTGACTTAGGGATTGAAACATTAGGTGAGGTAGAATAATATATATGAATAAAAAATTATTTAAAATTGTATTATGGTTAATGATTTTTATTATATTAGCTAGTGGATTTATCTCTGCTATAGCAATATTCTTATAATCTATATACAAACTAAATAAAAATAGAGGGACTGACTCAACAAAATCGATTTTCAAAAAATCAAAATTTTTGAGTCACTCCCTTTTATTTTGAAAGTATGATAAAATATAATTAGAGAAAATATAGGAGAAATAACTGTGAATTTTGTACAAAATATGAATGACAATCAGCTAAAAGCTATTTTAAAAACTGATGGTGCAGTAATGGTTATAGCTGGTGCTGGTAGTGGGAAAACACGTGTATTAACTAATAGAATTGCATACTTAATCGCTGAAAAAAATGTATTAGAAAGTAATATACTAGCGATAACATTCACTAATAAAGCAGCTAAAGAAATGAAAGAAAGAATTTATGCATTAGTAGGGGAAACATCTAAATACATTTGGATAAATACTTTCCACTCAATGTGTGTAAGAATTCTACGTCAACACATAGAACTATTAGGATATAATAAAAACTTTACAATTTTGGATACTAGTGAACAAAAAAGTATTATAAAAACAATTGTTAAAAATCTTAATCTTTCAGAAGACTCATATCAACCAGCTAATATACTAAAAATAATTTCAAATGCTAAAAATAGTATGACTACTGTAAAGGCTATGAGAGAACAATCACGTTTTGGATATATGAAAAATGTAGCTGAAATATATGCTCATTACCAAAGATATCTAAAGAAAAATAGTGTTCTTGATTTTGATGACCTTATGTTAAAGACCATTATACTATTTAAGAAATTCCCTGAAGTACTAGCTATTTATCAAAATAAATTTGAATATATTCATGTCGATGAGTATCAAGATACTAACGTAATTCAATATAGATTAATTAAAATGTTATCAGAAATCCATAAAAACGTATGTGTTGTTGGGGATGATGATCAAAGTATCTATAGTTGGCGTGGTGCATGTAGTGATAATATTATTAACTTTGAAAAAGATTATAAAGATGTTGAGCTAATTTTCTTAGATCAAAACTATCGTTCTAATTCAACTATTTTAGATGCTGCGAATGCGGTAATTAAAAATAATACTGATAGAAAAGAAAAAGCTCTATGGTCTGAAAACAAAGGTGGAGGTAAAATATCAGTATACGCTGCTTCAAATGATAAAGATGAAACAGATGATATTGCAAAAAAAATTCTAGAATTGAAAAAAGAAGGTATATCGTATAAGGATATTGCTATTTTATATCGTGCAAACTATCTTTCTCGCCAAATGGAGAATTCTTGTTTATCTTTTGGTATACCGTATAAACTTATTGGATCTCTTAAATTCTTACAACGTCAAGAGGTGCGTGATTTACTAGCTTATCTTAATGTTATAGTTAATAGAGATGATGAATTCAGTTTAAGAAGAATTATAAATGTTCCTAAACGTGGTATTGGAGCAAGTTCAATGGAAAAAATTGACAACTATGCAACACAATATGGTATATCGTTATTCGATGCTTTGAAAAATATAGAGGCGGTAGGGGTATCTAAGAAAATTACAACTAATGTCCACTTATTAACAAATCTAATAGAAAAATATTCGGAAACCGATAAATACTCAATTGATGAGTTAATTATTGGTATTTATAAAGATTCTGGATATGAAAATATGCTAAAAGAATCAAATGATGCTTATGCTGAAAGTAGAATAGAGAATATTTCTGAGTTAGTATCTTCAGCTAAACAATTCTCAAGCATGAATGATAGTCTTATTGACTTTATTTCTGAAATGTCACTTACATCTGACGCTGATGATGAAAATGAAGAAGATTCTGTTGTATTATCTACTGTTCATGCAGCAAAAGGATTAGAATATAGAGTAGTCTTTATTATGGGACTTGAAGAAAATCTATTCCCTTCAATTCGTGATGCGGAAAGTAGTGCTGATGAGAAGAATAAGATGGAAGAAGAGCGTCGTTTAGCATATGTTGCAATTACACGTGCTAAAGAAAAACTATTTATGTCATATGCGAATAGACGTATGCAATTTGGTTCTATTAAGATGAATAAACGTTCTAGATTTTTAGATGAAGTACCTAATAAGCTTATGCACTTTGAATCATCTTTTGGAACTACATTTGAGTCTACTAGCTCAAATGTTGAAGAAGCGAATAAATTTATTAGTAGACTTAGTCCAAAGATTAAAATTTCAGATAAACCTAAGAATGCTGTAAGTACTAATTATGGAATTGGCGATGCTGTTATTCATAAGAAATTTGGAGAAGGTAAAGTATTAGATATTACAAGCGATAGTGTTAAAGTTGAATTTAGTGAAGTTGGTGTGAAAACATTATTAATCGAATATGCCAACTTAACTAGAAAGGATTAATTTTTTATGAAACAAGTTCAAGAAGAAATTTCGAAATTAGTTTCTTTATTAAATAAATATTCTTATGATTATTATGTTGAAGATAATCCACAAATATCAGATACAGAATATGATACATTATATAAACAACTAGAAAAATTAGAAGAAAATCATCCTGAGTATATATTAGAGAACTCACCAACTCAACGAGTAGGTGATAAGGTATTAGATGAATTTGAAAAAATAACACATAAAGTTCCAATGTTAAGTTTATCCAATACATTCTCAACTGAGGATTTAAGGGATTTTGATGCAAGAATTTCAAAACTAGTACCAGGTCAGAACGTTGAATATATATGTGAATTAAAAATCGATGGTTTAGCAATTTCTATTAAGTATGAAAATGGTAAATTAATAAGTGCTGCTACACGCGGAGACGGTAGCGTTGGTGAAGATGTTACTGAAAATATTAAAACTATCTTCTCAATTCCAAAAGTATTAAAAGATAATAGATCATTTGAGGTAAGAGGAGAAGTTTACTTACCAAGAAAATCTTTTGAACTATTAAATACTGAACGTGAAACTAACAATGAAGTATTATTTGCTAATCCAAGGAATGCTGCAGCTGGTTCATTAAGACAACTTGATTCGAAAATTACTGCGAAAAGACGATTATCAGCATTTATTTATTCTATAGTTGGAGATGACAGCATTGTATCACAGGAGAATGCTTTAAATACGGCTAAAGAGTATAATCTTCCTGTTAATCCTAACTTCAAATTATGCAAAAATATCGATGAGGTTATAGATTATATAAATTATTGGACAGAGCACAAGAAAAATCTACCGTATGACATCGATGGAATAGTTATAAAAGTCAATTCATACTCAACACAAGAAGAAGTAGGCTACACTCAAAAAAGTCCAAGATGGGCTACCGCATACAAATTTCCTGAAGAGGAATTAGCCACTAAATTGCTTGATGTAGAATTAAGTGTTGGTAGAACCGGTATTATCACTCCAGTTGCTATTCTTGATCCTATAGTAATTTCTGGATCTACAGTGTCTAAAGCTTCTTTACACAATAAAGATATTATTGACGAACTTGATATTCACATAGGGGATATGGTTGTTGTAAAAAAAGCAGGTGAAATAATTCCAAAAGTAGTTCGAGTAATTAAAGAGTTAAGATCTACTGAATCGGATAAATATATTATGCCAGAGATTTGTCCATCTTGTGGTCAACAAACTTTTACAAAAGAAAACGATCCATTTACAAGGTGTAAAAATCCAGATTGTCCCGATCAAAATATTAGAAGAATAATACACTTTGCCTCAAGAGATGCTTTAAATATAGAAGGTTTAGGCGATAAAGTTGTTACTACACTTTATGAGAAAGGTATTATTGCTCATACTATTGATCTATTTTCATTAGAAAGAGAAAAACTAATATCATTAGATAGAATGGGAGAAAAGTCAGTAGATAATCTTTTAAATGCAATTGAAAATTCTAAACAAAACAGTTTAGACAAGGTTATATTTGCACTAGGTATTCTTAATGTAGGAAAAAAAGCTGGGAAAATATTGGCAGAAAAGTATTTAAATCTTACTAATTTAATGAATGCTACACTAGATGAACTAGTAAATCTAGATGATGTTGGTCAAATTACTGCTGAGTCTATTTTGGATTATTTATCTGATGAAAATAACATAAAATTTATAAATGATTTAATTAAAGTTGGAATGAATCCTCAGTATGAAGTTCAAGAAGTTAATACTGATAATATTTTCGCTGGAAAAACTGTAGTTTTAACTGGTAAATTAGTAGAATTAACTAGAAATGAAGCTAAAGAATATTTAGAAAAATATGGAGCAAAAGTTACAGGTAGTGTGACTTCAAAAACGGATTTAGTAATTGCTGGTGAAAAAGCTGGCTCAAAACTAGCTAAAGCTGAGCAATTAGGAATTAGAGTAATAAATGAAGAAGAATTTGCTAATATGGTTAGAGAGGTGGAATAATGGATAATAAGTTACCTTATAAAGTATTTGGAATAGTCATAGCCTTTGTATCAATAATTACTTTCTTTATAATGAATTACAATTCTGTACCTGTATCATTTATCTTCTTTACGGTTAAATTGCCATTAACGATTCTATTCTTTGTATGTTTCTTTGTAGGGATGATACTTGCGAGTCTATATTGGCGTCAAAAATATAAAACTTTATCAAAAAAATACGAAAGAACAGAAAAATTATTATTTACTAAAGAACAGTTAGAAGAAGATAAAAAAGAATAATCAAATAATAATCAAAAGAAATGAGGTGAAAAAATGGGAATAAAATATAATTGGATATATCCTACTTATGATGAAAATTTCATAAAGGAAATAGAATCATATAATATATCAGAAAATGTTGCAAAAATATTAAATGCTAGATCTATTACAGATATGTCATCAGTGAAAAAATACTTTTCAGATGAATACGAAGAAGGGTATGATCCATTTTTAATGTATGATATGCATAAAGCTGTTGATAGAATTAATGAAGCTATTGAGAATGAAGAGAAAATATTGGTATATGGTGATTATGATGCCGATGGTATTACATCTACAGTACTATTAGTCGAAACACTAATTTCTTTAGGAGCAAATGTCTCATCATACATACCAAATAGATTTGATGAAGGTTATGGACCTAATAAAGAAGCTTTTACAAAAATTATTGAATCTGGAATTACTTTAATTATTACAGTAGATAATGGTATTGCAGGTGTCGAGGAAGTAGATCTTGCTAATGAATTAGGTTGTGATGTCATTATTACAGATCACCATAAAATACAAGATTCCATTCCAAATGCATATGCTATCATACATCCCGAACATCCAGAAGGAGAATATCCTTTCAAAAAACTAGCAGGAGTTGGGGTTGCATTTAAACTAGCTCATGCTTTACTTGAAATTTTCCCTGATTTTCTTTTAGACTTAGTTGCAATAGGAACTATAGCAGATATGGTTTCAATTACTGATGAAAATAGAATTTTTGTGAAACAGGGATTAGAACTAATCAATGAAGATCCACGTATAGGATTAAAAATGTTACTTGAATTGTCAAATATTGATACTAAAGTAGATGAACAAACTATTGGCTTTTATATAGGTCCAAAATTAAATTCTATTGGTAGAATGGATAGTGCTAAATTAGGACTTTCATTCCTAATGGCTGAAGATGCTGAGACAGCAAAAGTATTGGCTGAACAAATTGAAAAATATAATATTGAACGTAAACAAGTTACTGAAGATATTGTTAAAGATGTTATTAGTCAAATAGAGAAGTTTAATAAAAAAGATAATAATGTTCTTATGATATCTGGAGATTATCATGAAGGCGTTCTCGGAATAGTTGCATCCAATATTGTAGAAAAATATCAAAGACCCGTATTTATTATGAATAATAAAGATGGGGTTTTAAAAGGATCAGCCAGAAGTATTTTTGATTTTAATATCTACACAGCTATGAATAAAATATCCGATTTATTTTTAGCATTTGGGGGACACACCCTTGCTGCTGGTTTCTCATTTAACGAAAATAATCTAGATCAAATACAAAATTTTCTTAATAGTGAATATGAAGAATATAAGAAGAATAATGAATTAAAATCAACTAAAAAAATTGATATTGTTACTAGTTTAGAAGAAATAAGTTATCAATTCCTTAATTCACTAGAAATATTAAAACCATTTGGAATGGACTTTGAAAAACCAACAGTACTATTGGAAAATGCAATGGTATTAAATAAATCTTATTTCGGATCAGATAAACAGTATCTAAGACTTACAATAGCTGATGAAGTAGGTAATCTAGAATGTATCACTTTTAAAGATAGTGGTGCATTTGAAAAAGTTGATAAGAATAATATCATTGATTTATTATGTACAATTGATAAAAATAACTTTAACGGTCGTACAAAATTACAAGCTCATATAATAGATATAGATATTAAAGAATTCTTATTTGAAGACTTAAGATTTATTAATTATGACATTTCAAAAATTGATAATAAAGCAATAAAGATTTCTAAAAAAATTGATGACAGGGATAACAATTTCTATTTATATAAAGATATTGAACAACTAGAAGAAAATATTGAAGATATCTACTTACTAGATGTTCCTACTAGTAAGGAATATATCGAAAAATTAATTATGTTAAATCCTAAGAAAATTTATTTAATTTGTGAAGAAAAGCAAATATTATCTGATGTTTATTTAATTGACAAAGATAGATTAATTAAACTTTTTAATATAATTTTATCTACACCTAATAAACAAATTAATATTGCACAGCAATTAGATAAATTGTTAACGACATTAAAAACAAATGTAGATAGTTTGAAAATCATGATTCAAATTTTTAGAGAATTAAATCTTATAACTTTTGAGAATAATACCATTAAATTGAATGAAAACTATAAAAAAGTTGATTTAAAACAATCAGCAAGTTTTGTTAGAATGGAAAGTATATTCGAAGTTGAGAAGATATTACTAAAAGAGAATATAACGAATATTAACAAAGCTTTTGATAAAAATTAAGGTAATAAAAGGAGAATTAAATGAAAATATTATATTTTTGGGACGCATACTGTGGTTGGTGCTATGGTTTTGATAAATTATTTACTGAGTTTTACAAGAATCATACGGACATAGAAATTGATATTATCTCTGGCGGATTATTTATTGGAGAAAACAGTAAAAAAATAGGAGAGTACACATATATAGCAGAAGGCAATAAACAAATTTCAGAAATGTATAATATTGAGTTTGGAGAAGGGTATAAGAAGGTACTTGAAGAAGGTGAAATGGTATTAAATTCACTTCATCCTGCGATTGCTTTTAATACAGTAAAAGAATTTATACCAAATTCAAAGTTACTAGATTATGCTTATGATATGCAATGTAAGTTTTTTGTTGAGGGTAAAAGTTTAAGTGATATTACAACATACTTAGAACTATGCGACAAATATGAAATCGATAGTTCTGATTTGGCATTAAAACTTACAATTGCTTTTAAAAATACAAATCTGTTTCATCCAGATTTTCTTAGAACACTTAACTTAGGTATAGAATCTTATCCTACTGCAGTATTAGAAAAAGATGGAGAATATTACGATTTACGTGGTTATGCTACAGAACCAGAGGATATCGAGATACACTATAATTTAATCACTAAAAGATTTTAATTTTTAATATTAATTATTTTTTATTGTGGCAAAAATTTGAACATTATTTAATAGAGTATAAGCTTATGAAATCAGCTTTTTATGAACTGATTTTATAAAATTATGCTCTAATTTTTTTTTATTTTGATGATTTTACTTGTATCTTCTTTTCTGTTGTAGTATAATATGTTTATAATTAAACGATACTGATTATCAGTATAAAATTTATTGGAGGCATTCTATGACGAAAAAATACAATAGCAAATTCATAGCTGGATTAGCAGTTCCTATCTGTTTAACAATAACTACTACGGGAATATCTAATCCTATATTAAATACAAAGTTAAATATCGCTTATGCTCAAGGTGAACAAAGTGAAGGTTTTAAAATCTACGAAGCTGAAATAGGAGGAAGTGGTTCATTAGAATTTACTGTCGAAGGTAAAGATTCACCAAATGATTTATTTAATAAATACTGGAAAAATGTTGATAAACTATTAATCGATGGAAAAGATTTCGGTTTTAGTAGTGAGTCATCTGCTTCTAAAAATTATTCACTATTCGGTAATACTGTATATATTAATAATAAAGATATAGAAGCTCATTATAATAAACAAAATAAACATAAAATTGAATTTATTTTTAAAGATGGTTCAAAAGCTGTGTATGAAGATAAAGGGTATGTAGATCCAACAGCAAAACCAAAATTAATAAATGAAGGTTTAAAAATTTTAGAACCACAAATAGATAACGATTCTCTAATCTTCTTCTTGGAAGGTTCTGATCTTTATAAAAACTACTGGTCAAAAGTAACTAAACTTACAGTAGATGGAAAAGATTTCGGATTTGATAAACAAAACACAAATAGTAAATTTTATAAATTTTATAATGGAGAAGTAACTGCTGTAGATAAAGCTATTACTGAACATTACAAAAAACAAGATAAGCACAAAATTGAATTTACATTTGAAGATGGTTCTAAAACAACATATGAGGATACTGGTTATGTAGAACCAAGTAATGAAACGACTACACCATCAAAAGATAGTGATACTAGTTCTAATAAACCAGCTACAAATTCTAAATATACAATTTCTAAATTAGATAAAGGTAAAAACTGGAAAGATGAAAAACACCTAACTTTAGAATTATCTGACACTTCTGTTTATGATAATTTTGTTGATGAAATTGCAAGTGTAACTTTAAATGGAACTACTGTAAATAAAGATGTATTCAAAGATAAAGTAGAAACATCAAAATATCTTGGAATTAGAATTTTTAACGAAGATTTAGTAAAAGCGTTAAAAGATTCAGACAATAAACTAGAGGTTAAACTTGTTGATGGCACTATAATTTCATATCCAACGGCAACTGATAAAAAAGAAGATGCACAACCTACAGAACCAAAACAAGATACGCCAGCTACTAGCGTATCATATGCTCAAAAAGATTTAGTTTCTAAAGTAGAAAAGAATGGTTATGGTGATGAATTAAATATTACACTTGTTGATGGATTTAAAGCAGAAGATGTTCTTAAAAATACTAAAGAAGTGGTTATAAATGGAAAATCATTTAATAAATCACTATTCAGTAAAAACTGGGCAGGGCATATTGTTACTTTCGATGATGGTGGAGAAAGCCTTAAAGCATTTAAAGCTTGGAACTTTGATGGAGATAATACAATTGTATTTAAAGCAAATGACGGTAGCGAAAGTAAAACATATACTACTGGTAATAAAGTAGTTGAAGAAAAACCAACACCAGAAAAAACTCCTGAAAAACAAGAAGAAAAAACTTATTCACTTACTGATAAGTTAGAAGATGGTGAATATACTTTAGGATTTAACGCTTTATACGCTGATGGAAGACAAGGTACTTCTATGCTAGAAGGATTCTTTGACAAAAATGTAAAATTAGTAGTTAAAGATGGGAAAATGAGTATAACGATGTTAAATACTTTATTTGCCCACGGATTATATGATTTTGCTATTCAAAATAAAGGTAAATGGGAATCAGGTGTGAAAGAAAACTTTGGTGAGAAGAACTCTGCGGGACAATATGACAGAGCATTATTTACACTTCCGGTTGAAGATCTAGATCAAGTACACTTAGGTGGTGTTATAGTTTCTTATATGGGATCTCTAGAGAGTGATAAAGGAAACTTCGACAAATATACTACTGTTAAACTAAAATTCAAACCTGAGATCAAAAAAGGATGGAATGGATTTGAGTTAGTAGAAAAAAATAATGAAGAACGTAAAAAAAGTGATGTTCTTCTTCAGAAAAAATTAATTGCCAATGGGGTAGATACTAACAAAGACGGCAAAGTAACAGAAGATGAATTAAAAAACTTCACCGGTGATATCAACATTGGATCATTAGAGATTGATGGAAAAGTTGATAAAGGTGCTATTTACAACTTAGATTTACTAAAACACATGGGACCTGGTGTTAAATCATTCTCATCTGATAGTAACAACTTCGGTGAATTACCTGAAGATTTATTCAAAAATGCAGTTAATATTGAGCGTATTAACTTAGGAGGAAACGGTGTTACTAAACTACCTGAAAAGCTATTCGCTAATAACAAAAAATTAAAAACTGTGAACTTATCTTCTAACAACTTAGGTAATATCCCAGAAGGTTTATTTGCAAATAACTCTGTATTAGAATCTGTTGAATTCAGTCAATCATGGTTATCAACATTACCAGCGAATGTTTTTGCTAATAATAAAAAGCTAAAAACTGTAAGTTTATCTAACAATAAATTAGTTTCACTTCCTGATGATTTATATAAAAATAATTCAGCTTTAACATTCTTATCATTCACAGATAATGAACTAACTAAGCTTCCTGCTAGTGTTGCTAATTTATCTTCTTTAACACAGTTATACGCAGCTAACAATAAATTAACATCACTTCCAGAAAACGGAGTTAATTTAACTAAATTAAATACTCTAGCATTAAATAATAACCATATCGCTAGCTTATCTGATGAATTATGGAAAACACTAGCTAAAAATAAAGCAACTGTAAGATTGGTAAATAACCAAATTAGTAATATACCGTTAGACTTAATTAAAGCAAATGGTAGTCTACACATCCTTGATATTGCTAATAACAATTTACCAGCAACATTACCGTATAATGATTCTGATACAAAACTATTAGGAATTTCTCCTGAAGTTACACAAGGTTATTATCCACAAAAACAAGCTATTGAATTAAATGTTGTAGCAAAAGATAATAAGATTACTATTCAACCTAAAGATGAAAAATTAACAATTCTTAATCTTCTACACTGGTATAGAGGTCGTTCTGAATTTTATGGCGGAGAAGGTATCTTACAAGGTTTAGATAAATACAAAGAATTCCTAAGTAAACAAACAAAACCTATGGCAGAACTACTTAAGAGTGATGACTATGGACGTAACTGGTATATTGTTACTAAAGTAGAACGTATCCGCGGTAATGAAGTTAAAGAAATTAGTTCTTCAAGTGTTTCTAATGAAGATGATAGAAAACTAGAAATTACTGATAATGATATGAAAGCAGGAGATAAATATAGAGTTACTAAAACTTTATTCGAGAAAAATGCTACAAATATCGACGATAAATTAGTTGAACTTGTAACAACAGTTGAGGCTGATGTTAAGAAAGAAGAACCAAAAGTAGAAGATAAAAAAGATGAGAAACCTGCTGAGCAACCTAAGGTTGAAGAAAAACCTCAAGTAACTCCAGCACAACCTAAACCAGAAGAAAAACCGCAGGTAACACCTGAACAACCTAAACCGGAAGAAAAACCACAGCAACCTAAAGCAGAGAAACCTCAAGAGTCTCCTTCTGAACAACCAAGTACACCTTCAGTAGATGATAAGAAGAATGTAACTGATACTCTTGTTGCTAAATTACCTGGAGATGAAGAAGTAACTGTAAAATTCAAGGCTAAAGATGTTACTGGTATTCACTTTGTTGCTCAAAATTCTAACGAACAAAAAGTAAACGAAGTAAAAGAATTAGTTAAAAATCTTGATGAGAATTTAAATGTTGTCAAAACTTTAGATTTATTCTTTACAGATGCTAATGGTAATGTACTAAATAAAAATGGAGAAACTAGAGCAGTTACAGTAGCTGTTCTTGCTAAAGACAATGAAACATTAGAAGTTTATTATGTAAATGGTGATAAATTAGAAAAAGTCCCAAGTACATATTCAGATGGAAAATTAACATTCTATACAGATCACTTCAGTACATATACTATTGTTTCAAGAACAAATAACAATACTAATGTTGGAAACAATCCAATTTCACAAAGATTCAATAACATACTACCTAAAACAGGATTAACTGAAAATAGTGTTGGGGCATTATTAGTAGGTATATTTGGAATTGTATTGGCTGCATTAGGCTTCAGAAGAAAAAGATAATTTAAAAATTTAATAATAATAATAATTACATAAGATATAAATTAACGGATGTACTTAACAATCGCAAAGTACATCCGTTAATATTTGTTATTTAAGATACTACATTAATTATTTCATAAATAATATATCCTGAAAGAAATATTAAAATGAAATTCATATATATTCTAAGTTTTTCTTTTAAAATTATAGAAATAATATTGATAATTATTACTCCTATGCAGGCTCCTAAAGTATTATCTATCAAATCTGTTATATCAGGGAACCCAATAGTCAAGATATATTGAGTAGATTCATATATTAAACTTAATATAAACCCTAAAATTATAGCTCTTAAACCCGATGATTTAGGGTATAGCATTTTGATATAAAAGCTAAAAGGTATAAAGAAAATTATATTAAGTAAAACTTCCACAATATCAAAATTTCCAAATCTGTATGGTACTAGATTGATTGTTCTCCAAGTTACGCTAGGATGAAGTAATACACGAGGATTATTTATCCAAGAAATGTTACTAGTTCGAAGCAAGTTCCAATCCATTTTAGCTACTATTACCCAAGTAAGAATAAATAAATATACAAAAAATAGAAAAACTGTTAATTTTCTACTGTTTAGAAAAGATTTCAAAATATTCTCCTTCCTTTAATTACACTTATGATAATGTTAGCAAAGCTTATTAAAATTTACTTAAATTTATTTTTTAATAATTAATTGGACTTGTTCAGTGATAATTCCCGCTTCACTTTTTAAATATAAAGTAAAATTCGTCTCACTATAATCAAATTTATTGTCTTTATCAAACATCACTTCATAATAAGAAGGATAATGAACAGTACCTATGTTTGTAGAAAGTTCTTTATCATATTTATCCCATTTTATATTTTTGTCTTCTTTAGAAACAATTAGAATTCTATATTTATCATATACTTGACAATGACACCCATTAACGTTATCTGAATACGGACTATTTCCATCTAAATAGTCGATAATAATATCATATGCACTAGTGTCCTTACTTTCAAATTTTTTATAAATATAATTCACAGCTGAATCAGTAAATGTAATTTTCATACTAAAATCTCCTTATATCGTATTTATAATATATTCTAACACATAACATAGAATACAAATAATAATTGATTTTATCAACTGGTGATTTTAAATTACTAAAAATATACAGAGTTCTAGATTATATAATACTATAAGTATATTTTTCATATTATAAGTAGCACGTAATCTAATAAATTACTGTTTCTTAGTGTATTAATAGTGTTTAAAATTGCTTATTTTGGTATTTTATAGTATAATAATTGAGTTAAGAAAACATTTAGGAGAAAATAAAAATAAATGAATTTAGAAAAATACATTTCAATCGTAGAAAATTGGCCAAAAGAAGGAATTAGTTTTAAAGATATTACTACATTAATGGCAGATGGTGAGGCATATAAATATGCTACTGATCAAATCGTTAACTATGCAAAAGAAAAACAAGTTGATGTTGTAGTTGGACCAGAAGCACGTGGTTTTATCATTGGATGTCCTGTATCTTATTCATTAGGTATTGGATTCGTTCCTGTAAGAAAACCTAATAAATTACCGCGTGAAGTTATTTCTTACCAATATGATTTAGAATATGGTAGTAACACTTTAACAATGCACAAAGATGCTATTAAACCTGGTCAACGTGTTCTTATCACTGACGATTTACTAGCTACTGGTGGAACAATTGAAGCAACTATTAAATTAGTAGAAGAATTAGGAGGAATCGTAGTAGGTATTGCATTCTTAATCGAACTAGATGGTCTAAATGGAATGGACAAACTACAAGGTTATGATGTTCTTACATTACTAAAAATGTAATCTACTATGAAATAATTAAATAATATGACATTTGAACTTATAGAAAAGAAATATCTAAAAAATATTAATACAAATGCTTATCTTTATGAGCATACTAAAACTCGTGCTAGATTAGTTTTCTTTGAAAATGACGATATAAATAAAAGTTTTAGCATAAGTTTTAAAACTATCCCTTATAATGACAATGGTATTTTTCATATTTTAGAACATTCTGTTTTATGTGGTTCAGCGAAATATCCAGTAAAAGAACCTTTTGTAGAACTACTTAAAGGTTCTTTTAATACATTTTTAAATGCAATGACATTTCCTGATAAAACTATGTATCCAGTATCATCTAAAAATGAAAAAGATTTAGAAATATTAATGGATATCTATTTAGATGCTGTATTTAATCCAAATTTAAAAGTTAATGAGAATATATTAGCACAAGAAGGTTGGCATTACCATTTAGAAAATAAAGAGGATGAACTTATATACAAAGGTGTAGTTTATAATGAAATGAAAGGTGCATACTCATCAGTAGATGAAGTCCTTGATCAATATGTTAGTGAACACTTATTCAGTGATACACCATATAAATATTCTTCAGGAGGGAAACCGGAGGCTATTCCTTCGATAACACAAGAAGAATTTTTAGAAACATATAATTATAATTATCACCCAAGTAACAGCTACATCTTCTTATATGGTGATCTGAATGTAGAACAATATCTAGAACATATTGACAGTTATTTAAATAACTATGATTATAAAGATTATAGTGACTATAGCTTATCACGTCAAAATAATTTTTCAAAAGAAATTGTTAAAAAAACATATTTTAATGAAGAAACAAATAATAAAGCTTATGTTGCATATAATTATATTCTTGGTGATAGTAATGAATTCAGTAGAATCGAAAATATTGATATTATAGACGATATACTTCTAGGAAGTAGTAATACTGAATTTAGAAAATATTTCATAGAAAATGATTTTTGTGAAGATGTTTATAGTTATGTTCAAAAAGATAGAAAAGAAACTGTCTATTCAATCATTTTCAAATATGTAAAAGATGATAAATTAGATAATCTTGATACTGAATACAAAAAACTTCTTAAATCAATCATTGAAAAAGGTTTTGATTATGAGCAAGTACAAGCTTCAATCAATAAGAAAAATTTCTCAATTAAAGAAGAAATTAACAAAACTTCTGCACCAAAAGGTGTTTCTTACGCAATAAGATTATTAAGAACTTGGCTTTACAGTGAAGAAGACATACTGTCTTCATTTGATTTAGATAAAGTTATAGCTGATTTACAAGAAAATTGTAAAGATAAAAAATATGAAAGTCTTGCAATAGAGTTCCTAATTAATAATGAGAAACAAGCTGTTTTACAGTTAATTCCAACTTTAGAAAAAGAGCAAAAAGAGAAAAATCTAGTCGAATACAAAGCTTCATTATCTGAAAATGAACTACAAGATATATTAGAAAATACTACCTCTTTACAAAACTGGCAAAATAGTATAGATAAGAAAGAAGATCTTGAAAAAATTAAATGTGTTGATGCTAAAGAAGTTGAATTAAAAAATCCTTTTGAAGAAACATTATTTGAAACATATAAAGATTTAAAATTCTCTCATTATAATGCAGTAACAAATGGAATTTCTTATACTAAATTACTTTTTGATATTAGCGATTTTGAGCTAGAACAGCTTCAATACGCTTCAATTTTATCATATTTAATATTTAACTTTAACACAAAAAATAAAACCGAGGCAGAGGTTATTAAAGAAATTGGAGCAAATCTTGGTGGAGTTAGTTCATATATAGATGTCTTTAGGAAACATAAGAGTGATGAATGTGAAGTTAAATTTATAATTAGCGCGAAAAATCTTGTTGAAAAATCAAAAGAATTAGCTAATATAATAGAGGAAACAACACTTAATGTTGATTTTGAAGATAAAGAAGCATTATATAACGTCCTTTTAGAAGTTAAATTAATGCTAGAAAACAAATTCAAGAATTCAGGACATGCGTTTGTAGCACGTAGAATTAGTGGATTCTATAATCCACAAAGTAAGTTAGCGTCATACCATGGTGAATATGACTTCTACTTATTCGTCAATAAATTACTAGATAATTATAAATCTGACAACGAAAGTATAAAAGAAAATCTTTATAATGTTGCTAAATTAATTTTCAATAAATCTAGATTATTAACAAACTTTGTTGGAAATAAAGAAGAATATAATGATTTTAAAGAAGTTTTTACTAGCTTCTTAGAAAAATATCCAAAAGATACAAATAGACAAAAAGGATTTGAAATAAGATTAGAAGAAAACGGTTATTCTGAAGGATTTTACTTTGATTCTCTTGTGCAGTATGTGGGGGTTGGATACAATATTAAAAATTATACCGGAACTCATCTAGTACTAAGACATATCCTAAGTTTAGATTATTTGTGGAATAATGTTCGTGTGAAAAATGGTGCTTACGGTTCTGGAGCAATATTTAATAACTTTGGTGATTTTAACTTATGGTCTTATCGTGATCCTAATTTAGTTGAAACACTAGATATATATTACAATATTGATAACTATGTCCGAAACTTTATCGCTGATGAGAATGATTTAAATAAATACATTATCGGTACATTGAATACATTAGATGTATTGATGTCACCAAGTGCATTAGCAACATATTCACTTAATAAATATTTAACAAATTCACCATTTTATATTTATGATGAACTTGTAAATGAAATTAAAAATACCACAGTTGAAGATATACAAAAATTAGCAACTGTATTTGAAAATATGAAGTCTAGAGCCTATACTTGTGTACTAGGTTCAAAAGAAAAAGTATTAGAAAATAAAGATTTATTCAATGAAACAATTGAATTAAAATAGAAAGGTGCATGAATGAGAGTTCGAAATAGAGCAGACGCAAGAGAGCGTTTAGAAAATAGTCCCGTTGTATTTTTACAGCCTAAGGATAATAAAGGGAAATGGAAAGAAATATTTGGAAATGAAAATCCAATTCATCTTGAAATAGGAAGTGGAAAAGGTAAGTTTATTCATACATTAGCAGAAAAACATCAAAATATAAACTTTATCGCAATGGAGGCTCAACCTACTGTATTAACGTTTCTATTAGATAAAGTAGAAGAAACTCACAGAGAAAATCTAAAACTTATTTCTGGAAATGCTGAAGATTTACTTGAGTATTTTGCTGAAGGAGAGGTCGATCAACTTTATCTAAACTTCTCTGATCCATGGCCAAAAACAAGACATGAGAAAAGACGACTTACATTCCACACATTTTTATCTCGTTATGAGACTATTCTTAGTGGTAATAAAACTATCATTCAAAAAACAGATAATCAAGGTTTATTTGAGTATAGTTTAATGAGTTATGCAAAGTATGGATTTACATTCAATAGATTATCATTAGACCTAACAAACAGCGTCTATGAAGAAGATAATGTTCATACAGAATATGAAGATAAGTTTATTAAAAAAGGTAATAGAATATATATGGTAGAAGCAGTAAAAGTAAAATAACTACATTTAGTTTACATAATGTTAATTATGTAAACTAAACGTTTAGAATATACTTTGTTTATAGCATTTTACATTAAAATTAATCGTTTTTACCTTGATTTTAAAAAAATTTTTATTTATAATAATATTAGTACAAATTAAAGGAGAAATATAATAATGATATCAGTTAATGATTTTAAAACTGGAGTTACTATCGAAGTTGATGGAAACATTTGGAAAGTAATGGAATTCCAGCACGTTAAACCTGGTAAAGGAGCCGCTTTCGTACGTTCTAAATTAAGAAACATGCGTACAGGTGCAGTTAATGATAAAACATTCAGAGCTGGTGAGAAAGTAGCAAAAGCTCAAATCAATAACCAAAAAATGTCATATCTTTACTCAACAGGTGAAGCTTATGTATTTATGGATAACGCTACTTACGAGCAAATCGAAGTACCTGAAGCACAATTAGAATACGAATTAAACTTCTTAAAAGAAAACATGGAAGTTTCAATCTTAATGTTTGGTGATGAAATCTTAGGTATTGACTTACCAACAACAGTAGAACTTACTGTAACTGAAACTGAACCTGGTGTTAAAGGTGATACTGCACAAGGAGCTACTAAAGCTGCTACAGTAGAAACTGGATACACATTACAAGTACCTCTATTCGTTAAAGAAGGAGATGTATTAGTAATCAATACAGCAGAAGGTTCTTACGTATCAAGAGCATAATTTAAGTATAATTATAAAACTCTCTATTATTTCGATGATAGAGAGCTTTTTTATAAAAGGAGAAAATAATGAAATATGTACTTTTACTTCGTGGAATCAATGTTGGTGGTAGAAATAAGGTTTCTATGGCTGATTTGAAAGATGCGATTACTGGTTTAGGATATGAAAATGTTATTACTTATATAAACACTGGCAATATAATATTTAATTCCATTGAAAATATAGGTGTTGTAAATGATAAAATATCACAGATATTGAATTCATATCCTTTCAAAATTAATAAAGTAATACTGACAAAACAAGAATACATAGAAGAACTTAAAAATTTGCCTAGTTGGTGGAATAATGATTTTTATAGAAAAGATGTACTATTTTATAGTGAGGATATAGATTTCTCTAGTATAAAAGAACGAATAAATAATATGCCTTTAAACGAAGAAAATGTTTACTTTGGTAAAAGAGCTATTTTTTGGGGGAAATTTAATGAAAAGAACTATTTAAAAACGGCATATCATAAATATTTAATTAAAGAATCTTTCTATAAAGCTGTTACTATTAGAAACGGAAGAACTTTTATGAAAATCGCTGAGTTACTAGATAAAGAACACTAATTATTCTATAGTAAGCGTATATCTTTACTTGATATAGCTAATAATGATATAATTACCTAATGAAAAAATTAAGGAGAATATAATGAAATTAGATAAAATATTAATCGGCTTAGGATTAATTATATATTCGATCCTAGCTTATTTTTTAGGAATTCATTCTTATAAATTGTTATTAGTTTTCTTAGGGATTAGCGTACTAATATTTTTAATAACAAAATTACATTTCGAACCCTTTTTATCAATACTTATAGTAGCAATTATTCTAGGTTTATTTTTAGGTTTATCCCCTAGTTCAATAATTGATTCAGTAGAGAAGGGGACAGGATCTCTTCTAGGACATTTATCTTTAATCTTAGGATTAGGAGCTATGTTTGGAAGAATATTAGAAGAATTAGGAGCAGTAGAAATTACTGCAAAAAAAATGATCAGTTTATTTGGAATTAAGAGGATTCAATTAGGTCTTCTTATTGCTGGAATGTGTATCAGTTTTTCTTTATTTTTTGATGTAGCTTTTATTTTAGTAATACCAATTATATTGGCAGTAGCAAAAGAACTAAAATTAGATAAAATTTACTTAGCTTTACCAGCGAGTATAGGAGTACTAACTATCCATGCACTATTTCCGCCACACCCTAGTCCAAGTATTATTACTAAGACTTTTCATCTTAATATGGCGGAAGTATTCTTCTATGGTTTAATAGTAGCAATACCAACAGCAATAATAGGTGGTTTATTATTAACCAATTCAAAGATGGTACAAACTAAACCTATCGTACAAACAGAACAAAATAATATTAGTGTTTTAAAAATAGAAAAACAGCTGATGAGCTCTAGTTTTGCTATTATATTAATGTTATTACCTGTAATTTTAATTACAATTCCTACTATAGCATTAAGCATAAAAAATTTACCATCTAGTTTAAAAAATATATTAACAATTATAAGTAATCCGGTTACTGCATTAATTATAAGCTTATTAATAGCTATCTGGAAATTAATGACTGTAAAACATTTACGAATTAGTAGTATTTCCCCATTATTAAGTCAATCTATTAAAACAATAGCAGTCGTATTACTTATTAATGGTGCTGCTGGAGGTTTGAAACAAGTATTGGTAGATTCAAAGGTAACAGATGAGATAGTTCAAATAACTAGTGGTATGAACATATCACCAATACTTATTAGTTTCTTTGTTGCTGCTATCCTAAGAATATCATTAGGTAGTGCAACTATTGCAGCAATTACAACGTTAGCAATAGTAGAACCTTTAGTTCCAACTATCAGTTATTCACCGGTGTTTATAATGTTGAGTATTACTGCAGGAAGTATGTTCTGTTCACACGTAAATGATCCTGGTTTCTGGTTATTTAAACAGTATTTAAATTTAGATTTTAAAACAACATTTAAAACTTGGACATTAGGTACAACTATAGCTTCTATAGTAGCATTTATTATAATACTGATAATGACTTCGATTACATAAAATATTTTTAAAATAAGTAATGTTTTTACTTGATATTTATGTTAAGGTATGTTATATTAATACTTGTGTATGTAGTAAATGTTATGAATAAACTATTTCCAAAAGGAGGATTAATTCATGGCAAAAGTTTGTTACGTTACTGGACGTAAAGCTCGTTCAGGAAATACTCGTTCACACGCAATGAACGCAAATAAAAGAAAATTCAAAGCTAATCTACAAAAAGTAACAATTTTAGTAGACGGACAACCTAAAAAAGTTTGGGTTTCTGCTAGAGCTTTAAAATCTGGAAAAGTTGAGCGTGTATAATTAAGCGATAAACTTTAAGCTATCTAAGGAAACTTAGATAGCTTTTTACATTATATTTAATAAATATATATAGAAATCAGATAAAATATGTACTTAATTAGGTGAAAATGTCAAATTAGGCATTTAAATCAATTTTAAGAGGTTATATGTCATTTTGGAGTAATTGTATTAAAATTTTTTTTCGACGCTTATATGGCGTTTAAATAGGTCATTTTTTCAAAGAATTTAAAATACAGATTACCATTACAAATATAGTCAATAATTCTTTATAATATTGAGTAGAAATGATATATAAAGAAAAAAAGTATATAATTTAAAAATCGAAAAAATCAATTTTCAATAATATATCGAAATAAGGGGATTGAACTGTATTGAAAGAAACTTATAAATATGATATAATATATTTATTCGTATAATACATATTATATGTATAATTAATAAACCTAAGGAGAATGTAGTAATACCAATGAATCAACGTGATTATTATAAACAAAAAATAAATAAAATACTTCCTGAATTCCCAGATTATATAGAAGACTTCATCGACACGTATTATGATAATTTATCGCCACTTACTTTACATAGATATTTAGAAACCTATAAGAACTTTCTAAATTGGACTATTAGAGAAACAATTTCAGATGCAAAAAATATAAAAGAAGTTGAACTATCTACTTTAGAAAATATATCTAAAAAAGAAATGGAAAGTTATTTTAAATCTCTTTCTCGTGAACAAGTTAATGGAAAATATCGAAGTCAAACGACTGTTAACAATTATAAGGCTGCTATGAGGTCTTTATATAAGTTCCTTACTGTTACAAGTGAAAATGAACAAGGACGAGCTTATTTTGAGCGAAATGTAATGCTTAAGATACCTATTAATCGTGTGAAAGAGACATTATCATCAAGATCAAAGAAAATTTCTGAAAAGATTTTTTTAGACTCTCAGGACGAAGAATTCTTGCAGTATGTTGAATTTGAGTATGAGAAAACTTTATCAAAACATGGAAAAACGTTCTTTTTACGTGATAAAGCTCGTGATCTTGCGATATTAACGCTATTTTTAAAAAGTGGTATTCGTGTTAATGAACTTGCTAATTTAAAGATAAAAGATATAGATTTTCTAAATAGTGAGATAAACGTCATTAGAAAAGGTAATAAAGTAGACACAGTTATAATAACTAAATCTGCATTAGACAGGCTTAATGAGTATATAACTTCCCTAACTTTTAAACTTAATAGAGAAGACTTTGTTTTCATTAGTAAAAACAAAACTGGATTATCAATAAGAGCTATCCAAAAACTAGTTATGAAATATACAGATGCCTTTAATGTTCCAATGTCACCACATAAACTAAGACATAGTTACGGTACTAAATTAGCATTAAAAACAAACGGTAATATACCAATCATTATGACTCAAATGGGACACTCTAACAGTGATACTTCAATGCTATACATTAACGAATCTAAAAAAATAATTAAACAATCTATTGATAAATTAGATGATTAGTATTTCAATATATCTCCTATTAAGGTAAAATAAAAAAGTTATTAAAAATTATGGAGGTAATAATGGGTATTATTGTTCAAGTTTTAGGATCACTATTAATTCTTATTGGATTTGTATTTAGCCAATTAGGAAAACTTAAAACTACTTCACTAAACTATTTGTTACTAAATGCTATCGGAGCATTAATTCTTGGAATAGATGCTTTCATTGGAAAACAATGGGGATTTGTTTTACTAGAAGGTGTATGGTCAATAGTTGCTATTCACGGATTATATAATTATTTCAATAAAAAAGAAGTAAAATAGAGAATACAGTTTACATAATATTATTTATGTAAACTGTATTCTCTTATAATATTATCTATAAATTCTGTTTTCCCTTCAGTATATCTTTCTCTATCAAATTTATATTCTTTTTCTAGTTTTAACTTTAAAGTCTCATATTTCTTTGCAACTTCTGGATATTCTAATAATATATTTTTGAATTCTACTTCAGTAATATCGCCTTTTTTTCTTATATGAAGATGAAACACTTTATCTAGAAAACCTTTCTCGCCATATCCTTTTACTAAAAAAGCTCTATCGTCTTCATTCCAACGTAATTCCCATTCTTTAGAAAGAATTTTAACTATATTACCAAAATTTCTGTCATCAATAGTTTCTATAAGTATATCTATTATATTTTTTGATTTTAAATTTGGTATTGCAGAACTTCCAATATGATAAATATGTACTGGTATTTCTTTAAGTAATTTTGATAACTTCTCTTCCTCCTCATTATACCACTGTATCCATTTGTAATTATGGGATACTAGAATTATTGGAAACTTTTTTCTAAAACACTCATCTCTTAAAATATTCTCCAATATACTCCCTCCTCTAAATTATTTATAAAAAAATGTTAGGATAGGTCATGCCTATCACTAACATTATTTAAATACATGTAATGAATTTTTAAAGTACTCTAATCCTGATAAGATAGTCAAAATTACAGAAATCCATAATAGAATATAATCCAACTTAAAACCAAGTGTATTAAATATAGGATTCCCTAATAAAATTAGAATTATAGCAATTAACTGACTAATTGTTTTTAGTTTACCAAGTATCCCTGCAGGAATTACTTCTCCTTTTTCTACAGCTAAAAGTCTAAGTCCGGTAACTGCAAATTCTCTTGCTATTACAACTACTACCATCCAACTGTGCATTAATCCTAATTCAACCATTACAATAAAGGCACTTCCAACTAGTAACTTATCTGCTAATGGATCTAAGAATTTCCCCATATTAGTTACTAGATTATACTTTCTAGCTAAATATCCATCAATAAAATCTGTGAATGATGCAAACATAAAAATTAATGCTGCTATAAAAATATTAAGGGTTATATTTCGACCACCTAAGATAGAGATACTTCCTCCCATATTAATTAATAAAAATACTATAAATATAGGTATTAATATTGTTCTAAATAATGTTATTTTATTTGGTAGATTCATTATTATTACTTACCCTTCTTGCATAAATTTAAATTCATTATAATTATATCATATTCTGTAATATGCTACAATAATAAAAACAGGATAATATTGTATATTATCCTGTTTTTAAAAATTTATTCACTTGTTCCTGCTGTTTCACTAGCTGCTGGTGTTGTTACATTTGGTGTAGTAGGTGTGACAGTTGCTGGTGTGTTTGGTGTAACAGTAGCACTTGAATCAGAGTTCCCAGAAGTAGGTGCTGGGTTATTTTGTACCCTTGGAGGAGTATAAGTAGTAGTTCCTCTTGATCTTTGAGTAGCTGGAACCTCAACAACCTCAGTCTGTTGAACCTGCTCATTTGTACTATTATTAGCAGTTGTAGAAGTTTGTGTCACTTCAGTAGTAGAAAGATTTGTTTTAATTAATTTAGAAATCTCATTAAATTCTTCATCTTTTTCAAAAATAGTTTCTTTCTCTTTTTCTACTAGAGTTTGTAATTCAGTAAGTTCTTTTTTTACGCTAGCAATTTTTTCTGTATTATTTTTATCATCATTATTTATTGTTAATGAACCAATTTTATCTTTTAAATTATTTTGAATTTTATCTCTCATTTCTTTAACTAAATTATTATAATCACTAGTTAGTTTATCTTTATTTTCTTTTGCAATATCATCTTTATGGCTTAAAAGAGATTTTAATATTTCTATTTTTTTATTTAAATCACTTTCTTTATTAAAATTACTAGAAGATTCTTTAATAGTTTTTTCAAATTTAGATTCATCTTTCTTAGTTTCTGTTACTTTTGGTTTAACGTTATTTAATACCTTTTGCTTTTGATAAGCATAAGCTGATAATCCAATAACAGCTAATAGTACAACTATTAGTAAACCAAGCAATACCTTATTATTCTTTCTCAATTTATTATACCTCACTTAAAATTTTTTAAAGTTTACATAATTTATTTTATGTAAACTCACTTATTCATAATCTTCTGCATATTCCTTTTCTAAAAATACTTTTCTAGGCTTACTTCCATCTACAGGTCCAATATATCCGTCATCCTCAAGCATATCAATTATTCTAGCCGCTCTATTATAGCCAATTTTGAATCTTCTTTGTAATAATGAAGCTGAAGCTTTTTGAGTTTTAGCAATAAATAATAATACTTCTTTGTATAGCGGATCTACATCATCACTTGAGGATCCTCCACCTTGTGAAGTTACTTCACTTGGTGTCATATTGGGATCATATTGAGCTTCCGATTGGCTTTTAACATAATCAACTACTTTTTCAACTTCCTCATCTGAAAGGAAAGCCCCTTGAATACGTACAGGTTTACTTGAGTCAGCTGATAGATAAAGCATGTCACCTTTTCCAAGTAATGTTTCAGCACCAGATTTATCTAATATCGTTCTCGAGTCTATACTTGAACTCACTGCAAATGCAATCCTTGATGGTATATTAGTTTTTATAACTCCTGTTATAACATCAACGGATGGTCTTTGCGTAGCAATTATCATGTGTATTCCAGCTGCACGGGCTTTTTGAGCTATACGAGCTATTGATTCCTCTACTTCTTTAGACGATACCATCATTAAGTCAGCTAACTCATCAATAATTACTACTATATAGGGTAATTCTTTATAATCCGGGTCTTTTGCAGCTATTTTATTATAGCCCTCCATATTTCTCACACGAGCTCTTGCAAACTCTCTATATCTATTTTCCATTTCTAAAACTACTTTATGTAATACATCTGCAGCTTTTATTGGATCTGTTACAACAGACGTTAATAAATGTGGAATTCCATCGTATATAGATAATTCTACCATTTTAGGGTCTATCATTATTAGTTTAACTTTATCAGGTTTATTTTTTAATAATATACTTGTGATAATTGTATTTACACAGACAGACTTACCACTTCCTGTAGAACCAGCTATTAGCAAGTGTGGTGTTTTATCAATTCTAGTAAAAATCGATTCACCTGATACATCTTTCCCTAAAGCGACTGATAATGGAGAATTATCTTCATCATTTACAAATACTTCCTTCATCGTCACTAATTCATTTACAGTATTTGGAATTTCAATACCAATTAGAGATTTACCAGGAATGGGAGCTTCTATACGAACATCTTTAGCTGCAAGATTCAGTGCTATATCATTACTTAAATTAACAATTTTGCTAACTTTTGTACCCGGAGTTGGTAATATTTGAAATTGCGTGATAGAAGGGCCTACTATAGCTTTAACAATTTTTACTTCAATTCCAAAGTTATTAAAAGTGCTTTGTAAAATTTTGGATTTTTCTACAACATCACTTTTTGTAATGGTTTGTTTCTTAACTGGGCTATTAAGTAAAGTGATTGGCGGAAGCTGATAATTATCATATGATTCCTCTAATAGGTCTTCACTTAGTGGCTTTTCTTTATCTTCAAACGTAGTTGTATCTTGAGTTTTACGTTGTTTTCTTGTTACTCGTTGAACTATCTCTTCTTCTGGTTCAACTTCTTCTTTAAATTCTCTGATATCAACTACTAAGTCTTTATCTTTAATATTATTATATCTTTGTTCATTTGAATTTTCTTTATTGTCAATTGCATAATCGTAGTTATCGAGTATTTCGTCATCTAGTTCGTCATAATGGTCTTCAACATATTCATTCTTATCAAACGCATTACTTACGTGATGTTTTAATTTTAAAACCATTGTTCTATGATTTATATTAAAATATAGAAATAGAAATGTTATAATTGTTGATATTATTACAAGTAAAGAACCATAATATGATAATAAATAAATTAAAAATTTAACAGGAAAATAAGATATTATTCCACCACCATATGTTGAAACTTTATTATTATATATATCTATAAAATTAATATATGTACCTTCAGTATTACCTACTAATATAAGTTGAAATAAGAAATCAATTAATACTAAAATAGTCACTACAATAACCGGTGTCTTGATTTTTTTATTCATAATATAATAAATTGGCGTAGCCACTATAATAATATAAAGTATATAGCTAAAACTACCAAACATATATTTAAAGAGAGAATCAAAAAATCTACCTATAACGCCCATCTGCAAGACAGACAATATTACAATAAGAACAGAAATAACAAAATATAATCCTCTATAAGTCTCTTTAGTTAACACAGGAATAATACTTTTTGAAGGATTTTTCTTTTTCGTAGCTTTCTTACTAGATTTAGATGTTGTTTTTTTGCTTTTACTATTTTTTTTAGTTGTTTTCGTTTTTTTTGTACTCAATCTTCTCTCCTTTCTAGTCTTCCTCCACATAAACTGCCTCAGTCGGACAATTAACTTGTGCTTCAAGAACCAAACTTCTATATTTTTCTGGAACTTCTTCTACCATTGTATTATCATCGATTACACAATATGCAATTCCATCTTCATCATAATCATATATATCGGGACAGATAGCATTACAATTTCCACACGCAATGCAATCTTCACGGATTATTCTAGTTTTCATTATTTTCTACTTTCAAAAATTGAGAAAATTTTTCTAATGATTGTTTTCTATGACTGATACTATTTTTCTGTTCAGGTGTTAACTCTGCAAATGTCTTATTTAATGTTGGAACATAAAAAATCGGATCATATCCAAAACCGTTATTACCACGTTTTTCAAAAATTATTTCTCCATGACACTCTCCTCTAAAAGTATGCTCCGTTCCATCTGGTTTTACAAGGGCAATAACAGATACGAATTTTGCTTTTGATTTTTTACCATTTAACTCAAAAAGTACTTTTTCAATGTTTTTTGCATCAGTTTGTTCTTTTGAGTATCTTGCTGAGTAAACACCTGGTCTACCATCTAAAAGCTCTACACTTAGTCCACTGTCATCTGCAATAGCTGTTTTTCCAGAAAATTGACTAATTGTACGTGCTTTAATTAGTGCATTTTCCTCAAAAGTTGTTCCATCTTCTATAATTTCCTTTTCAAAATTAATATCTTTTAGAGTTAAAATTGTATAATCATCTAATATACTTTTAATTTCTTCAACTTTATGTGCATTGTTAGATGCTAATATTAGTTTTTTCATTATATTTCTCCTATATTTCAACGACTTCCGCAGTAATCTCTTTGTTTAGCCATTTAGAAGCTATATTATTAAAGTTTTCGCTAGCTTCAGAGATGTAAAATTTATGTTCTTTTTTATTCAATTTTTTCTGATGTAACTTAGCGTAACCTAAGACTGTGCTAACCTCACGGGCTGCTTCTCTTCCTGAAGAAATCACCTTAATACTACTACCGTAGTATTCTTCTATATCTTTTTTTAATATTGGATAATGGGTACAACCCAAAACTACAGTATCAATACCTAGATTACTAGTGTTATTTAATGATTCTTTTAGTATATTTTTTGTAGCTTCTTTATCTAAATTACCTTCTGATTCTATAAAAGGTACAAAAGCAGGACAAGCTTTATCAAATACTAAAATTTCAGAGTTTATATTTTCAATTTCAATATCATAAACTTTAGAATTTGCTGTGAATTTTGTTCCTAAAACTAGTACTTTATTATTTTCAGTAGCTTGAATTGCTCTTCTTGCTCCTGGTTGTACTACACCAATTATTGGAATATCGTATTTATCTTGAAGATAATCAAGAGCTGCAGCAGTTGCAGTATTACAAGCTAAAACAATCATTTTAACACCTTTATCAATTAAAAATTTTACAGCTCTATCCGTGTACTTAATTATCTCTTCCTTAGTTTTATCACCATACGGGCAGTTTTTCACATCACCGAAATAATAAATAGTTTCATTAGGTAACTGTCTCATGATTTCTCTAGCAACAGTTAATCCTCCTACTCCACTATCAAATACTCCTATTGCGTTATTCATTTATAGCCTCTTTCTACTTAGAACCTAGTATTTCTTCAAGTTCTAGTATTTTTTTATATGATTTCGTTTCAACTCCAATAAATTCTTTAAATAACATATTAAAAAATGAAAAGAGTCTAATTAAATCTTTACTTTCTATTTCTAAAGTTTCCAAAAAATCAATATTTTTAATTGATAGATAATATGTAAGTTTAACAAGTTTATCATTCAATCCATAAATACTATAATCCGTATTAAATTTATCAACAAAACTATTTTTCTGGAAACTATACCCTACATACTCATAATCAGTTTTTTGATATTTAAACATAAAACCTTGTTCTTTTAAAATTTTTACTAAAAAGTAGATTGTAACTAACTTTTCTGATACACCTTTTTCAATATTATTTAAACAAAGTTTTAAAAGTTTGTAAATATTAAACGAGTTATCATTAATCAAATATGTATATTCCAACATATTTGAAACATAACTGTGTTTTAACACATCATAAACTATATTCGTATATGTATTTTCAACATCCAAATTTGTTATTTTATTCATACCATTTGTAGGGAAAAAGTTAATACTTACTTCGTATGGTGTACTAACTTTTATTTTCTTTTTACTTTTATGTACATTTTCATAAAAAAAACTTTCTACATATCCTTGCTCAGTCAAAACTTGCAAAATTTCATGATAATCTTTATAGCGTATTTTTTTTATTATTATACCATTTATATAATTTCTATTAGTCAAAGATATCATCCCTATAACCTAAATCACGAATTTGATTCGGTTTTGATCTCCAATTATCAATAACTTTTACCCATAACTCTAAGAATACTTTTTCACCTAGAAGAACTTCAATATCTTTTCTTGCCCTTGAACCTATTTCTTTAATCATTTTACCTTGTTTACCAATAATCATCCCTTTTTGAGATTTTCTCTCAACAACTATAGTAGCGATAATATTTTTTTTCTTACCTGGTTGTTTTTCAATTCTATCGATAACAACTGCTATAGAGTGTGGTATTTCCTGTTCTGTTAATTGCAATACCTTTTCTCTAATGAATTCTGAAATTACAAAATACTCAGGTGAATCAGTTATTACATCGTCCGGATACATTTTGAAACTTGGTTGTAAGTATTTTTTTGTTGTATTTAGTAAATTGTCAACATTAATAGATTTAAGCGCTGAAATTGGTACTATCTCCACAAAATCATATAAATCTTTATAAAATTCTATAATTTGAATTAATTGTTCAGGTGAAATTAAATCAATTTTGTTAATTAATAAAAATGTAGGTACTTTTAATTCTTTAACAATATTTATTAAATGTTGATCTCCAGGTCCAAACTTCTCACTTGCATTAATGATCAAGTAAACTATTTCTGATTCTTGAATTGCACTACTTGCAAGTTTCATCATATAGTCGCCTAATCTATGCTTAGGTTTATGAATACCAGGAGTATCAATAAAAACAATTTGTGAATCATTATCAGTATAAACACCATTTATAATATTACGAGTTGTTTGTGGTTTATCTGACATAATTGCAATTTTCTGTTGTAAAATGTTATTTAACAATGTAGATTTACCAGCATTTGGGCGCCCTATAATAGTGACAAATCCTGTTTTAATTTGTTCTTCAAACATGCTTATCTCCTTAAACCAAATTTTTCTAAAATTTCATCTTGTTTCCCAAACATTTCTTTTTCATCTTGTTCTGTCATATGATCATAACCAAGAAGATGTAAAAATCCATGTACAGCAAGGAAACCAATCTCTCTATCGAAACTATGGTCATATTCTTTTGCTTGTTCATGAGCAATATCTACACAAATAATAACGTCGCCAATGGAATTAATTTCATCTTCAAGTCCAATGATATCAATTTCATCCTCTACTTCATCATTTAATGCAAAAGAAATAACATCAGTAGGAACATCTTTTCCTCTGTAATCACGATTAATCTCTTGTATTTCTTCTTTACTTACAAAAGATAATGACATCTCAGTAATCTCAGTATTAACATTTTCATACTCCGCAGCACATTCTAACAATTTTAATAACATATCTTTAGTGCTATCTTCTACTAAGTTATTATCATCTATAATATCAACAAATGTCATGTTATTCTCCTTTATAATTTTAATACAATGGGGATAATTTGTGATATTCTCGCAAAACTTCCCCAAACTTACTATTTTAGTTTATTGAAATTCTGTTGTCTTAAAGCTTCGTAAATAATTAAGGCAGCAGTATTTGATAAATTCAATGAACGAACATTTTCACTCATAGGTATACGCAATGCTTGAGCACTATATTTTTCTCTAAATTCTTTGGGTAATCCTTTAGTTTCTCTTCCGAAGATAAAATATATTTCTTCATCATCAATATTTGAGAAATCAAAGTCGCAATAATTTTTTTTACCAAATTTAGTTATTAGATAATAATGTTTATCATTAGTCGCTTCAAGAAATTCATCAAAACTATCCCAAACAACTAAATCTAAATGTTCCCAATAATCTAAACCAGCACGTTTAACATGCTTATCATCAATAGAAAAACCTAATGGTCTTATTAAGTGTAATCTTGTATTAGTTCCAACACATGTACGTGCAATATTCCCTGTATTAGCTGGAATCTCTGGTTGAAATAAAACTATATTATTCATAAATAATTAAAATGGAAGTTTGCCACCAAACATTCTTCCTAGACCCTTTCTCTTAGATTTATCATTCATAAGTCCACCGAACTGTTTCATCATTTTTCTCATTTCTTCAAATTGCTTAATCAGTTTGTGTACTTCATTAATAGGACGTCCACTACCTTGTGCAATACGTTTTCTACGTGGTACATTAATGATATCTGGATTTTGTCTTTCTTCAATCGTCATAGATTTAATAATAGCTTCGATATAAACAAATTGTTTTTCATCTACAGCATCTAAATTCATATTTTTTAGTTTACCCATTCCAGGAATCATTCCTAGAATATCTTTTAAACTACCAAGTTTTTTCACTTGTTCAAGTTGTGTTAAAAAGTCTTCGAAAGTAAAACTTTGATTAAGAATTTTTTCTTGCATTTTCTTAGCTTCATCCTCATCGATAGAAGCTTGAGCTTTCTCTATTAAAGTAAGCACATCACCCATACCTAAAATACGAGAGGCCATACGTTCTGGATGGAATATCTCTAAGTCATTCATCTTTTCACCCATACCAACTAACTTAATTGGTTTACCTGTGATAGACTTAATAGATAATGCCGCTCCACCACGTGTATCACCATCAAGTTTTGTAAGTACTAATCCAGTGATATCTAGTTGTTCATCAAATGAACTAGCAATATTAACAGCTTCTTGTCCAATCATTGCATCAATAACAAGTAATATTTCATCTGGAGTTGTTGCTGCTTTTATATCTTTTAATTCATCCATTAATAATTCATCGATATGAAGACGTCCAGCAGTATCGATAATTACATAGTTAAAGTAATTTTCTTTAGCAAATGCTAGTCCTTCTTTAACTATATCTACAGGATCTTTATCAACATAGAAAACTTCTATATCAAGTTGTTTACCTAAAGTTTTTAATTGTTGAACCGCTGCTGGTCTATAAACGTCAGCTGCAATAAGAAGCGGTTTTTTCTTCATAGTTTTTTTAACTTTAAGAGCTAATTTACCTGCTGTAGTTGTTTTCCCAGCCCCTTGAAGACCAACCATCATTACAGTGGTAATTTTCCCACCTTGGTTAAGTTCAACGTTAGAACCACCTAATAGTTCAACAAGTTCTTCATTTACTATTTTAACAATTTGTTGAGCAGGAGTTAATGACTTCATAACTTCAGTTCCTACTGCTCTTTCACTAATTTTTTTAACAAATTCTTTTACTACTTTAAAGTTAACATCGGCTTCTAATAATGCCAATCTAACTTCTCTCATCATTTCCTTAACATCAGCTTCAGAAACTTTACCTTTTCCTGTAAGTTTTGCTATTGTATTCTGTAATCTTTCTGATAGATTTTCAAATGCCATACAAGATTCTCCTAATTTTCTAATTTTATCAATTCATCAACATATGTTAATACTTCTGCATCATTTGTTGTTTTTTTTATCTCATCTAGTAAAAACAATCTCTGATTGTTTAATTTAATTAAATTTAACTTTTCTTCAAACTGTTCCAATTCTAGTACTGTTCTTTTAATATTATTTGATACAGCTTGTTTTGAAATATTATAATTTTCCGATATCTCTGTAAGTGATAAATCATTAAAATAATAATCATTTAAATATTGTTTTTGTTTATCACTAAGTAAGTCAGAGTAAAAATCATAGAGTTGTGAAATTTTTATAACTTGTTCTATTTCCACAATCTTCCTCCAGTCTTAAAATATAAATCTACATCCTTATATTATACGATAAAATCGCTATTTTTTCAAATTTTTATCATATTTCTAAACAAATAAAATCAACTTGTAAAGCAATTTCTACAAGTTGATTTCTTAAAATTTAAATAGTTAAACATTTATAGTGTCTACATAAAATCTATAGCTGAGTTATCTATAGTTATAGTTATTTTTTCTTTTGCAAATGATTCTGTAAAATAATTGTTTATATATTTTAAAAGAGGATGTAATTTACTATATTCGTCATCATTATATCTTATTGCTAAATTATACTTAAACTCATTATTAACCTTATAAAATAAACTCTTATTAGGACCAAGAATAGATGAATTTTCCAATTTTTTATTGATAAAATTATATATCATCTTAGCAACCTGTTCTGTTTTCACTTCATCATAACCTTTTATCGTAATAAATGAAATCTTACAGAACGGTGGATAATCTATAAGTTTACGACGACCTATTTCATACTTATAAAATTTTTCATAGCTATGTTCTATTGCATAGTCTATAATATTACTTGCAATATTTGTTTGAAAAACAACTTCTCCCTCTTTTTCACTTCTTCCAGCCCTTCCAGCTGTTTGAACAAGTAATTGGAATAATTTTTCGTTCGCCTTAAAACTAGGAACAGCAATCATACTATCAATAGATAGTACCCCCACTAAAGTAATATTAGGAAAATCCAGTCCTTTAGATATCATTTGAGTACCTAGAAGTATATCTGATTTGTGTTTTTTAAAATCAGTTAAAAGCTTTTCATAAGCCCCTTTACGACCAGTTGTATCAGAATCCATTCTAGTTATTCTAACATTAGGAATATGTTGCATTAAAAATTCTTCTACCTTTTGAATTCCATAGTTTCCAGAAACTAATTCTGGATTAGCGCAACATTTTTTTATACTTGAAATTTTCTTATGAAATCCACAAAAATGACAACGTAATGAGTTATCATGTTTATGGTAATTTAAACTTATATCACAATTTTCACATTTATATAAATGCCCACAAGAAAAACAACGAATAAAATTAGTGTACCCTCTCTTATTCATTAATAATAATACTTGTTCATTTTTCTCAATTTTCCCTCTAATTTTTTCAAGTAATGAATCTGCTATAACCTGTTCCTTATCTTCAGTATGAACTACATTAATTTTAGGTAGTTTATTATTGAATCTATGTGTTAATTTTAATAGATTATTAGGATTATATTTTTCAAAATTATAATATAAATCAACAGATGGTGTTGCACTAGCGTAAACTACTGTACATTTATTATAAATACCACGTTTCTTCGCTATATCTTTAGCGTCATATCTCGGAGAATCTGTCTGTTTATAACTACTTTCGTGTTCTTCATCAATAATGATAATTCCTAGATTATTAAATGGTGCAAAAATTGCCGATCTTGTCCCCAGACAAATTTTAACTTTACCATCTCTAACTTTTTTCCATTCATTATATTTTTCTTTTGTATTCAATCTAGAATGAATAACCGCTATATTATCATTAAAAATACGTTTAAACTTTTTTTCAATTTGAGGTGTTAGAATTATTTCTGGAACAAGTACGATGGCATCTTTTCCACTTTTTAAAGTCTCTTCAACTAATTTAATATATATCTCCGTCTTTCCAGATCCTGTAACACCGTGAAGAAGATATTCATTGAATTTACCACTACTATAATTTTTAACGATACTATCATAAATTACTTGTTGATATTCGCTTAATATAGTTTCATTACCTAAAGTTAACGTATTAATATCTACATTTACTTCTTCTGTAATTATTTCTATTACGTTTAGTTCTAATAGTTTCTTCGTAACCGTAGAACCTATATTTAAAATAGTTTTAACATCTGCTTTTTTTATTTTCTCATTTTTATTTAAATAATCAATAATTAACTGTTGCTTTTTGGTTAATTTAACATTTTTAACATTACCTAAAATAAAAAATTCTTCTACAGTATTATTATTAATTTCTTTAATCTTACTAACGAGTTTTATAGCTTTCAGTGAGATTAAATATCCTATTTGCTCAACGGTGAAATATTTTTCAAAAACTTTTTTTTCTACTAGTTTACTTTTATCAAAGTATTTTGCATAATCAAAAAGTAATGTAGTATTTGCATTAATTAACTCATAATATTCTACATATTTATTCTTTAAGCTTGCTGGAATTAAAGACTCTATAGCTTGGATTCTTGTACAGAATAATTCATCAGACATAACTTTTGATAAAAGCAGCATTTCTTTTGTTAAGATTGGGAAATCATCTTTAACTTTCTTAATACTTTTAAAGTTATTTTTATCATACTCTCCTATATATTCATTAATAATATTAATAATATATCCTTGTACTATTCGAGAACCAAAAGGAACCTCTACTCTATAACCAACTAAATCTGTACTGGTAAACTCTTCAGGAATTAAATAGTAAAAACTTTGATCAACACTATGACTGTTTACATCTACTATTACTTCAGCATACATAATCTCACCTCACTTTCAATAACTTCATTTTACTTGCTTATAACATCTACAATTTCTTTTGCAATATTTGCTTTACTAGTCTTATCAATTTTTATTATATTATTGAACTTATCAATAATACACACTTCATTATCTTCACTTCCAAATCCAATATCCTTTTTAGAAATATCATTAGCGACAATGTAATCTAAATTTTTCTTAACAATCTTTTCCCTAGCATATGCAATTAAATCATTTGTTTCAGCTGCAAAACCAACTACAATCTGATTTTCATTTTTATTTTCACCAACATACTTTAGTATATCTTGGGTTCTTTCAAATTCCATAGTTAGATTTCCATCTTGTTTTTTTACTTTTTTATCATAAACCTGTACAGGTGTATAATCAGATACTGCTGCGGCTTTAACTATGTAGTCACAATCTTTAAAGTTATTTCTAACCGCTTCAAACATATCATTAGTACTAATAATTTCAATAATCTTCACATCACGATTAATAGAATCATTTTTCACACTAGTAACTAAAATTACTTCAGCACCTCTTTTTTTAAATTCATTTGCTATAGCTATCCCCATTTTTCCAGTAGATGGATTCGTTAAACATCTAAAAGGATCTATAAATTCTTTCGTTGGACCAGCTGTCACTAGTACTTTTTTCCCCTTTAAATCTAATTCACTTTCAGCAAATACAGTTCCTTCTATTTTTTCAATAGTAGGAAATTTCCCTTTTCCTACATCGCCACATGCTAATAATCCGTTGTCTGGTTCAACAAAATTAAAACCTAGTTTTAAAAGTCTACTTATGTTTTCTTGTATAACAGGATTATTATACATTACTGTATTCATCGCAGGAACAATATATACTTTCCTTACATCTTGAACTGCCAGCATTAAAGATGTAGCTAAATCATCTGCAATTCCACAAGCAAATTTTGAAATAATGTTAGCTGTAGCAGGTGCTACAATAATTTTATCCGCCCATTTTGTTAAATCAATATGTTGAATCTCTTTTTCATCTAACTCTTCAAAAGTACTTGTATATACTCTATTTTTTGTCAATGTTTGAAAAGGTAATTCCGTAACGAATTTTTTTGCATTTTCTGTTAAAACAACCTTAACATCATGTCCTTTTTTTACTAGCGAACTTGATAAATCAATCGATTTATATGCTGCAATCCCACCAGAAACTATTAGTAAAACATTCATGATATTCTCCTCATTTATTCATTATGTATTTTATTAATATAAATCATGATCTGCATGATTCGGTCCAAAAACAGCAGTTTCAAGTTTAGATAATCTTTTTAGAATATCTAAATTTGTAACCTGAACTGGTTTATCTTCACGGCTAGCATTCTTTATTGCATCAATTTTTATTTTTAGATTTTGATTTTCAATCTCCAATTCTTTTAGACGAGTAAGCAGTTTATCAAGCTTCATATAATCTTCTATAATTAGATCTAAATAGTCGTTTACATCTTCCTCACTATAACCTTTTACTCTTGTTTTTTTAAATTCTTTTTCATATATTTCTTTCGCTGTTAAATTTAGTTCAATACTCATAATCTAACTCCTTTTACTTAAATTCACTAAAATAAGCGACACAACTTACAAAATATAGTGGTGCTGTCTCGGCTCTCAAAATTCTTTTTCCCAATCCTATTACATCAAATTTACCTTCTATTAAACTGTCAATCTCTTGTTCAGACAGTCCCCCTTCACTACCAAAAACAGCAATGACATCTTTATCATTTAAATCTGAAGTTAGTAATTTTTTAAGATTGATGTTATCTACATTAACAGATTCTTTTTCATAAGCAACAACTTTATAGTCGTAGTTCTCACTAAATCTAATTAAATCTCCTAAACTATCTACATAAGTTATATCAGGAATTATGTTCCTTTTTGATTGTTCTGCAGCTTCTTTTATAATTTTATTCCATCTATTTAATTTAGAATCCACTTTATCTTTTTTTATTTTTGCTATATTACGTTCTGAATTAAATAAAACAATATTACTTACTCCTAATTCAGTTATTTTTTGAATTAAATATTCAATTTTATCATTCTTTAAAGGTGGTATTGCTACTGTTATTTTAATAGGAAGCTCGTTACTACCATCTACCTGTTCATATGGTGTAATTAGAACCTTATCAACATTATTATCTATAATATTACAAATGTACTTTATTTCATTATTAAAGACAACATATACTTTATCATTAATTTTCTTTCTCATAATTCTCACAATATGATTACTATCATCTTTAGATAATTCATATGTTGAATTCACGTTTAATTCTTCATTTAAAAAATACTGTTGCATAATTTCTCCTAAATATTTATCTTACATTTAATTTTACATTATTCTTGTTCTTAATTCAATAGTAGCTGATTACAAACATAAAAAGAGAACAGCCTAATCAATATTTCAACAAATGATTAATTAGACTATTCTTTGATTTATTAAATTGAAATTTTATTTTCTAGCTACCTGATGGAATATATCCTTCAATATGTTCTTTAGCTAGTTTCTCGTGTTCTGGGTATGTTTTAGAGAAATAAGCTTTTCCATCTTTAGTTGCGTGTAAGAAATAAACATATTCAGTATTTTCAGCATTATTTAACGCTTCGAATGATTCTGAACCAATTGAAGAAATTGGACCAGGTGGTAATCCGATATTAGTATATGTATTGTATGGAGAATTTAATGATAATTCAGCTTGCGTTGGTGCCCCTGTAAGTTTATCTGCAGCGTAGTTTGCTGATGGGTCAGTTTGTAATTTCATACCTTGAGCAAGCCTATTTAAGAATACACTCGCAATTAATCTATTTTCATCAGATTTTGTAGATTCTTTTTCTAAGATACTAGCAAGCGTCATATACTGATGAATAGAAACTTGTTTGTTTTGTCCACCAATATTCCATGAACGATTATTCTTTTTGTATAATGGTACTATTTTTTCATTAGATAGTTTAACCATTTTAGTAATTAAACTTTCTACAGTTTCATCATCTTTTAAATCGTATATTGCAGGATATAAATAACCTTCTAATGCATACTTAATATCCTTACCATAAATCTCATCTGTAATCAATTCAGGGAATTGTGATTGTAATTTTTTAATAAATTCAGCATCATTTACTTTTTCTAAAAATTCTTTTGAATCTAGTTTTGTTTTTTCTAAATTCTTAGCAATTTTTAAAATACTGTCACCTTCGATTAAAGCAAAAGTATTACCTGACTTACCTTTATCCTTAGCTCCTAATTCTTGAATAATTTGAGGTAAACTCATACTTTGTTTTAATTTGAAATTACCAACATAAAACGATGTGTTAGGTGTTAATCTTGAGTATATTTTAAATACTTCTTCATTTTTGATTAAACCTTTAGCTTTCAATTCTTGAGCTATTCTCGCACTACCATAGTTTTCTTTTATTTCTACAGTAATATCTTTGTTATTACTTTTATCAACCGGTGTTGTCATGTAATAAAATACTGATAAAACCGCAATACCAATTAAAACGATAATAGTTAGTAATAAAGGGATGATAGATTTTCTTTTTTTATTTTTTTTTCTAAGTTCTTTACTTCTTCTTATCTTATCTTCTCTCATTACCTACTCACTTTCGTCGTAATAAAAAGTATCTAATACTTCAGAAATCATATCGTATTCTTCGTCTGTTTCAACTGGTTCGAAGCGAACTGAATCTTCTCCATCTTCTACGCATACCATAGGGAAGATACTGATTTCCTCTTCATCAATTGTTTCTTCTTCAGCAAAGATGTAATATAAATTACCGTTTGTTGGATTAGTAAACTCTAAAATTTTACGGTATTCTTTTTCTTCACCTTCTAATGTACTAAGTGTATACACCTCTTCAGTATTATCAATACTAATATTTTTTAAATCTTTTTCTTGCATTTTATTTTCCTCCTGAAAATTTATATTAATTTAATTTATCTAAATATGTCTGCAATATTAATACAGCAGCCATTTTATCAATAACATTTTTTCTTTTTTTCCTTGAAACATTAGCCTCAAGAAGAACTCTTTCAGCACCCATAGTAGTTAAACGTTCATCTTGTAGAATTATTTCAACATTCTTTATTTTTTTCTTTAAAACTTCTACAAAATATAACGTAGCTTCACCACGGAAACCAATAGAATTATCCATATTTTTAGGAAGACCAACTACTATAGTTCCTACATTATGTTCTGATACAAGTTCTTTAATCCTTTTAATTTTAAAATCTTTTATCTGCTCATTAATATTAATTGTTTCAATACCTTGAGCAGTAAGACCTAACAAATCACTAATAGCTACTCCTATAGTTTTTGATCCATAATCAAGGCCCATTATTCTTTTATCTAACATTTAAGACTCCTGTATAAAAAAGTATAATAAATATTCTAGTATATCATCCATTTCTATCATCCTGATTTGCTCTCTAGCATGATTATCACGTGGAATATATACTGGATCAGCTGTTTTGATATATCCCATCAATTGATTAATAGGATCATATCCACGTTGCTTAATTGTTTCAACAACATTTTTTAGTATGTTGTGAATATCATTTTTGTCATAAAAATTGCTATCAAATAATCTTGTTTCATCGAAATTTGCCATAATCTTTTCCTCCGATTATACTAACTCTACTAAGATACCTACTGCATTTTCTCCTGTGTGTGTAGAAATAATTGGTGTAGTTGTAAATATTTCATCTTCACTTACTTCATAACCAAAAACTTCTTTTAATTCTGATTTTATTAATGTAATATATTCATCAGCTAATGAATTTGGTAAACTTATACTTTTTATCGTTTTATTTTGTTTTTCTTCTTCAATATGTTTTATTAACGTATGAACTAGTTTTTTCTTACCACGAACTTTATCTAAGGCAACTAACTCTGTTTCTTTTAATTGCGTTAAAACTTTAATATTTAATAAGCCACCTATTAAAGCTTGTGATTTACTTAGTCTACCACCTTTTACCAAATTGTCAAGTTTATCGATTGTAACATATGTTAATATATTCTTTGCTTTTTCTCTAAGTCTTTCCGCTATAGTTGATACATCAACATTTTCTTCCAATTGTCTTAAACACTCTTTTAATAAAAACACCATTCCTCTAGTTGTAGTTTTTGTATCAACTACATGAACATTTTCAAATTCAGAACTTGCTGTAACTGCTGTACTATATGTCCCACTTAAAGCAGAAGAAAGAGTTAAAACAATAACTTGATATCCTTCATTGGTCCATTTTTCATAAGCCTCGATAAATTTCCCAATAGCAGGTTGACTTGTAGAATACGATTCTGCTGTTCTCATTTTTATTATATATTCATCATTACTTATTGTTCGATAATCATATTCTACACCATCTATGTTTATAGTTAAAGGAATTACATCCACATTATATTTTTTTATTTCATCAAATGTTAAATCACTTGATGAATCGATAATAATCTTTACTTTCTCCATCTTTTACTCCTTCCTTCTTCTTATATAGTGTATGAATGAATAATTAAATTCATTATGTTCATCTTTAGAAAAGTCTTCCCTACTAATCAATTCCCATTCACTCTCATCAAAATCAGGGAACTTCGTATCCGCTTCAACTATTGTATCAACTTCCGTAATAAACATTTCATCACACTTATCAAAATATCTACTATAAATCATTCCACCTCCAAATATATATGCCTTTTCAGTTTCAATATTATCTAAAATTGAATCATCTGAATAAACCTCAATATTTGAATAATGACTTAATGTATTTTTATCTCGAGTTAAAACTCTATTTATTCTATTAGGTAAAGCTTTCCCTATACTATCCAATGTTTTTCGTCCCATGATGATTGTTTGATTTGTAGTTAAATCTTTCACCCTTAACATATCATTTTTTAAACGCCATGGTATAGTATTTTCTTGTCCTATCGATTTATTCTTATCATATGCAACTATAAGTGATAACATTATATCCCTCCTAAACTGCGATTGGTGCTTTTATAAATGGATGACTTTCATAATCAACCAATTCAACATCTTCAATCTTAAGGTCAAATATACTTTCAAAATCATTTATTTTCAGTTTTGGTAAAGAATATGGAGTTCTAGACATTTGTTCTTTTACCTGTTCAAAATGATTTTTATAAATATGAGCATCGCCAAGCGTATGAACAAATTCTCCCACCTCAAGATTGCACTCTTTGGCTATTAAAATTGTTAGTAATGAATAAGATGCAATATTGAATGGTACCCCTAAAAATACATCCCCACTACGTTGATATAATTGACAGCTTAATTTCCCATCATTCACATAAAATTGGAATAGAGAGTGACATGGCGGTAAAGCCATTGTATCAACCTCTGCTGGATTCCATGATGATACAATTAAGCGCCTAGAAGAAGGGTTACTCTTAATTTGTTCAACAACATTTTTTAATTGATCAACACCATTAAAATTACGCCATTGTTTACCATAAACATTACCCAAATCTCCATATTTTTCAGCAAAATGTTCGTCAGTAAGAACTCGTTCTTTAAATAATGACATTTGTTTTCTATATTCTGTTGCAAACTCTTCATCAATCAATGTACGATGTCCAAAATCCGTCATATCGGGACCAGTGTATTCTTCACTTTCTATCCATTTTTTAAATGCCCACTCATTCCATATATTATTTTTATTTTCTAATAAAAACTTAATATTTGTGTCACCTTTTATAAACCAAAGTAATTCTGACCAAACTAAATTAAAATTAACTTTTTTAGTAGTCAATAAAGGGAATCCTTCAGTTAGGTCAAACTTCATTTGGTATCCAAAAATACTTTTTGTTCCAACACCAGTTCTATCCTCTTTCTCAATTCCACTGTCTAAAATATATTGACATAATTTTAAATACTCTTTATCTACCACACTAATTCTCCATTACGCTTTATAATTGTTTTCTTTTAAATATTTCATTAAATCTTTAATCTTTTCTAATGAACTCTTACCGAAATGATGCTCGATTCCTTCTACTTCTTCGTATATTTTATTTTCATCAACTCCAATAAGTCTAAGAAAATCTTCTAATAATTCATGTCGAGTCAGGGCATATTCTCCCATTTTCTCACCTTGCTCAGTAAGAGCAATTCCTCGATATTTCTCATATACGATATATCCCTCAACATCAAGCTTTTTCAACATTTTTGTTACGGTAGAAGGATATACTTCTAATTTTTCAGCAATATCCGCACTTCTAGCATAACCTTTGTTTTTTACTAAAGAATATATTACTTCAATATAGTCTTCCATCGTCGGTGTTGCTTTTGCCATGAACATGTACCTCCTTTATAATATTTTAAATGGTGATTTTTCTACTGTAGATTTTATTACTTCTACATTTAATTCAGAAATATAATCTAATAATAAATCTTTCACTAGATTTTCAGTGAAATGTCCAACATCAATTATATTTTTTTTCATTTCTATTGCATCTAGTGCTGCGTGATATCCTACATCACCTGTCAAATATACATCTACTTCTGGTAGAGTGTAAATAAAGTCGGCTCCGCTTCCTCCTAAAAGTGCAATAGTAGAAATCTCTTTTTCATCTCCAATAACTGCTGAAACAGTTTCTAAAGAAAAACAATTTTTAATATAAGTAATAAAATCATTAAATTTCATAGGATTAGTTAATTTACCAATTCTACCTAACCCCGCCGTGTTATCTAAACTATGTTCAAATAATACTTGGATTTCATTTAGTTTTAGAATTTTTGCCAAGTAATCATTAAGACCTAATGTAGCAGAATCCAAATTAGTATGAAATGAAATAACTGAAATATCATTTTTTATTAAATTACGAATAATTCTAGATTTAAAATCAGTAGTATAATCTATATTTTTTAACGGTTTAAAGATAAGTGGATGATGTGATACTATCAAATTAACGTTATTAGCAATTGCTTCCTCTACAACGCTAGTAGTTACATCTAAACATACCAATACTCTACTTACCTCATTATTGTTACTACCTAACATCAATCCGACGTTATCCCATTTTTCGGCTAATTTAACATCTGCTAAATTGTTTAAATGATTAAATATATCTTTTACTGTTGTCACAAAATCAGCCTCCTTATCTTTTCATCATATTATTATAACATTTTATAAAAAAAATTGCCATTACGAAACTTATTTTGTAATTAAAATAACATATTTCTTTTATATAATATTTTTGTTAATCTATAAAATAATATTTTTAAAATTTAAATCAACAAATCACACAAGAATATACATAATGTCTTTATACTTATTTTCAACACTAGACATTTTCAATTTTATATATTATTATTGTTCTTATAAAGAAATTCGTAGGAGATTATTATGCAAACTGTAGAAGGTTATCTAAATAAAATTATCTTTCATAATAAGGAAAATAATTATTATATTTTGTCTATATTTTTAAATGATCAATATGATTTTGCCGAAGGGGATTATTTAAGCGTTGTAGGAACATTTAACGATTTCGAATTCGTTGAAGACGAATTATACGCATTCAAAGGAGAAATTGTTCAACATAGAAAATATGGTACACAACTTTCAGCTATTGTTGTAGAGCCTGTTATTGAAAAAGATAAAGAAGCTATAGTATCTTATTTATCTAGTTCATTTTTTCAAGGTGTAGGAAGAAAAACTGCTGAATTAATAGTTGATAGTTTAGGTGTAGATGCTTTAGATAAAATATATGAAGATAAAGAAGCGTTATTTTCCATAAAAGGAATACCTACGCAACGAAAAGATACAATTTATGCTACAATCGTTGCAAACAAACAAACTCAAGATATTATTTTAAAACTAAACGAATACAATCTTAGTAATAATTTAATTTTAAAAATCTATAATTTTTATAAGCATAATACGTTACGTACAATTACTGAAAATCCCTACGCTCTTATTAAAGATATAAAAGGCATAAATTTTAAAACTGTAGATAAAATAGCCGAAACTAATGAAATTGCTGCGAATAGCCAAGAAAGAATTTTATACGGTTTTATTTATACTATAAATTCATACTGTTTTTCAACTGGTAATACATATATATCAAAAAATAACCTTCTTTACAATACCTTTAACGTACTATATTCTTCAAGAAATATTGCAGTCGATAAAAAAGATATACTAGATGCATTTTCTTATGCCCTTGATACTGGGAAATTAATAGAAATTGAAGATAGAGTGTTCTTACCAGAAATATACTATTCAGAGTATTCTATTTATAGTGATATAAATAGGAGATTAGAGATTAAAAATACTGAAGATATTAGCGAAAAACTATTAGATAAATATATAGAAGAAGTCGAAGATGAATTAGGAATAGAATATGATATTGTTCAAATTGCTGCAATAAAAAACTGCATTCTTAACAATTTTTCAATCCTGACAGGTGGTCCGGGGACTGGAAAAACTACAATCATACTAGCGGTTATTAAAATATTCCAAAAAATTAAAAACTATAGTATACATGACTTATTAGACGAAACAAGAAATATTATAACCTTATGTGCACCTACAGGAAAAGCGGCTAAAAGAATGTCTGAAAGCACTGGATTCTATGCTTCTACTATTCATAAAGCTATCGGTTGGAGTACAGAAGATGAAAACATGGAAGAATTTGTAAGTGATAAAAGTATAAAGTCTGAATTAGTGATAATAGATGAATCAAGTATGATTGATGTTTTCTTAATGTATAACCTATTAAAAATAATTCATAAAGATGCCAAAATAATACTTGTTGGGGACAACGATCAATTGCCATCAATCGCACCAGGAAATGTCTTAAACGATCTTATCAATTCTCAAGCTATATCGACAGTAAAATTAAATAAGATTTTTAGACAAAGTGAACATTCAAGTATTATAAACATCTCCCACTCTATAAAAAATGATATACCATTCGATATATTAGAAAATTTTGATGATAAGGAGTTCATTTCAGCTAATAAAAACGAAATGATCAATGTCATCTCAGCAGTATATGATGATCTACTTAAAAACACAAGTAAAGAAAATATTCAAATTCTTGCTCCTATCTATAAAGGAACAAGTGGAATAAATGAAATTAATACAGCTATCCAATCAAGATTTAACAATAATGAAGAACAAATAGAGTACGGTGAATTAATATATAAAGTAGACGATAGAGTTATGCAACTTGTTAATAGACCCGAGGATAATATATTTAATGGTGATATAGGTTATATTAAAGAAATTTATAAAGAAGGTAATAAATTAAAGATTGTCATAGATTATGATGATAATTTTGTTACTTATGAAAAACAAGAATTAAATCAAATTACCCTTTCTTATGCATGTTCTATACACAAAGCACAAGGATCAGAATTTGAAAATGTTATAATTCCATTTATTGATAATTATAACTTTATGCTTAATAAAAATTTAACTTATACTGCTATTACACGAGCAAAGAAAAAATTGATTTTATGTGGAAATCATAATGTATTTTATAAATCAATCGAGCCTACAAATACAGTTAATAGACAAACTTCTCTAGAATGGTTTTTCAAAACTGACAGAGAAGCGGAAATAACTGACATTGAATTTGATGAAGACGTTCAAACATACATATTAAATTATCAAAATATTAATACTGTCGATCCTATGATTGGAATGGAAGGCATCAAACCCACAGATTTCCTTTAGTAAGTACAATTACATATATACAAAAACCTGGAGATAGGAAATCTATATCCAGGTTTTATTATTACATCGCTGCTAAATCACGTGCTATTTTATCTATATCGTTAATATTTAAAAATGCTGCTGCTATTGCAGAACCATTATTAGCTTTAACAGATTTATCGACTGCTACAACCATATTATTTGTTAAAGCTTCTAGTCGTGTTAATTTTGATTTAACCTCATCTAATTTCGCATACTCTATATTTTCAGTAGACAGTGATTTAAGAGTTGCTATAGAAGAATTTACCTTAGTTGTCATTTCTTTAAACTTCTCTACCTTATCACCTAAAGAACGTCCTTTTTCAAGGTCTGCCTCTATTGTTCCGGCAAGCTCATCGAAAGTAATCAACTCTTTTGAAAATGAAGTTAACTTATTCTTCATATATTCATTTGAATATTTCATTTGAGTAATATTATAATTTCTGTTCACAATATCTTTAATATTGAATGAAACAGTATTATTATTTTTTGTAACAATTACAATATTAAAATCTTTATTATTAAACTCATTTAAATTAATGTTATCAATATTTAAAGATTTTCCATTAAAACCATTTAGTTTTAATGATTTCATTATAGGTTCAAAACCTTCTTTGTTTATAACTTCATCATTAGTAGTAATTATTAACTTATTATCTTTTTTATCAAATTCAGTTTTTTCTAGCTGGCTTAGTGATACAGAATTTGTAAGATTTTGTAATTGTTCTTTAGAAATATTGTCCTTAGAACTACAACCTTGCAAAATTAGCAAGGTTGTTAGTAATATTATCAGCTTTTTCATTACTTATTAGAATAATTCTGGCGCTGAGATAATGTTTAAGTTTTCGTCAATTTCAAATACTAATGGAGTACCTGTTGGTAAGTTAAGATCTAAGATTTTTTCATCAGAGATATTTAATAAGTATTTGATTAACGCTCTTAAACTGTTACCGTGAGCAGAAATAAGTACGTTTTTACCAGCTTTAATTTGTTTAGAAATATCGCTTTCCCAGTATGGTAATACACGATCAATTGTAAGTTTTAAGCTTTCTCCTGTTGGAATTTCATTTTCAGGAATTTCTTTATATCTATCGATGTTTCCTGGGTACATGTCACTAGATTTATCTACTGCAGGAGGAGCTACATCGAAACTTCTTCTCCAAATGTGAACTTGTTCATCACCGTATTTTTTTGCTGTTTCAGCTTTGTTTAATCCTTGTAAAGCACCGTAGTGTCTTTCATTTAATCTCCAGCTTTTGTATACTGGAATCCATAATAAATCTAATTCTTCTAAGAATAAGTTTAAAGTTTTGATAGCACGTTTTTGGTAAGAAGTATACGCTACATCAAAAGTAAGACCTAATTCTTTAAGTGTTTGACCACCTTTGATAGCTTCTTGTCTTCCTTTATCTGTGATATCAACATCAACCCATCCTGTAAATCTGTTCTCTAGATTCCATTGGCTTTCACCGTGTCTAGTTAATACTAATTTCATTAAGAAATCCTCCTAGTTTTATTATTATATTTTAATTATACAATATTTTTTAGTATTAGTACATAGTTTTTATTATAAAAAACATATTGAAAACGTTATAGGTATGCTGATTTTAATAAATAACATATATTTTTCACCTTCTGATATATATTAAAAAAAATAAGACTAGCTGAATAATAATTTCCATCTAATCTTATAATAATAAATAATATTTTCTGTTCATAATGACTTTATAATGAGTTTTGTATTTTTAAAATACTTTATGCTCCACTTTACCCCTTTTTACAATTTTTAACTTGTTAGTCTCAAAAAAAGTAAAAACTTTAGCTAATAAAACTAATATAACTATCCAATATATAAACATACTATTACCTTCTTTCATTTAATACGTAAAACTTAATTTCCTTTGTACTTATATAATAACATACGGAAAACCGAAAATCAAGAGAAAAATTCATATTTCTTAATTTTTTTATTATATACCCTTGATTTTATATACGGTTTCCTTTATAATCAATATATAGATAGAAAATAGATTGGAATGTAATATTATGACTACAACTTTTAGTATTAGATTTAAAAAATGTTTAAAAGAAAAAAATATAAAACAGGCTGAACTTGCTCGTTCAACAAAAATTACACCTTCATCAATTAGTGATTGGTCTAAAGGAAAATACACACCTAAAAGAGATAAATTACAAATTATAGCTGAATATTTATCAGTAAATCCTGCTTGGCTTATGGGTGAAAGTGATATAATGGATGTCGAGATTATGGACACCAATTCATACGCTAGTAATGATTATTCTGACGATGTATCAAAATTGCCTATCTTAGGAACTATTTGCGCTGGGGATGGTGTTTATATTGAAGAAGAATATGATGAACACATATTTATTGATCAAGGAATGCGTGCCGATTTTGCACTTCGTGTAAAAGGTGATAGTATGATAGAAGCAGGAATTTTTGATGGAGATTTAGTTTTTATTCGTCAACAAAATTCTGTTAGAAACGGTAAAATTGCAGCTGTAAGATTAACAGAATGGAATGAAGCTTCATTAAAAAAAATATTCGTTAAAAATGACAATGTAATTCTTTATCCTTGTAATCCAGACTATGAGCCCATAGTAACACGTAATGTTGAAATTATCGGCGAGTGCGTAGGAGTATATAGAGAACTGTAAGTTTATAAAAATAAGAGTTTCTTAGTGATATTTCTAAGAAACTCTTATTTAGTTATATTCTTTTCAAAAAAGCCATCCTATCTCGACCATTTAAATCCTTATAAACTTCAGCAATGAATTCATTACTCTTAGCTAATTTTAACATCTTTTCTCTTTGATCGTAACCTATTTCGAAAAATATTACACCATCTTCTTTTAAATATTGTTTAGCATTTTCTACTATTTCTCTGTAGAAATACATGCCACCTTCTTCTGCAAATAACGCTAAGTGTGGATCATAATTTAAAACATTATCTTCCATTGTAACCTTATCATCATATGCAATATACGGTGGATTTGAAACTATAATATCGAATTTATCATTTATATTCTTAAATATATCAGATTGTATAAATTTAACATCTCCATCATTCAATATTGCATTTTCTTTAGCAACTTTTAAAGCAGCTTCACTTATATCGCTCGCAACTACTTCTAAAGATAGATTTTCAAGTTCTTTTCTTATAGTTATTGCTATAATGCCACTGCCTGTACAAAGGTCTAGAATTTTCAAATTGTTTTTATTAGACATTTTTACATATTCAATTACTTTATATATAAGCTCCTCGGTCTCCATTCTTGGAGATAATACATCTTTAGTAACTTTAAATTTTCTATCGTAAAAGTATTCAAAACCTGCCAAATGACTTAATGGCACATCTTCTTTAATATGTTTTTCAATCAAAGAAAAATATTTATCCTCTTCTTCTTTAGATAATTGTTCTGAAAGACTATTTGAGAATAACTGTGGACTTTCATCTAACATGTACATTAGTAAAAATTTTGCCAAAGATTCTTCTTTTCCTTGCCTTCTTAAAAGAAGACAAGCCTTTGTAATAGCTTGCCTTCTGTTCATTATAGTTCTTCACCTTTATTAAGTTCTGCCATCTTCTCGGCTTGTTCAGCAATACGAAGTGCTTCTAGAACTTCATCAAGTTTACCTTCCATGATTTGGTCTAATTTTTGAATAGTTAAACCGATTCTGTGATCTGTTACACGGTTTTGAGGATAGTTATAAGTTCTAATACGTTCAGAACGATCTCCTGTCCCAACTTTAGATTTACGTTCGGCATCAAATTTTGCCTGTTCCTCTTGTTGATATTTATCATATACACGTGCACGTAAAACTTTCATAGCTTTTTCTTTGTTTTTAATTTGAGAACGTTCATCTTGCATAGAAACTACTACACCAGTAGGAATGTGAGTTAATCGTACAGCTGACATCGTTGTATTTACCGATTGACCTCCAGCACCACTAGATGCGAAGGTATCAACACGGATATCATTTTCGTTAATATCAATTTCAATTTCTTCTGCCTCTGGTAAAACTACTACTGTTGCAGTTGAAGTATGGATACGACCGCTTGATTCTGTTGTAGGAACACGCTGTACACGGTGAGCTCCACTTTCAAATTTCATCTTAGAGTACACATCTTCACCAGAAATGATAAAGATTGCTTCTTTAATACCACCGATACCAGTTTCAGAACGTTCTAATACATCAACTTTCCATCCTTGTGATTCAGCAAATCTAGTGTACATACGTAATAAATCACCAGCAAATAATTGAGCTTCATCTCCACCAGCTGCTCCACGAACTTCAACAACAACGTTTTTACCATCGTTAGGATCTTTTGGTAATAATAAGATTTTTAACTCTTCTTCCATAGGTGCAAGAGTTGGTTCTAATTCTTTAATTTCCTCTTGCATCATTTCTTTCATTTCTTTATCTTCTTCAATTTCTAGAAGTTCTTTAGTATCTTTAATTTGTTGAACTATATCTTTATATTCTCTAAATACGGCTACTGTTTTTTCTATAGAACGTTGTTCTTTAGAATATTCCATAAGTTTTTTTGTATCACTTACTACATCTGGATCACTAAGTAATTCGTTTAATTTTTCATAACGCTCTTCAACTATCTCAAGTTGTCCAAAAATTTCCATTTCTTCCTCCTAATTTATCTTTTAATTTCATGACAATGACGACATCTAGCTTCATATGATTCGCTTGCACCTATTACTACTATTGGATCATCATATTTTGCTGGTTCACCATTTATTAATCGTTGACTTCTACTTGCTTCTTTACCACATTTATTACAAACGGCATGAAGTTTAGTAACCATCTCACTAATTGCCATTATTTCTGGCATAGGGTGGAACGGTTCTGCTTTAAAGTCCATATCTAAACCTGCTACAATAACTCTTACACCATCATCAGCAAGTTTATTAATAACTTCTATGATTTTATCATCAAAGAATTGAATCTCGTCAATACCTATAATATCATATTTTTTATCAATTACATAATCATAAATTTGTTCTGCTCTATCAATATTAACAGACTCAAAACTATTACCATTATGTGTAGAAACTTTATTTTCTTCGTATCTATTATCTATAGACGGTTTGAACAGAAGTACATTTTGTTTAGCTATAACACCACGTTTTATACGTCTTAGTAATTCTTCTGATTTTCCAGAAAACATACTTCCACAAATACATTCTATCCATCCGAATTTTCTATTTTCTATCATTATTAATCCCCTCGGACTTATATTATATAATTACTAATAGAATAAAAACAGACAATCCAATAAAGAAATGTCTGTTTTATTTTTCTTACTTGATACCGTATTTTTTGTTGAAACGTTCGATACGTCCATCTGCTTGAGCGAATCTTTGACGCCCTGTGTAGAATGGGTGTGTATCTGAAGAGATCTCAACTTTTAATAATGGGTATGTATTTCCATCTTCCCACTCGATAGTTTCTTTAGATGGTTTAGTTGAACCACTTAAAAATTTGAAACCACTAGTAGTATCCATGAATACAACTTTACGGTAATCTGGGTGAATTCCTTCTCTCATTATTATCGTCTCCTTCTGCCCTGAACGCTTTTAATACGAACAGAGTTATTTTTCAGTGAGTTAATCACATACCTTATTATTATAAATAATATTCCTGAAAAAATCAAGTACTTTTACTAATATTTGTAAACTTTTTTTGTTGACAGCTTATGTTTAATTACATATTTAAAATATGCCAATGATATATTTACATTCTTAATTTTAAAAAAGGATAATCTATTTAAAATGATCAATAAATAGACTATCCTATATTAATTATTTACTTTTTACTTCTTTTGTTGCTACATCTTCACCAAACCATTTGTTTGAAATATCTTGAAACTTACCTTCCGAATATAATTCAAAAAATGCTTCATTTATTTTATTAACAAGAGTTATATCCGCCTTTCTCGCTCCTACGGCAAATGCTTCACTATCAAATCCAGCATTTATTATATTATAATCATCAAGTTTATTTTGTTGTTTTAAATAATAATTCGCATATACTCTATCAATTAACAATGCATCTATTCTATCGTTTTCTAAATCTATTAATGCTTCATTAAAACTTTCATATTGTGTTGCATCGTTATTTTTAACGATATTTTTCAATACTTCTGGTTTTTCATTAAATGTATCATAGCCAGATGAACCATTTTGTGCACCTAAAATTTTATCTTTTAAATCATTTATCGATTTAATATTTTTAGATTTCTTTGTAACAATTACTTGTTCATTAATCATATATTGTTTAGTAAACTGAATAATACTCTCACGCTCTTCAGTCTTTGAGTATCCATTCCAAATTAGATCAATATTACCATTTTTTAATTCTGTTTCCTTCAAATCCCAGTTAATAGCCTGCCATTCAACTTTTATACCATATTTTTCAAAAACAGCATTAGCAAGATCTATATCAAATCCTACATTATTTCCACTTTTATCTTGAAATCCCATAGGTACAAAAGTATTATCGAAACCTATAACAACTTTCTTGTCTTTTTGAAAATCTTCCCAGTTATCTTTTCTAGGTTTTTCACTACCTCCAGAAGCACAACCACTAATTATTAAAACACTAATAAGAAGTGTGATAAGTAGTTTAAATTTTTTCATTATAATCACCTCTTACTTCGGTTCTACTTTCAAGATAGTATCAGCAATGTTCTCAGCAAATTGTAGATCGTGTGTTACAACAATCTGTGTAATTCCTAATTCTCTATTTTGAATAATTAGTTTCTCCACTTCCAATCTAAGTTCAGGATCTAAAGCACTCGTAGGCTCATCATAACCTATTATTTTAGGATCAATCATCATTGCTCTAGCTAACGCTACACGTTGCTTTTGCCCACCTGATAATGATACTGGATAATTATTCACTTGTTTTTCTAAACCAAGTTTATTTAATAACGTAATAGCTTTATTTTCAGCATCACTCTTAGACATATTCATAGTTTTTATTGGAGACAGCACTAAGTTTTCTAAAACTGTAAGATGCGGGAACAATTGGAAGTCTTGAAAAACAAATCCTAATAGATTTCTTTTTTCCAATTCATCAATCGGAAGCGATTCTCCATTATAAACAATTTCACCTGAATCTATTTTTTCAAGACCTGCTAACATTCTTAATAATGTTGTTTTACCTCCTCCTGATGGACCTACTATTGCTAAAATCTTATTTTCTTCTACAATTAAATTAAAATTTTCAAGAATTTGTCTATCTTTAAATTTTTTACTAATATTTTTTAATTCTAACATATTTTACCTCCTATCGTAATTATAACGTTTTTCAACTTGTTTCGATATTATTGTTACAATACCGATAAGAATTAAATAAATTGCTCCAGCAACAAACATCGGTAATAAACTTGCGTCTCTATTTGCAGCTGTTCTACTAGCTAAAATTAAATCGCTTATACCTAATGCATACACTAAAGATGTATCCTTAACTAGACTCATTATTTCATTAAATACGCTCGGTAATACAATTTTAATAACCTGTGGTAAAATAACAAATCGAATAGTTTGAAATTGAGTAAACTTTAATACTTTAGCAGCCTCATATTGACCTTTAGGTATTGATTCAATACCTCCTCTAAATATCTCAGCAAAATAAGCTGCGTAGTTTAATGTAAATGCAATTATAGCAGCTGGTAATCTATCAAAACGTATACCTACTGAAGGTAGTACATAATAAATGAAGATTAATTGTAATAAAAGTGGTGTTCCACGCATTATCCATATATAGACATTGATAACATAATTTAATAGCTTTATATTAAATCTCATAATAAAGGCTATTACTACCCCCAATGGAATAGATAAAATTAAAACCAGGAAAAACACTTCTAATGTTATTAAAGCACCCTTTATCAAACTAGGTAATATTTCCATTAAATATTCCATGTATTTTCCTCCTTATATATTTATTCACTACACTAGACAGCCATGTAGTCGGTTGTTTTTAAATTTTAATCTTAATTATAGCATAATTTTACAAAAACAAAAACCCCTTAATAATTAAGGGGCTAAATAATTATTATTTATTTAATTTTGAATCGTGGAATTTTTTCATAATTCCTTCTTTAGATAATAAACTTCTAACTGTGTCAGAAGGTTGAGCTCCATTACCTAACCATTTTAATGCTAACTCTTCATCGATTTTAACTTCTGCTGGTTCTTTAACAGCATTGTAAGTACCGATAGTTTCGATAGAACGTCCATCACGTGGAGATCTTGAATCAGCAACAACGATACGGTAGAAAGGTGATTTTTTAGCACCTAATCTTTTTAAACGGATTTTTACTGCCATGTTTGTACTCCTTATGTTTCAACTTTTTTATTAATTTTATGTGTGTGTGTTTATGAAGTGTTTTAATGAAAAAGTTGAATCTATAACGCTAAGTTTTCTAAGCTAGATATTATTCTAACATTAAAATAAAAGTATGTCAATACTTTTTGACGAAAAATGTCAACTTTTTTTGTTGACTCGTCTAATCCTTATTATATCAATTTTTCTACGCTATGTAAAGAAAAAATATTTATAAAAAAATACTTCATTTGTCCTTCTAAATCAGGTAAAGTAATTACTGAAAAAAAAGGTATGAGAGTAACTCGACAAAATCATTTTCTTCAAAAATAAAATTTTTGAGTCACTCCCACCCCTATTCATATATTAATCTTCTAATACCTTAGCTATTTCATTAAGAACCTGCTCTTTTCCAATTTTAGAAACAGATGAAAACGGAATAATGGCCATATTATTAGTTAAGTTCAATTCGCGTTTTATTATTCCTGTATTTTTCGCAAGTTCATTTTTAGAAATCTTATCAATTTTTGTCATAACTATAACAAATGGAATCTCATAGTAGTTTAAAAATTCATTCATCTCTATGTCATCTTGAGACGGTTTATGTCTACTATCAATTAAATGTAATACAAATCCTAAGTTTTCACTGTTGGTGAAATATTCAACAATCATATCATATAGTTTTTCTTTTTCTGGTTTAGATAATTTTGCATATCCATATCCCGGTACGTCTACTAGTACTACTTGATTATCTACATCGAAAAAGTTTAGTGTACGAGTCTTCCCTGGTTTAGAAGAAACACGAGCATAATTTTTTCTATCTAATATTGTATTAATAAAAGAAGATTTACCAACATTTGAACGACCACACATCGCTACTTCTGGTTTGTCATGTTCTGGATATTGTTTTTTTGAGACTGCACTTATTAGTAAGTCAACATTATGTGTATTTAACTTTTTCATTTTTATTCTCCAAATACTATTTTAAACACTTCTTGAATATTATCGACTGAGTAAATAGTTAATTTTTCAAGTACTTCTTTCGGAATATCAATTAGATCTTTCTTGTTCTTAGTCGGTATAATTATTGTATTTATATTCATCTTTTCAGAACTTAATATCTTCTCTTTAACTCCACCTATTGGAAGAACTTTACCATGTAATGTCATTTCTCCAGTCATGGCAATATTATTATCCACAGCCTTTTTAGTTAAAGCAGAATATACTGAAGTAGTAATTGTTATTCCTGCAGATGGACCATCTTTTGGAACTGCTCCTTCAGGAACATGTAAATGTATATCTATCTCAGAGAAGTTAATGTCTTCTATATTTAACTTCTCAGCATTAGAGCGTAAATAAGAAATTGCCATTTGTGCCGATTCTTTCATTACATCCCCTAGTTTACCTGTAAGAATAATCTTACCATTACCTTTTGATACACTTGTTTCAATTTCTAAAGTATCTCCACCTACAACAGTGTAGGCAAGACCATTAACTAATCCAATCTCAGGTTTAGAATTTTTATCTTTCGAACTATATTTTTCTGGTCCAGCAAAATCTTCAAGATTAGCAACACCAACTTTGATTTTTTCTTCACCTTGAAGAACTTTTAAAGCTGCTTTTCTACAAATAGAACCAAAAACTCGTTCTAAATTCCTTACACCTGCCTCATAAGTATAGCCATTAATTATCTTATTAATTGCTTGTTTGGTAAATGTTATTTGACCCTTTTTAAGTCCATTTTCTTTTATCTGACGAGGTATTAAGTATTTTGCAGCAATATTTTCTTTTTCTTTAATTGTATATGATTCAAGCTCAATAACTTCCATTCTATCTCTTAACGGCGCTGGTATTAAACTTAAATTATTAGCAGTTGCTATAAATAACACTTTAGATAAATCAAAAGGAATATCAAGGTAATGATCTACAAATTCATTATTCTGTGCTGGATCGATTACTTCTAACATAGCTGCAGCAGGATCACCTTTTATATCTGATGCCATTTTATCTATTTCATCTAATAATATTACTGGGTTTTTAGTTTTTATTTTTTTCAGTGATTGAATAATCTTACCAGGTAATGCACCAAGATAAGTTCTTCTATGTCCACGAATTTCAGCTTCGTCATGTACTCCTCCTAAAGAAATACGAACAAAACTTCTCCCCATTGATGAAGCTATTGATTTAGCTAACGAACTCTTACCTACACCAGGAGGTCCTGATAGACATAAAATCGGAGACTTCATATCATCTCTTAATTTTTTAACTGCTAAAAATTCTAAGATTCTTTCTTTGATTTTTTCTAAACCATAGTGATCTTCATTAAGAATTTTTTCCGCATTTTTTATATCAATTTCATCTGCTGTTAATGTATTCCATGGTAAAGCCACAACAGTATCTAAGTATGTTCTAATAATCGAATGTTCAGGGCTCATTACCGGTGTTTTTTCTAATCGATCTACTTCTTTTAATAAGACCGCCTTATCTTCTTCTGATAATTCAATCTCATTAATAGCTTGACGAATTTTTTCAATATCATCATCTTCAGGTGCTATTTGTTTCAACTCATCTTGAACAACTTTCATCTGTTCACGTAAAAAATATTCCTTTTGCTGAGTATCAATATTAGTTCGAACTTTTTCATCAATCTCTCGCTTAAAGCTATTACCAACTAAAAATGCTTCTAAACTTCTATTTAAGAAGATAGCTTTTTTCTCTAAATCTAATAAAAATAGTACACGCTGTTTTAACATTTTATCAATCGGGAAAAACTTAATATTCTTATTAATGAATTTTTCTAAATCATCAGTTTTATAGTAATCTATATCAAAATTTTCTCTTTTTAGATAATTTAAAAAGTTATTTCTTATACTGTTTAATAAACCTGTTTTGTCAAAACCATTATCAACAACTTCTCTTATGTTTATATCTAAATGCTCAACATGGTTATTATTGTAAACACCACTTTTAACTTCCGCTATACCATAACATTGATATTCATACTTTTTATTCTTCTTGTCTATAGTTAGTTGTCCATATGTTCCAAAAAAAACATTAAAACCATTACTATCGAATACATCATCTTCAGAAAATGAATCATCATAACTATCAATCGGTTTTCTCTTATAAGTTACAAAAACTGGTATTTTATCTTTTTTTACAGTTTTTATCGTTTTTAAAAATTTTTTGTCCGTTACATCTATTGTATAAGTATTAGACGGAAAGAATAAATCTCTATTCTCTAATAAATAATATTTTGTCAAAACGAACTCCTCTCTAACCTAATTATTTTAAAATCGGTTTTGTTTTATTAATAACATTATCACGTGTCACTGTACATGTTTTAATACCTTTTTTACTCGGAATTTCAAACATTACATCTAATAATAACTCTTCGATTATAGATCTTAAACCACGTGCTCCTGTTTTTCTCTTAATTGATTCTTTTGCAATTTCTTCGAGTGCTTCTTGTTCAAAAATCAATTCAACTCCATCAAGTTCAAACAAGTATTCATATTGTTTAACCACAGAGTTTTTAGGTTCAGTTAATACTCTTACTAAATCTTTTTCATCTAATTCTTCTAAATAACAAACAACTGGAATACGTCCTATGAATTCAGGAATCATACCAAATTTTACCAAATCTTCATGTTTAACTTTAGAAATAATATCTTCATCATCTTTCAATTCATCACTCTTAGAAAAACCTATAACTTTTTCACCAAGACGACGCTTAATAATTTCTTCTATACCTGAAAATGCTCCACCAATAATAAATAGAATGTTTTTAGTATTAATTTTAATCATTTCTTCTCCAGGGTGTTTTCTACCACCTTGAGGAGGAACACTTGCTACAGTTCCTTCTAAAATTTTAAGAAGTGCTTGTTGTACACCTTCCCCTGAAACATCACGAGTTATTGATACATTTTCACCTTTTTTAGCTATTTTATCAATTTCGTCGATATAAATAATACCTTTTTCAGCTCTCTCTATATCGTAGTTTGCACTTTGAATAAGTCTAAGTAAGATATTTTCAACATCTTCTCCTACATAACCTGCTTCTGTAAGTGTAGTAGCATCAGAAATAGCAAATGGTACATCAAGTATTTTAGCTAATGTTTGTGCTATTAATGTTTTTCCTGATCCTGTACTACCTATTAATGCTATATTACTTTTTTGTAATTCTATATCATGATTCTCAGCTGCTTTAATTCGCTTATAATGATTATAAACTGCAACTGCAACAGATTTTTTCGCCTTATCCTGACTTATTACATAATCATTTAAGTGTTCCATGATTTTTTGAGGTTCTAATAATTTAAATACAGGTTTATTATTAGCATTTCTAAATTCTATTTCTTCTTCAATTATGTCTGAACATAAATCAACGCATTCATCACAAATAAATACGTCATTCCCTGCTATCATTTTAAAAACTTCGTTTGTATTTTTTCCACAAAAAGAACATCTAACTTCTTCTTTATTTTTAACCATAATTACACCTCACATTATTGAACTTTATCTTATATCTTATTATCTTTTTATTATCTAATCGATATAAAGCCCAAAAAGATACACATTATTATACCATACAATACATTTTATTTCTAGCAAAGACTATTAGAAAATAATTAATATTAAAACATTTGTAATATAATCCTTAACATTTTCAAATTAGAAAATATCGTTATTTTATATATTTCTAGTTAATTCTTAAAATTTTACATGTTATTCGATTTCTTATTTGTATTTCCTTCTTTTAGTAATCAAATATTAGTGGTATAATAATTCTATATAGAAAACAGGAGGAATACTATGTCATTTTTTTCAAAACTAGGTGAAAACATAATTTTACCTCAAGATGTACTAATTCAATCAAAAGAAACAGCAGCTGTTGCAGGTGCAATTAATGCTACAATTGGTATTGCAACAATCAATAAAAAAGCAATGTCATTACCATCAATTAATAAAGTATTAACAGAATTAAACAATTCAGAATATCTACCTTATTCTCCTACACCTGGATTACCAAAAATGCGAGAATTATGGAAAGAAAAAATCTTAGCTGATAACCCTAAGATTAATAAAGATTTTTTATCTTTACCTATGGTTACAACAGGAATTACCCAAGGAATCGATATCGCAGCAAATCTATTTAACGAAAGTGGAGATGCTCTTTTACTACCAAATCTTTTTTGGCAAAACTATGCTCAGATTTATACAATTAAGTTAGGAAATAAGATTTATAAATACAATCAATTTGATGAAAACAATGAGTTTAGTATCAAAAATTTCAAAAAAGCTCTTTATAGTATAAAAGAAGACAAAATTTCATTAATATTGAACTTCCCAAATAATCCAACTGGATATACACCATCTGACGTTGAATTAGATTCATTAGTTGAAGTTATAAACATCTTTGCAAAAGAAAATACAAATAAACAAATTATCATCGTTTCTGACGATGCTTATTTTGGACTATTCTTTGAAGACAAACACAAAACTCCAACATTAAGCGCTACATATAAATTAGCAGAAAATGAAAACTGTTTAATAGTAAAATTAGATGGTATCACTAAAGAATTTTACAGTTGGGGCCTTCGTGTAGGTTTTATTACATACTATACTAAAAATGATGAATTAAGAAAAATTTTATTAGAAAAAACACAAGGTTATTTGAGAAGTACTACATCATCTCCTTCTAACCTATCGCAACAAATTGCTGTGAGATTGTTAGAGAATAAACAATCATTAGAAGAAAAAGCAATCAATGATAAAATAATTGAAGAAAGATATGACGAATTAAAACAAGCTATATCAAAAGAAAATTTAAATTCACTAGTTACAGTTCTTCCGTTTAATTCGGGTTACTTCTTTACTATAAAATTACCATCAAACATTAATGCTCATGAATTTAGACTTAAATTCTTAAATGAATATAAATATGGCGTATACTCTATGGATGATGATCATATAAGAATTGCATTTTCATGTTTAGATAAAGAATTAATTCCAGAACTTATAAATAAATTTAAAGAATGTATTAAGCAAATTTAATACAAAAATACGACTTAAAAATTTGATTGATAACAATCATACTTTTAAGTCGTTTTCTTTATATTATTTTAATCGTTAAACTTTACTTAATTGATTTCTTTAATAATTCAACCATATGCTTATTGGCATTTAATTCGATATCATTATTTAATTCAATAAAATCATATGTTCCGTATTTATTGTCTAATGCTGCTTTTATCAGATAATCTGTTACATTAGGATTCTTAGGTAAAATTGGTCCATGAAGATAAGTCCCAATTAAATTATTATAAAGAATACCTTCTTTCTTATCTTCATCGTTATTTCCATATCCCACTACTACATTTCCTAATGTTTCATAATTATGATATGTTCTTCCACCATGATTTTCAAATCCTACGATATTACCAAATTTTTCAGATTCAACTAGTATATTACCAATTAAACGTGGTGCATCTTTTTTTGATTCTGTATAAAAATCCAATATATTTAGACCAGGTAATTTATCACCATCAACAGTTTTATAATATTCTCCTAAAAATTGATAACCACCACAAATTGTAAGTGCTGGAATACCATCTTCAATAGCTGATTTAAATTCATGTTTAATTTTACTAAATTGTTCAGTTGCTATACATTGTTCCCTATCAGATCCGCCACCGATGAAAAACATATCACAATCAGTAAGTTTCACACCCTCAGTTGAAGTAATATTCTCAATTTCGAGATTGATTCCTCTCCATTCACAACGTTTTTTTAGTGCAATAACATTTCCAATATCACCATATAAATTTAATTTATCAGGCATAAAATGATATAATTTTAAATCCATAGAATTATTTCTCCAATTCTCTTTGAGTCTCTACTAATGCAGTATAATTTGGAATAGCTATCGCATACTTCTCATTATAACTTTTTAGTTTGTCTACAGCTTCTGGTATACTCTCTAAAACAACAATATTTGCTTCTATACCAGTATATTTCAATCTTAAAGCTAATTCTTTCGCTCGTTTACCAGAGCACACTATATTTTTTATTTTCTGTCCATTTAATATATCAAAGTCAGTATCCCAAATCCAAGATATATCAATACCATCAGCACCGTTATCATTTAATACTAATAGGTAGTTGATTTCTTCTTTTATCACATTAGCAATCGCTAAAGAAGCATTTAAACCTGCCGGATTTTTTGCTAAATTAAGTAATACTGTTGCACCATTCGATAGACCAATACTTTGCATACGACCATTAGTTGCAGTGTATGTTTCAAGACCATATTTTATTTTCTCATCTTCTAATCCAAGCTCTTTTAGTAGTGAATACGCTGCAAGTAAATTATAAATATTGTAATCTCCAGCTAATTTTGTAGCTATTGAAGCATTTTTATTAATAGTCATATTAATAAATGGTTCTACAGTAGCATTCGTCACTTCATATTTTACATCTTGATGTTTAAAATCACATTTAGAACAGTGATAGAACCCTAGTTGACTATAGTGTACATGATCATAAATTAATTCCATTCCACAATTAGGACAGAATTTAGATTCTGATATACCAAAATCAGAAAATTGATAAGCATCTTTAGCAATACCAAAATATATATTATCCTCACCATATTTTGAAAGTCTTGTAACAAAAGGATCATCACTATTTAAAATAAGTTGTATATTTTTTCCTTCTAATTGTTCACCAATTGTTGCTATTAAAGTATCAATTTCACCAAATCTATCAATTTGATCTCTAAAGAAATTATTAATAACAAACTTAGTTGGAGTAATATATTGCATTACTCTTCTAATCGAACCTTCATCGATTTCAATTACAGCTAACTTAGTATTATTATTGGCTTGAATAGCAAAAGTCGATATAATTCCATCCAACATATTCGCACCTTCAAAATTATTAATGAAATTCTTACCAGCACATCTTAATGTATGTCCAATAAGATTTGATGTCGTTGTTTTTCCATTTGTTCCTGTTACAAAAACTATTTCATCAAAATCACTAGCTAATTTAGTTAATACATTATCATTAACTTTTCTTAATACTTTTCCCGGTAAATCCGTTCCTTTTTTACCTGCAATCTTACTAGCAGTTCTCGTTAATTTTGCTAAATTTCTATAAAATCCTAGCATGTTTTCTCCTTTTATAGACTATTTTGTGATGTATCAAATTTATATCCTATACCCCAAACAGTAACGATCATTTGAGCAACTTTTGGAGAAATCTTGTCAAATTTCTTCCTTACACGCTTAATATGTGTATCTACAGTTCTTAAATCCGAATAAAAATCGTAATCCCATACAGCTCTAAGAATTTCATTTCGTTTAAAAGCCTTATCAGGAGATTTAGCTAAAAATAGTAATAAATCAAATTCTTTAGGTGTCAATAAAACTTCACTATCTTCTACAATTACTTTATGTGAATTAACATCAATTATTAATCCCGGAAAAACTAATACATCTTTTGTATAAAGTTCCGGAGTATAAAATACACTTCGTTTTGTACGTTGAAGAATGGCATTAATTCTTAACATAAGTTCTCTAGGACTAAAAGGCTTAATAACATAATCATCTGCACCTAATTCAAAACCTTCTACCCTACTTTGTTCATCTGCCTGAGCAGACATAATAATTACAGGAGTAGCCTTTGTTTTTCTAAGTTCAGATAAAATAGATTTACCATTTAACATAGGTAATTGCACATCTAATAAGACACATGAATAATCCATATACTTCAATCGTTCTAGACCATCATTACCATTACTAGCTTCATCTACAATATAACCCTCTTTTTCAAGATACATTACTAATAATTTTCTTATTCTTTCTTCATCATCTACAATCAATACTCTCTCTGCCACAATACATCACTTCCTAATTTTACTTTTCACCATTTTTGGCTTTATTAATAAGTCTTTTTACCTCATGAATAGTAAGAGTTCTATACTCACCTTTTTTTAATCCTTCTAGCGTTAAATCTTCAATCGATTCACGTTTTAATTTCATTACTTCATAACCTAAAGCTTCAAACATTCTTCTTACTTGTCTGTTTTTACCTTCATGGATAGTTAATCTAACTAAAGTGTTACCACTCTTATTTTTATTTTTAACTATATTCACTTCTGCTTTTGCAGTTTTATAATTATCTATTCTCACACCATTACGAAGAATTCTAAGGTGATTTTCCTCTAGTTTTCCATTTATTTTAGCAACATAAGTTTTTTTAATTTTATGCTTAGGGTGCGTTATTAAATTAATAAATTCACCATCATTAGACATAATAAGTGCTCCTGATGTATCATAGTCTAATCTACCCACAGGCACAACACGTTCGCTAACATTTTCAAAGAAGTCTTTCACACAAGTTCTATCTTTCTCATCAGACATTGATGTAATAACCTTCTCAGGTTTATAGAATAAATAGTATCTCTTATTTTCTTTTAATAAACGAGCACCCTCTACTATGATAATATCACTAGGTTCAGCCTTGACACCAAGTTCTTTTACAATTTCGCCATTAACACTTACTTTTCCATCAAGAATTAATTGTTCTGCCTTTCTTCTTGATGTATATCCTGATGCAGCTATTAATTTTTGCAGTCTTTCTGCCATATCGTCCTCCTAATTTTGTAAAAATTTATTAATTTCTTCGTTACTAACAATTTCCGATGTTGGTAATTGTTCTAAACTTTCTAATCCGAAAACATCTAAAAATATATCTGTTGTTTCATATAATTTAGGTTTCCCAATCGTGTCTAACGTTTTGTTAGATACTATAAGTTCTTTACTAACAAGAGAGTGTAATATAGAATCACTACTTACACCCCTTATCTTATCAATTTGAACTTTTGTAATTGGTTGATTATAAGCTATAATTGCTAAAGTTTCTAAAGATGCTTTAGATAATTTAACAAGATTTTTTGAGATAACAGCTTTTTTTATTACTTCAGCCATTTCATCTCTCAAAAGCATTTTGTATGTTGTTCCGAATTTTTTAATAATCAATGAATTATTAATCTTATTATAATCCTCACAAAATACATTCAACATATTTTCAGCTTCATGCATTTCTACTTCCATGAAAGTAGAAAAGTATTCAATATTTAGCCCTTCTTCTCCTTTCATGAAAAGTAAAGCCTCTATTATTTTCTTAGTTTCATCTAATAACATGTTAATCTTCCTTTGATTTATATTCTAAAATGATTTCACCATCTTTGTCAACACATTGTAATTCTTGATCCTTTATCATAGCTAAAACACCTATAAACATCAAAACAATTTCATTTTTTTGAGAATAGGTCTTAACAAGGTCGAAGAAATTCATTTTTGTTTTATTTTTAAATTTATTAACAAGCTCTTCTTTTACCTCTTCAAATGATACTTCTCTACGATAGCTGACCAATGAAATTTCATTTTCTTTATCATCAAAAGATCTAAGAATATTCTCCATAGCCCTTAGTAACTTAGAAGATGGCACTCTCAAAGTTTCAATATTACCTTCAACATCTATATTAATACTTTCCTTATCTAAAAATTGTGCTCTCATTCGTTGAAGATTATCTAGTTTTTCACTTAGTTCCTTATAGTTTTTATAATCAAGGAGCTGTTGAACTAAATCCTCTTCATCTTCAATAGTTTCATTTTCAAACTTAGGAAGTAAATTCTTACTTTTAATATGGAGCAAAGTTGCAGCCATAACTATATATTCTTCTGCATTTTCTAATGAAAAGTCATCATTATTATTTATATATTCTAAATAACTCTCTGTTAGCTGTGCTATAGGAATATTATAAATATCAATCTCCATCTTTTCTATTAAGTGCAAAAGCAAATCAAGTGGCCCTTGAAAAACCTCTAAGTTAACATTATACATTTATCTTATCCTTTTTTAATCGTCTTTCTTGGATGATTACTAATCATTCTTTTCGATTTATTTCCCTCTAAACTAGAGAAATATAACTTCAAACTATGAATATTTTTCAAACCTAACAATTCTTGTACTTCTTCTGCTGGAACCTTATCTTCTAGCAAATGAATTGCTAAAGAATTTCTAAAATTCATAGTATTTAGCTCTTTTGTTAATCCTAAATCTTGTTGGCGTTTTTTAAATATTTTCCAGAAACCTTGACGACTAATTCCTTCACCATCTTGGTTCAAGAATAATTTACTGTCTTCTTTAATATCAGGATATTCTTTCTTCAATTCAGCAATATAATTCTCTATTGCTTCTACCGATTCTCTATTAAGTGCAACTGTACGGAATCCTTCTTTTTTTCTATATTTTAAAAATCCAATAGTAGTATTAACATCTTTTAATTCTAAGTTTATACATTCTGTTGGTTTAATACCAATAGAATATGATAACTCAAAAATAGCTTTATCTCTATAACCAATTAAATTTTTTGTTTTCACATCTAAAATCTTAGAAATTTCTTGTCTTGTAAAAATTACAAGTTCTTGATGTTCTTCCTTATCGATATGAACATCAATATTAATCCTATTTGGAATAATTTTTTCAATCCATAAATACTCCACAAAAATGTGAACAGTAGATATCGTTCTTGATAATGTTGCAGACGAATATTCTTTTTCCCTTAGATAATCTATATATCTAGAAATAAATTCTTCATTTAACCAAGAATAGTCTTCAGTAGAATATCCTTTTTCAGCTAAATATAAAAAGATTTTTTTTAAATCCCTATCGTATGAATTGATAGTGTTTGTTGAAAACTCTTTTCTATTTATCAAATACTCATTAAAATTGTTTAATACTGTTTCACTCATATAAATACCCCCTTAGTATTAAAACTACCCTAATTTTTTATTTCTATATTGATTATAACATCTATAAAACTTTATGTAAATGCATTTATAACAATTTTTCACTAAATATAAAAATTCCAAGATGATTCTAAATTCTAATTATATCACTATAAAATCACCTTGAAATTTTATTATTTTATATTCTCTTTTTCACAAATTTATTATAAATTACAGTTACAAAAACTAAATTGATAAAAATAATAAAAATTGGTACAATAATCGCCTTATGTAAAAAATATTTTGACATTGCAGCCCCTAATATTACACCTGAAAGAAAAACAGCTATTACACTTGAATAAATATATAAAGGAGTTTTACTTTCTTTCTTTTTCAACACGATGTATTTATATAGATGTTCACTCATTGATCGTAAATTACCAGTACAAAAAACACTAGCAAAAACCAGATTATTAACTTTTCTGAATCCATCAAACTGAATTGCACAGATAAATGAAATTACTATTGGCCTAATATCTACTCCAAAAAATTCATGTTTAAGCGAAATAACTACTAAAGCTATTATTTGTGTTAAAAGTAACATATAAATATGCTTAAAAATAGATAACTCTTTATATTTTGTTTCTATAAATTTACTTACTAATACCCCTACTATAAACGAGAATATAGGTATTGAATAATGTAGTACTTCTGGAAAATTTCCTTCAATTAAGTCTATTCCAACGAAAATTAAATTTCCAGTCTGTGCATTTGCAAAAATACCATCACAATTAACAAAAGTATACGCATCAAAAAATCCACCGACAGCCGTAAGTAATAAACAAAATATCAATTGTTCATGGACAGGCAGATTTCTATTTATTAATGTTTCTCGTAAATTCATACTTTTTAAAATCAACTCCTTAAATAAAACTAATCAAATATTGTATTCCAGTTTTCAACATTATTGTAACAATCAAAACACATTTCTAATTGTTTTTTTGTTGTTCTCGTAACAGATAATTCTGGAAGCTCATTAAGCGAATAAAATTCTGCTCCTAAAGTTTCAGTATTTTCTGTAAAACTGTGACTAACATATTCACATAGAACAAATATTTTGACCATACCGAAAGGAAAGTTAACATGATGATGTCTATTATAGTCAAGTACAGCAACAACTTTTATAGGATTAACCACAGCTCCTGCTTCTTCACTTGCTTCTTTTATAATATTTTCTCGAATACTTTTATTCACATCCTGATATCCACCAGGGAGGGCCCATTTTCCATCAAACTGCTCTTTTACCAGTAATATTTTATTATCTTTAATAACAGCAGCTCTAGTTTCAACTTTCGGAGTTTGATAACCTAGCTCACCTGCAAAATCTATTTTTATTTTTTCTATTGAAATATTATATTTAAATGATAACATTTCACATGCAATTTCTCTAATTCTTTCTGAACGTTCCCTATCAAATTTATCTTTACTATAGGCTAAACTACATTGTGACAGAAATTGGAGTTCTTGTGCCCATTTTTTCCAAACATCATCTTTAAATACTCGTACTATGTCTTCGATATTTTTAATGAATATAGCATTCTTAACATCTAAAAAATCGTAATCTTCTTTTAATAGAAATACATTAATTAGTGTATTGCTAAGATTATTTTTATTATCAGTTAAAAACAAAGCATTAGACTCCAGAATATTTGAATCTTCAATATATTCAAAAGGCATAGAGTAATCAAAAAATACCTGCTTTAACTCATCTGTAATTTGAACTTCTAATTTCTTATCTATATATAATTTTTGATACATAAGTTACCTCCACAGACATATATATTTTATTATATCATACTTTTTATATATTACTAGAAGGCGAATATAAATAAATACTTGTTATGAATTTCTAAATACTACTAAATTTATACTTTACTTAATAATAGCTTTGAAATCGATATATAAATTATCAATAAAAATGTTGCTAGATTTAAATAATAGTTGTATAATAGTTAGTGTAAGTAAAAATTAAGGAGTGATAACGATGAAATATATTATTTCACTAATTTGGTCATTTATATTTGCATTTATTGTAATATTTATCGTATCATCTATTTTAGGTAGCAATGGTGAAGTTAATACACTTCGTGACTGTGCAATACTTTCTGTAATGTTTACAGTGTTTGTTGCATTATTAGACGCTGTAGGCCTTGATAAAAAGCGTTAATAAGGTTAATTATTTATTTAATAAAAAATTTTTTACAAAAGAAAGTAGGTATTGAGGTATATCCTCTTTCCTACTTTTTCTTTAAATATAGGAGACTGTTATATGAACAATGTACTTGCAACCATGTGTTATATCGACAATGGAGATAGTTTTTTAATGTTAAAAAGAACGAAGAAAGAAAACGATATTCATGAAGGACTAACAATAAGTGTCGGAGGAAAATTCGAAGTCGGAGAAAGTCCTGAAGATTGTGTCATTAGAGAAGTAAAAGAAGAAACAAATTTGGATATTATTAATCCAAAGTTGAGAGGAATAATTACTTTTCCTAACTTCGACGGAGAAAAAGATTGGTATACCTACGTCTTTACAGCTCCAAATTATACAGGGATCCTTACTAAAGATTGCGATGAAGGAGATCTTGTTTGGGTTAAAAAATCTGAAATTCAAAATATTAACACTTGGGAAGGTGACTATATATTCCTTGATTGGTTAGTAAAAGAAAAACCCTTCTTTTCTGCTAAATTTAATTATAAAAATAAAAAATTCATTGATTACGAAGTAACATTTTATGAATAAATAAGAGAGGTTAAAATTATGAAAATAGAGATTAATAAACAATTTAAACAAACTTATGTAGTATCAGAATTAAATACAGCTAAATATATGGGAAGCGGCGACTTAAATGTATTGGCTACTCCTAGCCTTGTGGCATTCATGGAAAACGCCGCTAAAACATTCTTAAATTCATTCTTAACAAACGACTTAGGAAGTGTTGGAAGCAACATAAATATCAATCATCTTGCTCCTACTCTTGTTAATAAAGAAATTACAATTTTAGGTGAAATTACAGAGATTATTAAAGATAAAATTATTATTTTTAATCTAGAGGCTTTCGAAGGTGAAAAAAAAATTGGAGATGCATCTCATACTAGAGTAATTATAAATAATGAGAAATTCATCAGCAAATTAAATCAAGAATAGTTTAAATATTAGTTGCAAAAAAAGAAAGGCTGTACACAAACAACCTTTCTTTTTTTACAATTTTACATATTAAAATTCATTAGAAAACATTAATTCTAAGAAATATTCTTTCAGTACTTTAATATATGTACCTTTCATACCTAATGATTTAGATTCAATAATTCCAGCACTTTCTAATTTTCTTAAAGCATTAACAATCACTGATCTAGTAATCCCCACTCTATCAGCAATCTTACTAGCAATTAATAGTCCTTCTGTTCCATCTAATTCTCTAAAGATATGTTCTATCGCTTCCTTTTCAGAGAACGATAATGAATTTAGTGCCATATTAACCATATCTTTATCACGGGCTAAGTTTTTCTCTTTATCTTGTTTTTCATGTAAGATTTCAATTCCTACTACTGTAGAAGCATACTCAGCTAAAACTAAATCATCATCTTTAAAATCACTATCCATTCTTCCAATAACAAGTGTTCCTAAACGTTCTCCTCCTCCTCTAATAGGAAGAATTACAGTATAACTGTTACCTTCAAAACGTTCTTGTTCTTCTTCGGGGAAAATTGATAATGAATCTTGGAAAGGAATATTAACTTTTGTGGCATAAACTTTTAGTGTTGCATCTAAATATGCTTTTGGAACTTTTCTATCTTGAATTATTTTTTCCATACGTTCATTTGAATAATCAACAATTGAATCATAACCAAGAATATTCCCTTCAGTATCAAGAATATACACTACTGAATCTAGAATTGGACTAAGTCGCATAGCCATAGCTTCAAAGTCTACGTTATCGTGTCGTCCTTCTTGTAAAATTGTACTTATTTTTCTTGTTTTTTGTAATAAACTTGCCATTAATTTTCTCCTTACAAAATACTTCCCTGATTATTATACCATTTATTTCAATAAATTGTAAGACTTTTTAAAAATTAATTTAATCAATTTTGAAATTTTCTAACATTTCAAGCGATCTTTTAGCATATCTTTCATATTTTTCCTTTTTATCTTTGATTCTTTCAGGAAGTGGTTTGATAATACCAAAATTCGCATTCATAGGTTGGAAGTTTTTGCTTGTATTATCTACGATATAGTTTGCCATAGCACCTATCATAGTCTCTGTAGGAAATACTATTTCCTTGTTTTCAGTATTGTATAATGCATTTAATGCTGCCACAATTCCTGAAGCTGCACTCTCAACATATCCTTCTACCCCTGTCATTTGACCAGCGAAATAAATATTTTTTTCTTCTTTTAATCTATATGTTTTTTCTAATAATTGTGGTGAATTTAAGTATGTATTTCTGTGCATAACACCATATCGTACGATATTAGCATTTTCAAGCCCAGGAATCATATTAATTATTCTCTTTTGTTCACCCCATTTAAGGTGTGTTTGGAATCCAACAATATTGTATAGAGTTCCTTCACTGTTATCTTGACGCAATTGAACAACAGCATATGGACGTTTATCAGTTTTTGGATCTTCTAATCCTACTGGTTTCATTGGTCCAAATAATAGAGTTTTCTCTCCACGTTTTGCCATCTCTTCAAAAGGCATACAACCTTCAAAGTAAATTTCTTTTTCAAATTCTTTTAATGGAGCCGCTTCAGCTGTTATTAATTCATTATAGAAATTTGTAAACTCTTCTTTTGTCATTGGACAATTTAGGTATGCTGCTTCACCTTTATCATATCTTGATTTAAGATAAACTTTTTCCATATCGATAGAATCTTTTTCAATGATTGGTGCTGCTGCATCATAGAAATATAAACCATCTTGTTTAGTATAGTTTCTAATATCTTGACTTAATGCATCAGATGTAAGTGGTCCTGTAGCAACAATTACCGGTACTTCTCCTTTAGGAATCTGAGGTAATTCTTCACCAATTACATTAATATTTGGATGGTTTTTTATAGTTTCTGTAATCATTTCTGAGAATTTATCTCTATCTACTGCTAATGCTCCACCAGCTGGGACTTGTGTTGCATCAGCACACTTAATAATGATTGAATCTAACATTCTCATCTCTTCTTTTAATAATCCAACAGCGTTAGTTATATTGTTAGCTCGTAGTGAGTTAGAACAAACTAACTCTCCAAAGTTTTGTGTTTTATGAGCTGGTGTCATTTTCTTAGGTCTCATCTCATAAAGATCAACCTTCACTCCTCGTTTTGCAAGTTGCCAAGCAGCTTCACTTCCTGCTAGTCCTGCTCCGATTACTATTACTTTTTTTTCCATTAATTATCTCACTTTCTATTTTATAATAAATCTGAAAAATCTTCTTTTTCCTCTTTTTTAACTTCTTGTTCTCTCATATCTTGGATAACAACTCGCCCATTTTTATCAAATAAATATGTTTGTACACTATCCAAAGTCTCAGCTATTAAATCTGAGTAATCATCACGAGCTTCATATGCTTTGATTTTTTCTAGTCTTGGTTTTGTTTTTGGTGCTTTTGGTGTGAATATTGTACAACAATCCTCAAAAGGAAGATTAGAAATTTCTAACGTTTCTATCTCTTGAGCAATTTTAATAATATCCACCTTATCCATTGTCAATAGTGGTCTTAATATCGGTAAGTTAGTTACTTCATTAATGCAGTTCATTGACTCTAAAGTTTGTGAAGCTACTTGTCCTAATGATTCTCCTGTAGCTATAGCTAAGCACCCTTCTTTTTTGGCTACATCTTCAGCTATACGTAACATAAATCTTCTAGTTGAAGTCATTGTATAATTCGAAGGAACACGTTTAACTATTTCTGTTTGTAATTTAGTAAAGTTTACAACGTGCAACTTAATTTTACCAACTACTTCACTTAATTTTGTTGTTAAATCAAATATTTTTTCTAACGCTTCTGTAGAAGTAAACGGTGGTGATTGGAAATGAATCATTTCTACTTCCACACCCTTAACTTGTAACGTATGAGCTGCTACTGGTGAATCGATTCCTCCAGATAATAATAACAGTGCTTTAGAAGATGTATTAACTGGGAATCCTCCAACACCTTTTATAAAGTCAGTAAAGATGAATATCCCTTCACTACGCACCTCAACATTGATAATAAAATCAGGTTGTTTAACATTAACTTTTAAGTTTTTATAATTAACCAACACATGGCTTCCAAATACATTATTTAATTCATTAGTATTATGTGGAAAGTTTTTATTAGGTCTTTTAGTTTGAATTTTAAATTTATATTCTTTATCTAACTTAGTTTCTAATAGTTTATCTATTACTTTTTTCGCTTCTTCCACATCTAGCCCAGCTCTTAAAACCGGAGAAAAATTATGAATTCCAGGGACTCTTTTTAATCTATCCATAATTTCATATACATCTTCATTGTGATCTAAATGAATGTACATTCTATCTCTTTTTGTTTGTACGTGAAAACCAGTTAAACCTTGTAAATTATATCTTATATTTTTTGTAAGTTTTTTTAAAAATTCATTTCTATTTCCAGATTTCAGAGTAAGTTCTCCATATCTTACTATAATATGACTAAATTCCACTTTCAATTACCTCTTTAAATTTTTTATTATATTCATCAATGAATACTTCAATAAATTTTTCTACTTCTTCTTTCGTAGTTTCATATGAAAAACTAACACGAATACTTCCTTCTATATTTTCTTTAGACAATCCTCTAGCATACAATGCCTCATTAAGATGAAATGTTTTAGAAGAACATGCACTCGTAGTAGAAACCATAATACCTCTATCATTTAAGGCATTAACAATTGCTTCACCTTTAATTTTCGGTAGACTAATATTAATAATTGAATCTACAAATTTATCACTAAAAGGTGAATTTATAACAATATGTTCATATTTAGAAAACTCATCTATAATAAGTTTTTTAAACTCTTTATGGTTGTTTTTCGCACTAGCAATTCTCTCATGTGATAAACGCAGTGCTTTTGCTAAACTTACAGCTGCAGCTACATTTACTGTACCACTTCTTAAACCATTTTCTTGGCCTCCACCGAAGATAATATTATGAACAGTTCTTCTAGATTTTAAATATAGAATCCCAATACCTTTTAGACCATGAAACTTATGAGCCGAGATTGAATAGCTATCGACTCTTGAAAGATTAATAGGATTTTTTAATACTCCCTGTACTCCATCAACATGAAAATGAACTTTAGGATAATCTTTTAAGATTTCTACTATTTCTTCAATCGGCTGAATTGCTCCAAAGATATTATTGACATGCATAACGCTTAATAAAATAGTTTCTTTCGTTAATAATGACTTCAAATGATTTAAATCTATAAAACCATACTCATCAACATCTACATAATCTAAGATAAACCCACGTCTTTCTAGTTCTCTAAAAGATTCTAGAACAGATGGATGTTCGATTTTTGAAACAATAATTCTATTACCAAAATCTTTTTTATGTTCAACACTTCCCAGTAATGCTATATTATTACTCTCTGTTGCACAAGAAGTAAAAAAAATACTTTCTACTCCTACACCAAGAATAGATGCTACTTGAGTTCTTGCCGCAGAAAGAAGTTTATTCGCTGTTTTCCCGTATTTATTAATACTAGCTGGATTTCCAAAATAAGAATTATTAACTTCAACAAATGTATCTAGTACCTCTTTATACGGTCTAGTCGTAGCACAATTGTCTAAATATATCATACTATCTACCTTTCTTCTTTAATAATTAACCGTTTATATCAAAAATAAACATAATTTAAACCACTATAAAGTATATAATAAAATCAATTATTTATCAATTAAACAGGTTATAATAAATTGATAGTGTATCAATAAAAATCTATAACATTATTTGTGAAAATAAAATAGGAGCAACTCATCAATATGATAAAATCATATAACGAGAAACTCCTAATATTTTATTAATAATTACTCTTTATATTCATTAGCTACTACATCTTTAAGAATTTGATCCCACTTCGGTAAATTTCGGTCTATTCTAATGGCACGATCACTATCCGTTCCAAGAATATTATGAGAACTTGAAGCAATTATTACTACTTCTCCATCTACATAGAATTCATAAGAAAAAATTGTTTTAATTCCACTGTGCTTTTCAATCCATGCTTTAATAAAAATATCCTGACTATTATATCTTATATTAGATCTAATTGAATACTTCACATCAATATCAGCATAATATAAGTTATAATTAATTAATGAATCAATATCTATTCCTAAACCATTTAAATAATACTTCTTAGCAAGATTCATCCACTCATACACATATTTATTATCTAAAAAGCCGGCTTGATTAAAAAATTTCTTTTCTAATTTAAATTTAATCGTTTTTTCGTACACTTTATTTCTCCTTTTCAATCAATTCTGAGATACGTTCCATTAAAATAGCAGTAATTTCATCATGACTTTTACCTTCTTCTTTTAATGCAGTAGCATCTATTTCATCACCAATTACAATCTTGATACTAGAAAAAATTCTAAAATTCTTATTAGGAATAATTGCAAATGGAATTATCTTAGTTTTTGCTCTTGTAGCAATAAATGATGCTCCATTATGAGATTGACCAAGGTCTAAGTCTTTTGAATGAGAACGAGTTCCCTCTGGGAAAATTCCAACAACTTCTCCTTCTTTAATCAACTTAATACTATTGTTTATTGCAGTTCTGTCAAATGTACCTCTTTTTATAGGAATTGCTCCAGTTGCTTCCAATGCTTGTTTAATAAAAAATACTTTGAATAATTCTTCTTTAGCTATGAAGCGGATTTTTTTATCAAAAAATGCTGGAAAAAGTAATGGATCATGGTTACTTAAATGATTCCCAGAAATTACCACACCTTTTGCATTCTCTATTTTTTCTTTGTTAACAATTGTAACCTTATAAAATATTTTATAAAAAAGTGCTAACAAAACTCTAATAAAATTATACATACTACACTCCTTCTAGTTTCTATTTCTCTACAACTTTTACTAAATTAGTCATTCTAGCAACAACTTCTTCTATTGTCATAGTAGTCGTATCTATTAACGTAGCTGATTCTACTTTTATTAAAGGGGCAATATCTCTATTTTCATCTTGCCAGTCGCGTGCTTTTATATCTTCTTTAACTTTTTCAAAATCAACATTTTCTATACCTTGACGTTCGAAGTCTAACATTCTTCGTCTTGCTCTTTCTTCAACAGAAGCAGTTAAAAATATTTTTACATCTGCATTAGGTAAGACAACAGATGCTATATCACGTCCATCCATAATAATGTTGTTAGTTCCTGCTAAATTTCTTTGTGTATCAATTAGAAATTCTCGTACTGCAGGTGATTTAGCAAATAATGAAGTATATTTCGACACTTCTGCTGTACGTATTTTATCACTAACCTCCACATTGTTTACGTAAACATATTGAACTCCATTAACATATTCTACTCTGAAATCCACATTCTCAAGCAGATTCTTTATATCATTTTCTTCTAATTCTTTTAAACCATTAGATAAAAAATTATATGTTAATGCGCGATACATAGCACCAGTATCCACATAATTATAACCTAGCTCTTTAGCTACTAGTTTTGTTATTGTACTTTTTCCCGATCCTGCTGGCCCATCTACAGCCACTGATACATATTTCATCTTTTACCTCTCAGACAAATTTTTTCATTATATATTATAGCATAGACTTGATGTAAACACTAGAATTAATATAAAAAACTTATTAACGTCAAATGTTTCTAATCAAGTATTGTATTTTAAAATCTAATACAATATGGGGCTGATCCAAAAGTCCCAAAGTTTTACAAAGTTCATATCAGAACTCATAGACACAGTTGTTTATTAATATCTAAATTCGCTTTTAAAAAGCTTTTTAGATATCTAATAAACTGTGCGAGTGTGACTTGACAAAATCGATGTCTCCTGTACAATACAGGAATACATCCACCTGTCTAAACTAAATATATATGTGTCGGTACATATCAAAATTACGATTTTTGAGTCACTACCATATATTATTTTAGTTTTAATCCAGCTAACCCTGCTAATGCATTATTCTCTAATTTTTCTTGTTTCATGTATTTCTTCATATCTACACGACTTGCTTTATCTTTTTTACTAGATTTAATTCTCTTGTCGACTTCTTTTTGTTTTAGAGAATTTCCACATTGACATCGATATGTAGCATTTTCACCATTACCAAATAATGTCATTTTCTTATGACAATTATCACAACGAAGATTTGTTAGCCTACTAATAACTTTACGGTTACGACAACTTGGATTTGAACATTTTAACATCTTAGTTCCTTTTTTATCCACTTCAAGCATAAAGCTATCACACTCTTCACATTTTTTACCACTAATATTATCGTGTTTGAACTTATCCTCACTGTCTTTAATTTCTGCTATACAAGATTTTGTATATTGTTTAACATCATTTAAAAACTTATCTTTTGAAAGTTTATTTTTTGCGATATTATCAAGTTGTTTTTCCCATACCGCTGTTAGTGACGGACTCTTTAAATTTTTTGGAACTAAATTAAGAAGCTGTTTAGCCTTATTAGTAGTTTTTATTTTCCCATTATCTAGTACCAAATAATCATTCGTAAACAATTTTTCCAGTATATCTGCCCTAGTTGCAACAGTTCCGATACCATTTGTTTCCTTAAGGATTTTTCTTTCATTCTCATCATCAACAAATTCAAAAGGATTTTCCATCGCATATATTAAACTACCTTCAGTATAATAACTAGGAGGCGTTGTTTGTTTTTTGCTGTAAACTAATGTTTCAAGTTTAAAATTACCGTTATTTAGATTAATAACTTTATCTTGAATTTCTTCCTTACTTAGCACTTTATAACCTTCTTGAAGAACTTTTAGACCTTTTGCAGAAAATACCTTATTATCCAAAGTAAACGAGTAAGTTGTTTCTTCATATTTATACTCAGGTAGTAAATTTTCTAAAAATCTTTTCGCTACTAAATTATAAATTTTTGTCTCCATCTCAGACATAGACATATAATTTGGTCTTTGTTCTGTAGGTATAATCGCATGGTGATCACTTACTTTCGCATTATTAATAATTTTCTTAGCATTTAAATCTTTCTCTTTTAGTATTTTTGCTATAACTTCTTTAAAATCTCCACCAATAGCCTGAACACGATCTTTTAATGTATTTTTCATATCACTCGTTAAATATCTACTATCAGTTCTAGGGTAAGTTAATACCTTATGTCTTTCATAAAGACTTTGAACAATATTTAAAGTTTGTTTTGGTGATATACCGAATAAAGTACTTGCTGTTTGTTGAATATCCGTTAAGTTGTACAACGGTTTGGCTGATGAAGTTTTAGCTTTTTTCTGAACCTCATTGAATTTAATTTCTTTATTCATATTCTTTTTAATGAATTGTTCTGCTTTTTCTAAATTAAACTCACTATTACCACAACTGAACTTAACACCATCAATCTGAGCTTCAAATGTATAATAATCTTTTGGTTTAAATTGTTTAATTTTTTCTTCTCTTTCAAACACCATTTGTAACGTAGGAGTTTGAACTCTACCACAGTTTAAAGATGCATTATATTTTAGTGTTAATGCTCTAGAAGCATTAATCCCAACTAACCAATCCGCATTTGCACGAGCTATCCCAGAGTGATATAGCCCAAGATATTCTTTTCCATCTTTTAGATTTTTAAACCCATCTTTAATAGCCTTATCTGTTACCGATGAAATCCATAGACGTTTAATAGGTTTATTACATTTTGCCTTATCTATAATATACCTAGCTACAAGTTCTCCCTCACGTCCTGCATCAGTAGCAATAATAATTTCCTTAATATCTTTTCTATTAATCGCATTTTCTACAACTTTGTATTGCTTGAAAGTTTTCTTAATAATCTCAGTCTTCATAAATTTAGGAATCATTGGTAAACTTTCTAAGTTCACGTTATTAAATTCTTTATATTTATCTGGAGTTTGAAGAGTAATTAAATGTCCTAGTGCCCATGTAACTACATATTTATCTCCCTCTAAACATCCATTTTTATTATTTTTAGCCCCTAAATTCCTCGCAATATCACGAGCAACAGAGGGCTTTTCACAAAGTACTACACTTTTCATTAATAATATCCTCACATATTTTTCTATACTACTATAATTATTATAATAGAAATAGTTTAAAATAACTAGTAGAACATATAATCACTATCAGTTTCCTAAAACATTAGTTGTAAATTTGACCTTAAATATATTATAATTTATATAACAACAAAGGAGGATTTGTCTATGAAACTATATTTAGCAGGAGCTTTATTTAATGAAGCAGAGGTTGCACAACGATTAAAAGAAGGTAAATTACTAGGTGAAAGATTCGGAGATAGATTATCAGTATTTAATCCGATAGAACAACCTTTTAACGAAGATAAACAAACATTACCAACACCTCAAGATATTTTCAACGGGGACACATATGCAGTAGAAAATTGCGACATATTCTTAGCAGATGTGACTAACGAAGACAGTGGGGTTATGGTAGAATTAGGAATAGCTATTGCACTAAACAAAAAAATTATTGCTATAAATTCAGATATTAGATTAAAATCAGCAAATAAATATGACATTCCTAGCTATGCAATGAATCATTACGTTCTTGGTGGAATTTTAAAACACGGTACACTTGTTTATAGTTTTGAAGAAGCTATGAACGAATTAGAAAAACTGTTTTGCTTAAAAAATAAACTTTAACATTAAAAAAAGGTTGACTCATTCCAATTAATAGATTGAGTCAACCTCTTTATTTTTATTTAACTTTTAATTTCTTATCTTTTAATTCTAGTACTACATCAGCAGCATTTGCTAATTGATTACTATGAGTAACAACAATTACACATTTATTATTCTCAACAGCAACTTTTTTTAGAATATCAATAATTTCTTGTGCAGTATTCTCATCTAAGTTTCCTGTCGGTTCATCAGCGAGTATAATCGGCGCTTCAGATACTAACGCTCTCGCTATAGCTACACGCTGTTGCTGACCCCCAGAAAGTTTCATAACATTACGATCGATATGCTCTTCTTCCAATCCAAGTTGTAAAAGTATATCCTTATTCGCATTTTTTGAAACTAGTTTTAGATTTTCTAATGGTGTTAAATAATCAATAAGATTATAATTTTGAAATACTAAAGAAATATCTTTTCGTCTGTGTTCACTATATCCTATTTTTTCAATATTTACGTTATCAAATAAGATTTCCCCTCTAGAAGGAGTATCTAACCCAGCTAATAAAGATAATAAAGTTGATTTACCAGCACCTGATTTTCCTATTATTGCATAAAACTTCCCTACTTCAAAGTTATATGTAATTCCACTTAGTACTTTTGATTTGCTATTTTCATATAAGTAATCTACATTTTTTAATTTAAAAATCGACATTTCTTAATCCTCTCTAATTTATTTGCGTTAAAATTTTCTTCGGTTTCATTTTTAATATTGGTAATAAAGCAACTATAACTGAGATCATTACAATAGTTATCATAACAACTATCACACCAATAATATCTGAACCATTAATCGAAATTTTAGTTAGTTCATCACTAATTATTTTCGGTAAATCTTCTGAAAAAATACTTGTAGTATTACCTCTAATATATTTAAGTAAGATAAACTCTAGTCCTAAAGCTGATAAAAATCCAAATATCGTAACCATTAATGTTTCTACAACAAATTGTAAAATTAAATTTATTTTACTTATACCTAACGATAGTAAAACTCCAATTTCATATAATCGTTCTCTTATCCAAAACATAAGCACTAGTGATAAAATCACAACTCCTACAATTACACTACCAATTCTAATCATATTTGTAAGTTTTGTTATACTCTCAACTGAAGAAGTAACTAATTCGTAATTTTTGTTGGATTTTGAGACAGCGATATTATTTATTCCCAAACTCTCAACGCTTCTTATAATATCATCTAACTTAGTTGGATTATTAACTCCATACTCAACAGATGTAACTCTATTATTAGAAGCATAATCTAATAATTTTTGGCTAGAGTTATAATCCGTATACACTGTATTTTCTATAAAATCTGAACTTAATCCTTCAAAATTATTAGTTTTCTCTCCAGAATAAATTCCAACTATTTCTAATTCTATAGTTATACCATTTTGCTCTAATTTAATCTTATCACCTAAGTTTAAATTATTGATTGTAGCAAATTTTTCATGGATTAAGATTTTATTTTGATCAATTTCTTCTATATGCCTTCCCTTTTCTAGCTTCAAGACTTCACTTTTGAAATCTATATTATTTTTTGTTGATGTAATTCCATTCATCATTACTAAATTACTTTTGTTTTTCATCTCATCAGAAATAGTAATATTTTGATTTTCCTGAACAACTTTTTTGTCCACCACATTTACAGACTTCGCATAGAGATAATTCTTCTGATTTACTCCATCTACTTCATTAATTTTCTTCAAAGTATCCTTTTCTATTTCTTTATTTGATTTATCTATGCTTTCAATAGTAAATCCAAAGTTAACATCTTTATATAAATTTTTAGAAATATTATTTACTGTAGTATTTAAAACACTACCACTTAATAAGAAAAATGATATTAGTGTCACTATTAAAAACAAAATACTACTTCTAACTTTTTTTCTAACAATATAAAGATATGCCCTATTAAAAATACTCATCGGTTTCTCCTTACATTAATTAATATCAGATAATAAATCTTTAGGTTTTCTATATGCCAATCTGCTAGATGCAATTCCTACAGCAATGACAATTATTGCAACACCAACAAGTACCACTGTTAGCATATTATCCATACTAACACTTACATCTAAGGCAGTTATAATTTTATTTGCTCCCTCTACTTCAGCATTAGCACCTAGATTAACTCCATTAGCTTGATTTGAAATAGTTTTACTTACAGATTTAACAGATTGTTGCAGTATCTGATTTCCGATATTTTGACTAATTGCACTTCCTACGAAATATGAAGCGATAAAGCTTGGAATACTAATTAATAGAACCTCAAGAATAAATTGTCCTATGATACTCGCTTTAGTCATACCAATCGCTAAACTTACACCGATTTCTTTTCTTCTACTATTTATCCACAAGAATAATATTAGCGATAGAATCACTATACTAAAGACTATTGTACTTATGAATACACCATTAGTCAGACTATAAATTGTATCTAGTGATTGTTGAAGAGCTGGGAAGTTCTGATTACTCTTAACTAACATATACTGTTTCCAATTAATAGGTAATTTCTTAGCATCGTTAATTACACTATCTACCTTATCTTTTCCATCAACTAAAAAGGTTGCATCTTGATATATTTCTTTTCCATCTTCATAGTTATATAAAGTTTTAGTAGTTTGAGTATCTGCTATAAAAATGTTATCATACAGCTCCATGTGACTAGAAGTTACACCTTTATTTTGTCCTCCGAAAATACCAACTACAGTAACTTCTACCTCTTTATCAGATTTTTTCTCATTATCAGCATCATTTGGATTACCTTTTAATTTAATCTTATCCCCAACTTTAACTTTATTCTTTTTAGCAAAACCTTCGTGAATTAATACAGAATTTTTATCCTCATCTTTAAGATGTCTACCCTCTTGTAATTTCAGCGTTTCAGCAGAAAATCTATCATCTAATGAAGAATCATTAGTTCCACTTACAATCACAGTTTTAGAGAAAAGTTGTCTTTGTTTGTTGTTTTTCTCTTCTTGTTGATGATTAGCAAGTTTTAATGGTTCTAAATCTATTAGATCTGCACTCACATTCATTCTTTTTATATATTTTTTTACACCTGGAAGATTCTTTATTTTTTCTATATCTTCTCCGATTAAGTTACCTGCACCTCTTGCAGTACCTGGATTAGTTTTTCTATTAATCTCCATAGAAAAACTACTAGTTATATTTTGGAAAGTTTCTTTAGATAAAGCATCTGTTGATTTTTTTATTGAAATAGTACTTAAAATTAATGATGACATTGTTACTAAAATCAAAAATATAACAAATGATTTAAAACTTTTCCTAGTTATATATAACCAAGCTTTAGTTAAAATTGACATTTTTTACACCTCTTTTTATTTTATTTTAACTTAAATAGGATTAATAACTATTATCAACCTTTAATTATATGATAACGCTTTTACTTAAAATATAGCTTATATTATTCATATAAATTTAAAACGCTTAAATATTAGACTTAATAAAAAATTCAAAACTGCAAAGAATAAACTCTTTCCGTTTTGAATTTATTTATTATAAATTATTAAGAAAATCATTTGAATCGCTAGAATTCAAAATCAATACCTGTTTTATTTCTTTCATAAAACCATTTAACTAGTCTATCCCTAGTTAAATTATCAGCAAGAACATTGTTTAAATCAATTTTTACATCTAAATAACGTATACATTTGTTAGCAAGTTCTACTCCTTCAGGTTTATTAAGCTTAAGTTGAATTTGAGCTAATATGTAGTTAAAAGCACTTATATGATACTGAAAATGAGTAACATTAATATAATGCGTCTTAAGTAAATTTATAGCTTCTATACACCTTTCTTCAGCCTCTTCAACAAATCCTCTTCTTGATAATAAAGCTACAGCACCATGTAATAATATCAGAGATCTTTCCGATCTGTCAACAGAAAAAATATTATCTGAAATAATAGGTTTCATGTTTTCCTCTATTACACGACGAATAAAATCATCTGAAAATTCTTCTGCTGAAGATGTTCTTAACATAAATGTTAATGTTAGCATTTCATTAGAATTATGACTATCCAAACTTCTTAGATGATTTAAGACAATTTCTCTATTTTCTTTAATTATCTTAGGGCCCTCAAGATCACCTGATATACTAATAATCTGATCAATATATAGTCTTTCATTCATACTTATTTTATCTTTTTGTAAGCTTTTTACAGCCAAAGATCTAATAGCTGTGGTACTTCCTGACGAATCTAAATTCTTCACTTCTCTTAAAAATTCAGATATATCAAAACCTACAAGTGGTAAATACTCTGAAAAATAATCATGATAACCTACTCCAATATTTCTCAAAAGTTGCTCAAAAATCTCTAAAGAAACACTTGTTTCATCTGCTTCAAATCTGATTAATGTTCTTACAGAAATTGCATCTCCCGCAGCATCTTTTAATTTGACGCCACGACCTTCTCTCAGCTGTTTAAAGATCTTTCCATGTATTCTATTATCGTCCATTCAAGTATCCGCCTCCTTAAATAATCCCTTTAATATTATAACATAAATTAAGTAACTAATGTAGAAAATATAATCTTTTTCCCATACATTTGATTACACACCATAATTTTGTTCACATTTTAGACACATTTATAGGGAATTAAAAAAGAGTAACCGACAACACAACACAACACAGTTACTCTTTTTTCTTGCCTATATTATTCTCCGTTTAATTACACTTGTTTTATAAACTTCAAAATTAATACTTTTCTCATCATTATTATATTTTTTTACTTAATTATATTTAGGTACATAATATTCTTTTCTAATTTTGTTAATAGCAAATTCCTTTAGACAACTTTTTCTAATTAAATTTATTATAGCAAGTTAACAAAATTTATTATATAAACTTCAACTTTCTTTTCTATAATAATACCTTCTTTTCCCTAGAATATCTATGTCAACGAAAAAACAACCAAAAGTGTTAACATGATATTTTGCCTTTGTTTTAGTAAATAATAAGTACGGACTCTTATAGACATTTATTATTATAGCATATAATAATAATAAATATCATTTAGTGTTAAAATTGTCACTTTTGATAATTTTCTGATATATATTTAACAGAAAGTGACTTTTGTGTCACTGATGTTTATATACCGCTAAAACAATAGTCTTTTTCAATAAGTTCTCCTGTATTTCTTGAAAGGTCTCTTTATAATACTTAAATTAACATAAATTAAAATGATATATCACTATTCTACAAATAATCCATTTAAGCTTTTTATATGACAAACCTGTCCTATTCTATAGAATACCTCTTTATTTCTCTTATTCATATTTTAATGTGACAAATTTGTCGCATCGAATTTATAGGGATAATTTGATATCCACTAAAAAACCTCAAGGCACTATACTCTATACCTCGAGGTTTCGTTTTTATATTAATCTTTATACTAGTTCCATAGATCTTCTAGTAAGTGAGTTTGAGTTCTGTCTGGTCCTGTAGAGAATACAGAAATTTTAACTCCTACTAGTTCTTCGATTTTTTCTAGATATTTTCTTGCATTTTCAGGAAGCTCATCAAGTGATTTAACACCTGTAATATCTTCTTCAAATCCTGGTAATGTTTCATAGATTGGCTTACAATCTTTAATGATGTTTTCATTAGCTGGATATTCAGTTAAGATTTCACCTTTATAATCGTATGCTGTACAGATTTTAATCTCTTTAAGGCCAGAAAGTACATCTAGGCAGTTTACTGACAGATTAGTCATTCCAGATACACGAGCTGAGTGACGCATTACTACAGTATCAAACCATCCAATACGACGTGGACGTTTAGTAACTGTTCCGTACTCATGACCAACTTCACGAATTGTATCTCCGATTTCATCGAATAATTCAGTTGGGAATGGGCCATCACCTACACGTGAAGTATAAGCTTTTGAAATACCTAATACTTTAAGTCCGTTTGTCGGAACAAATCCGTTACCTACTGTGATTCCACCTGCAGATGGATTAGATGAAGTAACATATGGGTATGTACCATGATCGATGTCTAGCATAACACCTTGTGCACCTTCAAATAAGATATTTTTATTTTCGTTTTGCGCATCTTCTAATACTTTAGAAGTGTCTGTAACATATTGTGCTAATTGTTTTCCATATTCGAAGTATTCATTGAAGATTTCTTCTACTGTGAATCCTTCAGTCTCATAGATTTTTTCGAATAGTTCATTTTTTTCTTTCAGATTTTGTTCTAATTTTTTCTTGAATAGATCAGCATCTAATAAATCAGCTATACGGATACCACAACGTTTATATTTATCTACATAACATGGTCCGATACCTTTCTTAGTAGTACCAATTTTGTTTTCTCCACGACGAGCTTCTTCAACTTCATCAAGTTTTAAGTGATATGGTAATACTACGTGTGCTCTATTAGAAATTCTTAGTCCCTTACAAGTAACTCCACTTTCTTTTAGTCTATCAATCTCACTACAAATCCACTTAGGATCTACTACAAGACCATTTCCGATAATTGAAAGTTTTTCTTCATTAAAAATTCCAGATGGGATTAATTGAAGTTTGTAAGTTTTTCCATCAAACTTAATAGTATGTCCTGCGTTGTTACCCCCTTGATAACGAGCAATTACATCAGCACGTTCTGCTAAAAAGTCGGTAATTTTACCTTTACCTTCATCTCCCCATTGTGAACCTACTACTACGATTATTGACATAAATTACGCCTCCTGAAAGCAATTATTTTTTCCATTAATAATTATATCACAAATACAGACGTTTACAACTATTTTTTATAAAAAACTCAAAATTATCGGACAATTTAATCTATTTTCATAGTTTATACACTTTTATGCGTTTTCATTAAAAACAATTATCAACTATATCAAATATTTAATACTAAATATAAATACAAAAAATAACCTGAGAATCAGTTTATACTAATTCTCAAGTTACTTATACTTTTAATTTTATCTGGCATAAATTTTATATTAGAAGATTCCGATGATTGTTTCTGTTTCTTCATCGATATCGATATTTAATGCACTTGGTACTTTTGGAAGTCCTGGCATTGTTAAAACTTTATTCGCATATGCTACTACGAATCCAGCACCACTACGTAATTTAACATCGTTGATAGTAATGTTAAATCCTGTAGGACGACCTTTGATCTTCGCATTATCTGTTAATGAAGCTGGAGTTTTTGCCATACATACTGGTAGATGCTTAAATCCAAGACCCTCGATTCTTTCGATTTCAGCCTTAACTTCATCTGCAAAGTTAACTCCATCAGCTCCATAAATCTCGCGACATACTGTTTCAATTTTTTCAGTAATCGAAGCTTCATCTTTGTATAATAATTGTAATTCTTTGCCATTTCCTTCTACAGCTTTTACTACTTTTTCTGCTAGGTCTACTCCACCAAGACCACCTTTTTCCCATACTTCTGTACGAGAGAATTCTACACTTTGTTCTTTTGCCCAGTTTTCTAAGAAAGCTAATTCTTTTTCTGTATCAGTAACAAAGACATTTAGAGCTACCACTATCGGTAAATTGAATTTACGTAAGTTTTCGATATGTTTTTCTAAGTTTTGAACACCTTTAGCTAATGCTTCTAAGTTTTCTTCTTTTAGATCTTTTTCTTCAATGTCACCGTGTAGTTTTAATGCCTTAATTGTCGCAACTACTACTGCAGCTTTTGGTTTTAAACCAGACTTACGACATTTAATATTTAAGAATTTCTCAGCTCCTAAGTCAGCTCCGAATCCTGCTTCTGTAATTACGTAATCAGCAAATTTTAAAGCTGTTTTTGTAGCTAAGATTGAGTTACATCCGTGTGCAATGTTTGCGAATGGTCCACCGTGAATAATCGCTGGATTGTTCTCTAATGTTTGAACAATATTCGGTTTAATTGCATCTTTTAATAATGAAGTTATAACGCCTTCAATTTTCAAATCTTTTAGGTAAACTGGTTCACCTTTTTTATTGTAAGCTACCAGGATATTACTTAATTTTTCTTTAAGATCAGCAATACCTTCTGACAGACATAAAATAGCCATTACTTCACTAGCTACAGTTATATCGAATCCGTCAAGACGTTCTAGGTCAGTTCCTGCATTTACTTTAACATGACGTAAATCACGTGCATTCATATCCATAACGCGGTTAAAGACGATTTTATCTATTTCTAATTCGTTTCCTTGGAATACGTGGTTGTTTACTAATACTGCAATTGCATTGTGAGCTGTAGTAATAGCGTGCATATCTCCAGTAAAGTGAAGGTTAATGTCTTCCATAGGTACAACTTGCGCATATCCTCCACCAGCTGCTCCACCTTTTCTTCCTAATACAGGTCCTAAAGATGGTTCACGTAGTGCAACACAAGATTTTTTACCAATTCTATTTAATCCATCAGATAAACCGATAGTTACAGTACTTTTCCCTTCTCCACTTGATGTTGGGTTAATAGATGTAACTAATACTAATTTTGCATCTTCACCAATATCTTGTTTAATATTTTTTGTTTGAATTTTCGCTTTGTGATTTCCGTATAATATTAAATCTTCTTCTTTTATCCCTAATTTACCTGCTACTTCAGCAATATGTTTCTTTTCACATTCATTTGAAATTTGAAAGTCTGACTTCATTTAATCTACCTCTTTTCTTTGGGCTTTATTTTTTATTTTAATCTTCCAATCCTGGAATACGTTTGTATATTTTGTCTATATTTACAAGATGTACATTTAGATCAAAACAGCTATCTAGTACTTCTTTAGAAACTGTATTTTTAATAGTTTCGTTTCCTTCTAGAAGCTCTCTAAATGGTATACCTTCGAACCATGATTTCATCGCTAATGGTTGTACTAAATCATAAGCTTCCTCACGTGAAAATGAATATTTTTCAATAAGATTACTCATAGTTCTTTGAGCGAAGATTACACCGTTAGTAGCGTAAATATTTTTAATCATGTTATCTGTAAATACTGTTAGATTTTTCACAACATTAGTAAATCTGTTTAACATGTAGTCTAATAATGTAGTAGCATCATTACTCAATATTCTTTCCGCACTTGAGTGAGAAATGTCTCGTTCATGCCATAATGGAATATTTTCGTAAGCTGCAAACATGTATCCACGCATAATTCTAGCACACCCTGCCATGTTTTCACTTGAGATTGGATTACGTTTATGAGGCATTGCACTTGAACCTTTTTGATTTTTCGAGAAGAATTCTTCTGCTTCTCTCACTTCTGTACGTTGTAGGTGTCGAATTTCCACTCCAATTTTTTCGATTGAACTTGCGATTAATGCTAACGTTGCATAGTAATCTGCATGTCTATCACGTTGTAAAGTTTGTGTTGAAATATTACTTGATTCAATTCCTAATTTTGCACAAACATAGTCTTGAACTTCTGGTGGTGTATTTGAAAATGTACCTACGGCTCCAGATATTTTTCCTACTTCAATAATTTTTCTTACTTCGTTGAAACGTTTGATATGACGGTTAAATTCATCATAATAAAGTGCGAATTTTAATCCAAAGCTGCTAATATCAGCATGAACCCCGTGAGTACGTCCGATACATGGTGTGAATTTATATTGTAGTGCTTTTTCCTTTAATACTTCTTGGAAATTTAATAAATCTCTGTAAAGTATATCATTAGCTTGTTTATATAAATATCCATAAGCAGTATCAACAACATCAGTAGATGTTAATCCATAGTGCACCCATTTTTTTTCATCACCTAGATAACTAGAAACGTTACGAGTGAATGCTACGATGTCATGTTTTGTTTCTTTTTCTAATTCTAAAATTCCTGGTAGGTCAAATTTTGCATTAGCGAATAATTTTTCAACATCTTCTTTTGGTACAACACCTAATGTACTCCAAGCTTCTGTCGCATAAAGTTCTACTTCTAAATATGCTTTAAAACGATTCTCATCGCTAAAGATATTACGCATTTCTTCTCTACTATATCTTTCAATCATTGCAATAATCTCCTGATGTTCTATTTTTTCAATCAATCTATCTAAAAATATTATAATGACAAATGACCGATATCTTTTCTGTAAAATAGTTCTTCACATTCTATTTTTACTATCTCATTATACACTTTTTCATATGCTTCTTGCAAGCTCTTTCCTTGCGCACATACTAATAATACACGACCACCATTAATTACTATATCATCACCTACACGCTTTGTACCCATATGGAATACTGGTGTAGATACTTTATCTAAGCCATGTATTACAGCCCCTTTTTCACTATGTTCTGGATATCCTTTCGCTGCCATTACAACCCCTATAAACGCATCCTCAGACCAAGTTAATTCTACTTCTTTTCCATCAATAATATTATTAGCAATATCATATAGACTACTTTCTAAAGATAAAAGTAAAATTTCACTCTCTGGATCCCCAAAACGAACGTTAAATTCAATAGTTTTAACACCGTCATGACATTTCATAAGACCAGCATATAATATACCGTAAAATGGCATTCCTTCATCACTCATAGCATCAACCATTGGCTGAACAACATTTCTAACCCCTTCATCAATGTCTTCTTGAGTAATTTTCTTAAGTGGAAGATATGCTCCCATTCCTCCAGTATTTAATCCTTCATCATTATCAAATGCTCGTTTATGATCTTGAGCAATTTCCATAGGATATACTTTTCTGTCTGAAACAAAACACATCAACGAAAATTCTTCACCTTGAAGAAATTCTTCAATAACGACACTAGAACCGGCCTTATTGAATTTAGCATTACACATCATTTCCTTAAGTTCAATTTGTGCTTCTTCTAGTGTATTCGCTATAATTACACCTTTCCCCGCTGCTAATCCGTCTGCTTTAAGAACAATCGGAGCTTTTTGCTTGCTTAAGTACTCTCTTGCTTGTTCATAATCATTAAAGCTTTCATATTTTGCTGTTGGAATATTGTACTTTCTCATCATCATTTTTGAGAATACCTTGCTTCCTTCTAATTGCGCTGCAAGTTTAGATGGCCCAAATGCGCGAACACCTACTTTTTGTAGTTCATCTACTAGACCATTAACTAATGGCACTTCTGGTCCTACAAAAACAAGATCGATACTATTTGTTTTTGCGTAGCTTGGTATTTGGTCTTCTGTTAATGCTACACATACTCCAAATTCTTCAACTGCAGGATTAATTCCTGCCATATGTACTTCATGACTTTCTTTATGAAATTTATAAGCGATAGCGTGCTCTCTACCGCCGCTTCCTACTACTAATACTTTAGCCATATTAGTGTTTAAAGTGGCGTATTTTACTGAAGACCATCGCCACACCTTTCTCATTACATGCATCTATGCTTTCTTGATCTCGTATAGATCCACCTGGTTGCACAATCGCAGCGATACCACAGTCAGCCGCAATATCAGCACTATCTCTCATTGGGAAGAATGCATCAGAAGCTAGCACTGCACCTCTTGCTTTTTCCCCTGCTTGTTCTAAAGCTATTTTACATGAACCTACTCTATTCATCTGACCAGCACCAATCCCTAAAGTTTGCCCATCTTTTACTACTACTATTGCATTTGACTTAACATGTTTTACTACTTTTAAGCCAAACTCAATATCTCTTTGTTGATTTTCATCAACTTTTTTCTCAGTTACACTTTCATATTCATCTGCAAGTTTATCGTTAAAATCTTGTACTAAGATTCCACCACGAACACTTTTAATTTGTTGTTCGTGATTATTATTTTTTTCTGACAGTTTGTAGATACGTAGATTTTTCTTCTTAGTTAGTATTTCTAATGCTTCTTCATCATAATCTGTCGCTAAAATAATTTCTAAAAAGATACTGTGCATTTTTTCAGCAGTTTCCTTATCTACTTTTCCATTTACTGCAACGATTCCTCCGAAGATAGATACAGGATCCGCTTCATATGCACGACTATATGCTTCAAATACAGAATTTCCTGTCGCTACTCCACATGGATTCATATGTTTAACAGCAACGCATGTAGTTTCATCAAACTCTGAAAGAATATCTAGTGCCGCAGAAGCGTCTTGAATATTATTGTATGACATTTCTTTACCATGAAGTTGCACAGCATTTTGCAAAGCATAACTTTCATTATTGTCTTGTACGTAGTGATATGCTTTTTGATGAGGGTTCTCTCCATAACGAAGACTATCTTGAAGTTTATACGATAATGTTAATTTTTCAGGTACTAAATTATCTTTTTTATTGAAATAATTGGCGATAGCAGCATCATAACTAGCTGTTGTATTAAATACTTTTATAGCTAAAGCACGACGTGTTTCATACGTTATACCACCTTGTTCAAGTTCAGAAAGTACTCTATCATAGTCATTAATATCAGTAACTACTGCTACGTCATTGAAGTTTTTAGCAGCACTTCTTAGCATACTAGGACCACCGATATCGATATTTTCGATAATCTCCTCTTCACTAACACCTTCTTTTTTTACAGTAGCTTCAAATGGATATAAGTTTACACAAACTAAGTCAATATATTCAATGTTATTTTCAGCTATATGTTTATTATGAAGTTCATTACCACGTTTTGATAGTAATCCACCATGAATTTTAGGGTGCAAAGTTTTTACACGCCCTTCTAAAATTTCTGGAAAATGAGTAACATCTTCAATACTGATACAGCTTACACCATTATTTTTTAAATGTGTATAAGTTCCACCTGTACTAATAACTTCGAAACCATGTTTTTCTAAACCTTTTGCAAATTCTACAATATTTGTTTTATCACTTACACTTATTAATGCTCTTTTAGTCATAGTGCCTCCTCAACTAACTTCAATATTACTTCTGGATATAATTTATGTTCTAGTTTATGTACTTTTTCAGTAACAGTTTCTAAAGTATCCTCTTCTAAAACTTCAAATGATCTTTGGGCAATCACTTCTCCACCATCAAGTTCTTCATTTACATAATGAATACTAATTCCTATTTCCTTCTCACCCGCATTAAAAGCTTGTTCGATAGCATCTTTACCTTTAAATTTCGGTAATAAAGACGGATGTAAATTAAGAATTGTCTTTTTATATTTTTCTAAGAAATACGGTGAAATAATTCTCATATACCCCGCTAAAAATATATAATCTAAGTCTTTAACTTTCTCAAAAATCACACTTTCATATGCTTCTTTAGACTCAAAATCTTTTGCAGAGAATATAAACACTTTAATATTTCTATCATGTGCTTTTCTAATAACCGCTGCATCTTTCTTATCACATACTAACAGCTCAATTGAGATTTTATCTTTTAATCTTTCATCATCAGCAATTTTCTCAAAATTACTTCCTGTTCCTGATGCAAATATCGCTACTTTCTTCATACTATTTCTATTCCACTTTCATCTGTTACTTCTCCAAGAACAAACGCATTATCTATTAATGATAAAGTTTTATCTACGTCTTCCTTGTTTACAATTAATACCATTCCTACACCCATATTAAAGATATGGTACATTTCTTCTTCATCGATTTTACCTTTTTCTTGTAGATACTTGAATACCGCTGGTACTTCATATGAATTTTTATCAATTTTCATACCTAATCCATCTTTTAAAGCACGAGGTAAATTCTCATGGAAACCTCCCCCAGTAATATGAGCTATTCCAGCTACTTTAACCTCTTCTAATACTTTAAGTACTTCTTTTACATAGATTTTAGTAGGTGTTAATAATGTTTTTCCTACTGTACTCCCGTTAAATTCTTCGTTTAAACCAATATTATTATCTTTTAAAATTTTTCTTACTAATGAGAATCCATTAGAATGTACTCCACTAGATGGGAGACCAATTACTACTTGACCAGCTTTAGTATTTTCTGTGCTTAGTAGTAATTCTTTTTCTTGAGCGCCTACACAGAATCCAGCAATATCATATTCTCCATCTTCATAAAATCCTGCCATCTCAGCAGTCTCTCCACCGACTATCGCACATCCTGCTTGAACACAACCTTCTGCAACACCTTCTACAATTGCTTCTACTTGTTCAGGGTAGTTTTTACCTACAGCTAAATAATCTAAGAAAAATAATGGAATTGCACCTTGAGCTAGTATGTCATTTGCACACATCGCTACAACATCTATACCAATTGTATTATGAATATCTAATTCGAATGCAAGTTTTAATTTAGTTCCTACACCGTCAGTTCCACTAACTAATACTGGATTTTTAAAATTGTAACTACTAAGGTCGAACGCTCCCCCAAAACCACCGATAGCTGACATCATACCAAGATTTTTTGTACGAGCTACGTGTTTTTTAATACGCTCCACACTTTCATAACCTGCTTGTAAACTTACACCACTTTCTTCATACTTTTTGCTCATTACATTCTACCCCTCTCTTTTAGAAATTGTATTTGAATATCTGTCATTGAATTAACGTAACTTTCTTCATAGTCATATAGACCTGCTGAATAATCTCCGTTATAGCACTCCATACATAAGCCAGTATACGGTGCATCATAGTTTAAACCAATAGAGTCTATTAATCCTTGTTCACTTAGAAATCCTAGAGAATCCGCCCCAATAATTTCACAAATTTCTTCATTTGTTTTATTTGCTGAGATAAGTTCTTGTGTAGTAGAAATATCAATACCATAGAAACTTGGAAACATAAGTGGTGGACAGGCTATTCTTACGTGTACTTCTCTAGCACCCGCTTCTTTTAACATCTTCACTATTCTCTTACTAGTAGTACCGCGAACTATCGAATCATCAACTAATACAATACTCTTACCTTGAACTACCCCACGAACCGCCGATAATTTCATTCTAACACCTTGCTCACGAAGTTCTTGTGTAGGCTGTATAAATGTACGTGCTACATATTGATTTTTTATTAGTCCCATTTCATATGGAAGTCCACTTTCTTCTGCATAACCACTGGCTGCTGATAAAGATGAGTTAGGAACCCCAATTACCATATCGGCATCTGGTGTAGGTTGCTCTTTAGCAAGTGTACGACCTGTTCTTTTTCTCGCGCTATGAACGTTAATACCAGCAATATTAGAGTCTGGTCTAGCGAAATATACGTACTCCATCGCCGCTATAGCTACCTGCGTATCTTCAGTATATTTCTCAATTCTAATACCTTTATCATTAATAGTTACCAGTTCCCCAGCCCCTACATTACATACAAACTCTGCACCAACTATATCCAATGCACAAGTCTCACTTGCCGCAACATAGGCCCCATTTTTCATCTTACCTATCGCTAAAGGTCTAAAACTATTTGGATCTACTGCACCATATAGAGTTTTTTCTGTTAATACTAAATATGTAAATCCACCTTTAATAATATTTAAACTTTCTTTAAGCTGTTCTTTAAAGTTTTCTTTTTTACTTCTTCTAATAAGATGAATAAGTACTTCTGTATCAGAAGATGAATGGAATATTGCACCTTGTTCTTCTAATTCTTTTCTTAAAGTTTTCGCATTGATTAAGTTACCATTGTGGCAAATACCAACACTCATATCATAGAAATGAAATAGAAATGGTTGAATGTTTTGAATACTATTGCTACCGCTAGTTGCATATCTAACATGCCCAATAGCACTTTCACCTACTAGTCTTTCTAATTTCTCTTTATCACGAAATACTTCTGATACTAGACCTAGGTCACGATGCCCTCGTAATTTAGTACCTTCTTTAGAAACTATTCCAGCTCCTTCTTGACCTCTATGCTGCAAACTATGTAAACCAAAGTAAGTCACATTGCTTGCTTCAGGATGTCCCCAAATACCAAATACTCCACATTCTTCATTAAGACTACGCATTTTTTAATCTCCTTAAAACTTCTTCATAAGCTTCCATTACTGAACCTAAATCTCTTCTAAATCTATCTTTGTCTAATTTCTCATTTGTATCTTTATCCCAAAGACGACATGTATCTGGAGAAATTTCATCAGCTAGAATTATTTTACCATCTTTAGTTTTTCCGAATTCAATTTTGAAGTCAACAAGCACTAAGTTTGCATCTAAGTACAATTTTTGTAATAGTTCATTGATTTTTAAAGCTTGAGTTCTGATATTTTCTAACTCTTCTTCTGTAACGATTTCTAATGCAACTGCATGATCATTATTGATTAAAGGGTCATTTAATTCATCATTTTTATAACTAAGTTCAAAGACTGGTTTTTTTAATTTTTTTCCTTCTTCAAGTCCATATTTTTTCGCCATAGAACCAGCTACTATATTACGTACAATTACTTCTAAAGGAATAATAGTAACGTGCTTACAAATCTGATCTGTTTCATTAACTTTTTTAATGAAGTGTGTTTTTACACCTTCTTTTTCTAAGTATTCGAAGATTAATGAAGTAATTGTGTTATTAAATACTCCTTTACCTTCAAATTCTTCTTTTTTCACTCCATTAAAGGCTGTAGCACTATTTTTATAATGCACATATATTTCATCATTGTTTTCACATTCGAACAGTTGTTTAGCTTTTCCTTCGTATAAAAGTTTCATTATTTTCTTCCCCCTTTGAAGTAATTCACACCATTTTTGAAAATATCTTGTTTTACTTTTATTGTATTTGTTTTATATAATGTAGCTCCGTATCTTTCACTGTGTCCCATTTTTCCTAGAATAAGTCCATCTTCACTAACTAATCCTTCAGTAGCTAGAACTGATCCATTAGGATTGAAGCGACCGTTTAATGTAGCATTACCATCGAAGTCACTATATTGGAAAGCTACAAGATGTTTAAACTTGTTAATATTAAGTCCTACCACTTTACCTTCACCATGACTGAATACTACTTCGTGTTGCTCTCCAATGTTAAAATCTTGTAACCAAGGTGAGTTTGTATTAGCTACACGAGTAAAGGCTGTAGTTGAAATATGTTCATAACTATCATTTCTATATAGTGTTAAATCATCTTCAGCCAACTCTCTTACTTCACCATATGGTAATAGCCCCGATTTAAGCAATGCTTGGAATCCGTTACACACACCTAAAATTAATTTTTTCTGAGCAAGGTGTTTATGGATCGCTTCTTTAACTTTTTCATTTTTTAAGAAGTTTACAATATATTTAGCACTTCCATCTGGTTCATCACCACTCGAGAATCCTCCTGGGAACATAATTATATGAGATTCTGCAATAGCTTTTGTAAATTCTTCTATCGATTGTTCAATATCATTTTCACGAGTATTTCTAATAACTACTGTAACAGGTGTAGCTCCCGCTTCTAAGAAGGCTTTTTCACTATCATATTCACAGTTTGTACCAGGAAATACTGGAATAACTACTTTTACATCTTCTACATATTCTGGATAATATTTTTTCTCTTTATATTCTGTATGTAAGTTTTCTACATTACCTTTATCTTCATTTTGATATAATGGATATACTTTATTTAGTGTTTTTGTATATGCTTCGTAAATATCTTTATGCATAAACACTTCGTTATTAATAATAATTCTTTCACTAATTTTTCCTAATTTTTCAAACGGTAGTTCAGTTGTTGCTTCTACTACAAGAGACGCTGGATCAAAGTTAAGAATATTTTCTTTTTCCACCTCAAAACCAAGATCATTACCTAGTGACATTTTCACTAATGAAGCAGCAATACTTCCCTCTTCTTGGACATAAGCAGATACTATCTTACCTTCTTTAATATATTTATGAACAAGTTCATAATTTTCTAAAGTTTTCTTAATATCTGGGTATCCTTTTTCATCTTTTTCTACAGGAACATAGTATAATTTATTGCCAACTTCTTTCAATTCAGGAGTTATTACATCAGCTATTTTTACAGGTGTACAAGCAAATGAAATTAATGTCTCAACTACATTTAAGTCATTGAAAGTACCTGACATACTATCTTTACCACCGATACTAGGTCTACCAATTTCTTTTTGAGCATAAATACTTCCTAATAAACTTTGAGTAACTTTACCCCATTTAGTACTATCAGTACCTAGTTTTTCAAAGTATTCTTGGAATGAGAAGTATAAGCTGTCTTTATTTCCACCTACTGCATAAACTTTTGCTACTGATTCTAACACCGCATATATTGATGATAGGAATGGTGAGTAGTATGAAATTTTTGGAATAAATCCATAAGTTAAGATTGTCGCTGTATCGCTTGTTGAATGTAATGTTGGTAAAGCTTGAACACTTGCTTGAACTGGTGTAAGTTTATGTTTACCTGCAAAAGGCATAAGTACTGTAGTTACACCAATTGATGAGTCAAATTTTTGTGCAAGACCTTTTTGACAAGTTACATTTAACTCCCCTAATTCACTTAAGATATTTTCACGAGTTACTTCTTTATTTAAGAATGGATTAGCTGCAGTGTTATCTTTCATCGTAACTGATGATCTTTGACGAACACCACTAGTTTCTAAGAAATCAGCACTCATATCAACAACTTTCTCATCGTTGTAATACATTTCTAATCTACGTCTATTAGTTACTGTAGCAACATGAGCGTATTCAATATTTTCTTTCTCACATTCACGAACAAACGCATCGTAGTCTTTTTTATCAATAGCTACTGCCATACGTTCTTGAGATTCACTTGTAGCTAATTCTGTCGCATTTAAACCTTGATATTTAGTAAGAACTTTTTCTAAATGAATTTCTATACCGTCAGAAAGTTCACCGATAGCTACACAAACACCACCAGCACCGAAGTCATTACATTTTTTAACAAGTCTTGTAACTTCTGGTTTTCTAAATAAACGCTGTAACTTACGTTCTTCAGGGGCATTACCTTTTTGAACTTGGCTAGACATAGTGTTTAATGAATCGTTAGTATGTTCTACGCTTGAACCACTCGCACCTTGAATACCATCGCGACCAGTTCTACCACCTATCATTACAACGATATCACCATCGACAAGAGTTTCACGTTTGTAATCTCCATCCTTAACAGCTCCGACTACAGCACCAACTTCCATATGTTTAGCTACATAGCTATCATCATATAATTCACGAACAAAAGTAGTCGCAAGTCCAATTTGGTTACCATATGATGAATTACCGTGTGCAGTACCTTTAGCTATATCCACTTGAGGAAGTTTGTGTTTTAAAGTATCTTCACGTTTTTGTAATACATTACCACTTCCTGAAATACGCATAGCTTGATATACGTAACTACGCCCTGAAAGTGGGTCTCTAATAGCTCCACCTATACAAGTACTCGCTCCTCCGAATGGTTCGATTTCACTTGGGTGGTTATGAGTTTCATTTTTGAATTGAATTAACCAACGTTCTTTTTCGCCATTATTTTCTATAGTAGTAAAGAATGAACATGCATTAATCTCTTCACTTACTTCAATATTTTCATCTTTTAATACTTTCACATGATATTTACCGATAATACTCGCCATATCCATAAGCGTGATAGGTTTATCGTTACGGTCAAGTTCATCACGAACATTTAAGTAATAATCAAATGCATCTTGCATCTCTTTTTGGAAAAGTTCTGACTCAATTTTAACTTCGTCCAACACAGTTTCAAATGTAGTGTGTCGGCAGTGATCACTCCAGTAACAATCTAATACATAGATTTCAGTTTCAGTTGGTACGCGACCTTCTTTTTTGAAGTAGTCTTTGATAAATACTAAGTCTTCAATATTCATCGCTAAAGAAAATTCTTTTTTAAGACCAAGTAACGCATTTTTGTCAAACTCTAAAAATCCAGCTAAATCTTTTAATGGTTTTGGAGTAGAATCTAATGTAAAGTCAAGAATTGATAAATCTTTTTTACGAGCTTCAATAGGATTTACTAAGTAACTTTCAACAAGTTCTAATTGTTCACCTGTTAATTCTTTATTAAAAAGAACTAGCTTACCACTTCGTACAGTTGCTTTACTTTTTGAGTTAAGCAATCTTATGCTTTCTTTTGCGCTGTCAGCTCTTTGATCGTATTGAGCAGGTAGAACTTCATAAGCAAAGTACTTCCCATCATTAAGCTCAATATCTTCAAACACTTCATCAACAACAATCTCAGAAAACACAGAAGTTTTAGCTAGTTCATAAGTTTCTTCATCAATATTAAAGACATCATAAATTACATACAACTCGACAGAGTCAAGACCTAGATTAAACTCTAAGTTCAGGTTATCTCTTAGCTGTAATTCTTCTTTATTATATCCATTACGTTTCTTTACAAAAATTCGTTTATTAGTCATGTTCTCCTCCTAAAATTACATCACCGTAAAAATTAATATGTCCTATTTTTCTATCTTGGCGTGGTTCTTTTTCATATAAGTGTAAGTAACCACCATTATTTTTATACACATCTATATAATAATCTAAGTCTTGACCTAGTATATTATATAATGTCGTTTCTTTATTTTCTATCTTACCAACTTTTAAGCCGCAAATTGCTTCAATATGAGCTCTAAATTGACTCTTAGTTGCGCTCTGCATCGTAATATGACCTGAATTGTGAACTCGTGGTGCTATTTCATTAAAAATAACTTTTCCTTCACTTATAAAAAACTCAACAGTAAGTACTCCGTAATAGTCAAAATTACTAAGAATTCTTTTCGTATACTCTATTGCAAGAGCTTCTTGCTCCTTAGTAGCTGTAGTAGGTACTTTCGAACGATATAGTATATTATTTCTATGTTCATTTTCTACTACTGCAACGATATTAACCTCGTCTTTATCTTTAACAGCCACGACTGAGATTTCTTTATCAAGTTTAACGAACTCTTCTAGTAACGTATGTGGTTCTACTTCTTCACTAGAGCTTATTTTTTTCTGACCTTTTCCATCGTAACCAAAACGTACAGTTTTCATTAAATAAGACTTAGTTATTTCTACATTAGTATCTTCTTCAATATATATATAGTCTACTGTTGGAATATCTAGTTTTTTAGCAAATTCTTTTTCATAATATCTATGTTGAGTAGTTCTTAACACTTCTGCACTTTGGACAATATTATACTTTTTCTCTAGTTTTTCTAAAGAAGCGGCATCAATATTCTCAAATTCAAAAGTAATGACATCGCTAACGGAACATAACTTTTCAACACTTGCGAAATCATTGTACTCAGCTTGAATAAAAACATCGCTAAAAATTTTTGCACAACAGCTGTCACTAGGATCTAGAACTGCAATTTTATAGCCCATCTCTTTGGCACTCATAGCGAGCATTCTTCCTAATTGACCACCACCAATTATTCCAATAGTCTTTCCTGGTAATATCGTCTTAATCATAGTTTCATCTCTTCCAATACTATTCTTTCTTGTTCTTTTTTAAATTGTTCGTACTTATTAGCATACTTCTCATCATAAATTCCTAGTATTGATAAGGCACTAATAGCCGCATTTTTAGCCCCAGCTACCCCAATTGCCATAGTTAAGACCGGTACACCTGCAGGCATCTGAACTATTGAATACAATGAGTCAACTCCACTAAGAACACTAGATTTAATCGGAACACCAATAACTGGTAATGTCGTCATAGAAGCAACCATCCCAGGGAGATGTGCTGCACCACCTGCAGCTGCTATGATTAATGAATAACCATTTTTCTTCGCATTTTTAGAAAATTCAACTAAAAGATCAGGCGTCCTATGTGCACTTACTACTTTTTTATCAAATGGAATTTCAAACTCTTCTAACAACTTACAAGTTTCTTCCATCGTTGTATAATCCGACTTCGAACCCATAATTACCGCAACTTTCATACTTTAAGCTCCTTTTTTTATTTAAATGTACGTTTTTTAAAATATATATTTGCGTATTTTTCTTTTATCGTACGTCTACAATTCAAATTATACTACTTGTTTAAATATTTATCAAGTATAAATAGAATAAAAATCGGATATTTTTATTTTTTTACAAACAATATTTAATATTTTATGAACTTTCTCCCTTATCAACTAATTTATATTAACTGTTTACATAAGAAAATACAGACATTTAATTTAAATCTTCTAATTATGTCTTGAAATTATAAAAAAACACCCAGAACTAACGTTCTGAGCGTCCATTTAATTAGAATTTAATTTTTTCTTCGATATATTGTTTTAATTCAGTGATAGGAATACGAGTTTGTTCCATAGTATCTCTATCACGAACAGTTACCATTCCATCATTTTCAGACTCGAAATCATAAGTGATACAGAAAGGAGTACCAACTTCATCTTGTCTTCTATATCTCTTACCAATTGATCCAGTTTCATCGAAATCAACCATAAAGTCTGCAGCTAATTGTTGATATACTTCAACAGCTTTATCACTTAATTTTTTAGAAAGTGGTAGTACTGCTGCTTTAAACGGAGCAAGCGCTGGGTGGAATTTAAGAACTGTACGAGTATCATTTTCTCCAACCTCTTCTTCGTTATATGCATCACATAAGAATGCTAAAAGAACACGGTCAACTCCTACAGATGGTTCGATACAATATGGGATGAATTTTTCATTTGTACTTAAGTCTTGATAAGTTAAATCTTGACCAGAGTGTTCCATATGTTGTTTTAAGTCGTAATCTGTTCTTGAAGCAATACCCCAAAGTTCTCCCCAACCAAATGGGAATTTGAACTCGATATCTGTAGTTGCATTAGAATAGTGTGATAATTCTTCTTTATCGTGGTCACGTAAACGGATATTTTCTTTAGTCATACCTAAGTCTAATAAGAATTTCTCACAATTGTTTTTCCAAGTTGTGTGCCAATCTAATTCTGTTCCTGGTTCACAGAAGAATTCTAATTCCATTTGTTCAAATTCACGAGTACGGAAGATAAAGTTCCCTGGTGTAATCTCGTTACGGAAAGATTTACCAATTTGTCCAATACCAAATGGTAATTTTTTACGCATACTACGTTGAACGTTTTTGAAGTTAACGAAAATACCTTGCGCTGTTTCTGGACGTAGGTAAATTTGGCTCGTAGAATTTTCTACTACACCTTGGTTTGTTTTAAACATTAGGTTAAACTGACGAATGTTAGTGTAGTCATGGCTACCACATTCTGGACATTTAATGTTTTCACGATCGATAATAGCTTCTAATTCTTCAAATGGAAGACCATCAACTACTACATCCTCATTTTTTTCATTGAAATAGTATTCTTCGATTAATTTATCTGCACGAAGACGTGATTTACAAACTTTACAGTCCATCATAGGGTCACTGAAGTTACCTACGTGTCCTGATGCTTCCCAAGTACGTGGGTTCATGAAAATAGCTGCATCTAACCCTACGTTATATGGTGATTCTTGAATGAATTTTTTCCACCATGCTTTTTTTACGTTATTTTTTAATTCTACACCTAGTGGACCGTAATCCCAAGTATTAGCTAATCCACCATAAATTTCAGATCCTTGAAATACGAATCCTCTATTTTTTGCTAGAGATAAAATTTTCTCCATTGTTGTTTCCTCCTTATTAATAAAAATATAAAAAGCCCTAGATATGCCGAAGCACATCTAGGGACGAAATAATTTCCGCGGTTCCACCCTGATTAGTAAAAACTCAACTTTAACAATATTAAATTGTATTTAATGCCAATATTGTTGCTGAACTTTCACCATCATCAGCTCGCTTACTTACTTTACATTCTATCACTAAACTTATAAATTTTCAAGTGAAATTCATAAAAATATCATGAATACGATTACCTCTTGATAATAGATTATTTAAGTTAGATTTTCATCTTATTATTTTCACCATTATATACAACTTTTAATCAATAAGGTTGTACTCAGTATTTATAGATGTTATAATAGAAAATGATTAAAATTTAATAAGGAGGGTCTATGAGATTTTCATTAACTCGTGGTAATGTTAACCACCTACTTCTTAGTGGAATTATTTATATATTAGCAGTATTTGTTATTCCACTTCAACTCCCTCGAAACATTAGTGTTGATAAGCGTGTAACTATTGTGTTGTTTTTATCTTTAACAGCTACCTTTATTCTTGGTTATATGGCCAGAAAAGGAACTAACGATATAGATAGACAAAAGACTAACTACAACCTTATCACCCTTTTTGCGATTGGTATTATTGGATTTATTTCTATGATGTTTCTTCAAGGTATTTTGAACGGTTTGTTAGTATACCTATCAAACTTTTTCAACTTCCCTACTAAAAGTAAAAACACAAGCAACGTCGTTGAAGTATTAAAATTAAAACCATACTTCATACTATATGTAGCTGTACTAGGACCAATAATGGAAGAATTATTCTTTAGAAAAGCTGTCTTTGGATATTTTTACGATGCAATGATAGGTAGTAAAAAATGGGTTAGATTCACTATTCCTGCATTAATCACAGGAATTATATTCGCACTACCTCATGACGGCTTCTCACCAATTATGATCGTCTATATCGGTATGTCATTCGTATTTTCTTACCTATATTTACATACGAAAAGAATAATTACACCTATCGTAGCTCATATTTCAATGAATACTTTAGTAGTTTTAATTCAATTATTCATTAATTAGGAGGTAAATATGTCATCAAAAACTTGGTTATCGTCTAACTACTTTTTACAATTTTTAGTAACAGGTACTTTCCTTCCATTCTGGATGGTATATCTGACTTCTGTAAAAAACTTAAGTGTTCTAGAGGCCAGTTCGATATTCTCAATGTTGTATTTCGCTAGGGTTATTAGTGGTATATTTTTAAGTCCATATTTAATAAAAAAATACAACTTAAATATTACGATGAAATTATCTGTTGCTTCAGGTCTTATACTTGCGGTAAGTTATGGATTTACAAACGAAAAGATATTATTAGGAATTATCACATTCCTATTCGGGTTAATTTACTTTATGATTAATCCTCTTGTAGAAGGTTTAGCTTCTTTATTTTTACGTGAAGAAAATATCGACTACGGGAAAGCAAGAACATACGGATCACTTGGGTATACAGTTGTTGGTATATTTATCGGAGGAGTATTGGGTTATGTAGGTAATGGAGCTCTATATTACATACTAATATTTTTAGTAGCATTATATTTAGTATTTATGTTCCTACCACAGCCTAAATTAGTAAAAAACTTAAACTTGGATAATAACAGTAACAGCAATAAAAAAGAAAGCCTATATGGCTGGGTATTAAAAGATAGAAATGCGATATTGTTAATAGTAACTATTTTCTTATATCAACTTTCTCACACAGCATACAACAATTACAACGCTATATATTTAGAAAGTATGAATATATCAGCTAAATGGTTATCAGGAGTAATCTTAAACATATCAGTTATAGCAGAAATTATCTTCTTTATCTTTTCGAAAAGATTGGTAGATAAAATAAAACCAAAAAATCTATTGGTATTCGCGGGAGTTTGCGCCGTGATACGTTGGGCAGCCTTAGCAACTTTCCATAATATCTATGTATTTTCAATAATGCAAACATTTCATGCGATAACATTCGCAGTTGCACACATAGCATTCATCTTAATGCTAAATAGAGATTACAACAATAAAGAAATTATAGATATGCAAAATCTATATACAGCGATTTGTTTCCAACTAAGTATGGCTATAGGATTGTATATTATGGGAGCACTATGGGATATTAGTACTTCATACGTTTTCTACGCATCAGCAATTATCGCTGCTTTAGGAACACTTGTCGCAACAAGATTAAAAGAAACTAGATAACAATAAAAAACAACCTTGAAACATCAGAATTAATCTGAGTTTTGAGGTTGTTTTCTTAATTATATTAAGATATATATTTTTACATAAAAAAAAGGAGTTTGAAATCAAACATCCTTTTTTATTTATTGTCAGTATTATTTTACTGCGTGAGTTTTTGGTAAAACTCTTTTAGCTGGTGTAGCTGGTTTTTCAGCTTTGTATTCAGGTTTTTCGTTTACTAATGGAGTTCCTTTTTCTGCATAAGGAGCTTTTTCGTTAACTACTCCAGTACCGTTTACTCCACCTTTGAATTCTACTTTTGCAGCTCCTACTTCTGGTGTTCCTTTAGCAGTTACAGCTGGAAGCTCTTCAGTTGATCCATCAGGATTAACTTTAAGGAATGGTTTTTCTACCACTGGTGCTTCTTCAACAGCGTGAGCTACTGATAATGGTAATACTGCAACAGCTGCTGCTGCTACTAAAAATTTGTTTAATTTCATAATAAAACAATCTCCTTTTTAAATTAATTTATACACTAATTATATATATATAAATATATATTGTCAATAGAATTTAGAAATTTTTTTAAGTTTTTTTAACTTTTATTAATAGAAAAGATGCCATTACACATCAAGTTGAAATCTCTAATAAATGTATAGACTAGCGCTTTACAACAAATCTATTACGATACTTAAAAATTTATCTAAAACTATGTACTAATTAGGATTTTTTATCATTACATTTATATTTTCACGTTATTCTTAATTTACAATTCAATTGACAAATATAACTTAGATAAGTAATTTTAAGGTAATAATATATAATTTAAATATTTTATTAAATCATATATAATTTTTTATATTCGTTAAACTAAAGAACTTCGTAAATAAGCATTTACTAGTTTATGAGTTTGTTCTACTGAATCTACATGTGTTCTTTCGTAAGAGTGGCTTGACTCTATTCCTGCACCTAATAGCGCGTGCTTTACTTCTGCTCCTGCTCTCATAGCTGCTGAAGCATCACTTCCATAATATGGATATATATCTAGTTTAAATTCTATTTTATTTTCTTTAGCTAGATTTACTAAATGATTTCTGAATTCATAGTTATATGGACCACTAGCATCTTTTACACATATAGACACTGTATATTCATCAGTTTGTTGATCATCACCCATTGCACCCATGTCAACCGCAAGGTATTCTACTGCTTCTTTCGGAAGACTTGAGTTAGCTCCATGCCCTACTTCTTCAAATACACTAAACATGAAGTGTGTTGTATATGGAAGTTCAACATTTTCTTCCTTATATATTCTTAATAAATCTAATAATATAGCTGCACTAACTTTATCATCTAAGAATCTACTCTTAATGAATCCTGTATCTGTAACGATGGTTCTAGGATCAAAACTAATGAAATCTCCAACATCAATTCCTAATTCGCGTGTTTCTTTTTCGTTAGTTACTTTGGCATCTAATCTTACTTCCATATTATCTTCTGTGCGTTCTACAGTACCCGCATCTCTATATACGTGCGTGCTAGTTTGATGAACTAAGATTGTTCCACTCACAGTTTTTCCTGTACTTGCTACATGGACAAGACAGTTTTCTCCTTCTATCATATTCCAAGGATAGCCACCAACTTTAGCTAATTTAAGCCTTCCATCTGGTTTGACAGCACGAACCATAGCACCTAAAGTATCAACATGAGCAGTAACTACACGATGTTTAGAATTATCTTTACCTACTACCACTACATTTACTCCACCTTTATTAGTTCTTATTGGATTGTATCCAAGTCCTTCTAGTTCTTCTACTAAGTAATCAGCAACTCCTTTAGTATAACCAGTTGGTGATACTATACTTGTTAGTTTTTTCAAATAATTTATTGTTTCTTGCATTGGAATTCTCCCTTCTATTAAAAAAAGACTCATGCAAAGCACGAGTCTTTAAATATGTTTCGTAGTTATTATGCTTTGTTTCTTGAACCGAAGATATCGATTTTTTCGTGAACCATAGCTTTAATAGCTTCAAATCCAGGATTTAATAATTTACGAGGGTCGAAACCTTTAGGTTTTTGATCTCCACCTTCTTCAATGTATTTACGTGTAGCTTCAGCAAATGCTAATTGACATTCAGTGTTAACATTAACTTTAGATACTCCTAGAGAGATAGCTTTTTGGATTTGCTCAGTTGGGATTCCTGAACCACCGTGTAATACTAATGGAATTCCACCAGTGATATTAGAAATTTTTTCTAATGTTTCAAAGCTTAATCCAGCCCAGTTTTCTGGGTATTTACCGTGGATGTTACCAATACCTGCAGCTAGGAAGTCGATTCCTAAGTCAGCCATTGTTTTACATTCGTTTGGATCAGCTAATTCACCACTACCGATAACTCCATCTTCTTCTCCACCGATTGAACCTACTTCACACTCGATAGATAGACCTTTAGAGTGAGCTAAAGCGATCATTTCTTTAGATTTAGCGATGTTTTCTTCGAATGGATAGTGAGATCCGTCGAACATTACTGAACTAAATCCAGCTTCGATAGCTTTTTGAGTTCCTTCGTATGAACCGTGGTCTAAGTGTAATGCAACAGGAACTGTGATTTTCATTTCTTCTACCATAGCTTCAACCATAGCTGCTACAGTTCTGAAACCAGTCATGTATTTAACTGCTCCTTCACTTACTCCTAAGATTACTGGACTTTTTGCTTCTTCACAAGCAGCTAAAATAGCTTTTGTCCATTCTAAGTTATTGATGTTGAAATGCCCTACTGCATATCCTTCTTTTCTTGCTTCTACAAGCATGTCTTTTGCTGGTACTAATACCATGTTGTTTGTCCTCCTTAAATAACTACTTACTATATATTATAATACTACACTTTTTAGAAAAAATAAACTATTTTCTATCATAATTTTCAATTAAGTGTAATATTTATTAAATTTTAACATATTAATTGCTCTATTCTTTGATATTACAAGTTTTTGTTGTTAACGTATACATCCTTAATTTCTTAGTTTTTACAAATTCTCACTTAAAATTCCCTAATCAAATTCCTTAAAAATTTTCATTTATTTAATCTATTTAATTTTTTCTCTAAACTAGGTTATTATACTAGTACACCTTTAATTTTTTAAAAAATCACCCCAAAATTAGCTGTTTAAACTAATATTTGAGGCGATATATTATACTTTATACTATTTCTCTAATTTAGACATAGTCTCAACCATATACTCAGGAATCTCTGTTTCAAAATATAAATGTTCTCCTGTAATTGGGTGGTTGAATTCAATACTTTTCGAATGAAGTGCTTGTCCATTAGTATTTAATGTTTTTCTTGGTCCATATACTGGATCTCCCACTAATGGGTGATTGATATATTTCATATGTACTCTGATTTGGTGAGTACGACCTGTTTCTAATTCACATTCGATAAGTGTGTATTTCTCAAATCTATCTACTACTTTAAAATGAGTGACAGATGGCTTCCCTTCGTCGATAATAGCCATTTCTTTACGTTCTTTTGGATTACGAGCTATTGGAGCATCAATTGTTCCGTAGTCATGTTTTATACTACCATGAACAAGAGCATAATATTTTCTCTTAACGTCTTTATTCGCAATCATCTCAGATAATTTAACATGTGCTTTATCATTTTTCGCAACGATTAATAGGCCTGAAGTATCTTTATCAATTCTGTGAACAATACCAGGTCTAATAGTACCATTGATACTTGAAAGTTCACTGTGGAATAATAAGGCATTTACTAATGTTCCATCTTTATGTCCTACTGATGGGTGAACAACCATACCTTTAGCTTTATTTACGATAATTAAATCATCGTCTTCATATACAATATCAATTGGAATATCTTGTTTTACAACGTCTAATTCTTCAGGTTCCTTATATTCAATAGTAATAACATTACCTTCTTTTAATTTATAATTTGTTTTAATACTATTTCCATCTACTTTGATATAACCTTCAGAAATTAAGTTCTGGATATTTGTTCTAGAAACATCTGTTAATTCTTGTTGTAAAAATTTATCGATTCTTTCACTTTTCGGTGAAGTATATATAATTTTTTGTGTATCCATTACTTCCTCCTTTTTTCATACTATACTATCTTAACATATACATTCAAAAAAACAAAATAAAATATAGTAGAAATGTTTTAAAATATGATACTTCTATAATATAACTACATCAATATACTATAAATAGTAAAAATTAATCAATTTCTATCACTTTCACTATTCTCCTATCTATATTATAATATTATAGAAAGAATTAATTAACCTTTTGTGTGAGTTACTATATTTTTACGACATTACTCACAATACTACTATTAAAAAAGGAGTGAATTTTTTGGAAATTAATAGATTACATGTAGATTTTGATCTTCAGAGTAAGTACGAACCTAAAGGCGATCAGGTGAATGCAATTGCCGAACTTACTGAAGGTTTAAATAATGGAGAAAAATATCAAACTTTACTCGGTGCTACAGGTACTGGTAAAACGTTCACTATAGCAAATATCGTGAAAAATGTAGGTAAACCTACCCTAGTTCTTGCCCACAACAAGACACTAGCAGGACAACTTTACAATGAGCTTAAAGAATTTTTCCCGAATAACCGAGTTGAGTATTTCGTTTCATACTATGATTACTTCCAACCAGAAGCATATGTTCCATCAACAGATACTTATATAGAAAAAGATTCTTCTGTGAACGATGAAATTGATAAACTTCGACACAGTGCAACATCATCTTTATTTGATCGTGATGATGTAATTATAGTTTCGAGTGTCAGCTGTATATATGGTTTAGGATCTCCAGAAGAATATTCTTCTCTAGTGCTATCATTACGAGTTGGAGATGAAATTAATCGTAATAAAATAATGGAAAAACTAATCAGCATTCAATATATGAGAAATGATATTGAGTTTACTCGTGGTACTTTTAGAGTTCGAGGTGATGTTATTGAGATTTTCCCGGCATCTCGCAGTGAAAATTCGGTTCGTGTAGAAATGTTTGGAGATGAAATAGATCGTATCCGTGAAATTAATCCACTTACTGGTGAAGTATTAAGTGAACTTGAACACATAGCAATCTACCCTGCCAGTCACTTCGTTGCTGGTGATGAAAAAACTAAAGAAGCAATTAAGAGGATTCGAGCTGAATTAGAAGAAAGATTAAAAGTTCTTAATATGGAAACCAAACTTCTAGAAGCTCAACGCCTTGAACAACGTACTAACTATGACCTTGAAATGATGGAAGAAATGGGATTCTGTTCAGGGATAGAGAACTACTCTCTTCATCTTACACTTCGTGAGCCTGGTAGTACTCCATACACACTACTAGATTACTTCCCAGATGATTGGTTACTAGTAGTCGATGAATCACACGTTACCCTTCCTCAGGTTCGTGGTATGTTTAACGGAGATAGAGCTCGTAAACAAGTTCTTGTTGATTATGGTTTCAGATTACCTACAGCTTTGGATAACCGACCTTTAAACTTCGAAGAATTCGAGAAGAAATTAAACCAAGCCATTTTCGTATCAGCTACTCCTGGAGACTTCGAATTAGAGCATAGTACTAAAATTACTGAACAAATTATTCGTCCTACTGGTCTACTAGATCCAATTATCGATATTCGTCCAGTTAGCGATCAAGTCTTCGATATAACTAAAGAAGCTGAGAAGATTATAGCTAAAGGAGAACGTGTTCTAATAACTACTCTAACTAAAAAAATGGCAGAATCTCTTACTGCCTACCTGAAAGAGAATGGTCTAAAAGTAGAATATCTACATTCAGATATAAAAACTTTAGAACGAACTGAAATAATTAGAAATCTTCGTCTTGGTAAATTCGATATTCTTATTGGAATTAACCTATTACGTGAAGGATTAGATATTCCTGAAGTATCTCTTGTGGCTATTTTAGATGCTGATAAAGAAGGATTTTTACGTGGAGATAAAGCACTACTTCAAACAATTGGTCGTGCAGCTCGTAATGCAAATGGTCGTGTAATCATGTATGCCGATAATATTACTAGAAGTATGAGAAAAGCAATAGATGAAACAAATCGTCGTCGTGAAATTCAAATGGCTTACAATGAAGAACACGGAATCACTCCTCAAACAATTATCAAAGATATTCGTGATTCTATAAGTGCTAAGAAAGAAGTCGTTAAAGATGATGAAATTCTTGAACTTGAAGAAAGTGCAAATATCAATGATGATAATATCGAAGAGCACTTAGCAGAACTAGAACAACAAATGTTCGCCGCTGCAGAAAAATTTGAGTTTGAACAAGCTGCAAAACTTCGTGATACTATTGCAGAACTAAAAGAGAAATATAAACTATAAAAAGGGCTGACCTATAGGTCAACCCTTAATTTTTTTCTCTTATTTCTCTCACTTTTCTTACTACGTAATAATTTTCATTGTATTTTAATAATAAATCAATATATTTATTTGCTTCCTCTTTATTTTCTTTTAGCACTTCATTACAAAGATAGAAATAATAATTAAATACTCTTGAACACTCTACTATATTATCATTTAATTCTTCTTTAAAATTTTCAGCAGGTTCTTTTAAAACTAGAACTTTATATATATTATCTAATTTATTATTATACATTTGGACAGCTTCTTGATTTTTACTAACTGTTTTCACAAGTTGTTTTTTTAATTCTTCTAAATCAAATTCTTTATCAGTAAAAATATTTAACATAAATCTAGTATAGTGATACCATATTTCAGTTCCTCTTAAGGCTCCTCTAATATAACCTGATTGAGTAAGTTTTACTTTTGATAAATATTCTTCACTCTTATCAAAGTTACCATAGATAAGCTCAACTAGTGCCATATAGTTATAATATGTACTATTTCTAGTTAATTTTTTATTTTTATGTTGTTCATGCATAAAATCCATAAATTCAGCTAATTCCAAATTATTCAATAATTTTAATGCAATTATATTCTCAATTTTATATCCTTCCCTAGCAAAATAACCAACTATTATAAAGAAAAATATTGCGAATATAATAAAAGCTACCGTATCGCTATACCCTAGTTTCATTTGAGTTATAGCTAATGCGAAAAGAAACACAATATATACAAAGATAAATTTATATACTAGATTAATTTTTCTTTTACGCAAGGTTTTAAAATCATATTTATCTTCTAATTTTTTATTCAAAATTTAAATCCCTCTTACTTTCTTCAGTTATTTACACATATTATATTATAATTACTATTTAATAAAAATACAATATTAATATCCATTAAAATAATAAATTACCTTTTTAAATAGTTTATAAAGCTACTCTACTTTATATTTTTATGGTATAATTATAGGATAAATTGCTGAATTTAATATTCAGTATGTACGTAGGCAATAGTTTATATTTAAATATTTCTATTAACTATAACAATAACATTTAAACATAACAAAAAAATTTTATTAGGAGATTTTTTATGACAAAACAAAATATTGGAATTATCTATGGTGGGAAAAGTGCTGAACACTCAATTTCACTATTAACAGCAAAATCAATTATTAACGCAATTGACAAAGAAAAATACAACGTATTCCCTATCTTCATCTCATTAGAAGGAAACTGGGCACGTGGTGAACAAATTACATCAGAAATAGCGGATCAACACGACCTTATTTTTTCAAACTTTGATAATGACATCAGCGGATTATTATTTGAAGATGGACGTAAATTCGATATCGCCTTCCCAGTTCTTCACGGACCAAATGGTGAAGATGGAACAATCCAAGGTTTACTAGAAATTATGGATATAGCATATGTAGGTAACAACGTACTTTCAAGTGCTGCTGGTATGGATAAAGTAGTTATGAAACAATTATTCGCTGCTTATGACTTACCTCAACTTCCATATGTTCACTTTATCGAGTATACATGGAAAAATAAAAAAGAAGCTATTATCAATGAAATCAACGAAAACCTTAAATATCCTGTTTTCGTTAAACCTGCAAACTTAGGTTCATCTGTTGGTATTAGTCGTTGTAATGATGAAGCTGAATTAGTTAAGGGTATTGAAGAAGCTCTTAAATTCGATAAAAAAATCGTTGTTGAACAAGGTGCTGTTGGAGCTAAAGAAATCGAAGTTGCAGTTCTTGGTTACAATGAAGTAAAAACTACTGATCCAGGTGAAATCGTAAATATTTCTTCAACAGAATTCTACGATTATGAAACTAAATACACTGACGGACAATCACGTATGGATATTCCTGCACCAGTAGATACTACTTTATATCCTAAATTTAGAGAAATGGCATCTACTGCCTTCCGTGCAATCAGTGGTTCTGGTTTAGTACGTGCTGACTTCTTCTACACTAAAGAAGGAGAAATTTTCATTAACGAAGTAAACACAATGCCTGGTTTCACACCATTCTCAATGTTCCCTTCTCTATGGGCAAACATGAATGTAAGTTATTCAGAAATTATCGAAGAATTATTCAAGTTAGCTGTAGAACGTTACGAAGATCGTAAAAACTTATTAACTGAAGAATAGGATAAGACATGAAATATTTAGTTAAAGATTTAGAAAAAATATTAAATGCAAAAAAAGTAAATATCACAAACGATACAGAAATTACTGGTATCGCAATCGATAGTAGAAAAGTTAAACAAGGGGATCTATTCATTCCCTTCTTAGGTGAAAATGTAGATGGTCACAACTATATAGAAAGTGCTTTTGAAAAAGGTGCTGCAGCAAGTTTGTCTTTAAAAGATGACTTCGTTTCTGATAATAACATTATCTATGTTAATGACAGCTACGAAGCTATTCAAACTTTAGCAAAACATTACTTAGACAGCCTAAATTCAAAAACTATCGCAATCACAGGTAGTAATGGTAAAACTACTACAAAAGATATAATTACAAGTGTGTTATCAACAAAATATAAAGTTCACAAAACACAAGGTAACTTTAACAATGAACTTGGTGTACCATTAACTATTCTTGCTGCACCAGAAGATAGTGAAATACTAGTTCTTGAAATGGGAGCTGATGGATTCGGTCAACTTGATTTCTTATCTAAGATGGTTGAACCAGATTATACAGTAATTACTAATATTGGTGAAAGCCATATTGAATTCTTCAAATCACGTGAAGGTATTGCTAAAGCTAAATTTGAAATTACTAACGGAATGAAAAAAGACGGATACTTCATTTATAACGGAGATGAAGTTCTTCTAAAAACATTAGTAGATTCATCAGATATTAATGCTACTTCATGTGGTGAAAATAGCTATAACGATATTATTTTAGAAAACTACACTATTACTCGTGATAAGATTGATTTCAAACTGAGCATCAGCGATGAACAATACTTCACAAAATTAAAAGGAAAACATAATCTATTCAACATTATGTTCGCAACAGCTATCGCTAGTAAAATCGGATTAACTAATAAAGAAATTCGCAAAGCTATAGAAAATACTGTAGAAATAACAGGAATGCGTCTGCAAAGTATTCCATACAAAGAAGATTCACTTATTATTAACGATGCTTATAATGCCAGCCCTACTTCTATGAAAGCTGGAGTAGATGTCGTAAGTAGCTTCGATGACTTCGATTATAAAACATTAGTATTAGGAAGCATGTTCGAACTTGGACCAAATGAAGTTAACTATCACGGTGAAGTTGGTGAATATATTTCTAACAACACTAACGATATCGATTTAGTAATTAGCGTTGGAGAACTAGCTGAAAACATTACTAAACAAATCAAAAATGATAAAATAAAAACACTACACTTCCCTACTACTGCTGAAGTTAGTGAATATTTAAAAAATAACAAACATAAAAACGAAGTTATTCTATTTAAAGCAAGTCGTTCAATGAAATTAGAAACGATTATTGAGGAGATAACTAAGTAACAAAATATTAACGAGCGTTTACGTTTATTGAGATTAACGTGAACGCTTTTTTATACCCTCTTCTATTCGGTAAAGTTTATGTAAACAAAAATAAGATTATAGATCAAATAACACTCAATGTTATCTCATCTATAATCTTATTATACAATCATAAAATTTACATATCTCTCAAACGAGAATTCAAAATTTACATATCTCACAAACGATTCTTGTAGGTTTCTAACGCTGATAGTTGTTTTGAAGAATCAAAATTTACATATCTCTCAAACCGCATAACGTTCATAGAACACTTTAATTTGGTTTTGAAGAATCAAAATTTACATATCTCTCAAACAGTCCGAATAATTTATATTTCATAGCTTCAGTTTTGAAGAATCAAAATTTACATATCTCTCAAACCGCATAACGTTCATAGAACACTTTAATTTGGTTTTGAAGAATCAAAATTTACATATCTCTCAAACCGCATAACGTTCATAGAACACTTTAATTTGGTTTTGAAGAATCAAAATTTACATATCTCTCAAACTTAAGAACAACTACACTCTGTTCAAAATAGTTTTGAAGAATCAAAATTTACATATCTCTCAAACTTAAGAACAACTACACTCTGTTCAAAATAGTTTTGAAGAATCAAAATTTACATATCTCTCAAACTACTTTCTTAAGTTATTTCCAAAATAAAAAGTTTTGAAGAATCAAAATTTACATATCTCTCAAACCGCATAACGTTCATAGAACACTTTAATTTGGTTTTGAAGAATCAAAATTTACATATCTCTCAAACATATTTCAGATGATTTATTAAAACAATTCAGTTTTGAAGAATCAAAATTTACATATCTCTCAAACTGAAACGACTATAAAAAGATATGAAGATGGTTTTGAAGAATCAAAATTTACATATCTCTCAAACATTGACTAGCTGTATCTCTCTGAACCCATTGGTTTTGAAGAATCAAAATTTACATATCTCTCAAACAGATTATAACGCACAAGCTGTTAACGAAAAGTTTTGAAGAATCAAAATTTACATATCTCTCAAACTTTAAAAGAAAAGAATATTGCTAGTGCTAAGTTTTGAAGAATCAAAATTTACATATCTCTCAAACATCATTCAAGGTGGAAACTCAACTGAATTAGTTTTGAAGAATCAAAATTTACATATCTCTCAAACTGAAACGACTATAAAAAGATATGAAGATGGTTTTGAAGAATCAAAATTTACATATCTCTCAAACATCATTCAAGGTGGAAACTCAACTGAATTAGTTTTGAAGAATCAAAATTTACATATCTCTCAAACTTTGTCAATTATTTCTGGGTTCATTGTTTGTTTTGAAGAATCAAAATTTACATATCTCTCAAACCTCTCCAACGCTGTTACACGTTCATTTAGTGTTTTGAAGAATCAAAATTTACATATCTCTCAAACTCTAATCGTTTTATTTCTCGCTCTAATTCTGTTTTGAAGAATCAAAATTTACATATCTCTCAAACAATACTTTAGCTCCTTTATCTCCACTGCTAGGTTTTGAAGAATCAAAATTTACATATCTCTCAAACTAAATATAGTAACACCTTTAAAGTGTTGGTGTTTTGAAGAATCAAAATTTACATATCTCTCAAACGTTTGAATAAGTCTTCAATAAGATACATGGTGTTTTGAAGAATCAAAATTTACATATCTCTCAAACTGCTCTATTCATTTCTTCTTGAAGTTTGTCGTTTTGAAGAATCAAAATTTACATATCTCTCAAACAAAGGCTCTTACATTTCCTCCTGCTGCTTGGTTTTGAAAAATCAAAATTTACATATCTCTCAAACTTAAATAAGCTTTCAAATATTTAATAAAAGTTTTGAAGAATCAAAATTTACATATCTCTCAAACGCACGTCGTGCGAATGCAAACGTTCCTTTCGGTTTTGAAGAATCAAAATTTACATATCTCTCAAACTTGATTTTAGACATAAATTAAAGCCTTTTAGTTTTGAAGAATCAAAATTTACATATCTCTCAAACGGAGATGGAGCAAGGGTAGTGTTTGATACGTTTTGAAGAATCAAAATTTACATATCTCTCAAACTAACTCAAATAGATGCTGAAAATCATTTAAGTTTTGAAGAATCAAAATTTACATATCTCTCAAACCTCAAATTTGAGATTTAGAGTAGAAATTTTGAATTTGGGTATAAAAAAATGGATCGACACCGATCCAGCCCGAAGGCAATTTAGATAAAATCTTTATTTGAACTTGAATGTAAATTTTGAATCTAACTATATTATACAAGTATTTTCGTAAAAATGCAATACTATATTTCGCAATTATCTTTATCAAAAATATAAACTTTCTCTATGTAATTATCATCAGATAGATTATCAAATTGTTGGTATTCTATGTTTATAATACTAATTTTATTGACACAAGCTTCCTTATATATTTCTTTTATCTCTTCATCTGTGAAAACGTTATGAAGTCCAACTATAAAGATAATATTTATACCACATAATTTTATAAGTACTTTCAGAAATTTAATGAATTTTTCTAAAATATCATCTTCTTCTATATGAATTCTAAAATCACCTAATTTCAAAAAAGAATTTATATCTATTTCTTCACCTTGTTCAACTTCAAATGGACTATTAAATATTAATTTTTCAAAATATGCTCTTATATGTGTTGTTAATTCATTATACTCTACAGTATCGTCTATAATTTGTTTTAAAAGTGAATTATAAATCTTTGTTAAAATTTTTTTACTATTAATTTCAATATTAAAAATATCAGTAATTATATAGCTGCTCTTTTCAATCGATATCTCTTTATTATCATTTGAATATATAAAATTTCCTTCATTTCCTTTGTATTGACTAATTAACTCCTTTATATTTTCCCTATAATATTTTTTATTTTCAAATACTAATGTATAAATCGTGTTTTCTTCAATCTCAATTTTTCTTTGCCAGTTTTTATTGATTATCTTCATAATTCCAGTAACCTTTCATCGTTATCAACATATTCTGTTTGACTCTCTCCTACTAAAAACTCCATTTTAGAGAATTGTTTTTCTGTAACTTGTAGAACTTGTACAATACCTTCTTCAGGACATATCTTTCTTATACTCTTCACTACTAAATCAGCACTCCCTTGATTCATAGCTAGTTTAACATAAACAGATTCTTGCATCATAATAAAACCATTTTTTATTAAAGTTTTTCTAAATTTTCTATAGTTTTTTCTTTGGAGTGATGTTTCTGTCGGAAGATCAAACATTACTAATACTCTCATAAATCTATAACTCATAACTGTACATTTTAATATACTCTAAATCATTTTCTTTTAATGCTGTGAACAAACTTCTAACATACAGTTTTATTGCATTAGCTACAGTTTGTTCTTTATCATCAATCTCAATGGTAGTATTTAAAATATTGACTAGTATATTTTTATGCTCTTTAGTAAATTCGTTACCTTCTAAACTATAGACTACTTCATCTACTAATATTCTGAAAGGCTCCATAAAATCACTGGCTAGATTAAATTTATTATATGGATTTCTGTGACATAGTCCAAGTTGAGTGAAGTATCCGCATGAGACAATTTCTCTATTGAATGCAGAAAGAATTATTGAATAACCATAATCCAATGCAGCATTTGTAAAACATTCTTTATTTCTACTAAAATCCATACCAAACATTGCATTAAAGTAAACCTTAGCTGCATGACCTTCTCTGTTACTACTGTCATTCCACTCGAGTTCAGTAAGATATTGTTCTAATAACTTATACTCTTCTTTACCTAATTTCTTTAGCAACAACATTTGATTTTGTATTTTTTCATAGACTATTCTTGTCCATATTCGTTCTTTACTCTCAGTTGACCACTCTAACTGATTCTTATATTTTAGACTGGTATCATGACTTCCATAGTATGGTATTAATTCCGAACTAGGATTTCTTTTTTCATCACAAAATATTACTTTTATTTTATTTTTCATGAGTTCATTTAAAAGCACGGCGGTAATTGATACCGCTGTGCTTTCAATAATAATCATGTAAATTTCACTAAGACTAACTTTTCTAGTCTCCGCTTCTTTTCTTACTGTTAGGAAATTTAAGCTATAATCTAGCTTTGCCCTATCCCTAACTATTATTGTTCTCCATGTCATTTTCTTTATCCCCTATTATTGTTATTTCTTTTTCGTAGAATCCAGTAACGGATTGTTCTACTATTGAAAATTGTGATTGAGAAGTAATATTAAAATTATATCTACTTCTACCTAATGCAATATTTATTAATTTTAAGTCAAATATAGATTTTTTATTAGTTAACAGATTTAAAATTTCTAATAGAACTTTTGCCTGATCATCTAAACTGACATTATTAAAATTATTTCTAACTTCATCAATATTTAATTCTTCAAATTTATTTGGTTTTTTCTTAGTAAATATTCCTGAATTCATCTTTTCAACTAGTGTATTATATAACTTTATATTCTTTTCTTTAGTTATACTTTCCCAAAGTTCACCATCTTTATTTTCTTTTTTCCAATTTTGATATTTAGAAATGTTCTTGATGTATTTTTCACTTTCTTTATCTAGTATAACTTGAACAGTATTATCATAATAAAAAGTATCTCCACTTTTTCCTCCAATGTAATATGGATAATTATTTATAAAAATAATACTTCCAATACATAACTTTTTATATTTCAATTTAAAGTCTTTAATCTCTTCATTAGATTTAATATTAATTTGAGTTTTACCAAATTCTAATAGTGTACTATCATCTTTTATATTTTGAGAAATATATATTGGTATTGGAATAATTCTAGTAATTTTTTCTTCACCTTTTTTATTAACTAAGATGTATTCAAAAATAGAATAATATGCTATACCTATACTAGTGTATCCACCATATTTTGTAACGTCTTTAATTACATTATTTGATGTTTTTAATGGATAATATACACCCTCTTTTGCTTTAGATGCAACCTTAGCTTTGTATACTGTTGCATTGAATAATCCACCTTTTTGTTCTGACGTTCTTCTTGTCACTAGTATATTATTATTATTCATAACTTTTTCTACTTGATGAACTGTTTTATTCATTTCCCAAGCGACAGTATTAGAATTAGATACGTTTTCATAAAATACATTATTTAATGAGTATTTTCTTCCATCTTTCTTATCTTTAATAAAGTTAAAGACATTTCGTGTGAATTTTGTATCATATACATTACCTACTACTACATTTAAATATGCATCTTTCGCATAGACATATCCATATATACCATATATCCTCGAATGTGCTTAAAACTCCTTGTATTACTGACTTCTTACTCCCGTATTTTCCCGTAAAAAAATGCTTTTCCGAGGATATTTGCCCCTATTTTGTACCCCTATGCCCCTAACAAAAAAGAGGCAGCTTTAACGCTGCCCCTCCTATGTAAATTTTGAATTCTACTAACAAATTTATTATAACATTTTATATTAATCTTTTCTAGCTTTACGTTCTTCTAATAATGCTTCAAATTCTGGGATATCTTCTCGTTCCATTGTTTTAATAAAACTTCTTGCTGTAGACCTCTTATTTATATATCTTTTGCGTTCACGATTATTATCATCCCACTTCTTATTACTTCTTAGTTTAGCTTCAGATATTTTATTCATGTCCTTCTCCTAATTATTTTTTATAATTATATCAAAAATAAATTTATTCAACAACCCATGCTTTTGAAAATTCTTTATCTTTAAATATCGCTGCTAACCCACTTAATTGTTTCAATCTTAATAATTCATCTGCATCCATTCCAATATTCTTCATTATCCATCTATCAGAACAACCACTTTCTACTAATTCAGTTACAATATTAGTCATAAGTTCGACATCGTGAGAGCCTCTTGCCCTATTGTGTCTGATAGTTGAAGCCATTCTATCACTTATAGGCTTATTAATAACAGATACTGGCAAACATCCGCCCTCACGCTCAAATATATCTTTATGCTTCTTAATCACAGTATATCTATGAAAGCCATCAACTATTTCAAACTTGTCTATATCTTCTAAGTAGTAACACACTATAGGCATTGTGTAACCGTCCTCTAGAATTGATTTATAAAGTAATTTCATTTCTGGCGGTGCTACATGGTTAGGATTATAGCTATTTGCTTGAATTTTTTCTACAGGCACTCTTTTAATATTATATACTGGACTACAAAATTGACTCATATTTCTTCATTGTCTCCTTTCTTCTTTTCAATTGTTCTTTGCTTATTCCAAATGATAAACTTTTACAAAAATAATCGTTTTTGATAATACACATTGCCATTCTTTTCCACGTTAAAACATCTTGCTTACTGTCTAATTCTGGAATAGTATCTACAACATGATTAAACTTAATTACTTCTTTATCCTTATTTCCTCTAGTACTCATTTCTCCAGTTTGAAATATAGCTCCATTGTAATTGATATTTAATATATCAATATCTTCTTGTCTCATTCCAGAACCTTTCTCCGTCCACCATTTTATAAATTTATTGAATTTTTCTTTGTAATGATCACTAGCATTTTTTGGCAATGTATCTAAAAGAAAATATGTGAAGCTTTCCCAACTGTGACCTTTCGGTAATTTATAATTACCTGTATTTATAGTTGAATTTGCATAGATATTTCCAAAATTAGCTCCAGCAACTCTACCAACAATTTTAACCCAAGTTTTAGGTTCAATAATTTTAAACATATTTAATCCAGCTTTTGCTGTATCTCCAAATGGTTCATCAATTCTCATACTATGAATTGATACTCCAGCTTTATACATTAAATCATAAAATTTATTGTACTCATTCCCAGTCTTCCCATAATACGTCCAAATATCTTCCGTTGTATAATCGTATATAGGATAAAAATTATATACATTTTCATCAACCTGTGTAGAGTACATTATATCTTTGTATTTACGTTTATTTTTAGTTGTTAAGGCTCTCCAACGGTTTAAACTCTCTTGTGTTCTTATACCTATTATACAGGCTGTTTTTCCATCTTTACCAAACCACTTACCAAACTTAGCAACAAAATCTTCAAAAGTCATATTGTACTTATAATAATTAATAGGATTATTATCTACATTGATAACATAATCCATTGTTGGCATTTCCCTTACCCAAATATCTTTCTTTTCAGTTTCCCACCAACTCCAAGTCATTTCATCGTATGATAAACTATTATCTGTAAGCATAGGTAAGCAAACCCAATAAGGTATAATTACATCTTTATATTTTTCTATCATTTGAATTGAATAGTCAATAGTCATTTGATAGTGTGCTTCTATATCGATGAATAAGACACCTATTTTCCTATTTCTTTTCCTTGCTTCTTCACACATTAAATGCATGCACACTCCACTATCTTTACCACCAGAGAAAGACACATATATATTTTCAAATTCATCAAAGATATATTTTACTCTGTCTTTACTAGCTTCAAATACATTTTCATCACAATATATTTTCAAAATAATCACTCCCTTCATTAATCTTATCTATCAACAATTCTTTTAAACTTCTTTTCTTTTCGTTATTCTCAAAGATCATATTGAAAATACCTAGATTAGATGTAAAATAAATATACTCAATATCATTTTCTTGACCTATACGTTTAATCCTACTAATAGCTTGTTCTGTTTTTGCATAATCAAATGTTATGCTGCTAAATGCAACCTTATTACAAAATTGTAAATTCAAACCATAAGCTCCAGTTCCTAAAGTCATTACTAAAGGTTTATTATCTTTTTTAAAACTCTCTTTTATTTCAGAACGTTTACTTAATGGAGTATCACCTGTGATTAAATAGCAATTTAATTGATTAGCAATGTTTACTGCTTCACTAACTAATGTACAAAACACAATTATCTGATTTTCATTTTTAACATATTCAGCTATTTCTTTATGTCTTTTTTCATCGTTAAAACAACTATAAGATAGATTTTGGAATTGATCTATTATGCTTTCTCCCTTACTGATTGAATTCAGTAATTGTTGCTTTTTACGATTGTAACTTTCCTGTGCTTCTTCACTTGCAATTATTCTAATATATTTAATCTCTTCGTTTTTATCAAATTCAAACTCACATTCAAATATATACGGTGCTATAAGCTTATGTAAATAATCTATGTTAACATCAGATAACTTGTAAAATTCCTTAGGACGTTGGCCAACTTTCTTATAAGATATTTTTTTAAAAAATACATTTAAGAATTCTTGTTTACTCATTCCAATGATTTTATCACTTAAGAAATTCATCTGGTTGTATATATCCCATTCATTTTTAGTTAATGGTGTACCATTTAAAATTAATCTATAATCACTCATTTTAGCAATGCCCATAAGTCTTTTATATCGTTTTGTATCATCGTTTTTAATAAATATACTTTCATCAGCAACGATGAATAGCTTTCTACCTTCTATTTCTTCAAGTAATTCAACGTAAGTTTTATCGCTATTTGATAACGTTTCATAACCTATGATTTTATAGTCTATATCTAACGTCCATTTGTTTATTTCATCTTGTAGATTATCTTTTGTAGAAAAAGGACAGAAAAACAAAACTAAATCACAATCTGTAGTTTTAATTAATTCTAACGCTACCCTAGTTTTCCCTGTCCCTTGTTCCATAAACAAAGCACCTACTTTTAATTTTTTAAACTTCTCAAATGCTTGTTTCTGGTTTTCTGTAAGCATACTAACGCTCCAATTCTGAAATTATTTCCACATTCTTGTTAATCTTAACAGGTTCTGTTATTTCTAAATAACTTGTGTCATCTTCTTCTGTAAGTTGATTAAAACATAACGCTAATTCTTCACCACATATTTCTTTAGTTGTTTTATCATTTTTGAATATTTTAAATCTGAATTCATCTGTGTAGGATAAACTTAAGAAATATCCATTTCCTTTTTTTAGCGGTCTAATTAGTTTAGAAGGATACCAAAATTTATAATTTTTATAATATGAACTGTTGGGCAGTTTTATTAATACTGCCCTGTCAGATTCATATTCAATGTTTTGCTTATTAAATTGAATTGTTTTCCACATATTAAAGATACTCCACTACAGCTTTGTCTAATTTGTATCTGATTTTTTCACCGTTAAATTTTTCTAATTTCATATTCCATTTGCAACCATCAATTGTAAATTCAATTACTTCATTACCTTGTTTAGATATATAAATTCTTTTATCTTGTGCAATATCTTGAACATATTGAGGCTCATATCTAATTGTATAAGGTTTAAAACTGTATTCTAGTTTATTATCTTTTACTTCTTCTACTAGTTCCCAATCAACTAGAATAGCTTCTAAAACTTCTAAAATTGTTTCATCTTTTTGATTTCTATTATCAATTTGATTATTTTCAAAATCAAAACTTTCTTCTAAAAAATCTCCGTATATACCGTAAATTCCTGCGTTTGAAAAAGCAAATACTCCAGCGTAGTTTTTAGTATCATAGTTAGCTAAATATCTGTTTATTCTTTTGTGTTTAAGGGCGAAGTTTAATTCGCCCCCATTTATTATTGTTTCTTTCATTAAATTTAATATTTCTTGTGATTTCATTTTCATTTCCTCCTATTTATCTTCTTCTTTTTTATATTTATAAAACATTGATTTTTTACCACATAATCTAATAAAATCATCTTGAATTATTTTAATTAATTCATTAGCTTTATCAAAATCTTTGTCTAAGATACTTCTAACTATTTCATATACTCTGTCGTAAGTTCTAGCATCTTGATTATAACGTTGAATAGCTGTTCCAATATAAGCGTTTGTTTCATCATATAACCATTTTGTGAATTCTGGTAAGCAGTTAATTTCATTATTTTTGTACGCTCTGTATACAACTCCTGCTTCGTATTTTGTGATTTGACCTCTTTTGTAAATTGTGTATGCCATGATGTTTTACCTCTTTCTTTATCTTACATTTATAATTATACTATACACGCTCGAGCGTGTCAATAGTTTTTTTAAAAAATATATATAAAAAAAATAAACCCCACAATTAAGTGGGGTTATAATAGTCATTATGATTTATTCAGTTAGTTATTTTTTTCTCCACGTTCCGTGAGTTTCAAATGTCTCTAAATCCATTGAAGCCACATAACGTCTTACACCACTGTTAGAAATGTAAGATAACCATTCATATCCGTTAGCATTGCAGAATTCCATGTAATTGAATTCTTCACCTTTTTCATATGAACCTACGATTTCTGCATCAGTAGATGGTGCATTTCTAATGTTAAGTTTGTCTACACCAACAGTATACACACGTACTTCAGGAAGTGAGATTAAATCAGAATTTTCTTCTACCACTTCGTTATCGTCTACTGGGAAGTAGAACCAACCAACGATTCCATCAAAATTACGTTCATTGTATCGTGCTGGACCACCTACGTATAATGCATCTGCATTACCATCAACGTTTTGTTCGATAGTCTTCATAGTGTAACCGTCACTGTCTTCAATTACAATTCCTGTATGTCCATATGGATGTCCAGCAATATATGTAGTGTCCATTACAAAGACCGCTCCAGCTCGTGGTTTGCTGTCTAAGTTTCCTATTTCATTATATTCTACTTTATATCCTAATGCTGCAGCACTATTCAATAAATCAATAGCATTACCCCATATGGCTTTACCAAAGAATTTCACTGATGAATAGTTAATTAAGTCTACACATTGTGATCCATAAGCTCCATCTTGATCAACACCTATTCCTAGATTTGCTATTCTTTTTGCTTCATTTGTAATTTCAATTGTTTTAACCATTTTTTATCCTCCGTATTGTTTAATTAATATAAAAAGACTAGATTATAAACCTAGTCTTCTACGTTTTTCTCAACTTTTCTGCGTTTTTCTCAACTCTTCGTTGACACTTACAAAAAGAACCCCTGTGTCAGTGCGTAACTGCCTTAAAAGGAACAGGGGGATTGATAATTAAATTATATCATTGTTTGTCTGAGTTATCAACGTTAGAGTTATTCCCTACAGTTTGTCTGTAAACTTGATGTAAACCAACAGTACCAACTCCAAGCGTTATAGCTGTTGCATCTTTAAATAGTATGATTCCTATTAGTCCACCTAACAATCCTAGAAAGTTAGGTATCATTTCATTAGGAAAGAATTTTGATTCTTTCAAAAACTTACCTAACATTCCAAGTAATGTTACTATTAAGAATACTAATGCTGGTTTCAAAACTTCTAATTGTTCCATATAACTCACCTCCTTTCTTAAGGTAATTGTGTTGGCCATGGTTCGTTTGTTAAATACGAAATTGCACTTACTCGAATATCGCCAATATCTTTATCCGTTGGGATAGGGTCATTAAATGTGAATTGTATAAAGTTTGAGTCGCTTGTACCTCCTAAATACCAAATTCCGTAAGGTTTTCCTGCGTCGCTATAGATACCCCCAATTAAAGAACTTTCACTTCTAAATCCTACTGGAATACCACCAGGTCTTAATACTTTAGCTCCTTTATCTCCACTGCTATTATGTCTTACAAAATCTGGTCCATTTCGTCTGTTTACTCCAAACCAACCCCATTGAAGTCCTCCGAATTGATACGTCACAAGATTGTTTACTCGTCTGATTTTAATAAACGAGTTGCCTGCTCTAGAGACACTATTTAACGTTCTCCAGCCAGTATCTCCTATTAAAACTTCCCATCCAGTATTGCCACCGTCAGTAGTCTTAATCCATTTTAAAGCTCCGTTAGTTTTATTCTTATCTACATAAGTTGTTCCAATTTCAGCTTCAACTACACCATTTGGCATTCCAGTTCCGTGAATTTCAAATTGATTAGTTTGTGAAGTTCCTAATTCTGATTTTTTAACATAAGTTTCAGATGCTACTGTTTCCGTTAAATAGTGTCCTTCAGCTAATTCAGTTTTAGTCACAACGCTGTCTTTAAAAGTGTTAAAATCTACCTTATCAACTTTTTTACTTAAATCTGCTTTACTAATGCTAATATTCCTTAACGCTTCTAAATCACTAGTAGTAGCAAGGTGTGTAAGTGGTTGGTGTTCCGTTAAGAAATGTTTATTCTCTAGCTCTTGCTTAGTCACTAAACTAGATAAATCTTGATGTTGAGTTAAATAATTTTTAGTATTTAACACATCTTCAGTTAGGTAGTTTTTACCGTTTAATACTTCTTCTGTTAAATAACCTTTACTGCCAAGCACTTCATCAGTCACATATCCTTTACTATTTAATTCTTCTTTAGTCACTAAATTGTCAAGCGGTTGATGTTGTGTTAAATAGTGCTTATTCTCTAGTTGTTCGCTAGTCACATAGTTTGTTAAGTCTACATTAGGTTTGTTTTCAAGATTAGTCACACGTTCTCTTAACTCACTATCGTTGTATACAGTGTCTTTGTCTTGCTTAGCTTCCAATACATCTAATCTATTATTAACTTCTGTCAACGGTTGATGTTCTGTTAAGTAGTTCTTAGTTGCTAGTTCATCTTTAGTAACAAAATTTGAAGTATCAACACTTCCACCAGTTGTTGGTCTATTCTCCAACGCTGTTACACGTTCATTTAGTTGAGTATCATTGTATGGTTGTGGTATTTCAGATTTTAAAGCATAAGGTGTTAAATCTTGATGTTGAGTAAGATATCCTTTTTCAGCTAATTTTTGATCAGTAACAAAAACAGAAGTATCAACCGCAGGCTTATTCTCAATTTCAGTAAGTCTACGTTTCACTTCTGTATCGTCGTATTTAGTATCTTTATCTTCTTTAGTTTCTAACGCTACAACACGATTTCTTAAATCGCTATCGTCGTAAGCTCCACCTTCAATAGCTTTGCTTTCAAGAGCCGTTACTCTCTCTTTAAGAGGTGTGTCGTCATAAACGGTGTCTTTATCCGTTTTTTGTTCTAAAACCTCAACACGTGTTTTTAAATCGCTATCGTTGTATAATTCTGACTTTTTAGCATATTCTGATAAATCTTTTACATATCCTTTACTCTCTAATTCATCTCTAGTCACTAGATTTGAAGTATCAACTGTTGGTTGACTGTTCCTAACTTCGTTTAATTCATCCTTAGTAGCTAGATTACTTACGTCAATATTAGGTTTACTCTCTAACGCTGTCAGACGCTCCCTAACGCTCGTATCATCGTAAATAGTGTTGTTATCCTCTCTAGCTTCTAAAACGCTAATACGCTCTTTTACTTCGCTATCGTCATATACTGTATCCTTGTCAGTTTTCAACTCTAATGCCAGTATTCTATTCTTAACTAATTCAAAGTTTGTGTTGTCAACTGCTTCTGATTTTTTAGCGTAAAGTCCTTCAGCTTTAACCTCTGTTAGTAGTCCTTCTGTTGCTATCCCACCAACGTTTTTTAAAGCTTCTTTCAGTTCGTCTTTTGTAACAACATCTAATCTATCTACAATAACGGTATTATTGATAAATCGTTCTTTAACCTCGTAACGACTCATTTTATCGATTTCAGATACTTTGACTTTAAATTTAAATCTGAATGTGTCAGATGTTCTTTGCTCTTCATCGAAATACAAGTAACAAATAACCGTTTCATTTTGAGTAATTAAAGTAGTGTCAAACGTTACTTTTACTTTGTTACCTTCAACCGTTCCAGTAGTTTTCCAAATTTTATTACTTTCTGTGAATTTAAATAATGCTATAACTTGTTCAGTTGTAAGTGTATCATTTAAAATCTCAAACTCAAATGATCCGTTATTTTTATCATGAGAATATAATTCTGAATAACTATCTTCAGTTTTACGTTCTCTTGTCGTGTTGTCAAAATCTATTTTAATTAATTTTTTCATCTTCTAGTCCTTTCCGTCAAGTTCGTCTCGCAGTTTCTCTAATCGCTTTTTAATTCCATTCGGAAATGGTACTCCTAAAGCGCTTAAATTTTCAATCAATGATAAGCAGTAACCAACTGTGAAAAATAACAAGAAAGCTGTCGCAAACTCATTAAAACCTAAATACAGCATGTATGGGTATACTGTGATACACATGATTGCAACAATACCATGTTCAATTAACCCTTTTCTGTTTACTGTTGAATTTAGTTTTTTTGTTACAAAAGCCTTTGCTAGTCCAGTTAAAACATCAAGCACAATTATTAATGTAAATGCATGGATATAAACGTCCTTAGCTAAATGGTAATAGCGTTCGGCTAACTCTGGTAATGTAATTTCCATTAATTAAACTCCTTTCTTTGCAAAATAAAAGAGGGCTTAAAGCCCTCCTTAAAATTATTATTTGTCTTCAGCAACTTCAGCTAATCCCATTTTGTCAAGTTCAGCTTTCACTAATTTGCGAAGTTTTTTGTTCTTAATTTCATCTAAAGTCATTAGTCCATCAAGAATTGTTAATGCTAAATATTTAACTATCATAGTATTACCTCCTTTCATCATTTCTAAAAATATCATGCTAGACAGTTGTAGCTTCTCGAGAACCGCCACTACTTTCTTTTTCATCTTCTGCATCCTCCTTAGCTGGATAAGTAATATTTAAGTGTGTTGCTAAAAATTGTAATTTAGCGTCAATGTCTTCAAAGTTAGATTCATACTCAAACTCTTTAACAACGCTTTGAGCTAACATCTTACGTGTTGTGTCAAGTGTTGCTGTTGATTGTTTTAACTCTTTTTTCATAGCTGTGATTTTTTCGTTCTCAGCTTTATTTGGGTAAGTATCCTCATAGAACTGATCAAGTGCCAGTTGTACTATTTCATCTTCTGACTTCGTTAAATGGTCACCTTTTAGCGTTGTTTCAATTACAGTTCCACCGCTAGTACTATATATACTCACAATAGTTGATAATACTGCTCCGTTGCTGTCATAAGTGGCACGAGCATAGTTTTTCTTATATGTTGCCATTGATTTTATCCTCCAGTTTTTGTAGTCTTAATTTTAGGTTATTATTTTCTTCGGAAAGTTCCTGTACTGCTTTGATTAGGTAAGGTATAGTGTCGTAGTAGTTAATTCTTAGATAATCGTTATAAGTTTGCCTATCGTCCATATCGTGAACTACTAAATCTTCATCTACAGATTGAACCTGTTGAGCAATTGCTCCGATTTTTTCAAACGTGTTATCTTTCTTCCAGTTAAACTCAACCATTTCAATACTGTTAAGCGTGTCTAATGCTTTTACTTTTGTTGGTTTAACGTTAGTTTTCAAACGTTGGTCAGAAATTCTACTTTTTACCTTGTCAATCTGATTCCACCAAATAACAGATGTTTTATTTCCTTGACTATCTTGGTCTCCTTTTATGTCATTCCCATGCATGTCAATATAACGGTTATATACATCAAGTCCACGTTTGAATACTGCTGTAGCATTGCAAGTCATAACACCTTGTCCATCAACCCACCATGCATTCTCTCCAGCTTGCACCCAATTATTCCCCCATGCTGCCCAAATTTGAGCACCTCTAGTTCCTGCGTTGCGCCCTGGATTTATACCACAGTTGAAATTATCTTTCCCAGTTAACCAAAAGCCGTTATCATTGTAGTTGTAACCTATCCTAAATCCACCTATCTCACCAGTATAAGCTCGTAAAACTCCTCTTATATCAACTTTATCAGCGTCTATTTTAACAAGCCCAGAGTCTTGTCCGTTTCCATCCTTTTCAACACTTAAATTAATAGCACTGATTATATTATCTTTCGAAACTTTTAAATCAATCTCATCTTTAGTCTGTTTAATCGAGCTTTCAAGTCTTGAGTTTTGCAAATACACATCCTCCGGTGCTGGAGAGTAGTTTTTGGGAGCAACAGTACCTTCACACATGTGAGGTTTAGCAAAGGCTAGATACCCATTTTTTACAATGTATATCCAAAATGAACTTTTAGATAAATTCATATCTTTTGAAGCTTGAAATATATATTCATGAACATTCCATCTTCCTGTAGCGAACTCCTCCGAATCTAACCTTGTATTCCATAATATCTCCCCCGTATCGTGATTTTTAATTTCAATACAAGCCCCTTCATCAGGCTTCAAGCTGTCACTTATAAATATAGGTACTTTAATCGTGTAAGTTTCAAATCTCTTTATTTTTTCTATTGATAAATTAAACCCTGCACCTTGCCAAACATTTGAAGTCTTACCGGTAGAGAATATACTTAAGAACGGTAAACCTTCATATTCTTGACTTGGGGTAAGGTCAGCATTTCCTAAATTAGTGTAATCTTTGTCAGATATCATCCTACTACCGAGTATCAAGTTACGCTTTTCTTCATTAGCTAATACCTGTTGCTTAACCTCTCCTATCGTTGAATCAAATCTATCAATAGTACTTTCAAAAGTCTTGTATTTCTTAGTTATTTCTTTAATTTCTACAACATCAGGAATGTTTTCCATTCTAGCGTTAGCAATAGTATTTGAGTCTTTGTAAGTGACTAACACAATTACTTCTAGAGGTGTTCCGTTCTGTTCGTGATTTCCCCAGTCAAGGGGAGTTATTCCGCCATTAGTGTCCACGTCAACATTCCAAAAACCACTCCAATCTGTTCTGTTACCACCTTTATATTTTACTTGTGCATTAAATCCACTACTTACCTTTTGTCCGTCATAGAATACATCTAGATAAGCTTTAACATTGTTGGTTATATTGTTAATATACGTCCCTTCAAAGCGTAAATTAGCTGTCAAACTGTGTGCTTGTAAGTCTTCATAGGCTGGCGACCATTCAGTTGCAATGTTGCCTTTTTCTAATTTTGGTAAACGGATGTATATTTTATCCCCAGGAGAACATGTCCCTATCATTTCATAAAATACAAAAGAAAACCATTGTGTAAATCTATTAGTGAATGTGTGAGATATCCTTTGCCATTGAGTAGTTAAATCTACTCTACCTTTAAAACCGTTAGTTTCTTGTCCTACATTATTAAAGGAAATATTTTTGCTCGCCTTAACATCTACACTCCATGTCAATACTTCGTTTTGAAAATTATCTTTCAAAAATGACATAATTTGCATCCAAAAACCAGTACTTTCAGTAGCTCTAACTTTTGTAAAAACTAAAGTTCCATTTTCAACTGTTTTTTCCCAGTTTGTTCCATATCCATTTATGTTAGTTAACTTCTCACTATCTACAATATAGTTTCTGTTAATAGACTTACCGTCCACACCATCTTCACCTTTAACTTTAAACCACTTATAAGCAGTCTTATCTGTTGGTTGTGTTGGAGATGTAGTCCTTGCAACTCCCATGTACTTTTTCGGTTCACGACCGAAATTACTACCATCAGCATTATCTGAATATACTATGTGAGTATATTTATCGTTTGTGATTGATGTTTGCTGTAAATCAAACCATTCAAAATCACTTGCTACTGGTGTACTTTCTTTAAATACATATCCGAAATAACGATATTTATGGTATTGCGCAGGTTCATCAACAGGATAATCAGTATATCGTTTATCGCCTTCATAAATTGTAAACCAGTCAATCTGAATTCCTGTCCATTCTTCATCTTCAGGCACTAACACAAACTTAAATAGAACATCATCCACATCATTTGTAGTTGTGAATGTGATTGACTTAGTTTCAAGTCCTCTGAATTCTAACTGACCCCAGTTGTATTGAGCATTAGTCTTATTATTTCTAAAATAAGCCCACAACTTATTACTATTTCCCTTAGCTCGTGCTGTCAGAGTATATTTAGTGTTAGGTTTAAAACTTAAAAACATATTAGCTTGCCAAATATCACTAATATCATTGTCGTTAACGATATTCACACGTGGTCTATTTTTAGCAAATAACTTAGAATTTTCATCTGGTTCAACCAGTGTAAAATCAGTACCGTTTAAGCTGTTAGAATAAGCCTTGTATAATTTACCGTCTGACTTAATTTTAGTCCAGCTGTATTCACTAGCACTTGTTGGTGCTTGTTCTTTATCTCCTGTGTAAATACCTATATACTTAAGTGTTGAGTTGTCACTCATGTTGCGACCGTCAGCAAAATCACTGTATTTTTTATGGATGTAAGAATTCTTTCCTTTAAGCTCTTCTTTAGTAGGTAGATTTTTTTTTACCTCTCCTACTATTTCTTGAACCTTGCCACTTACTGCTGTTTTTACCGCTTCATTAATGGCACTTTGTTCCATATGGAATTCTCCTGTGTCTAAATCCCAGTAACTGCGACCGTCAGCAGATTGAATACGACCTGCTCTTAACACACCTGTATTGATCAAATCTAACGTTGCACCTGTTCCATCAAGGAACGTTTTCCAGTTCCACTCTCCTGTAGGTTTCTTACTGTTAGCTATAGCAATTTTACCAGCTCCCATATATACTACTTTAGTTGGATTTTGATCAATAGGTTTATCGAATGAATAGTAACCAGCAGGTACTTTATATTCATTATCAGCTTTCAAATCATAGTTGTAACCATCTTCATTAATTAACTTATCAGATAGTCTTTCTCTTATCTTATCAAGCCAATAAACTGTGTCGTCTTGAAAGTTCTTCATCTCTTTAGCTAATTCAATAGTCCTACTGAACGGAGATGTTGTAACCTTATCACCTATCCCAAATTCAGTTAGTTTATTGTTAACTAAATTTCTTTTAACTTTAAAAACTCTTGTTTCATATTTAATTCCTAGTTTAGGATTAAATATCCCAACAGTATCTCCTAATTCAAGATTACCGACATTTAAAACCTTAGCACTATACTCTACTTGCATCCTACTATTTTTTTCAAGCCATTCATAAGAAAGCCTTAATAGTTTTTCTTTATCAGTTTCATCTTGAAATTCAACGATTTTAATACGTGGTTTAGTACCTTTTTCAAAACCATATAATTCAGTCATAGCTGGTATTTCTACGTACTCTTGTCCTACTGGTTTATCAACAGGTTGACCGCTTGTTCTTTTCCATTCAACATCTTTAAATGATATCCTACGACCATAACCACCAGTATCAGTCTCTTCACCTTTACCACGACCGACAACGGCTGTATAAATCGCTCCTTGTGACTTCTTCTCACTAACTGTTAGTAAGTCTCTACCGTGAACGAATACTTTTCCGTTTCTTCCACCTAGTCTAGTGAATACATCTAAATATCTACCTGTGATTTTACCTCGACTAAATTCTAATCGTGGTTTAATCTCAATCTGTGTCGCTTCGATTAACTTACTTAAAGCTTCCTTACGTGTCACATAGTAGAAATTCCCTGTATATCTTCGTTGGATGTTAACTGTACCTAGTTGCCAACGTGATCCATCTAAAATAGTTGTCAGTACTCCTACTAACTCTCTATTAGTTGGTCTGAAGTCTTTGATATATCCGTCACTTTCCATATCGTCAAAGAAAGTATGTACACCAACGATTTTTACATCTGTAGTGCTAGTTTTCGTTACATGGTCTATTTTATAAAGATGGAATATTCTATTGTCAGAATAATCTTTATGTCCTATATAAGAGGCTTTCTCAATTAATTCAGAATACACAGTTGTACATTCTATAGTTTGAATTTTATTTATTTCTTCGTTCTGAATACCTTCTAACGGGCTTACTGTTCCTATTAGCTTTTCATCATTATTGAATAGAAATAGTTTCATTAATACATCCTCTCTTTCATATGAATTTCTAACACTCGACTGTTACTGCAAGTGATTACATCACCTTGTTTAACTGTAAAATCAAAATCACTTTCCACAAAATCAATTAATTCACTTCTTACCATTGTATTTAATTTCAACGGATAATCTTTGTTCAAATCAATCTCAAGCACATCACCAACAGCAAAAGAAGTATGATTAATTATTATTTTCTTAGTAGTGGTTTGATTTTTAATGATAATCTTATCGCTAACGCTATTCACAATTACTTTAATCAGTTCTGGTGTGAATTCATTTCTGTTGTTAGGTAGTTTAGTTACAGTAACACTACTAACCCCCGTGTCTTTGTCAGTCTCTTTATATTTGTAAGGATCTAAACACAGAAAAGTAAATGTTGATACAACACTATTTGATGTTTCTTCGATGTCGCTAGCTTTTTGCAAGATAGCTGTATATGAATAATCTGGTTCATCTGTGAATTTTAATATTTTTGGTTCATCGGTTTGTAATAACATATTTAGTCTATTGAATTTCTGTCTAAATTCTTCATTAGTTGTTGCTTTTAACTGGAATTTAACCACAATAGCTCTGGCTTCTAAATTGCCATATAAAAAATATTTTCCGTCCGTACCTGGAATATCAGTTGAGTTTATATTCTTACTTAACAAACCTCGACCACTTACCGCTAACGTTCTAAAACCTTCTAAATTTATATCGATATTCATGCCATTAAATATAGTTTGAATAGAAGAGTGTAATTGCTCTCCTATTTCATTAGTATTAATAAAATTGTACATTTACACTCCTCCTAAATTGAATAAACTTCTTCTAATTGTATTGCTTCACCGTTTACTTGATTAATATCACTCACAAAGGCTCTAAAGTCCTTATTACCTAATTTGAATGTAATTACCATAGGTTGTGAACTAATAGTATTTTCAACATTTAAAGCTTTGCTTTGATTAATATTAAATCTTGACTCAATAGCACCTGTGATACTTTGTACTTTTGCCATAGTTTTATCAAATCCGTTGTCTAAACCTCTATTAAGTCCGCCCATAATCGCATTACCAGCAGGGATTAATAAACGTCTATCGACTTCAATCGGTCCTTTATGGTCTCGAATCCATCCAGCTATTCCACTAACAAAACCTTTTACGCTTTCCCAAGCAGATTTTAAACCGTTTAAAAGTCCATTCATGATAGCACGTCCGATATCCCACAAGTTGATATTTCTAAGTGTATTAAAGATATTTGTAACGCTATTTACTAAACTTTGAACTCCGTTTTTAAAAGTATTCCAAGCGTTTTGAGCTGCATTCACAATCCCCTGAATGATACTCACTACACTTGACTTAATAGAGTTCCATGTGTTTACTGCGATACTTTTAACAGTATTTATTAAAGTTGTAAAGAAAGCTTTAAAACCTTCCCACAATGCTTTTATACCGTTGACTAGTCCAGTTACAATTGTTGTTACTGCTGTTTTAAGTGCATTCCATATAGTTGAAGCGGTAGTTTTTAGAAAGTTCCAAATAACTTCTAACGCTGCTTTTAAACCTTCCCATGCATTTTTTATTAATGCGACTGTAACTCCGACTATTGCTGTTATTATGAATTTAATACCCTCCCAAACCATTTGAATAGCTGCCTTAATAGCTTCCCAAATCATCTGTAAGTCTTCTTTCAGTTTAGTAAAATTACCTGTCACTAAATCAATAACAATTAGTACCGCTCCTAACACAATAGCTTTAATGTATTCCCACGCACCTTGAATTACCATTTTGACACCTTCCCAAACAGCTGAAAGACCTTCTTTTAAGATATTCCATGAATTTATAAAGCTGTCTATAAATGGTTGGACTACTGCGGAAATAGCACCAACAATATAATTCCATGCAAACGTTGCTGCAAAAGAAATTATATTCCAAATACCTTGTAATAACGCTACTGCACTATTCCATTTATCTACTATCCATTGAACCACTGTTTGTACTCCTGTTTTTAGTCCTTCCCAAAGTCCACTGAAGAATTCACCGCAAGCACTCCACGCTGTTTTGATAGCCTCCCAAGCTGTAATGAATGCTTGTTTAATAGCGTTCCATATAGCTATAACTGCATTTCTAAAACCTTCGTTGGTATTCCATAGATAGATAATTAAAGCGACTAAAGCTGTAATTGCTGCAACTATAAGTACAAATGGATTAATTGCCATAACCGCATTTAAAGCCGCTTGACCAATTGTTGCCGCTTGTTGTGCTGTTTTAAAAGCTGTCAACGCTGCTCTTGCCGATTCAATAGCGGTGGTTATCATTAAAGCTGTTCTAAAACCGACAAACGCACCTGTCAAAGCAACCACAATAGCTTTATTATCGCTTAACACACTAAATAAACTAGTTATTCCACTAACAACCGGTGGTATAACTGTTTTTAACACACTTAATCCACCTGTTACAAATTCACCTATACTATTTATTATTCCAGTGATCTTATCCTTACCAATGGCATCTATTATTTCATTAATCTTCGTGACAATACCTGCTTGCATATTCCCTACTGCACCTTCAATAGTTTTAGTAGAGGTTGCCGCTTCTCTTGCAACATCTGTCATACCTAAATCCATAATAGCTTTATTAAATTCATCAGCACTAATTTTCCCTTGCTCTAGTGCTTTTCTAAAGTCTCCAGTATAAGCTCCGTTTTTCTTCAATGCTTCTTGAATTTTTCCGCTAGCTCCAGGAATTGCATCAGATAACTGTCTCCAGTTTTCACCAGTTAATTTACCAGCAGAAGCTGTCTGAGTCATTACCATTGCTACTGATTTAAATGTATCTGCATTACCTCCAGCAACCGCATTTAAGTTTCCTGCCGCTTGTGTTAGTCCGTCATAGTCTTTAATACCGTTTGCCGCTAACTGTGCTGTAGTATTTGCTATTGTGTCTAAGTCATACACAGTATCATCTGCATATTTCCTTACACTTTGAGCACTCTTTTCTATAGCACTATTATCTAATCCAGCAAACTGCATTGTACTTCTGAATTTATCCATTGCATCAGATGCTTTAAATGATTCACTAATCAAACTACCTATATCACCAGTAACTTTAGTAATAGCTCCTGCCGCTAAATTCGCTAATGCCATAGCTTTGAATGTACCGCCGATTTTCTGTCCGCTTTGTTCACTCTTACTAGCTTTAGCATCAAACTTATCTAGCTTTTCATTAATAGCATCTAATGTATGAGTAAAACCTTTATCAACCGCAGATAATATAGCTTCTACTGAATATTGTTCTGCCATATTTTATTCTCCTTTCTACATATTTGCTTTTAATAGTAAGTTGCTTAATTTTTCATCTTTGATAGTAGGTACTATTTCACCAGTTATTTCTCTATATTTTTTTTCATAGTCGAAAAATTCTTTAAAACTTCCGTACACATATACTTCTTGCTTACCTTTCGTCTCTGTTCGTTTAACTACACGATTCAACCATGCTTGCTTGTAAATTAAATGTTCTTCATCTAACAACCTTAATTGAGCACCTTTCATCAGTAAGTTATATTGATTAAGAGTAAGTATATTTATTTCATACATACTTGTGATACCTAGATACCTTACACAATTTACTATTATTTCTTCGTATGCTTCTTTGGAGTTTTTTAATTCTACGCTTCTTTCAGAGTCTCCCTGTTCTGTTTCAGAATTCTCTTTCCCGCATTACTTTCTTCTAATGCTTTGATTACTTCATCGAATAAAGCTTCGATATCTTCGTGTCCATCAATAAAGTTATCAATTTCAGTTTGTGTTGGTCTTTCTTTTTCTAGAAATGTTCCTGCGTATAGAACATCAGATAAACTTGCCACATCTCCTCCTAGAATTTCTGGTATCTTCATACTTAAAGACATACCAAGTTTTATTCCTTTAGCTTCTAGTGGATGATTTTTATCTAACTCACGTACAAAACCAACTCCAAATTTTACTTCTACTGTTTTATTTTCGTTTAATCTTAATTGCATATTATTTTCCTCCAAAAAAATAGCTAACCAGTATTTCTACCAGTTAGCTTTATTTAATTATTCTTCTGTTGTGTCAATAGTAGTGTCTTTAAACACATATTGAACCACTTGTGCTTGCTCATCAGTTAATGTTGCATAACCTGTTTTCCCAATTCCATTGATTGAAAATTCAAGCTCTAACTCTACACTATCTTCTGAATTAGGATTAGTACCAAATTTAGTTACATATCCTCGATAATAAGTAGCTTTATATTTACCACTTGTATCTTTCTCAGCTTTATCAATTTCCCAGATTTCAATAATATCACCATTGATTAAAGCTTCTCTTAATTCCTCGATATGCTTATCACCTTTAGCTACGATTGATTTAGCTGAAAAATCATACTCAACTGCACCTAAATTTTGGATATTTCCATCTTTAGTTTTTTGAGCGTCAGCATCTCTACTGATCTCATTACTGTGTTCAGTCTGAAAAGCTAATTTAAAAGCCGCTTCTGTTTTAGCATTTTTTAAAAATCGATATAAAAGAATAATATCTATACCTTTTTTAGCTTCATAAGTTTTTTTTACTTCTGACATTTATTATCTCCTTATCTTAAATTAAATTCTAATTCAATAACCGCCCTTTTAAGAGGTGTTACTGTTGTTCTATCGTCAAGTATTCTGATATTGCTTGAATTAATATTTAAACTCCACGAATACCCGTCTGTATGTTCTATTCTCAAACATTTTTCTAATATAGCATTTGCCATAGTAGCTACTTCTTTTCGTTTTGTTTGTAACCCCCACACAGAGAGTGTAAGACTTACACTACCTTTTACATCTGTTTTATTAATAGCATAACTGACAGATGTATCTTCCATTTCTACAAATGGATAAGGTACTTCACTCATCGGTTTATAATCGTAGACTTTATATCCTAAATTCTTGCATATTTTAAATACTTCATCGAAAATACTTTGTTCTCTAGTTTTAATCATGTTAATTTTTTCAAGTCATTAACGAACTCTTTCTTAACCTTTTGGAAAGCAGGTTTAACGAATGGTTGTTTATCCATAAAACGTGTACCGTATTCAACGTACGGAGAGTATTTAGTAGTTGGTTTAACTCTTGCCAGTAAACCGCCTTTTTCATTTAGTAAGTTGATACTTCTTCTAGTTTCACCAACAGAATATCCACTTTTAAATACTGCCTTTTTAACCATTTCTTGTTGTAAACTTGCTCCGTGTTTCTTCACCATTTCTTTTACTAAAGTCATTTGTGCTTTGTCTTTTAAATCAATCTTTAATTTTTTTATGCCATGTATCTTTAGTCCCATCGCTATCATCCCTTTCAAGATAAAAAGCTTTACTAAGTTGTTTATCTGCCGTTGGTATATATCGCTTCCCACGATATTCAACGACGTTAAACGGCTTACTATAAGCATTTTTTAAGAATATAACTTTTCTTTGTTTGTTATAATCTCCAAAAATCTGAACTGACTTACCAAGTCCTAAATCCATTGTGAAGCATGCAACGATATCTGAATAGAGTTCTTTATAGACATGTTCTCCTGTTTCATAATCATACTCGTTTTTATCTACTTGCTTTAAAATTGCTCTATCTGAATATCTCATTAGAATATTAATAATTGACCTTTCTTTGATTTTTCTTTCTTGAAGTCCTCTCTTAACATTTCATCCCAAGGGGCGAACTCATTTAAGAAAGTCTCATAGTTAACAGAGTGACCTTCAACAGATTCAGACGTAGCACCTTCAGCACCACGTCTGTTAAATCTTTTAATAACACAGTCTTCAATAATGAACCTGTATTTATTTTCAATTTCATCTTGTTTATAAGTGAATTTAAAATGGTCAATAACCTTATCAATAAGTCTGCATAGGATAGTATCTTGCAAAGTATCACGAATATCTAAATCTTCTTTAACGTTATCTAATACTAAATCTCTATCCATAAGTTAACTCCTAAGGTTCGATATCTAACATATACACATCATCTAATCTTTCGAATGATGGTAAAGCAATCATAGTTACTTTAGTTTGTACGTTAACGGGATCAACTAGTTCTTGAGTTGTAATAGCAATACCTGTATTAACAACTTTCACTTCAACTCCAGCAACATTCCCACCTAATAAATCAGATTCTTCTGGTGTAGTACCGAATACTGTTTTCCCTAAAGTAGCGTTAGGAATGAATGATACATAACCTTCTGGATAGAATTTTTTTGCAACTCCATCATCATCTACAAATGTGTCATTTTTAATCTCAACTTTTACACCATGTGCATCTAAAAGATAATCAGTTAATTCAGAAGTTGTTACTGTTGCTCCTTTAGGTGCTAATGGTTTAACAATTTTAATAGTTGAGTCTACTTTTCTGATTAAACCAAAAGTTTTTTGAGTCATGATAAGAATTTCCGCTTTCTTACCTTGATTTTCCATTGCTTCAATTGCTTTCTCAATATCTGCTAGTGGAGTTGCCGCTGCATCAGTCCACGCTTTCTCAACAGTTCCTTTCATAGAGTCTTTAACTCCATAATCAAACTCTTGAGCTACTCCGTTATTGTTAAATGAGATTTTACCAGTTGCTAACACTTGCATTCTCATAGCTTCTAATCTAGCTTTAGCACCATTTAATAAGTGTGTTTGGTCATCAAAAATACCAGTAACCACACTATCAATAAGTGCTTGATTACCGGTAGCTTCAATCATATTTAATTGTTGTCTTTCTTCTTCTTTAACTACAACAGCCTCTTTGAAGAATGGCATTTGCTCTTCTGTTACGCTTAAGTTCATTCTTTCACGTAGCGGAGCTTTAGTATCGAACGCAGCAGGTTTTAAAGCTACTGCTTTACCACTTCCACCTTTTACAAATGCTAATTTAATTCCTAATTGTTTTCTAGCAGGGAATAATTTATCTCCTAAAGTAGTATCAACGTTTTCTTGTGAAGCGTTCCAATACCCACTTACATTTTCTGCTGTAATTGTATCGTAAATTAATGCCATATTTTATAATCCTCCTTATACACCTTTTACAAATTTGATTAAGTTTAATTTTGATTTTACGTTTGCATCAACAGTACCACCGTTGCATTTATCTTCACGTAAAGTACCTTTAAATACACAAGCTACCACTGAGTCTCCATCAGTTAAATCAACGTCATGTAATGCCACTCCATCAACGTATTGTGCTGTTGCATCACCAGTTAATTTCTTAACTTTTTTTGTTCTATCTTCGAAAATAGACTTACCATCTCCAGCTAGTAATGTTCCAGCTTTTAATAATTTACGTCCGTTTTCTGTTACTGTTCCTGTAGTTGTTTTATCTACTGTTACTGAAATAGCTTCAAACTCTAAGTTATGTAAGATTTCAGTTTTGTTAAAAATTGTTGTTGTTTTCATCTCTTATCCTCCTAAAATGGTTTTTTGTAACTTACACCTTGTGCTAGTCTTGCTCCTAAGTTCAACGGTTTTTCTGTTCCAGTAGCACCTACATTAGGTGTCGTTTGTCTAGCGGATTCTTTCACGGCATTATTAACTGCATCTTTAAATGCTTTTTCGAATACATTTACTGCTTTTAATGCATCTTCTGCTGTACCATGTAAAGCGAATGTCTCAGCTAATTCAGTAGGTAAACCTTTACTAACTAAATCTTTCTGAACTTCCACAATTAGTTGAGAGTGTCTAAACTCAGCTACTTGTTTTTCGAATTCTGCTTTTTGGTCTTCAAAGTCTTTATCACGTTTTTGACTTTCACTTAATTTTGAATAGTCTTCGCGTTTTTTGATTTCTTCTTCTACTCGTGAATTTATGTTAGCATCATATTTCGCTTGTTGATTTTTTAAAGCTGTTTGTACTGCTTTATTCACATAGCTATCTAATTCAGATTGAGTAGCAGGTGCTTTAAACTCAGGTTCAGTATTATTTGTTTCCGTTGTTCCTTCATCTGCAAAGTGTTGTAAGTTTAGTTTTAATAAAAATTGTTTGTTCATTGTTTCTCCTTATCCACGCTAGTCCTATTTCTTATTGATCAGTTGTGCACCACTTATCTTTAGAAATAAGCCACGCTAGTTTAATTTGACATAATAAAAAGACCTTTTAACGTCATGTCTAGGACGAAAACGGAAAAAAGGATATATTTTTCCATTTTGATATTAGTTATTTAATTGAAAATGAAAAATAAGCGTTTTATTTCCATTTTGGCATAATAAAAACACCTAACAAAAAATGTTAAGTGTTTAGTAGATAGCTATCTAATTTATAATTTTTAATTAATTCAACATACCTTTTTGGTATTGTTTCTTTTAACATTTTCACAAAATCGTCTAGTTTTCTAGGCTTCAAGTTTTCTGTCGAATATTCTCTAAATATTGCCTTGTAGATTCCTCTGTCGATTGTCTTATTAGCCATTTCTTTTTGTGTATAAGATTTATTTAACTTTATAACATTCGGATAATATGGCGGATAATCTTTTAAGAATTCTTCAATTAACTTATCTTTGTTCTCTCCTTCAATAAGACGATAAAAGAAAACGGTATGTCCAAATAATCTTATTTGTTCATCAGTCGCATCTTCTAATATTTTAGAATATGCATAACCTTTATATTTTTCTTTCAGCATTATTCCTCTACCTCCAATTTAATGACTCTAAGCTCCCTCCCAGTATCATCTATTTTTATTTCGTCATTTAAAACTTTAAATTTTGTATTTGCTTTAATTAAAAATTCTTTCTCTTCAGGCATATCACTTAAATCAGATATATATGCTCCTATTTTTTGACCTTTCTTCACATCGATTTCATACAACACATCTCTACTTGACTGTCCGAAATCTTCTGTAACACTTTTTAGTGGAGTAGTACTAACAAATCCTTTTTCTATGATTGTATCTCCTCGCTCCAATTTACTTGGTAAATCTGTATAATGTTCTGCAAAACGTCTAAAAGTCTTAAATGATTTTTCTACTTTATATTGTGATAACTTATTACTTAACGATAATAACTCTTTATATTCATTATCATAAATTTCTTTATAGTAATCTCTATCCTCTAAATAATCTCTTCCAAAACTATTTAAATATCTATCAACACCCATCCTTAACAATTTATTATAACGTTCATGATAAGACATAGTGTATTCCAGTATAGTATTTTTTTCTTTTTCACTTACTGACTCCATCCATTTTTTATGATTTTCTTGTTTCCTAAAGAAATCATCAATCTTATCTCCGTTATCAAATGTTATCGCTTTTTCTTCTTTAATTATATCACCTTTATCTTCTTCTTGTAAATTATTATCTAGCCCTCTTGCTTTACGATATTCAGCTATCTCTTTATCTAGTTTTTCGCTATCGTAGTAAGCTGCACTTGAACATTTACAGTATGGATGCATAGGATAATAATTTACACCTACTTCTCTATCTTTAATCTTAAAATGTTGTCCATCAAGACGTTTACATATATCACATGCGGTTGGTTCAGATATATACACATATTCTTCATAGCCTGCTTGCTCCATACTATCTATTTGAACATCTCCTTGAACTCGTGCCGCTTCAGTTACTAACAATCTTTTAGCTTCATGAACACCAACGTCAAATTGTTTTCTAAGTCTTCCTACTAATTCAGTTGAGTTTCCACCTTGAATAATAGAACGTCTTAACATAACCTCAATAGTATTCATTAAAGCCTTTTGATTAGTCCACAATGTTTTACTGAAATTCCCGTATTTATAATCACTATTCACAATAGCTTTAATACCTTCTTTGCTGTATCTTAATTCAGTATCAAGTATTCCAGCTTGTCTAGCATATTCAGTCTTACCTAACTTTTCTAAGTGATTAGTTATTTCTTTACTATTTTCTTCAGTTAAGTTTGTTAAGTGTAAGTTTATTTCCGCTTTTAACAACTCTAACCTATTAATTCTCATAGTAGCATTGTAAAGCTTCAATTCTGCATTAGCTTCTGGGCTAAAATCTTTGTTTTTAACATACTCTTTTGCTTTCTTCTGAAAGGCTTTTACGTCGTGCTCAGATACTCTCTTTTGTGCTTCCTCTATAGAAATACCTGCAACCTTTGAATAACGTTCATAGAACACTTTAATTTGATGTTCTACATCCGCTAAGGTAATAACAAAATTCTTTTCAATCTGTGACATCGTTTCTTTTTCATCTTTAATTTGATTGAGTTGGTTTGCTAATTCTCTTTTCTTCCAGTAATTAAACGATTGTTTCATCTACTATCACCTCTTCACCATCGTGTAAGTAGCTTTCTATATCCATTTCATTAAGTCCTAAGTCTTTTAAGAATTTTCTTGCTAAGGCTTCGCTATAATCTCCAGCTTTGAATTTTTTAAGTATACTTGTGATTTTATAAAGTAGTTTCCCTTTATCAACATCATATCCAGTGTCCTCAGTAACTGCTGGAGTATCAAGTAATTCTTGTTCTTTTTTCGGATCATCTACAATTCCAGTTAGTCTCATTGCTGTTTCATTAGTAACCATACCTCCTAATGATTTGAAAGCGTTGATAGTTTCTTCAAGTGCTTTAGGTAGATTAGGATTGAATGTGATTTTAAGTTTTGAAATATCAAAATCAGTTAATTCTTTTACATAATCACCGATATTAGCTATAAGTTGATATCTGCGTTTTAAACTTTTCTCAAACAACGATTGAGTATCTACTCTTGCTTGCTCCAGTCCGAACAGTTTATACTTCATAGCTTCACCGCTTTGAACACCATTGAAATTTTGGTCTGTCATATCTGGAGTGTTTGTATATTTGTGAATATCATTTACAATACGTTTTTTATAAGACTCAACACCGTTCACGTCATACTGTTTGTATAGGTATTTAGCATCTACTTTCCCTTCAGTCCCGTTAATATCCACAGGTGGTTTCAACTGTAGTAATCTTGCACGTCTCATTTTACGCATGTACTCAATTTGCTTTTTGTTATCACCTAATACATCATCTGGGAAAGCTACTTGACCGAATATGGCAAGTATTGCATCAGAAGTATCTGTCATATAGTTTGCTGTGTCAGATTGAACTGCATCGTATGAGTCAATTAATGATAGCTCACTTTCATAATCTCCCATACCTTCAGCTGTGTTGAGATATTCTGTGATAGGTACATCGTTAAACATATGAGGTTCAATTGCTAAACGTGTAATTCCACTATCTTCAACTTTACACTTGTGAATAATATCATTTAAATACACATCGATAAAATGCTGTTTGTTATCTGATAATCCTACAGAATAGTATCTTACACCAGCTAACATTTTATCTTCTAATGTATTATCATAAATCACAAATGTATTTAATGGATCTAACCTCTTGACTTTCGTTACATCTTCCATTGAACGATAAACTAAATCATATGCTCTACCTACTTTTGATAAGTCCAATACAAGCATTCTATTTAAATCATGAAAGCTATTGACTTTAGCTATTTCTTTAAGTACTTCATCTGTTGCACTATTTTCTTCGCCGTCTTCATATTCAACTTGAATAGGTTTACCTACTAAATATCCTTGCTTAAATACAGATATACTTTTACCAAAATTATGAATTATTCTAGTGTCTGCCATATCTTGCTCACTACGTCTTTGTTGAATGCTAATAGTATGGTTGTTACCTTCTGCATAATCGTATAATTCTTGAATTCTAGGACGTTGTGTACTTTTGTGATGCTCCAGGAATTCTCTTAAGACTTTATATTCATTTTCAAATAATTCTTCAACATTATTAATTCTGTATCGCATTCTAGACTCTCTATGAAATCTAAGTGTTAATGTTTTACTTTTACCTGTACTATCAACGAATGTTTCATTGTATGCCATTTATTATCCTTTCCCAAAACCAGCAACAAGTGTGCTGTATTGATTATCTTGTTTATTTTGTTGACCAATAATATTAATGTGAGGTATATATCCATATTGACTAGCGTTGATAGTATGGTCATTTCTATCTTCTGGTTCGTCTTTATCTTCTTTCCACGAATATATATTTAACTCTCTGATATGTTCTTCACAGTGGTTTAACACTAAGTATTTTAAATTCTTCATCCAACCGCTTGAAATATTAATTCTATCTATAATTTTTACACGCTTATCAGCATTATAAAACTCATATATCAATCCTTTTTGTTGTTTATATTTTCTTAATTCCATCATTGTTGCCTGGTCAGCGTTATCAACATAGACTTTACGACAGAAGCCCCACTTATCTTTACAGTAATCTAAAAAGTTATGTAATTTTACTGCGACATCTGAAGGTGCTATCTTACTGTTGTTAAAGTCTTTATTATTATAAGTTTTTTCTTCAAGTGCAATAAGTTCTCCGTCTGTTGTGATACCTTGAAAAATAAATGATATTGTATCTTCAGTCTTATCTGAATAAGATGTATCAACACCACAAGAATATCGAATAAATGTTTTAGTCCTTGCTATATCTTCGGTTATAACGTTTGATTTTCTATCAAACATACTGAATACTAAACCTTCTGCACGTCCTCTTAAACCTTGAATTTTGTTCTTATAAAGTTTAGTACCAACTGCAACTGTATTTTTAATCTTTTCTTTCTTTTCTTCTGATAAGCCATAATTATGATCAAAAGAAAAAAACCAATAAGTCCAATTAGCTTGTTCTGGTTCAATTAACATTTCTCTTATTTCTTGCGGTGTGTCATATTCATATTTAGGTAACGCTCTAAACCTGTTTATATACCTTGAATAGATAGGGAGTGTAGGGTCGTCTGGATTCATCGTACACATCCAATAATCACATCGCATAGTTGCTTCTTGTACAAAATCAATGTCAGCTGTATTTATTTCATCGATAAAACCACAACCGAATTGTGAACCTAACGCTTTTTCCCATTTATCTCTTGAAGAGTAACCTAAAATAAATATAATCTTCTCACCACTAGGAGTATCGTATTTGATATGCGGTATTTTATAGTTAGCATCACCATTACCTCGATATATTATGTATTCTTCGAAAATATCGGTAATTCCTAAATCTGATTGAATTATATTCTTCTCGGCATCTCCTACAGACTTCGCACTAATGAAATGTAATTTTTGTTTACTCTGTGCAACTTTTAACATGAATTTAACAACACCTACAGTAGTTTTCCCTGCTGCTGTTGTTCCTTCTAATGCTTCAGCTTCCGCTTTATGCTTTAAGAAATATTTATACTTCGGAGATAACACAATGTTATTCATCGTCTTTTTCCTCTAGTTGAGTTAGAATGCTTTCAAGTTTACTGTTTGTTGTTACGTTCATTTCTCCATCAACCTTAACTTCATTTCTATCAGTCCAGTTATTTTTCCTATTTTTCAACCAAAATATTTGTGCTGTAGTATTAGGTTTACTATACTTATTAATCATCACAACTTCACCAGTATTAGTTACTGTTTCTTCTTGATAATGATATCCTATAGCTGTTTTAAACAAAGCATTTTCTACTTGTCTATCCACTACCTCTTTCCCGTTCTTTAAGGCAGCCGAAAAGTCCGGAAATTTCTTCTTCCAGTCCTTGAATGTTGAGTAAGATACTCCGATATTAGTAGCTATCTGTTCATCAATCAATCCATCTCTAGCCCAACCTTCAACTAATAATAAACCTTCTTCAGTTAACCACTCGGTGTACTTCGCCATTCTTTCCACCTCCTTAATTCAGCTAAAGAAAATAATTTCCAACTAAGAATTTTTATTAATATATCATCTTTTAATTTCAACAATTGTATAGCAGAGTCTCTTTTATCCATTTTGGTATCACTTGTTAAGTAAAAATAACACAAGTTTAAAATTATAGATGCGAAAATTTCATCTGAGTTTTTTATATTTATATTCTTTTTGTTTTCAGATTCAACAATTCCAACAAATTTTGTTTGTTTTTTAGTTAAAATAACATCTAGTGAATTATCGTAAACTACACCATCTCCACCAATTGTCGAATTATATCCGTTTTTAAAAGTTTTATATTTTGTAATATAGTATTTTTCCAGTTCAAATAAATCTTGTCTTGTTGAAGCTCGTTCTAACTCATAATAAATAAAATTTTCTTTTTTGTATTTTCTAATTGCTTTCCCTATAACAGATTCTGCTTTACAGTGTTCTTTAAATCTTTTTTGTAAACTTCTAGTTGTTATCCCTATATATTTTTTGCCATTTACTATATTTTCGATACAATAGACTGATCCATATTTTCCACTAATGATGTACTCATCAGCGAATTTTTGTTGTTTTAAATTTAACTTTGCCAATTTTCCACCACCTTTCTTGACAAATAAAAAAAGACAGTCGTTAAACTGTCAAAAGAGGTTATATGTATAATATTAATTTTAGGTAAGAGATAATCTAATACACGAATGCCACGTCATCTTTTATTTACTAAAAATTAATTATTAACTATCAAGGAGGTCTCTTACCTAAAATCTTATAATACCATTATACGGCTTTTGTTACCGCCATTCAATAGACTTTCTCCGCCAATTACCGCCAATTAGATTTTTATTGAAAAAATACCTTGAGAATTTAGTCTTTGGCATGTTCTCGTTGAGATATTCATTTTATATTTTATAGTTTCTTCATCTAAGCAGTCGTAGTATCTGTAAAACATGTAAAGTCTGCATTTATCATCTTTTATTTTATTCAATACTGCCCTAGTGATAATTTTCACATCCATTAATTCAGTGGTATTGTCATAAATTTCTTTTTCCAACTCAATAATTTTACACACTATTATTTCCTGCTGGCTTACATTGCTACCGCTTGTTTTAAAATCTTCTTTGGTGTAATTAGTAATTTTTATAGATTTTTTCATCTCTGCTAATTCTTTTAACTCATCCATATTTCTTTTAATATGGCTTCTAATCGAGTTTATTTTATTTAAAAAATTTTTTCGTTTAAAATACTCTTCGTTACTCAATTTTCTTTGCATACACATCTCCTATTATCAGTATTTTATCGTTGATATCACATAAATCAACCGTTAATTGTTTAAATTCAACAATAAACTTTCCTTTAGTAAACTTTACTTCACCGATTAATTGTTCATCGTATTTAACAATGTTATTTTCAAATATCATATTCCCCCACATATCTCTTAGTTCGCTACATCGTAAAATCGTAAAGTTTTTAGTCTTAATATTTCCATATGGACGTACTTCTAACTCAATTTCTTTAGTTTTAAAATTGTATTTAACCACAGATTTTACACCTTGAGTGGGAGAATAAGCTTTTAGATCATACATAGTGGTTTACCTCTACTTAATCATAGTTTTTAAAAATAGCACATCTGGGGCATGTGTATTTCTGTAAATATACAATCCGATTATTAATACAACAATTACAATTATCGGTATTATTACAGCTATTACTCCTACTAAAGTAGCGTCGTTGCTATCTCTAAGTATCATAAGTGCTACAAATGTAAGCATCCCAACTAAAACTCCAAGCATAGTTAAATAAGTTATCATAGTACTACATGTTTCGTAGGTAGCATTTTGCCACTTCAACATTTCATAAACTTCCGGAGCTTTATCTATCGTTAAATTTAACTTCTCCGTTATTTTCTGCATTAATTCATCCATTAGCAAAGCACCTCTTTAATCTCATCACCAAACTCTTCGATAAATTCTCGCGCTAGTTCTTCGCTCTTGAAATAAGGTAGTTTGCTAAATGTGTTACAATTCCAATCACTGCAAACAGAAAAACTTTCTGTATTATAGAAATAATATATAGAAAACTTATCGTCACCATTATTCCAGTCCGGATACCAATCACCATTACGCCAATCAGCCCACTTGCGAAGTTTAAACAGTAATATACGTTCTTTATCGTATTGTTCAAGTTCTTTTCTATTTTTGAAAGCTAAACCACGTTGATATACTTTCTCATAACCAGCACTAAAAAACACATCTTTCAGTAAAGTTATAGCTCCCAATTCACTAACAAAATAATAATCTCCTATATCCTCTGGCACTTTCACTTCATAAGATTTTTTATCCGCCTTCCTTTCTAACAGTTCAATTCTTACTTCTGTTAGTTGTTCTTCTAATCGTTTTACTTTTTGTTCTAATTCTTCGTTAGTCATTACTATTCCTCCTAATCGTCTAATTCTCCGTTATATTGCGGTATTTCCATCCAGTAAATAACATCATTTTCAGTATTTTCAAAACCTAATCCTTCATCAAATTCTTCCCACGTATCGATAGAGGTATCAGTAAACTCTCCAGAAGACAAAGGGATAGTTACTAGCACTTCTTCTCCAAGTTCAGGTATATCACCATCCCATATTTCATCAGAATCACCTTTATAAAATTCTTTTTCTTCTTCAGTCATTGTTCTTAAATATACTTTGTGCCATTTCATTGTTAATCCTCCAATAGATCTTTATTTTCGTAAATATTACCAATAACTAAATATTCATGCATATTCATTAATCTAATTACATAATTTCCGTTGTTTGTTAAGTAATAAAATTCCTGTTCTACATCCTTTTCAACTAAAAGCTTATTAATACAATGTTTATTTCCTTGATATTCCAATATATCGCCATTGAAGATGTAATTACCATTTTTATCTTTAAAACCAGTATTTTGCAATAACACCGTTTCATCTAATCTATATAAATTTGTATCGCCTATCACTTTTATTCCTTGTTTGCCATAATCTATAAGTGATACTAACATCACTTTATTTAAATTCATAACATATACTTTCGGTTGTTTCATTTTTTAAACCTCCTAAATCACATACCATCTAAAATAGTCTACTTCTTTTAAATCGATTAACTTACCATCAAAATCTAGTATTATATTCCCTTTGATCTCATCTAAATCTCTATGTAGTTTATATACATTATCAACAGTGATTTTATTAGTCTTAACACAAATAGTTTCACCATCTTTCATTGTGAATATTATTTCAAATTCTCTATCGTCAATTTTCATCCTCTCATCTCTTTTTATCTCTTTTATTATCTTGGCATAATAAAAGTCTTTTATATCTTTAGCGTTTATTTCAAGGTTATCTATCCAATACACAACTTTCGGATAAGTATCAGCATAAAATATAGCGTCTTGTAAATTGTCCATATCCTTTTTAGTTGCTATCACTTTAATTGTTTCGCCATTTTTCATTACAATGCTTAAAATGTATTTCATATTTTATCCTCCTAAACTTGGGTTTATAGCTTCAAAATTGAAATCATTATATTTTTTCTCTTCATATCTCACTAACCTTCCATCAATAATAGTGAGATACTGTTCAAATTCCATACTACTTTCACTAGCATATAAATTAAAATCTAATGAATATTTTTGACTATGTTCGACTAGAAGTTGTTGAACAATGATAGCCCACGCTTGCTCTATCCATAATGTTATATGGCAAATAGTATCTTCGTCTTCTTCATCGTAATAAAATGATAATTCTTCACTCTTTATAAAAAATCTCCTAGTGTTTTTTAGCTTTATTTTACTTAAATATGAACTTTCATGCTCAAACCTACACTCGCCCAAACCATCATCTTCCATTTTTACGTCGATGTATTCAATTCCTGAAATAACACTTTCACTTTTTGCTATTACAAACTCATTTTCTATAAAATTAATTAAATCCTTCTTTTTACCTCTAATTTTTAAATATCCTTCACACCAATTTGGCATATTATTTTCCTCCTAATACTCATATATATAAGCCATTAATTCTGACTGTAAATCCTCTTCAATACACACACCATATTTATTAATATCCTCTAACGGAAATATAGGTACTGAATAGCCTTTTGATTTTTTATATGGATCACTCCAACCAGCTTTTATTTTAGCCCTAACTAGATATTTATTTAGGAATTCTTCAGGTGTTTCATTGTCTTCCAAATAAACTCCTAAAGTTGACATGATGAAATAACAAGCTGATTTTTGTCTACCCGTTAAATGGTTAAATCTATCTTTTTTAATCATTGTCATCATATTCCGTAACCCCTAACTCTTCCAATTCGTTAGACAATTCTCTTCTCATTCCTAATATAACTTGTATAATTTTAGTTCTGTGTTCTTTCTTTACTGTTACTCCGTTAAAGCTGGTAGACACCGTTAAAGTTCTAGCAGGATTTTGAATATCCGTTATAAAACTATCCAATTTTTTTATTTCATCAATTAATTTGTTAGCATACTTTATTTCTCTAAAATTCATTAGTTTTCACCTCTTCCAAAATTGAACTCTCGTTCCATTTCATCTTTTAAAGTACAGATGAAATCATATAAAAATTCCATTTCAAAATCCCCATAAATTATCAATTTTAACTTGTTAAAATCTAACCTTTCTAACTCTTTTTCATCTTTGTCAGTAAAAAATAAATTTACAGCATCAGAGATATTTTCTACTTCTATTTTTATTCCGTTCATATTTTTCCAATCTGGTATCTCATCAAACTTTTTATTCAAAGTAAATCTAGTTTTTAACCAATTCCAGTATTTTTTTTCTATTGTTTTATCAAATTTTTCCATTCTAAATTTCCAACCTTTCTAATTCTTTTAAAAAATATCTAAAAATAGATATAAACTTTTCTTTTTCTTGTTCACTTTCAAGTTGAATACATAGGTTATTTTTATATTCAAACTGTTTAAGTTGATAACCAATTTTGTAACCTTTATAATCAATAAAAATAGCGTCCGTATCTTTTAATTTTGCTACTTTGATTTTCATTAACCATATATCTCCTTAAGTTGCTTAAATGTTTGCAACTCTCTAATTCTCTGTTTCTGTTGTTGAATAGTCCTTTCTTTAACGATATTGTCATTAGAGAGCTCCTCAATCGTGTTACTCGAAACATAAACCCCCAACATCAATCCTGCTGTAAACATTGCTAACAACATTGATAATGTGATTAATATTATTTCTATGTTGTTCCAAATTCTTTTAAACATTTATTATCCTCCTATCCCGTTCATTTCTGCTATTTTTTTAGTTAATTTTGCTTGTTTATAATCTAGTTCTTTTACTTGTTCTTTTAATTGTGCATTAGCTGCTTTTAATACTAAATTTTCATCTCTAATCTTATCCAAACTAACATCCTTAATCATTCCTCCGAATAAAACACCTACAAGAATTAAGTAAACTGCTATTAATATTTCATCTAACATTTTCTCTTTTCCTTCACTTAAGTTATTCATAATTCATATCCTCTAACAAAAACGCCACTGATTGAATTGTAACGTTTCTCACTTTTAATGCTGCTAATATGTGAATCGTCTTTCCAAAACTTCAATTTAGTCATTTGATCAATAAATGCTTTTGCTAGATTATCAGCATCAGGTTTTTTAGTGTAATAATCACCATCTACCTTATTTTTTTCTAACGGGAAGCACCATATTAATTCAACCCCAATAGGAGCGTTTAACATTTTATCGGGAACCCGACTAATCAATCCTGTTTTAAAAATCTCTTTAGCTTCTTTCAAGTTATGCGAATCAAAAATAATCGGCTTACCATTTTTCACTGAAATAATTTTATCTTGATGAGTGACCTTTGGTATTTTTTTCAAAGGCACAAAAAATTCAAATTCCATAATTCAATTTCACATCCTTAACTCCAATTTAATTTTTTACCATTTTCATTTTTTCTTTTTTCATTTTTCGCGCGGAGTACAGGACGGTGTTGGTACAGACAGGAGGTGGTTTTTAAACCTCCTGTACTGTCCAACCTGTACTGTCCCTGTCACCTCCATCCACCATCATATATCTTAAGATATATGGTTGTCGGTGTCTAAGACGACACTATAAAAACATAGTGTTTTCTAAAAAATACTAGACTGATTTTTAAATTGTCTTCTGAAAAAGTCACGACATATTTTTTAAAGTCCTGTCTCACGTTTTTTAATAGTTTTTGTATTCTTATCATACCAATATATTTTACTATTTTCTAATCTTCGTTCTACAGTTTTTACATTAATACCTAAATAATCAGCCACCATTTGTTTAGTTGGTTCTTCTCCAAAACTGCAATTCTCAACAGCCAATTCAAACTCTAACATGCTTTCTTTCTGTTGCTCTTTAGCTTGTTTTTGTCGTCCTTCTTTAGCTTTTGAATACTTATTCTTATCAGAATCAACCTCAATATCAGCTAATACTCCAACATCATCAACAGTATGTACAGGAAATCCAAACCACATGTTTACAGGTTCAAATTTAGCAAACTCTCTAAGTGTACCCTCAACACGCCATGCTGTAGTTTGCCTTACAGACTCCTCAAGTCTCTTTGCTTCTGCTCTTACATCTAGTAAATAACCGCTAAGGCTCTTCTCAGCGTGATGTTTCATCTTCTCATAACTGTAATGATCATCCATTCCAATCTTAGTTTTATAATACTGATTATTTAAAGTTCTGATTTTATCTTCATAGAATTTCACTAGAGTATTATTTACTTGTGTTTTCATCAGTTGTTCTGGAATTTCAAGTTCAACTAAATCTATTAGTGCGTCTGGATCACGTGCAAACACTCCACTACCACTGGCTCTATCCATTGATTTTTTTCCACCTTGTGAACCTTTTGAGTGATGGTGGCAGTAAATAACTGAACAACCTAATTCTGTAGCTACTCTGTCAAACTGATTAGTAAAATGAGCCATCTGGTCAGCGCTGTTTTCATCTCCAGTAAGTACCTTATAAATAGGGTCAATAATCACCGCTGTATAATTCTTTTTATGCGCCCTTCTGATTAGTTTAGGTGCTAGCTTATCCATTGGAACGGTTTTTCCTCTTAAATTCCATATATCAACGTTATTTAAGTTGTTAACCGGTATTCCTAATTTAGTGTAAACATCTTTGAATCTATGTAAGCAGCTTGCTCTATCTAGTTCTAAATTCACATATAGCACCCTACCTTGTGCACATTCCCATTTTAGCCACTTTTGCCCCTCAGCTATTGCTATTGCCATTTCTATTAGCGCAAAACTCTTACCAGCTTTTGACGGTCCAGCGATAAGCATTTTATGACCTTGTCTAAGCACTCCTTTTATAAGTTCAGGGGCTAATTCTGGCATATTATCCCAATAATCTTCCAAAGACTCAGGATCTGGTAAATCGTCGTTCAAATCCTCGATAAACTCAAACCATTCATCCCAACTATTTTTACCTATGTTAGTATCAATTAAAAATTGTTTCTTGCCATTTCTCATAATACCAGGCATCCTGCTTAATCTTGATGGGTTTTTATTTTGAGTATCTACTGCTAAACCATTTTTAGCGCAGACTTTATATAAATAATCAACACGCTTTTGATATTCTTGATAATCTTTTGCTTCGATTTTAACGATAGCGTGAACCGATTTACCGCCACTATGCACTAAGCAAGCAACTGGCAATTCTAACTCACGAATAATAGCGTTTTGTTGAGAAATACTAGTTTTATCACTTTCAACAAGAGCGTATCTATATTCCGTTACATTGTCATTCTTAACACCTTTACCATCTAATGGGTTAAATCTTATCCATGCTCCAGCTTCTTTGTTGTAATCTCCAATTACAAAACCGATATCATCTTTATACTTATTTAACTTTTCGATTAAATGTCCTGCTGTACGATCATACACACCTTTTTTGGGTTTGTGTAATACCTTACCTTCTCCATCTTCTAACGGATAAGTCTCGGTAACAAATCCTACATTTTCGGTACTTTCAAATAACGTTTCTATATATGTTATTAACTCCTTGACAGGTTGCCAATTGCTAGGCTCTTTTATTTCTTTACCTTCTATCCAGCTTTTGTCGATAAATTTATAGTCACCATCTGATTTTATTTCATCATTCCAATCTAATGCATATGAATTTTCAGAGTTGATATATAATGGCGTATAACCTCTATCAACAGCCATTTGAAATATAGTCCCACCTGTGACAGGCTTACCCGCACCATTAAACGTACTCCATTTTCTAAGACACTCACCTTCTTTATATCTAACGTCATTTTGAGACCATAAGTCCCAATCTTGCACTGTGTGTCCTTCATGTTTTAAAGCCATACCAACATTGACCCATTCTTGATAATCAAGAGTAGCAGGGTTGATATACTCTAATAATTCTAACAAATTGTTCTTATTCTCCATTTTCTAACTCTTCCACTCCTAATTCTCTAAAGTATTCTGGTTTACCTATTGACAATTCTTTTATTTTAATATATTGTGTATATGAACGAATCTTTTTATAAATGACGTACTCTCCTACAAAATTGAGTGCGTCTTTTTCTGTTTTAAAAACTCCTAAATGATTATTAGGGAATATATTCGGGTTATCATCACAAACCAAATAGATTTTCTCTCCCTTACGTAATTTTCTTTCTTCCATTATTTTCACCTCTTAATTATTTATTGTCCTGGAGTATATTCCTTTGCTATAATACCTTTTGGCAACCTCCAGCCATTTGCTGCAATTCTTGTAATCATGTTATTTGCTTCTTCAAACTTCCAAGAACCAACTTTTCTAAATCCACGATTTTCTAATAATCTAATCTGTTTTGGAGTCGCTAATCCGGCATCTCTTCTTTTATTAATTCTCTCAATTAACAAGCTAGCTTTTCCAGAACATTCAATTTCACTGGCATTTATTCCCATTTTCTCTAATACTTCGATTTGCTTCTCAGAAGGTGGCGCTTGTTCACTTAAGAAACTAGGAACATAATTCGCTAAATCTTCAGCTGCAATACTCATTTCAAATTGTAACGGATCTACTAGTTTACCTTTTTTACGTCTTTGTTTAGCTAATTGCTTTGATAAACTTGCTTCTCTATCTTGAATAACTTCTTCTTTTGCTTTGACTTCTACTTCTTCTAAATCAACAGCAAAACCTACTTCCTTTTCACTTAATTCAGTCATCTTTTTAGCTACTTCTTCACTTTGAGCAATTAAATGAGCAGGACGACACAATTCGTGTTTTTCAACGTGCCATAAAAAATCTAACAGAAGTAAATTTTCTTTCCCTGGGTGTAATCTTGTGCCACGTCCAACCATTTGTGAATATAAAGCTCTAACTTTAGTTGGTCTTAACACGATAACACAATCGACGCTAGGACAATCCCAACCTTCAGTAAGCAACATAGAGTTACATAAAACGTTGTATTTATCTTTATCAAAATCTTCTAATATTTGCGCTCTATCTTTACTTTCTCCGTTGACTTCAGCAGCTCTAAAACCTTTTGAGTTTAAAATATCTCTAAACTTTTGACTAGTTGCTACTAGCGGTAGAAATACAACCGTTTTTCTATCCTTACAATGTTTAATCATTTCATCAGCTATTTGTTCTAAATAAGGATCTAATGCACTACTCACATCACTAGCTTTAAAATCCCTGTTTTGAGTAGCAACCCCACTTAAATCTAAATTTAATGGAATTGTTAAACTTTGAATTTTACTTAAGTAACCCTCTTTGATAGCATCGACTATTTTATATTCATAAGCTAAACTTTCAAAATAAGTCCCTAAGTCCTTCATATCTCCTCTATCGGGAGTAGCAGTAACACCTAATACTTTTGCTTTGTCAAAATGATTAAGTACGATCTGATAACCATTAGAAATACAATGATGTGCTTCATCAATAACGATAGTATCAAAATAATCATTGCTAAATTGTTTAAGTCGTTTTTCACGTTGCAAAGTTTGAACACTTCCCACAGTTACTCTGAACCAACTACCTAATGAACTACTGTTAGCTTTTTCAAGTGCCGTATTTAATCCTGTACTTTTCTTTAACTTATCGCTAGCTTGCTCTAGAAGTTCGCTTCTGTGTGCTAGAATTAATACTCTTTCACCTAATTTAACTCTATCTTCTATAATTTTTGAAAAAACAATAGTCTTACCACAACCAGTGGGAAGTACTAGGAGCGTTTTATTAACGCCCCCGTCCCACTGTTCTTGCACTTTTAACCTTGCCTCTTCTTGATAAGGTCTAAGCTGCATTTTTAGAAGCCACCTTGTCCATTATTCCATGGTTGTGTGTTAGCATTAAAAGTAGGTTGACTAGCTTCATTTGTAAATGGATTTGAAACATTTAAAACTGTAGTGATGTCAACATCTTCTTTATAAATCATACCTTTAATTTCATTGTATTGATTCCCGTTGCTACTATCTTTCACTACTACTTTGCACACTCCAGTAGCACCTGTAATTTGATTCCAAGCCATTTTTAATGGTTCACCTTTTTTCTTAAGTCCAATAGCTCCAAAGAAAGCCGATAACATTCCTTCTACTGAACTATGTAAAAATAGATTGTGTTTAAGTGTTTTTTCACCTTCATTAGCATCAATTTTAATTGATATAATAGCTTTTGGACAGCTCGGTAATTTAGCATTAGGATTGTTAGGTGATGGCGTGTGTTGTGCTCTTTCGTATCCTTCGACAGTAAATTGATATAATCCAGCAGGTAATATTATATATTCACTATCCTTCACTATCTCCGAATCCCAGTCTAATTCTCTATCAAAATTGTTATTGTAATTTGTATTCATTTTAAAATCTCCTTAAATTTATATTATTGTTTTATTTGTTTTAATAATTGTTTTAATCCTTCCCATTTAGGAATGATATATCCAGTAAGATATCCTTGTTCATTATAAACACTCATAGGAGTTCCTTTTGGGAAATAACCTTTACTTTCTGTCACTAGTTTAATATCTTCTTCCGTGATATTATCTTGCTGCATTAAATCCCATAATGGTTGAGGAATATAATCAGGTTTTGCAATAAATGGATCTACTAAATTTTCAATAGGTGTATTCTCAACTTCTTTAACAATATCTCCAAAATTATCCATTATTTTCTCTTCTTGTGTTTTCTCAATCTTTGGTGCTTCTAAATCACCGTTATACTTAGGTTGTTCAAATTGTAATTGCTCTTTTTTCTCATTTTTAAATTCAGTTTGAACAGTCTTTTTAACCTCTTCTTTTTCCTCTGTTTTAAATATATGAGCAATAGAATTATAATCTAATGGAAGCTCGCTAGGTAAACCATGTCTATTCTTAGCGTCCCACGCTGGATTATGTTCGGTGTACATCACACGTTGATTTCCTTGTGCTTTCTTCTTCGTAGACTTCTCTTGTGAAATTAAGTACGTTTTGTAATTACAAAATAGTAATAAGTCCGCCCATTCTTTAACTAATGGCGCTGTTTGTGAACTCGTTTTCTTACCGAGTTTTAACTCGTACTTATCATATGAACCCATTTCGTCTGGCAGTTCAAACTTACGAATTTGAGCATGAGCAGTTAACACAACATTTATCCCAATTTCAATTAAATCTTGTAATTTATTTAAGAAACGTCCCATTTCTTCTTTTGCATAGACATAACCATTTCCATAACCGAAATCTTCAATACCTTTCTTACCGTGCATAGCACACAAATTATCAACACATAACGATTCCGCCCAGTCGATAGTGTCTATTACTAAAGTTTTACACACAGTTGGATTAGCCTTAATAAATGCAATTTGATTATTTAACATTATCCAGCTTGTGGGTTTATCTAGCCTTGCAACGTCCATATTATCCGTTGAACCCTCAGTATCTATAAATAAAGGTTCTGGAAATTGTGAAGCTAGAGAACTTTTCCCGATACCTTCAGTACCATAAATTACTACCTTTTGCGCTCTTGCTCGTTTACCTTTTGTGATTTTCATTAAAAACTACCTCCTACATTATTCTCCCAAGATGGTGCTTCTGTTTTTTTATTCTTAACATATCCATCTTCAATAATTATTTGACACTCTTCACCAGTAGAAACCCTTGTCGCTATTGCTTGTAAATTGTTATTTTTTAACCAGTTACCGAAATCAACTAAAGTCTCAAGATCCATTTGTTCTAATTTATCCACTAATACAAATTCACATTGTGGGTTAATCTTTCTAACAATAGCAGTTGCTACTATAAGCTGTTCAGAACCACTCATATTGTCCCAAGGTTGCCCCTTATAAGTAATTACACCATTATCAACGCTTAACTCTTCCAATGGTAAATTAGCACCATTTAACAACTCTATTTTTTGTTTTCTCAATTCTTCGATAGAATTCGTTAAATCTTCATATTGATTTTTATATTCTTCAGCGTCCTTTTCAGCACGTTCTCTATCTTGATTAGCACGTACTTTTCTGTTAATCTCTTCAATATTCTCAATACTTCGCTCTAACTCTTCAGTGCTTTCATCAATCAAATCAATAACATCTCTATTCGCTATTTCAATATCAGAATTTAACTGTTCTAAATTTAAATTTAACTCTTTTAGTTGTGCTTCAAGTTCAGCTTTTTTATTTTCAGCAAATACTTTTCTAGCTTGTAAATTATCCAAATTATCACGTTTACGTTGATTCTCTCCATTTTTAGCAAGTATTTCTTGTTGTTCTTTAATCAACTCAGAAGCACTTACTAATTCATTTCCAACTTCTTTAAAGAATGGTTGTTCTTCAGCAAAATGTTTCTTCTGGTCTCTAATTTGACCAACAGTGCGACGTTTGTTGTATATCTCTAATTCTTCTTGTTCAATCTGGAATAGTTTTTCACCTAAGCCGTCAACTGTGTTTAGCAACGCTTTAGTTTTCTCTTTTGCGTTCATCTCCATAAATTTTGGCAAATTAATAGCGAACTGTTCAACAAAACTATTTAATAAGTTTTGACCAGCCTTTTTGCCACTAGGATCTGTTACTTTTAACTTTCCATCTTCACCCTTACGTTCGACAATAAGTCCGTTATCCAGTTGAATTTTAATCACTGGTGGCACAACGCTACCTTCTCTTAATGGATTAGATGGTTTATAAGCATTACCACCTAACGCCCAGGCTATTGAGTCCAAAATACTAGTTTTACCTTGACCATTTCTACCACCAACAACAGTTAATCCATTAGCTGTTGGTTCAATCTGAACAGCTTTAACTCTTTTAACATTCTCTATTTCTAATTTATTAATCTTCACCATATACTAATGCTCCTAATCTATTTATCGCTTCTTTTACTATATCTTCTGGTACTTCAGCACCATCTAACACAATACATTTTATATTTTTATCTTTAACAAATTCTTTTTCTTGAACATTTAATAAATCATTTAACTTATCAAATACCGCTATTTCTTCAGAACGCTTTTCACTTGCTTTAATTCCTTCTAAATCATTTAACCAAAACTCACAGTATCTGATTATTTTCTTGATATCATCTTGTGGTTCATCGTGCTTCTTGTTTGCTCTAATTCCATATTTCAAGATGTTAGCTTGACACACACTGCCAAAATCTGCTACTACATCTTGAATTAAATCTATTGTTTCAATTCCACCTGCTTTATAGTGGTTGGGATTAATATTATCTTTTGTCACTTGCTTTTTCCTCCTAAATATGTTATTTTTAAGTTGTAAATTTTTGTAAGTAGTCGTTGTTTTAAACGGCTATTTTTTTATGGGATAAACTGGTTTAACAGGTTTGATTTCCTCAAATAATTCACCGGGGCTAATTCTGAAATAATTACACAATATATCAATAGTATTCATTTGAATAGCTTTAATTCTATTGAATTTTATGTTATTTAATGTTGGTCTGCTTAACCCAGTATCTTTTGATACGTCAGTTATTTTTAAGCTTCTCTCCGCCATTAATTCCCATAACTTTATTCTGTATTGTTTCAAATCGTAAAACCTCCCTTGAAGTCTTTTGATAGCATAACTTTTATCAACAGTAATTTCATTTTTTGCTCGTAATATTCCAATAAGCTTAAAATATCCTCTTCTTTTACATCGATTTTTCCGTATTCAGAAGCAGTTAACATTCCACCTAATATATAAGCGTTAACAGTGTTTTCTATCAGCTGTTTATTATCTTTAGTTTCTTCAAGTTCATCTAATTTTAATAATTCTAAAATATCATCGCTAATATTTACTAACATTCCCATTCTCCTCATATTTTATATTTATTATGTACTCTTCTAAATATCCCTAAAATATCCGCTTTAGGTAGTTTAATAAGTTTTTGATATATTTCTTCAACATCATTTTTATTATTTCCATTTCCATATAGCAACCTATCAACGCTAGTATTTCCCATGATAGCTATTTTAGTTAAAGTCACTTCTGGAGGCAGTCTAAAACCTTTCTCCCAATCTGACACACTACTTTTACTAGCTCCAATCTTTTTTGCAAACTCAATTAAAGTTAAGAATTTACGTTTTCGAATGGACATAATACGATAACCAACTTGTTTTTTGTTGATATTTTCATCTTGATTTCTTTTCAAATTAATTCACCTCTTACTTATCCTTTACAAAACTACCGTCAATCATTTTTCCAGTGCGATTTTTGATTTGATTATAAGCATAGTCAACACATTCTACTAACTCTAAATCATACTTTTTAGCAACAACATCAAGTAAATTTATATAAGTTACTAGAATTTTAAACAGTTCTACATCTATTTTTTCTTCACTTATAAACGTTTTATAAAATCTAGTATCCGTTGTTCTAAGTAATTCTAAAAAAACAAGTCCAACTAGTTTCTAATTCATCTTTAGAATGCCATAACACCGTAGATCTAAAAATATAGTATACAGTTTCTATCGGTTTTAATAACTTAGATGCGACTACTAAAGTAACGTAAACATCACCGATAGCATCTTTTATTTCTACTATCGCATCTTTATTGCCTAACTCATATTTTGTAATTGCTTGTGTTAATTCTGCATTTTCTTCTCTTGATTTCTCAAGTTGCATAGCTAAAAAATCACTTCTATTTAAGCCTCTTATTTCTGCCCAATCATTAATTTTATATATATAATCATAATGGTTTAAATTTTCCATTCTATTCTCCTTTCAATTCATTTAAATCAATCTCTAATACTTTAGCTATTTTAACGATATGCTCTAACTTTATATTTTTCACGCTATTATATCTGATTCTACCTACAGTGCTATATGGTATGCCAGTTAATTTAGATATCCGTTCACAAGAAATACCAGTTTCCTCTTGTCTTCTTCTGAATAAATCTTTAAACATTGAAATAGCTTCATTACTATTTTCTTTGCTAATCTTCAACATCTTCTTTACCATCTGGGTCTGGAAATGCATATTGACCACGTTCATCTAATCCGTAGAACGGAAAAAAAGTTGATGCCATTAAACCAGCTAAAATTGTGTCCCAGTCAAATTTGCTAAAAATTAGCATGCATACTGCAACAACAACGCATGTCCAGTAGTAAGTATTAAATTTTCTTCTTCTTAAGTTGTTCATTTTTAAGCCACTCCTATCTCTTTAAATTCTTCAACAGTTTTTTTAGTAAATCTAACTATTTTTTTCTCTAATCTTTTATCCTGATAATATTCAAAATTTGAAAAGAAATGTAACCAAGCATAAACACTAAAGAATTCTTTAGTACCCATCTTCAAATAACATATCGATGGATAATGTTTATCTTTAACTTTTTCTTTAAACATTTTTCTGTATTTGTCATATGCTGTATCTTTTATATCAAAACATTTCATGATCTCTTCTTTTGAAAAATAAGGGAAAGATAAATCCAATTTTCTCAACTCTACTAAATCAATTTGTATTTCTGTCATTAATATCACCTACTTTTAATTTATTTAAATCTATATCTAATACTTTAGCTATCTTAACAGCGTTATCTAACTGAGGACTAGATGTATTGCCATTAAACATTGAATATAATGTTTGTTCAAAAATTCCTGTTTCTTTCGATAATCTGTAAATTAACATCCCTTTATTTTTTAATTGTTCTTTTACTTCTAAATAAAATACTTTCATAATTCTTTGACCTTTCTTTACCTTTATGCTATAATATATTTGAGTATTTCCGGGAAATTTAAACCTTCTACTTCATACTTTTTCTGGAAATACAACTTATAAGAAAGGAGGTATACTCTATGGATTTTGATATAATCGAATTACCCTATTCTCAAATTGCTGATAGTTCAAATCTTTTAGTAGGTGGTGTACATAAAACTATTAAATTTCGAAACCTTAATGAATCTAAAGGTACACGAATCGTTATTGAAGATACACCAAAATTATTTAAAGCTATTATGCTGTATAATAATGGGTTTATATTATATACAGAACAAACTGCTGATTATTGCTTAATCAAAACAAACAAAGAAATTCAAGAAGATTCTGAAGGGTTATTTATCCAGTTTTAGATACTGACAAAGTAATAGAATCATTATTTATTACTATCTTACTTGTTTTTCTTAGTAGCACTACTTTAGTAACTACTCCAATAGTTAAGAATGTTAGTGCTATTTTTGTTTTAGTTTTCATCTTGACTCCTCCTTTCACCTTCTTTATAAAAATTGCGTTTTTGCAAGTTAGTTGTTAAAAAAAATAGTGAACGTTTCTTCACGACTTAAATTTAATGTTTTTCTAATTAAATTTGCTTCGTCAACATAAAAACCACTAGAGTTAGTTTGATTTATCTTATTTGAGAAACCATTTAATGTAATTCCTAACATTTTAGCCATAGATTCATACGTTATTTTATTTTTTTTCATTTTAACTTTTAATAAATCGTAGTCCAAAGTTCCACCTCCATTTCTTGCGTTTTCGCAATTTTTATTTTATAGCATATTTTTCTGGCTGTCAATACTTTTTTGCAAGTTTTTTAATATTTTTTAAAAATAACTTGCGTTTTTACAATAAAAATGTTAAAATAAAACTTACAAAAGGTGGTGTGAAAATTGGAACAGAATACTGTTGGGCAAAGAATATTCAGAGTCCGAAAAAAGAAAAAAATCACAAGAAAACAAATAGCAGATTTTTTAGACGTTCACGAAACAACTATAAAAAGATATGAAGACGGAACTACTAAAAAAATACCAACTGAAGTAGTAGAAAGAATCGCTAAATTTCTGAATGTTTCTATAGACTATTTAACAGGTTGGGAATATGAATCTCAAAGTCAACAAGGACTACAAATACCAGTCTTAGGAAATGTCGCAGCAGGTATACCTATATCTGCTGTTGAGGATATTTTAGACTATGAAGAAATTGATCCTTCATGGCAAAGTCAAGGAGAGTTTTTCGCACTACGAATCAAAGGTGACAGTATGCAACCTAAAATCGACGATGGAGACGTTGTTATAGTACGTCAGCAATCTGATGCTAACAGCGGGGATACTGTAATTGCATTAGTTAACGGAGATGATGCAACTTGCAAAAAACTTCAAAAAACAGAAAATGGAATAATGTTACTAAGTACTAATCCAAACTACTTACCTATGTTTTTTACGAATGAAGAAATTCAGACTAAACCAGTTGTAATATTAGGCAAAGTAGTAGAATTAAGAAGTAAATTTTAGATAGCTATTTTTAGCTATCCATCATGGTTAAAATACCGCCAAAAATACAAATTAAAAGGAGTTTATAAGAATGAAAAAATCAAGAATATTATTAAGTACATTCCTTGCTAGTGCTGTGGTGCTTGCTGGATGTTCTTCAAAAACAGAGACTAGTTCATCTTCTAACAAAACAGAGAAGAAAGAAGAAAAGAAAAACAGCAATGAGGGTAAATTAGGAACACCTATTACTTTTGATAAAGAAGTGGAAATCACAGTAAAAACTGCTGCATGGACTAATGAAAGAAATGAATTTGCGGATAAACCAGCTAAAAAAGTTCTTTTAGTAACCTATGATGTTAAAAATCTTTCTGACAAAGATTATCCAGTAGGTACTGACATAAAATTATATGTTAACGGTAAAAAAGCAGAATCATACCCTGTTCAAGTTAAACTTGATAGTATTTCTCCTAACAGAATAGCAGAAAATGTAACACAAGCTTTTGCTGTAAATGAAGATGGATCACTTGAATTAGAAGTACAACCTACTTTCTCATTTAAAGATAAAAAAATCATTAAACTTGATTTGAAATAAAATAAAAAAACTCCCCCGTCCGCCAAGATAGTGAGAGTTTTTATCAACCGTAAGTCCATTTTGAGTATTAATATATCGTCATATATTAATAGGATTCTCAAAACTACTTAAGATGTGGAGCGAACCTCGCTCATTTAGTTAATTATAACACACATCTTAATAAATTAAAAGAAAGGATGTGTATTTCTATGTGGATAGAAGAACAAAAAAACGGAAAAGTAAAATATTGTGATCGAGTTAAAGATATTTCTGGGAAACTAAGAAAAATAACTGTCACAATGGATAAAAAAAGCAAGAAAAATGAAGATATTGCTAGAGAGATATTAAGAACTAAGGCTCAAGATTTAAGATATGTAGTAGATAATAATATTACATTTTTTGAGGGATTAGATATAGTCTTCGAAAAACATTATAAAAATGCTCGAACAAATACAAGGCATAACAATAAATCTATTATAAATTTAATTAAGAAAAAAGGATATGATATTAAATTAAATTTAATCAATGCTAGATACTTAAAAGATTTAATAGAAAAATGTACTACTTCAGACAAATACTATAACGAGGTGCTTAAAAGAGTAAGAGTTTATATTCGTTTGTTGTATAAATTTGATTATTTGAAAGATGTAAATTTTCTTGATAAAATGGACTTAAAGAAAGTTGAAGCTAAAAAAGATAATAGATACCTAGAACAAGATGAAATAGATATACTTTTAGATCAATTGGATCATAACATTAGATATAGAAATCTTGTAGAATTCCTTATTAACACTGGCTTACGAATAAGCGAATGTCTAGCTTTAACATTTGATGATGTTGAGGGAGATATACTTACAATAGATAAGAGTTTAAATAGGAATAGAGAAATAGACTTAACAAAAACTGATACTTCTAATAGAAGAATATCATTAAACAAAAGATGTTTAGAAATAATAGAATCACAACGAACAATCAGCAACAATTTTTCAATTACTCTATCAGATTTTTACAACAAAAATAATATTATATTTTTTAACACCGTGGGTACATACTGGATAAAAGAAAATGTAGGTAGATATTTAAGAGAACATACAACTGTTGATTTCACATTACATATGTTAAGACATACTCACGCTAGTTTATGTATCGATAAAGGAATTGATGTTGAGTTAATTGCAAAGAGATTAGGTCACAAGAATTCAAGAGTAACTAGAGAAATATATATTCATAAAACAAACTTACAACAAGAATTAGAATTTGAAAGCTTTAGAAATATTCAATTCTAATTGCCCCTAAACTGCCCCTAAAATAAAAATAGCGTTGTTAACTTCCTAGTTTAACAATGCTTTTTGTATGTCGATGAACACCTTGGCATGATGATAATCATTGATTTCACGAACCTTAATTAACTGTTCAGTATTTTCTGATTTTCTATTACCATCTTTAATTTTTCCGAAATTCTGTCTAAAACTAGATACGTTTTCTGCTTTAGAGTAACAGATTGAAGTTTCTGGATTTAATTCACCTAATATACTAGCTACTGCTTTAACTGATTGAGATGTTTCCACTAATTGACGTGCAATAAATCCTGTTAATTCTTCATCTGAGAATTCTTCTGTTCTTACTAATCTATTGTATTTTTCATCAGTAATTAGACCTTTTTCTTTTAGGAATTTCCAAAATTTTCTATTGCTTGGTGTTTGAATATCACTTCCTAATGGATATCTATCTGTTTTAGCTGCATTATATTCTCTTTTTACTAATACAGTATTCGTAAAGCTGTCATCCTTCACTTTGCTTTGCGGATATATGTGATCTATATCATATGCTGTAGTATTTAGCTGAGTAATATCAATCGTTTCACCACTATACATACATCTTCCTAACTGTGTATAATATAGATATAATTTTTTGGCTTTTAGTTTAGAAGGTTCTACTGAACTTAATCTTTCATTCAGCTTATCAAAGTTTAATGAACCTATCTCTTTTTCTAATTCTTTTACATCTTTTTTAACTGCTTTATAGAATAATTCTAATTGTTTCTTACGAGAATCTGTTGGTTTTTTCTTCTCTTGATTAGATCTAGTTGTCTCTACGAAAATTTTCGTTGGTGCACAGCCTATGATTTTCTTAAGTTCTTCTACTATTCTAACAGTTTGCCAAATCGAACGTTTAACAGATGGAGATACATATAAATCATCTAATATTTCAGGTGTAATTTCTGTTACTTCTTTTTGTAACTCTTTATTGTAGTCAATTATCTGTTGTGAATAATCGAATCTATCTGCCAATAACTCCATAAATAATCTATTATTTTGGCGCATAGATCCTATTATATTTAAGCATTCTCCTGTTTCCTCATTATAAAGTTTTTTACTAACTAATTCTGTTAGTAGTTTTCTAGAGAATCTTCCCCAATCTTTATAAACTAATCTAGACATTTTTGCTATTTCTTCTTTTGAATATATATCACCATATACCGCTTCTATCTTAGCTTTTATAAGTTTTCTAGATTCTCCGTATAATGTAATCCAAAGAATTATATCTTCTACATGTTTAGTATTAAATTTATCCCCTAGAATTTTTTTGAAATCTCTATATGATTTCAAATCATTTTTTACAGTAATATCAATTCCAGTAATTTCACCTTTACCGTCTATATAACCTTCTGCTTTCAATAAATTTTTAATACTTGTTTTTGTAACTTTCTTACCTTGTTGTTTGAAAAGTTTTTCGATAATAACATTTCTAGCTTCTAAACTTATTCTATTACCATCATATTTTAATGCATTCAACTCATTTAATAATGCAAATTCAGAATATAATAATGAACTCTTCGGAAGAACATCTTCCCCTTTAAGATATGTACATTTATTAGTTAAATTAGTAATGAACTTCTCTGCACTAGCACTTTCATCAATTACTTTCTCATAATTCCAAGGAGTTACTGGTGTATTCTCATACCCTTTATTTCTTACAGACCAAGCAAATCCATCTTCCTTAGCTTTTTTACTAGAATTTAATGGACCAACATAGTATGGTATTCTAAATTCTAATAATTGAATTACTTTTTCTCTTATACTATATCCACTCTCATCTTTTTCATCTAAGAAGCTATGGTATTTAGCCGCATTATCTAAAATTTTTACTAATTCTTCTTTGTGAATTTGATACGGTACTACAGAATTATCTTTTGTTCTTTGAAGTGGTAAGAATAGTTCTAATTCTAAATCTCTTAATATTTCATCTTTAGCTGTACTTTCTTCTAGTTTAGCTAATTCTTTTACTAAGAATTTTTTAAAATCTTCGTAATTGCATCCTTTCCATTCTTCACTCTTACGAATATAATTTACGTAATTAGTTCCTTTATCTTTATCCTCTTTAAATATAACTGAATAAAGTTCTACTTTTTTATCTTCCGATAATTTTGAATCATTTTTCACAAGATTTTTTAATTTCGTTAAATCATCTCTATGTTTATTATAAAGATCTACTTTTGATTCTGATAATGTCTTCCCTTCTTTTTTAATATCAGAAAGAATAATACTATCATAAACTAACTTAGCTAAATCCAGTAATTCAATATAGTTTGATAGAACTTGTTCATAATCATGTCGAACTTCTTCATAGATTTTTTCTTTGAAAGAAACTGATTTTACAGATGCATCTAATTCTTTATATTCATCAATAACAAATAATTTATCTAATGATGTTTTCCCTCCAAAAATAAGTCTAAACACTTCCAATAATTGTTTTTCTTTTGGATATAATTTCTTAAGATCATTTACCTTATCAGTCAAAGTTTTCTTCTCTAATGAGATAGTTGCAATTTTACTAGCAACTTCTTCTGTTACATCAAATCCTATATGAAGTATATCAAGGTCTAATAATTCTTTAATTAAATTATTTAGATTACCATCTTTAAAACTTTGACCTTGTAGTAAGAAATGCCCTCTATTTTTTAAGATATGATGTATTGCTAAAAATACTTTTCTTATGTCAGGATTTTCCTCAGTCATAAGCTTTGTTCTTAAATGATAGATTGTTGGATATTCTTTATAATAATCTTTATCTGTATAATCTTTATCATTAAAAATTGCATAAGGTACTTGATGTGTCTTATCCTCATAATGATATTGGCTTTCTTTTAATCTTAAGAAAAAATTAGCATCAATTTTGGCTATTTCTTGAGTAAATAATTCTTCCAATAAGTTTAAACGCGATTTTCTTCTAGCTAATCTTCTTCTACTAGAACGATAACCACGGCGTTCTTCTGCAGTAGTAGCTTCTTCAAATAATCTAACTCCCCATAATCTTTTTTTATTTTTTCTAATAATTTTATATTTAGTATCAGTGGCAGCCCAACCCACACTTGCAGTTCCAATATCTAAACCAAGATACCATGTTTTATTAGTCATATTTCCTATTCCTCCTCAAAACTTAAATCAATATTTCATAAAAACATTTTCATCTTTTATTTTATCATATTTACAATAAATATCAAAAGACAATTAATATTATTTTCAAAATTTAATTTACATTGCAAAGAAAATTGCCATCACTGTTTTAATGTGAACACAATATTTGAAAAATCTATATAATTTTTCAAACAAAAGAAGTAACTCAAAACTATATTAATTCTGAATTACTTCCTGATTATGGTTTTATTTATTTATACTAGTTGTAGAATCCTGATACATCATCACTTAAATCAATTAGGATGTTTTTCATTTGTGAATAGTGTTCTAGTATTACTTTGTGAGTTTCACGTCCAATTCCTGATTTTTTGTATCCTCCAAATGGCGCGTGTTCTGGGATTTGGTTATAAGTATTGACCCATACTCTTCCTGTTTCTACTCTACGAGCTATATTTAAAGCACGAGTAATATTTGTAGAGAATACTGCCCCAGCAAGTCCGTATTCACTATCGTTAGCTTGAGCAATTACTTCTTCATCTGTTTTGAATTTAATAATTACTGAAACTGGTCCAAATACCTCTTCTTGAGAGATACGGCAACCGTTGTTTACTCCAGCAATTAATGTTGGTTTAACGAATGCCCCTTTATCACATCCATTTTCTGTATAACGCTCACCACCAACAATTACTTCTCCACCTTCTTTTTTAGCTATTTCGATATAATTAACAATTTTTTCTGCTTGTTTTTCATCTATTTGGCTACCCATTTGTGTATTTGGATCTAGTGGATCACCGATTTTAATTTTTGCAAATTTTTCTTTTACTTTTTCTACAAAATCATCGTAGATTCCTTCTTGTACGAAAATTCTTGAACCTGCACAACATACTTGACCTTGGTTAAATAAAATACCTAATTGCACCCCATCAAGTGCTTTTTCGATATTAGCATCATCTAAGATAATATTCGCAGATTTACCTCCTAATTCTAATGTAGCTGGAATTAGTTTTTCTGCAGCTGCCACAGCAATTTTCTTACCAATTTCTGTAGATCCAGTGAATGCAAGTTTATTTAATCCTTGATGATTTTTTAGAAATTCCCCTGATTTACTTCCTCGTCCTGTGATTACATTTAATACACCTTTCGGTAACACATCTTGAATTAATTCTACGAATGTTAGTAAGCTAAGAGATGTAATACTTGATGGTTTTAGGACAATTGTATTACCTGCAGCTAGTGCTGGTGCAATTTTCCAAGCTGCCATTAAGAATGGGAAGTTCCAAGGAATAATTTGCCCTACTACCCCGATAGGTTCTCTTAGAACTAAACTTAAGAATTTTTCATCTAATACTGTTGCTTGCCCTTCATCAGCTAGTATGCATCCTGCAAAGTACCTAAAATGTCTAGCACTGAATGGAACGTCTACATTTAGTGTTTCACGAATTGGTTTTCCATTATCTAAAGATTCTACCGTAGCTAATAATTCTGTATTAGCATCAATTATATCTGCAATCTTGTTTAGTAATGCTGCACGTTCAGATACTGTTGTATATTTCCAAGTTTTAAACGCTTCTTGTGCAGCTTCTACTGCTCTATTTACATCTCCTTCTGTTGCATCCGGGAAGTTTGCTAAGTATTCTGAATTAGCTGGATTATATGATTTTAATACTAATTTGTCTTCAGCATCTACCCACTCCCCATTGATAAACATTTTAAAATTTTCTTTTTTTAATTTAGTCATATTGTTTTCTCCTTTGTTTTTTATTGTAATCTTATACTATCATTGAAAGAGTGCGTTTACAAAGTATCTGTTTAGGCAATTCAGCTTACTATTAAAATAAAATGTTATTTAGAATATTTTAAACAATAATTTAAACTTGTATATATAAGTTTAAAATACTGTTACTTATATTATTGATCGTGATAAGTATAATCCTTATAAATTAAGATTTTTATTGTATTTATCATTTTTAACTTTATAATTATTAAGGAAAATTTAACGTTATATATATTTAATTTTAGCATTAAATTATTTATATTAATTTCAGATAATTACTTTATTAGTTATGATGAAAGTGTTAGAATTAAATATAAAGGGGGGGAAAATATCATGAATAAAAAAGTCTTCATAGTATTCTTTATTCTTTTTTTAACAGTATTTATGATTATTATTTCAATTATTAACACTCATGGCGAAAATTATAAAGAAGCTACAGTGAATGGGATTTTTATTAAAGGTGATAACACCAAATATAGGGTTAAATTTCTCAAAAAAATAGATGGTGATACAATTATCGTTCAATTTAATCACAAAGAATTAAAAGTGAGGTATTTACTTATCGATACTCCAGAAACTGTAAAACCTGGTGTGGAAGTTCAAAAATATGAACCTGAAGCTAGTGAATTAAATGGAAAACTTTTGTCTAATGCTGAAAATGTTGAAATTGAATTTGATGTTTATCAAAAAGAAGATAAGTATCATAGAGCATTATGCTATGTTTATGCTGATGGTAAAAATGTTCAAGAAGAATTACTAGTAGCTGGTTTGGCTGAAATTAAATATGTAAAACCACCTGATACTAGATATTTAGAAAAATATAAGCAAGCACAAAATAAAGCAAAAAGTAATAAGCGTAACCTTTGGTCTGGTGTATAAATTTAATAATTATAAAAAAGCAACTCAACAATCAAGATCTCTAAGAAATCTCTTTTGCTGAGTTGCTTCTGTTTTATTATTTTAATTTACTGTTTTTGTATGAGAATGTGAAGTAAATTACCATACCTACGATTACCCAAACGATGAAGATAATCCATGTTGTTAATGTAACACTGTACAGTAATGCTCCAAATAAAACGATAGAGATAATTGGTAATACTGGCATTCCAGGTACTTTAAATCCACGTTTTAAGTCTGGGAATTTTTTGTAGAATACTATAGTAGTATAACTTACTAACGCAAATGCTATAATTGAAGCTACGTTAGCTAAGTCTGCTAGGTTACCTAATGGTAAGAAACCAGCTAGAACCGCTGTTAAAATTCCTAATCCCCAAGTTACAGTACTAGGTACTTTATTTGCATTAACTTTTGTTAATCCTTTTGGTAATAATCCATCACGAGCAATTGTATAAGTAATACGAATACCTGCATACATGAATGATAAGATACCAGCCATAAGTCCGATTACCGCACCAAGAGACACGATACCTGCAACTTTATTTTGTCCAACTTCTTCTAAAACGAATGCTAACGCATCCCCAGTTCCAAGTCTGCTGTATTCAACAACACCAGTTAATACTAAGCATACTAGAATATAGAAAGCCGTACAAACGATCATTGTAATAATAATTGCTTTAGGTAATGCTTTTTCAGGATTGATTGTTTCTTCTGCAGAAGTAGAAATCGCATCAAATCCTAGGTAAGCAAAGAATACTGTTGTTGCAGCTAACATAACTCCAGAAAATCCAGTTGGAGCAAAATTATTTGTCCAGTGTGTTGGTTCAACGTAAAATGCACCAACAACGATGAATAAAATTACAATACCTACTTTTGCAGCTACCATAAGGTTATTTACCATTTTACTACTTGAAGTTCCTTTTGAAAGAATAAAAGTAATTAACAGTACAATAACAATCGCTGGGATATTTCCATATCCTCCAAGTGAAGGTAATGTATAAATTTCTTTTGGAAGATCTATACCTAACCCCGCTAATAGACGTGAGAAATAACTAGACCATCCATTGGCTACTGTTGCAGCTGTTAGAACATATCCTCCTATTAATACCCATCCTATCGCATACGCTACAATCTCACCAACTGATACATATAAGTAAGTATATGTACTACCACTTGATGGAATTGTCGATGCTAGCTCTGCATAACAAAGTGCTGCTAAACAACAGGCTAATCCTGCAATTAAGAATGAAAATACAACTGCAGGCCCTGCTTCTGCTGAAGCTTTACCTGTTAATACTAAAATACCTGATCCAATAATAGCCCCAATCCCGAATAGAACTAAGTCCATAGTTTTCATCGTGGGGTTTAACGTTTTGTTACGCGACTCAGCTAAAATTGAGTCAATTGATTTTTTTCTAAAAACGCTCATAATATCCTCCTATTTTAAAATAAATATTCTCCCCTATTAATAATATTTATTAATTATATCACAGTTATAGATTATTTACTACTAATTAATTTACTTATGTAAGTAAAGAAAAAGTCAAATAATAAATAACCTAATAAAATAATATATTTTTAAAAATATAGATTTTATCTATTATCTAATAAAAGGAAGTGGATAACATATTATAAATATACATACCACTTCCTCTACAATATAACTATTCTTTATTTTATTTTAAATATTATATTACAAAGCTTGCTCTACTGGAGTATATTCATATCCTAAATCTTCTGCAATTGCTTTGAATGTTACTTTTCCGTTAGCTACGTTAACACCCGGTACTAATTCAGGGAATTTAGCCACTGCTTCTTTAACACCTAATTTAGCTATTAGTTTAACATATTTAGCTGTAGCGTTACATAATGCATATGTTGCTGTTTCAGCTACTGCACCTGGAATATTAGCAACTGAATAGTGTAATACTCCTTCTTCTACAAATATTGGTTTATCATGGCTTGTAGGACGACCTTCTGTATATTCTGTTGTACCACCTTGGTCGATAGCTACGTCTACAATAACACCACCATCTGGCATATCTTTAATCATTTCTTTAGTAACAAGTTTTGGTGCTTTAGCTCCTGGAATTAATACTGTACTTACTACTAAGTCGGCAGTTTTAATTGCATTTGCAATATTTAATTTATTAGAGTAAACTGTTTCTACTTTGCCACCAAAAATATGTGATAATTCAGTTAATCTATCTAAGTTAACGTCTAACATTGTAACACGAGCTCCTAATCCTGAAGCTGCTGTAGCTGCTGCAGTTCCTGCTACCCCTGCACCAATAACTACAACATGTCCTGGTTGAACACCTGGTACACCTTGTAATAATTTACCTTTACCACCTTGTACTTTTGATAAGAATCTTGTTCCCTCTTGGATAGCCATTCTTCCTGCAATTTCACTCATAGGTCTTAATAAAGGTAAAGTACGACCTACTTTTACTGTTTCAAAAGCAATACCAATAGTACCTGTTTCTACCATTGCTTTAGTTAACTCTGGATCTGCGGCTAAGTGTAAGTAAGTATAGATAATTAAACCTTTTCTGAAGTATTTGTATTCTGATGGAATTGGTTCTTTTACTTTGTAGATTAAGTCCGATTTATTCCATACATCTTCTGCTTTATCTAATAAAACAGCCCCTACTTTTTCATACTCCGCATCTGAAATACCTGAAGCTAATCCAGCTCCTTTTTCTACATAAACAGTGTGTCCATCTAATACTAATTCATGTACTACACCTGGAATTGCAGACACTCTACTTTCGTTGTTTTTAATTTCTGTTGGTACTCCGATAATCATTTCCCTTACCTCCTAATTTATTCTGTACTTATATAGTAACACAATTTCCATAATTATGAAAGCGTTTTTCTAATGAAAGTAATGGTGAAAATACTTTCTCTATTTAAATATAGTTTATAAAGAACAAAAGCTTATTAAATAAGGATTATAATTTTAAGTTAATACTAATTTTTGTGAAAATAAGTGTTAAATATTTTAAGAAAAGAAATTTGAAAAACAGCTGTTGTATTTTTACAATAAAACTGTTTCACAACTATACATTAATTATTTTTATTTTATAGTTTAGTAATATTTACAAAATTATTTACTAATAGTATACCCTTTTATTAAAAGATAATAATTTTATATAAAATTAATTTATTAAATTTAGTTTTTATATTTTTATTTTTTTAATGAAAATTATTGATTATCGATAATACAATATTTTTTAATGTAATATAACTCAGCTTTAAATATTTTTGCTATAAAAAATAGATTTACAGCTTCTTTCTTTATATTTTATGCTAAAATTCAAATAATCAGAAGAAATATTCCTTTCAATTTAATATTTTAAACTTATTTTAAAGCCTAAACAAATTAGTTTTTGGCTTTTTTATATTTCGCATATTTTACTCATAAATAAAAACAAGCCCCTTAAACGTTAGTTTAAAGGGCTTATTTTTATTAACGGCTGTAGTACTCAACGATAAGTTGTTCGTTGATTTCTGGGTGTAATTCACTTCTTTCTGGAAGTCTTACTAATGATCCTTCTAATTTATCAGCATCAAAAGTTAAGTACTCAGGTACGAAGTTTGTGATTTCAACAGCTTCTTTAATGATATCAAGGTTTCTAGATTTTTCTCTTACTGAAACTACTTGACCTGGTTTAACAGCGTAAGAAGCGATATCTACTTTTTTACCATCTACAAGAACGTGTCCGTGGTTAACTAATTGTCTAGCTTGACGGTTAGTTCTAGCTAATCCTAAGCTGTATACTACAGAATCTAAACGTGTAGCAAGTAATGCCATAAAGTTAGCACCGTGAAGACCTTGTAATTTACCAGCTTTATCGAATAATTTACGGAATTGTTTTTCGTTCATTCCGTGTAGGTAACGAAGTTTTTGTTTTTCTTGTAATTGTAAACCATACTCAGATAGTTTTTTTCTTAAGTTAGGACCGTGTTGTCCTGGTGCGTAAGGGCGTTTAGCTAACTCCTTACCAGTACCGCTTAGTGAAATTCCTAAACGACGAGATTTTTTCCAAGTTGAACCTGTAAAACGAGCCATTATGTGCTCCTCCTTATATCTTTTTGTTTTTATTTTTGTGAAAACAAAAAGCACGATTATCGTTGTTGTATATGTTATAAAACTGGAACTTCGCCTAGCAGCATAGGCTACGAGTTGCCACATTAAATAATGTATAACATAGAGGCAATAACAATTAATCCACTGCTATTATTTTACACAAAGAATAGTTTACCATTATTTTAATTAATAGTCAACTATTTTGATGTTAAATTCTTTATTTTTATTTATATTATTTTTGCAACTTTATAAATTATTTATTACACAAACTAAGAAACTTTTTAAAAACATCTATTTCAAAGTCTACTTCAGGGTGCCATTGTACCCCTATTAAATTTCCTTTTTCTATAGCTTCTATTGTACCATCTTCCGAAACAGCTGTAACTTTAAATCCTTCTCCAACCTTTTTTATCGCTTGATGATGTATTGAATTTACTTCTGCTTTACTTCCATATAAACTATGAACAAATGAGTTTTCTTCTATATCAATAGTATGTCGAACTAATTTTTCTTTACTAGTATGTTTATCTATATGTTGTTTTAATGAACCGCCATAATAAATATTTAAACTTTGTAATCCACTACAAATTCCTAAAATAGGTTTATTATTTTTTTCAAAAAGTTCTATAAGTTTAAAGTCTAATTCATCCTCATAAGAATCTTCAGGATACTCTAATCCTTCTAAAGGTTCTTCTCCATAAAATCTAGGATTAATATCCCGATCTCTTCCAGCAATTATAAGGCCACTACACATGGCTACAATTTCCTCAATTCAGTTTTGAGAACAAACTGGGAATAAGATAAATCCAGCTTCTTCTGCTACTTCTGAAAAATAACCATTAATGTATAAACGTCTCTTCGTTATACCAGCATCTGATTGATAATCGACACTTCGTGTTGAAATTGCAATTATTTTCATATGCAATGACCTCCTTTATAAATTTATGTTTCTTATTATATAAATATTAGATAAAATTGTCAAGATTAGCTTTACTAAGTCTTTTTTCAATAACTTTAATATTATTAATAAGTTTAAATATTAATCACAACAAAAGTAGTTATTTAGGTTATATTATACATACTTACATATTATTATCGTTAATAAAATAAATACTTAAATTTCCGCTATAATATTTAAATATTATAGCCTAACTTTTAAATTTATAATTATTTACGTATATTAAAATCATGTTACTAATATTATCTTAAACTTTGTTCATACTATTGTAAATATATGGAAAGATAGGTATAATAGTAATGTGTTAATTATGAAGGAGGAATAATTTAATGAATTATTTATTGACTGTAAAGTATCCTAAACAGGAAGTTATAGAAGATGGTAAAGAGTCTGTTACTAATGTTAGAGAAAATCTAGAAGATGTAACAGTAGAAGAACTATTAGAAAAATATCAGGAATTTCAACGTGTGGGATATGATGTCAAAGTTAATTTTGTTGCTTCAGATGTATATGATGAATTCGATGTATTTAAAATGGCTGAAATTTTAGATCTTAATGCAATTGATTATAGTGCTAAACTAAAATTTATCAATCGCTCTAATAAAGGTTCTCATGATTATATTAGTAGTCTGGCTAAACTTTTCGATAGATATACGTTTGATTATGATATATCAATAAAACTTAAGATCAATGAAAAATCTGAAATCGACTTTAAAAACGAAGATACATGGTTTGGAGAAACACCAGTATATCAAATCAACCCAAAAATAAACGTTAAAGATGCTAAACTATTTAAAAACTTATATGATGAATTAAATGAAATAGCTCAAGTTATTGCAGAAATTAAACCTAAGAAAATCGAAGAAAAAATATTATTATTATCTTTAGATAATTATCCAGCAGGAACTGAAGTTATTTTCACACTAAAAGATTCTGAGATTTATGAATAAAATATGTTAAATTAGAAACTGAGATTACTACTAAATTATAGGTAACTCAGTTTTTTATTTTTACTAGCTATTTTCTAAGTTAATAACATAATACTAAAAAAAAGACAACAGAGAAAGTTCTCTGCTGTCTTGACGTACTTGGTATAAGACCAATATTAACGTTTTGAGAATTGAGGAGCACGTCTCGCACCACGAAGACCGTATTTTTTACGTTCTTTCATACGAGGGTCACGAGTTAGTAATCCTGCTGGTTTTAAGTCTTTACGGTATTCTGGGTTTACTTCTAGTAAAGCACGTGCAATTCCGTGACGGATTGCTTGAGCTTGTCCTGTGTATCCTCCACCGTTAACGTTAACTAAAACGTCATAGTTACCTGTAGTAGATGTAACTTCTAAAGGTTGCATTAAGTCTAATACTAATGATTCTAATGGTAAGTATTCACGCATTTCTCTGTTGTTGATAACAACTTTCCCTGTTCCAGGTACTAATCTTACACGTGCTACTGAGCTTTTACGGCGTCCTGTACCGCGATATTCTACTTGTGCCATTTAATTATTTCCTCCTATATTATCCACGTAATTCGTATTTTTCTGGTTTTTGTGCTGCGTGTGGGTGTTCAGCTCCACGGTAAACGTGAAGTTTCATTCCTTGAGCTCTACCTAAAGTATTTTTTGGTAACATACCTTTGATAGATAGTTCTAAAAGTTCTTCTGGATATTTTTCTACCATTAATCCAGCAGTTCTTTCTTTTAACCCACCTGGGTGCATTGTGTGACGACGGTAAATTTTATCAGTTAATTTTTTACCAGTTAACACAATTTTCTCAGCGTTGATAATGATAACATTATCCCCAGTATCGATGTGTGGTGTATAAGTAGGTTTGTGTTTCCCTCTTAAAATTGAAGCTACCTCTGATGATAAGCGACCTAAAGTTTGTCCTTCAGCATCGATTACATACCATTTTTTTTCTACAGTTGATGGCTTTGCCATATATGTTTGACGCATGTCTTTTTTCCTCCTAGATGTTGTTTTTAATCTGTCATAACGACTAAGTTTTCCGGGGCTTACTCGTGAAGATATATAAACAATATCATAAGTAATAATACCTTATTTGACGATAAATGTCAAGATATTTTCTTTACTTTTATTTATATTTCTTCTCTTAATTTTCCCAGCTAGAAAATTAAAATTAAGGGTTAATCTAAAAACAGATTTTCTCAATTTATTTCACCCTTAATTTATAAAAATTTAAAACTTTTTATTTGATTGTTTCTAATGCAGCTTTTACTCTAGATGCTACTCGTTCTTTTCCAAGTAATTCTAAGCTTGTGTTTAATTCTGGACCGTGCATTGATCCTGTTGAAGCGATACGAATTGGCATGAATAAGTTTTTACCTTTCACTCCTGTATCTTTTTGAATAGCTTTGATTAAAGCTTTGATGTTGTCAGCAGTAAATTCTTCTACTTCTTCAACTTTTGTTAAGAAATCTTCGAATACTGTTGCTGTTGTTTCTTGTTTTAGAATTTCTAACTCTTCTTCATCAAATTTAACTTCTTCTACGAAGAATTGTTTTGTTAATTCTACGATTTCAGCACCATAACTCATTTGTGGTTGGTATAATGAAATTAATTTTTCAAACCAAGCTTTATTAGCTTCTACTTCTTCAGTAGTTGCAACACCTTCTTTTACGAAGAATGGTAATGATAAGTCTACAATTCTTTCTAAAGGTTGTGCTTTAATATATTGGTTATTAATCCAAGTAAGTTTGTTATTATCGAAGAACGCTGGTGATTTACTTAAACGTTTTTCATCGAAAATTTCAACAAATTCTTCTTTAGTGAAAATTTCTTGTTCACCTTCTGGAGACCATCCTAATAATGTAATGAAGTTAAATAATGCTTCTGGAAGGTATCCTAATTCATCATATTGTTCGATAAATTGAATGATTGTTTCATCACGTTTAGATAATTTTTTCTTGTTTTCATTTACGATTAGAGTCATGTGACCAAATCTTGGTGGTTCAAATCCTAATGCTTCATATACAACAAGTTGTTTTGGTGTATTTGAAACGTGGTCGTCTCCACGTAGAACGTGAGAAATTTGCATTAAATGATCATCGATTGCTACCGCAAAATTATATGTAGCTACTCCATCATTTTTAATGATTACGAAATCACCGAAGTCATGTCCTTCAAATGATAATTCACCTTTAACCATATCATCGAATTTATATGTTCTGTCTTGTGGAACACGAATACGGATAGATGGTTTTCTACCTTCTTTTTCAAATGCTTCTTGTTCTTCTTTAGTAAGATGAGCATGTTTTCCACTATAGCGTGGTGGTAATCCATTAGCAATTTGCTCTTCTCTTTCCGCTTCTAATTCTTCAGCAGTCATGTAACATTTATATGCTTTATCCTCAGCAATAAGTTGATCTGCGTATTTTTGATAGATATCGATTCTTTCTGATTGACGGTAAGGACCGAATTCTTTTTCTTTTCCAATACCTTCATCATAATCAAGACCTAGCCAATCCATATATTTAAGTTGGCTTCTTTCACCTTCTTCTTTATTACGTTTGAAGTCAGTATCTTCAATTCTTAGTACAAAGTCTCCACCGTAATGTTTTGCAAAAAGGTAATTAAATAATGCAGTTCTTGCATTTCCGATATGTAAATTTCCTGTTGGAGATGGTGCATATCTTACTCTTACTTTTGTCATAGTTATCTCCTTTTTTACTATTTAAAAATATTTATAATACTAAATTATTATAACACAAACTATATTCATATTTCAATGAAAGTTAAACAATTAACTAAGAAAAGCCTTATCAATTGTTATGTTTGTTTTAATTGCTAGAATATTCAATTTTACGATATCCTTGATGTTTTAAATAATCACAAGAATATTCCTATAACTTACTATCTTAAGAACACCATATTGTAATAGTTTTCTAAGGGAAACAAAAAAACTAAGTAGTCATTATAAACTACTTAGCTTTTCATTTTAATTTAAGGATATTGTATCTATCCTTCTTTAATTTCTACTGGACGTTTTAAGTTTTTCTCTATCACTTTGACCATCTGTTCAACACCTGTTGGTTTTAAATGAACTTTATCTGGTTCGAATAGGTTTGTATTACCATTAGCTACTGAATACCAATCAATTATCGTGATATTAGAATATTTCTCCTTAGCTTTTGTTAACTCTGAATTTACCGTTTTTTCCCAAGCTCTTGGTACTTTAACATTAACGAAGTAAATATCAGCTTTATCAAAAATCTTCACTAATTCATCAAGTTGGCTTTCAGTAAATGGTCCATTAGTTCCTAGTTGGAATATTATCGCTGAATTCTCATTGTTATATTGAGCGTAATTTTTAGCTTCATCCACTGCCATATATAATTGTCGACCGATTTTACCATCGATAACAGCTCCTGGATATAACTCTTTAAATTTCTCTCCAATATCAACTGTCAGAGAATCTCCCATAACAACTACAGAACTATATTTCTTATCTGAATTATTTTTATCATCTTTATTATCTTTGTTATCTTTATTTTCATCAGTTGATTTATCTTGTTTATTACCATTATTGTTTTGGTTATTTATAAATTGAGTTTCTTTGTTGTTGTCCATTTCTTTTACAAATGCTGTCGAAAGGAATGGCACACCTTTCCCAAATATTCCCATCACAAACAATAATGCTACCACTCCAATAATACTGGCAAATACTTTTCTTGTCTTTTTCGGACGTTTTACTATTTTTTTATAAACCAAGTTCACATAATTTATAAAACCTAATTTTCTGATTGGAGTTTCAACAAATATATAGCTGACAATAGCTACAACAAACGTAAGTATAATTCGTAAAATTACAAAGAAAATATTAGGATTCCCAATTTCTGATACAGGTGTTGTTAAAACTAAAATTGGAAAATGCCATAAGTATAAACTATAAGAAATTTTACCAATAAATACAATTGGTTTAAATGATAATAGTCTCGACATTATTGTATGTTGTTTCCCACTACTTATTATAATTACTAATCCTAAAATAGCTACAAGTAAGAATCCTCCACGATATAGCCAGGTATTATACTCTGAAGTATAAATCATAATAGTTATTAAGATAGCAATCGAAATTAATGATACTAAACTATAGCGTATATTTTCTTTAGGTGTTACTTTTGTATTAAGTTTATCCATAGGATATAAAATCGCACCTACTACACCTACAAGTAATGAAAATGCTCTTGTATCAGTTCCAAAATAAATTCGACTAATATTATTGATATCAAATAGTAATATATGAGTTAATAATGAAGCAAATATTATTCCAATTACAACATATAAAAAGTTTTTATTTAATTTATACGTTCCATCCTTGGCTTTCTTTTTCCCATTAAATATTAAAAATAATAATGGAAAAACCATGTAAAATTGTTCTTCAATAGCTAGTGACCATAAATGCTTAAATGGACTTTGCGATCCGAAACTATCAAAATAATCTAATTTATGGAATATATACCACCAGTTACTTGAATATATGTAACCAAATAAAGCATCAAGATGACTTTTACGTAATAATACATCATTGAACAGCACCATAACTATTAACCCTACAGTTATCATAAAGTATACCGCTGGTAATAGACGTCTAGCCCTTCTTAAATAGAAATTATATAAATTAAGGGAACCTGTCTTTTTATATTCTTTAATAATCAATGAACTAATTAAATAACCTGATAAAACAAAAAATAGATCAACACCTAAGAAACCACCCGGTAGGTAATTTACATCAACGTGATAAATAATAACAGCTAATACTGCCAATGCCCTCAAGCTATCTATACTTGGAAGGTATTTTGATTTGTTATTACTCATTTCTACCTCCTTTAATCTTTAAACATCGCTAGTGCAACACGACCTCGTTCTTTGTCCACATCAATGACATAAACATCAACGATTTGTCCTACACTCAGCACGTCTAACGGGTTTTTAATATAATTTTTACTGATTTTTGAAATATGTACCATCGCATCTTGCTTAAGACCGATGTCTATAAAAGCCCCAAACTGTGTAATATTTCTAACAGTTCCAGCTAATTTCACACCAATTTGCAGGTCATCTATTGTTAAAATATCTGATTTTAACAATGGTTTAGCAAATGATTCACGTTCATCACGTAATGGCTGTTTTAAATCTTTAATTATATCTTCAAGTGTTTCTATTCCTACACCGATTTTTTCAGCCAGTTCTTTCTTATCTACACCTTCTACTGTAGTTGCAAACTCATCAGTACCAACTTCTTTTGTAGATAATTTTAATTCTTTTAATAAGTTTTCTGCAGCTTTATAACTTTCAGGGTGAATACCTGTAGCATCAAAAATATTTTTACTATCTGGTATTCTAAAGAATCCTACACACTGCTCATATGTTTTCTTACCTAATCTAGGTACTTTAGCAATTTCTTTAATAGTTTCTATTTTTCCGTTTTCTTGACGATAAGCTACAATATTCTTAGCTATTTGCTTATTAACACCTGAAACATATGATAATAAAGATACGGATGCTGTATTAACATTTACACCTACTTTATTTACCGCTGTTTCTACTACGAAAGTAAGCTCTTTTTCTAAAAATTTAGGTGTTATATCATGTTGATATTGTCCAACACCAATAGACTTAGGATCAATTTTTACAAGTTCACTAAGCGGATCTTGAATACGACGTGCAATAGATACTGCACTTCTTTCTTCTACATTAAAATCAGGAAATTCTTCACGAGCTACTTCACTCGCTGAGTACACACTAGCTCCCGCTTCATTTACGATAACATAGTCAATTTTTAATCCCGCTTCTTTTAAATTATCTACTACAAATTTTTCAGTTTCACGAGACGCTGTCCCATTACCGATAGCAATTAAATTAATATTGTGTTTATTAATAAATTTAATTAAGTCTTTTTTAGATTTCTCTTGTTTATCTGCTGATGCTGGTTTATGTGGATAAATAACCATCTTATCTATAAAATTACCATATTCATCAACAATCGCCATCTTACATCCAGTTCTAAACGCTGGGTCTATTCCTAAAACTTTTTTGTTTTTAAGAGGACTTTGCATTAGAAGTTGTTTTAAGTTCTCTGAGAAAATAACTACAGAATCTTCTTCTGCTTTTTTCGTTAAGTCACTTCGAATTTCTCTTTCGATAGATGGATAGATTAAACGTTTCATACTATCCGCAATACATTCTAATAGTAATTCATTTATTGCTGTTTGACGATTTTTTGTTAAACCTCTAAGAATATAATTATGTAGTCTATCTTTATCATTTTCTATACTTACACGAATTATACCTTCTTTTTCTGCTCTATTTAAAGCAAGAATTCTATGAGAAGCAATTTTCGAAATTTGTTCTCCAAACTCATAGTAGTTTTTGTATGTAGAATTTTCGTCTTTCTCTTCTCCACCTTTTTTAAGTACTGAAGTGATTTGACCAAACTTTCTAGTATTTTCAAGCACATACTCACGATATTTCGCACTATCTGAAATATTTTCAGCAATAATATCTAGTGCATAATTAATAGCTTCTTCAATACTATTTACTTCTTTTTCAGTATTTATATATTTAGCTGCTTCTTTATTTAAATCAGCAATTGATTTTGGTAATTTTAATATATAGTTTGCTAAATTCTCTAATCCTTTTTCTTTAGCTATCGTTGCTTTCGTACGTTTTTTTTCTTTAAACGGACGATACAAATCTTCTACCCTTTGTAGTTTTTCTTGAGCTAAAATATCTTTTTTCAGTTCATCAGTAAGTAGACCTTTTTCTGAAATTAATCTAATTACTTCTTCTTTTCTTTCTTCAAGAGATTTTAAATAGTTAAATTCATCTTGGATTTGTTTTATAGCAACTTCATCTAAAGAATTTGTTAATTCTTTTCTATACCTAGCGATAAAAGCAATTGTATTTCCCTCTTCTAATAGATTTAATACATTTACTATATACTTGTCTTGTATCTTTAGCTTAGTTGCCAAATTTTTTGTAATTTTCTCGTACATTCTATAACTCCATCTTATTTTTATAATAAACTCTTGGAACACGTTTATTTATACAACAAAATATTTCATAACTTATTGTATTTTGATATTCAGCGAATTCGTCTACTGAGACTTTTTGTCCGTTATATTCTCCAAAGAATAGTACGTCGTCTCCCACTTTTACATTTTCACTACAACGAACCATAAGTTGATCCATACATACACGTCCAACAATTTCACACTCTTCTGATCCGACTTTAATTTTAAACCCTTGAGCTCTTCTTAGTAAACCATCAGCATATCCTATTGGTACTGTCGCGATATATTCATCTTGTTTTGCTTCATAGCTAACACCATAACCAAGCTTTTGCCCTTCTTGGAATTTTTTCACATGTGATACTTTACTAATTAAGCTAGCTACAGGTTCTAATTGTACCTTATCTAATTTTTCAATATTTCCACTCGGATAACATCCATATAGTGCAATACCAATTCTTGAAAGATTATAGCAATCTTCTCTGTCACTATATTTTACTGTTCCTGCTGAATTTTCTATATGAATATATTTCGGTTTATGAGTGAAAACATTAAGAGTATTTTCGAAATTTTCTGTTTGATAATTATCATAATTATCATCATCCCCATCAGCATTTGAATAATGTGAGAAAATCCCTTCAAAATCAATTTTTTCTGAATCTAATAAGTTATCAATCTCTTTTAGTTCTTCTAAATCGGAAGTTCCAATTCTTCCCATTCCTGTATCTATTTTAACATGAATTTTTAATTTTCCTTCTATTTGCTGTAATTGTACTAAAGATTCTTCTAACCATTCTTTAGATGGACATGTTAAAGAAACATTATTTTCTACTGCATATTTAACATTTTGGGGATTTGTAACTCCTAATACAAGGACCATACTATCTTTAATAACATCTTTTAGTTCTATTGCTTCTTCTAATGTTGCTGTTGCGAAATGCCTAACTCCATTTTTATATAGATAATCTGCGATTACTTTCGAACCAAGTCCATAAGAATCTGCTTTAACAATAGCTAATCCAATTTTTTTGTTATTTAAAGCATCTAACTTGCTGTAATTATTTAATAATGCATCTAAATTTACTCTTAATTGTGTTGGTCTATCATTAATCATTAATCTAATCCCCTTTCTCTAAAACAACAAACGCCACTACTGTTGTATCAGTATGGCTTATAGTCAGATGTGTCCTAAAGTCGCCATATTCTATATATGGTTTCCCATTCTCATCTTTTTTTACCTCAACATCATGAAAAGAAAACTCCTTAGAAATTCCAACTCCAAGCGCTTTAGAGGTTGCTTCTTTTACCGCAAAGCGTCCTGCAAGGAATTCCATTTTTCTTCTTTTATTTGTTATTTTATAATATTCAATTAATTCATTTTCTGTATATAATTTTTCAAGTCGTTTTTTATCATCAACATATTTTTCGAAGCGATGAATATCGACGATATCACAACCTATTCCGTAAATCATTTTTTACCTCTTCATTATATAGTCTTACAATATTATAACACTAATATGGATATTATGAAAGCTATATTAACTTGTTATTTAGCTTTATTATTTACTTAACTAGGAGTAAAATAAAAATAGTGATTTTTGTATAGAGGTTTCCCACAAATTCTATACAATTTCTAAAAAGTTTCCACAAGGCGAATTAAGGTTTCGATTTGTTAGAGTGTCTATAAGTTTTAATATGGGAGTGATTCAAAAATCGTGATTTCGAAGAAATGATATGTACCCCTTTTACTGGACAAGCCAGTAAAAGGGGTATTTTTTATGCGTTATAGTTATGAATTTAAAGTAAAATGTGTTGAGATGTACGAAAGAGGAGAATATCCAGATACACCTAATGGAATAACCACTAGAAAATTTAGAGATACTATTAGGAAATGGAAAAGAATGGTCGATTCAT
>PNGU01000019.1 GCA_002871655.1 Streptococcus sp. UMB1385 | reverse complement strand
AAAATGGATGCCTCCTGTACAATACAGGATAACATCCACTTGTATAAATTAAATATATATGTGTCCAGAATTTTGGGTACATATCAAATCACGATTTTTGAGTTACTCCCGTTTTTGTATTTATATACGGTGTGGAGTAATATTGCCGAATGTTTGATAAAAATTATTTAATGTGTTAAAATTGAAAGCGTATTACATAGGCGTTTACGAAGTGTCTAAATTATAAATTTAGTGATTTCTTGTAATTGGAAAGATGTAATAAAGAAACGTAATAAAATAACAAAGGGGAAAATTATGTTTAAAAATACGAAAAAAGAAAAATTTTCATTAAGAAAATATAAAGATGGAAGAACAGATTCAAAATTAATAGGAGCAATAGCGATTCTAGGTATCGCGATGTTAGCTGGAGGTGGAACTGCATCTGCGAATGTAAGTTCAGATGGAAAAAATGAAACGGAGCTTGTAAGTGAATTTGAAAAAGTTTCATCAACTGCTAAGACGACTTTTATAGATGATCAAAATCCCGAGAAAAAAGTGACCGTTGATGCGGTAGCTGACATACGATACAATCGACCTACTAAAGCAAATCAAAACACAGGGGATGCGGATGGTACAGATTCTGTAAAATTCAATTCTAATGCGACAGTTAATTATCTATTAGAAGATGATAATTCAAAACTAAAAGATTCGAAAAAAGTAGCTGGTGAAGAAGGAACTGTAGCGGCACCTTATGATAAAAAAGGAATTGCTTACGATACCGATGGGAAAGATTATCGTGAATCAACTGTAGAAAAAACAGGTACCGCTATAGATGAAGATACAGGTAAAGAAGCGGTAATTAAGGTTAACGATAAAGAATACAAGTGGATTCGCTCAGAAGTAGTAGATGGGAACAAAGCGACTTATCAAAAAACGAAATTTAATGATGTGGAAGCTCCTGTTTCTCCAGAAGGGATGCACAATAGTTTAGGGGAAATTAACTATGGAAAAATTACAGGAAAAGTGTATTTAGTAGAAGAAACTTCAGATGGACATTACGGGAAATTCGTCGAAGCTAATGGAGTAACTAGTGATGAAGATGCTGTTGCGAAATGGAAAAATGGTCAAGCAACTGCTAAAGATTTCACTAAAGAAAATGTAACTCTTAAAGAAGGTGATACGGTTCTTGTAATGGATCGCGATACATATGCCCATGGTAGTGGTACGAGAACTGTTAATACAGTAGAGTATAGAAGAGAAAAAGTTCCTGCGAAGCCTGAGTATAATTATACTGAAGGTTTTAATAGAACAGAAGGGATTCCAGGGAAGCCGACTTATGCTTTTTGGATGCAATCGATAACAGGAGAATTTCCAACTATTGGGGATGACTATATATTTGGTACAGCTGATGATGGGAAAGTGAATTTTAAAGATGAGAATATCTTATATTATAATAATATTTCTAAAAATTTACCTCCAGGAATAACAGATTCAAAAAATCATCATTTTAAAAATGAATCGTTACAAGAAATTCTAGAAGCTATGCATGCTGAAATATATGGGGTATTAGAATATTTTGATCGTAATGTGAAAAATGAAACTGATAGAAAAGAGCTTCAAGCAAGAAGGGAAGAGTTGGCACAAAATATTACAAATACTATTAACATGATTAAACAAAATCAAATTAAAGTATTATTGGAATCTGAAAATGGATTAATGTTCTCTCAAGGGAATCCAGAAGTTCTGAAAAAATTGAGAACTCAGATTGAAGAAACTCAAAGTGTATTAAGCGATTTAGAAATCTCATTGGGAACGACAGTAGAAAAATTACCGGAATATAATAGATTGAAAAATGTAACGCTGACGAAAAAAGGGGTTTTAAAATACTCTAGGACGGATGGTTTCCAATCTGGTTTTATTAATTTATACCATAAAGATGCAGAACAAGAACATTATAGTGATTGGGAAACAGTATATCCTGAGATAGAAACAAGAGAAGATTCCGTTTATGCGAATAAAGGTACTGTGACAATCTCTGACGATTTGAGTAATATTAATGTTGTTAATGAAAATTCAACTACAAATGAGACGGAATTAACTAAGAAAGATGTAACAACTAAAGAAGAAACAAATTACGTAGTTAAAGAAATAATTACTCCGATTCGAGCTTATAAAGTGATGGGAGAAGGAAAAACAGTTGTAAATCATTATTATAGATTAGTAACAAAACAATCAGATGATCCTGTGAAACCAGAAAAACCAAGCTGGACGTTACCATTAGATGCACCTGAAAATGAAGTGCCAGAATATGAGGGTGGAGTTTCCTCAGCAGAACCACCTGTACTAGAGGTTCCGGAATATGAGGGTGGAGTATCACCAATAGAACCGCCGGTGTTAGAAGTACCTGAATTTAATGGAGGAGCATCATCGATAGAACCACCTGTACTGGAGGTACCTGAATTTAATGGAGGAGTAACATCTGAAAAACCTCTAGTATTAGAGTATCCGGAGTTTAAAGGTGGGGTATCGGATATGAATCCTCCAAGATTAGAAATACCAGAGTTCGATGGATCGAAGTTTAGTAATTCTAATAAATATATTCCAAACCCTAGAAGACAACTACAAGAAGTTCCAACAGTTGAAATGCTTGAAGAAAATATAAGAACTATAGGGATTAATAATAGGAGACTAGGGGGAAGGCTTCCTAATACAGGGAATAGTTCATCTGATGCAACAACTCTAGGGGTAATGGCGATGTTTGCGGGGCTAGCTCTATCTAGAAGAAAACGACAGAGAGAAAAATAAAGAATGACTTATAAATCTATATGTTGAACATGTATAGATTTAGTTTACATAAATGGATGTCATCTCGTATTGTACGGGAAACATCCATTTTTTTAATTGGTTTTTTATAGTGAAAAGTTATAAAAATATTGATAAGATAATGAAAGGTAAAGGGGGTTCTATAGTAAGTAAATATCTTTTTAGAAAATAATGTATGGAATCTATCTATTGTTTTCATAAAAGTGTAAAAAATGTTGGTAAATAAGTGAGTTCGCTGTTGAAAAGTGATAGAAAATTGATTTGCAATGCCTATACATGTATAAATAATGTAACTATTATTATATTTTTAGTGAAAGTGAAAAAATATTATTTGATTTATGTTGTAAAACGATAAAATAATTGATGTATAGGCTTTTTTGATATATAATAAGTCCATGGAATAATATTATTTAAACTTCATATTTCACAGTTTTTGTAATTTATGAAAGTTTTGATAGTAATTTCACGAGTATAAAAAAATATTTAATTATGTTCGAGGCCATTATTAAAGTGTAAAACTAATATTTTTGTGAAAAAATATAGGGGAATTTATAGCGGATTTATTATTGATTCTATAGTGTGGTCCAATACAGTCAGTATGATTTTATTTATTAAAAAAGGAGAAGATTATGTTTAGTAAGAATAATATAAAAATGAACGACAAGAAGCAAGCTGAAAAGATTAATCAGTATGGTATTAAAAAGTTTAATGCCGGAACTGCATCAGTATTGATAGCTTCTGGTTTCTTATTCCTTGGTGGTGCAGCTCAAGCTGCGGATACTACTAAGCAAGAAGTTCCAGTCGAAACTGCTACTAAGGAAAATGCTACCGAAAAAGTAGAAACTCCAAAAGGAGAGGTGGCTGAGAAAACAGCTGAAAGTACAGTTGTTAAAACTAGTGCTGTTAAAACAAAATTACAAGAGAAAATTAATCAATTAAATGATTTATTCGTAACTCTTGCAGGGAAAGATCTAACTGAAACTCAACAAAAATTAACTGTCGATGCTGCAATAGAACTTAACAAAGCAAAAGACTTAGTTGTTAATGAGAGTGCAACTCAAGCACAAGTTGATTCACAAACAGTTGCGCTAGAAAATTCAATTAGCTTCCTTAACAAATCTTTAGAGGGTAAAGAATATCAAGATAAGAAAGTGGAAGGTAAAGAAACTAAATCAGAGAAAAAAGATTTAGAAAAAACTATCTCTGAAGCAAAAGTTATTAACCAATCTGCGACAGCATTTGCTGAAAAATCAGTAAAAGAAGAATCTAAAAAAGCTGAAATCAAAAAAGCGGTAGCAACAGCAGAGAAACAAATAGCTAAAGCTCTAGATGTATTCAATTCTGATTCATCAACTAAAGAAGACTCGGAAAGAGAACGTAAAGAACTAGAAAGAGCTATCGAAGCTGTATACGCAACGATGCAACGAGCAGGTCACCGTGGTAAGTTAGAGGGGTTATTAGCTGGTGAAACAACTACGGCGGTCAGTATTAATCAACCGACAAATAAAGTAGTAGTTAGTAATTTTGGTGCAATTACAGAAGAAGAAGCGCGTGCGATTGAAAAAGAAATTCGTACAGCAAACCCAACACTAACTGCAGATGATAAGATTACTGTTAAGCGTGAAGGGAATTTAGGATTACCAGCAGCAACTATAACTTTAGCAAATGGGAGAGTAGATCAGTATGGTAATAGTACTCATGATTTTGCTATAGGTGATGTTGCGTATGGATCAGCTGGAGAGAAAAACTATAATCAGCTTCGAGAAGCGATAAATTGGTTTGATTTTGCTACTGCATCTATCACATATGGAGACGGAACAAAAGTAGGGCCTGTTGAATATGTCAATAATCCTGCGACAGTAAACTTTACTAGTTCAAAAGGACGACAAGAACGTGGTCGTTTTACAATGGTTCGTACAATTCTTGAATCCCCTACACACCCTGAATTAGTAGGTAAGAAAACAAATGATCCTGCATTCTTAGCTGCAGGGTTAGCTAAGTATACATTATGGAAAACATATGACCATGTGAAACATGAGGTGCAACAAGGACTATCTGAAGGTCGAGGGAATAATGAGATATTTGAAGTTCTTCAAGAAGGTATGCGTTTTGATGTGCCAACTAAGGTAAAAGGTTATACATTAAGCGCAACAGTAAGTTCACTTTCTCGTAAAAAAGTTACAACAGAAACGTATACTCTAAATAAAGCTAATGGAGAACCAGAAAATATTAATAGAAGTCCAGTTGATGGTGTTGTTCAACGTGAAGATGTTATTGTAACAAGACAAGATCCGAATTGGAGTCATCTTAGAACGGCAGGATTCCGTACTGTATATACTGATGCTACGGGGCGTGAAAGAGAGGGGTTGACTGCCTTTGCTCCAGCGTATGATGGAGGTAATGTAGGGGTTAAATTCCAATTGTCAGCAACATATAATGGTCGTCCAGTAGCTGTTAATGCCATTGCCGTTGATTCAGAAGATTTAAGTGTGGCGGAATTTACACAATTCGAATCTGATGGAACGCCTTGGGAAGAGTTCATGCGTTTAAATAAAAACAAAACAAACTCTCAAGGTTTATTCCCAAATAGAAATGTTGACCATAACTTTACATATACTTTTGATAGAAAAACAGATGCTAAGTTAACTACAGGTTATAACCTTTCTGAGTGGGCTAACAAAACAGAAACAGGTTATGGTAGTCAATTATTTGGACCTTTTGATTCAGGTATTAATAGGGGATATGATCTTCCTATAGGTATTACTCAAAATGTTGAGAACTTAGGAGTTTATATTAATGCCAATGGTAGCCAATCAGCAACTGTAGGTTTTGTTATTTATGACGGAGGAGATGCCCCATCTTCTTATGGTTCTGCACAACATATTATAGGTAACTTTAATAGTGAGAAAAATGGAACACAAGTAGTTCATACTCAACCATATTTAGGAGATGTTCCTGCAGATTCAGATTTTCGAACAACGATAGGAGAACCAAACGGAGCATGGGTGCTTGATGACTTAGTTAACTCAGAAGATTATAAAGAAATTAGCCTTGTAAGTGGTACAACTAAAGTTACTAACTCCAAAGGTCAATCAGGAACATACTTGTTAGATGGTAAAAATCCAGTAATTCGTATGGAAGATGGAACGCAAGTAGCTATTAAAAATGGTGAAATACTTGCTACAGCGAATACGTTAAAAGGTGGGGATGGGCTTCCAATTAAGGGACTATATAACCAAGCGACACGCGGTCTTGGTGTTGGTAACTTACCTGATGAAGGAGAAGGGCAACTTCTAGATTCAAGAGTAGCGACAAAATATACGCTTCGTCGTGCAAGTGAAAATGAGTATGTACTAAAAGGTGTAAAAGTAAATCGTGGTGTTAATAATGATGTAGCATATGTTCGTGGATGGGTTGACTTTAATGGTAATGGTAAATTCGATCTTTACGAATCATCTGAATTAGTAACAGCAAATGCTGATGGAACATACGATATTACATTTAAGAATACTCCACAATTATTAAATACATCTGTAGACAACCTTGGAGTTCGTTTGCGTGTATCTGTAGATAAGAATGATTTAAGGTTACCTACAGGATTAGCATCCTCTGGAGAAGTGGAAGACTTTGTTGCTAATGTTATTCACCAGCCGCGTGGAACAAGTCATGTAACTAAAGGGTTACAAGGTCAAAAACAAGAGGTAAATTTACCTACAAATGCAATGTTCACTGCAAGTGGTAAAACAATAGTATCTAACTACAAACAATGGGCTCAAATAGATAATAATACAGCACCTAAGATGGTGTTAAACGATACAGTTGTTAAATCTGAAGAACCAACAGGTAAAACTGTTGAGGTGAAAGATAACCTAAGTCAAACAATTTACAATGGTACTGAGGTAGTCGTTAAAGATGCAAGAGGAAATACTCTTGGTACAGCTGTTAAAGTAACGAATAAATTAACAGGGAGAGCAGAATATTATTTATCAGAGTACACTGAATATGATACAGCAGGTAACAAGGTAGGGGTTTATAAACTTAATGAAGGCTCTACAGAAGGAAAAAATATCCAGAATGGTTCGTTAAATTATACTAAAATCTCATTCCAACCAGAGCCTGGTTATGTAGGTACAGCTAAAGGGGTTGCTATCCGTGCATGGGATGATAATGGTAGTCATACAGGATGGGAAGCTACTGAAGATACAATTAGAGATTCATTAACTAGTACAACTCTTGCAGATAAAGATAAAATATTAGAGAATACAAATAACGGTACTAACGGTACTAAGACTATGGATACTAGTTATATTCCAACTGTTATTGATGTTCGCCCTGTAGGTGAAGACTCAATTACAACAGATAGTCAAGGTAAAAAACAAAGTGCAAAACCACAAATCCCAGTTTATGGAACAGTAGAAACTGAAACAGGGGACAGAATAACTGATTCTAGGTATTCATTTGAAATTTTAAATAAAAAAGAAAAAATAAAATTGGCAGATACATTAGAAAGTAAGAAGGTTACTTATGATATTGATACTGAAGTAAGTAAACCTACTACGATAACACTAGCAGATGGTAAGGTAGTTACATATACACCTGATAAAGAAAAATTACCAGCACGTGCAAAAATAGCAGAAGATGCTGACGTAGTTATCACAGGAACTGGATCTGTTGTGTTAAATAATGTTCGACTTACTTCAGGTAAGACAATCCCGGCAGGTGCTAGTCCAGATAATGATCATCCAGTTAGAGAAGCTACAGTAGTTACACTACCTAACGGAAGTGAAACTACGATCCCAGCTGGAGAGAAGATACCGAGAGGAGCGAAACTTAAAGCGCCGCTAGTTTCTTCAGCAAATAATACATGGCATAATGTAACATTCTCTACTGGTGATGTAATTCCTAAAACAGACTCTAATAACAAACAAGCGGTATTAGCTAAGGAAACATCTATAAGTCAAATTGTAGCAAAAGGAGATGTTGTAAAAATTGATGGTAAATATCGTGCAACTAATACGATTCCAGCGGGAACTACTATCAAGAAAATATTACCATTAAACCAAGTTGTATTACCAAGTGCAACACACCTTGATCCTGTAACAGGAGCAATAACTGAGGTGCCACGTAGCTATGATTTAGCTAATACCAACGATTCTAAAGTAACAATCACAGGTGAAGGGGTATACGAACTTGTAAAAGATTCAAGTGGAAAACCAACAGGTGAAGTTACATTTACACCAGAACCAGGATTTGTAGGACGAGGGACAGGTGTAGATTTAGTTCAACCAGATATCGACTATAATGATAAAGTAGCAGGTGATCCAGTTACAGAGAAATACGGTACTGACTACGGTAGAGCTAAATATACACCGATTGTAACACCAAATACTAAAGCATCAATTACACGTACAATTCATTATGTTTATGAAAGTGATAATGATGCAACAGCAACTAGTCAAGATTCATATAAAAACAATAATCCGATTTTATCAATTAATAATGAGCCAGTAACACGTTCTCAAACATTAAACTTTAATCGTACTTATAAAATGTTCGATGAAGATGGTATTTTAGACCAACCAATGGTAGCTGCGAATACAGTGAGAGATGTGAATGGAACACAATATACAGCCGGCACTGAAATACCTAAAGGTACTAAATTCTCTCAAGGAACATTGATTATTTCTGATTGGAAACATGGGGAAAATAATGAAGTAATGAGCAGTGTAGTTTCTCCTACTGTAAAAGGTTATACAGCAAATGTGGTAACTTTAGAATACAATGCTCCGAATGCGACAGGAGAAATGGCTCATATTAAAGACGCTAAGGATATCGGTGCTTATAAACCGGTTACTGGAAATACAAAAGATGTCGGAACATATAAACCAGCCTCTTCAGCAATAAGATCAGACGATAAAGATAACTTCGATATGTATGTTGTTTATAAAGCGGATAAACAAAAAGCGAATGTTACTTACATCGATTTAGATGCGACAGGTAATGCTCGTATTCTTGAAGTGCAAACAGCAGTAGCGACTCCTACTACAGGTGCAGACGCAAAAACAACTTATAATGTTGAGAAACTTCAAGGTAAATCACATACAACAATTCCTTATTCAACAGCGGAAACAATTAAAAAATACGAAGCTCTTGGTTATGAATTAGTAACAGATGACTACACAAATGATGCAGAGGGAAATGCTATCTCAGGTGGACGTAAGTTTGATGATGATAAAGATGTAGATCAACCATTTAATGTGTATCTTCGTCATAAAAAAGTTCTTCGTAAGATTAAAGATACTCAAGAAGTAACTCGTACTATTGAATATAAATATGCAGATACCGATGAAGTACCAGCAGATAAACGTGGAAAAACAGCTGCTTCAACAGTTACAGAAAAATTAACTTATGAGCGTGACCGTACAATTGATCACGTACTTGCAGCGAAAGAATATCCAACACAATATGCAGCTTACAAAGCAGTAGCAGATGCTAACCCTTATGGTTCTGATACTGAATTTGCAGCACGTAAAACATTCTATGACCACATTACAATAAAAGCGATAGCACCAGATGCAACACCTGCACAAAAAGCAATTGTAACATTTGGACCATGGACTTCTAAAGGAGGAGAAGCCACGGGAATTACATTATCGGATGCAGAAAAAGCTAAAGATGATAAGTTTAACCTAGTTAACTCTCCAGATGTAACTGGATATGCTCCAGATAATGCGACTGTAGAAGCAACTACATCGATTGATGCAGAAGCACCTGATTATAAAGTTACAGTTACGTATACACCAGCGCCACAAAAAGCAGTAGTTAAATTCGTAGAAGTAGACCCTGCTAATACTAATAAAGTAATTACTCCAGGTCTTGCAGAGCCAGTTGTTGTGACAGGTAAATCAGAAGCGGCTTACCCAGCAACTTCAGTAACTGATAAGATTGCTGAGCTAGTTAAGAAAGGTTACGAACTTGTAAATAATGGATTCCAGCCAACAGATAAATTCGATAAAGATACTGAAGTAGATCAAGAATATGTTGTGAAATTGAAAGCTAAAGTAGTGGATATTCCATCATTTGATCCAACAAAACCAGCAAGTAACGATAATCCAAAACCAACTCCAGGTGTAACACCAATCGATCCAAATAATACAGATGGACCAAAATGGACAGAAGAATTAATCAACGCTGTAAAAGTACAAGAAGAAGTAACACGTACAATTAAGTATGTATACGAAGACGGTACACCAGTAGCGGAAGCTGATTTAGTAAGTGTAGCTGATAAGAAAGTTAAAACACTTAAATTCACTCGTCCTGGTAAGATTAATGTAGCGACAGGAGAAATCACATATGGAGATTGGTCGGCGAACCAAACATTTGAAGCAGTAACCTCTCCAGTATTAGAGAAATACACTGCGGCAGTTGCAGGTGTAACACCAACAGTTGCAGATGTACCAGCGAAAACTGTAGCGGCTACAGATAAAGACTTCGAAGAAGTAGTAGTTTACAAAACTAAACTAATCACAGTTGATCCAAAAGCTTCAAATTATAAAGAACCTAAGAAAGGTGAGCCAATTAATCCAAGTGATCCAAATGGGCCGAAATGGACTGATGAGTTACTAGCGAAATTTAAGAACACAGAAAAAGTAACACGTACAATTTCGTACACTTACTCAACGGAAGCAAGTGAATTAAATCAAGCTGAAAAAGATGGAAATAAAGGTGGAACTAATGTAGCAGCACCATTTACTAGAGAAGTGAACCACACTCGTGTAGCTAAAGTAAACCCAGTAACAGGAGAAATCACTTATGGTGAGTGGGAAGCTAAAGATAACGATACTACATTAGAAGGAAATGCGCTTCCAGCAGTAGCAGGATATGTTGCAACAGGAGATGTAGACTCATCTAAGAAAGATGTAACAGGAGTTAACGCAACTGACAAAGATATTACGGAAAAAGTAGTGTACAAAGCACTAGGTAAATATGTACCAGTAGTACCAAAAGGATTTACTCCTCCTACAATTCCAAACCCACAATATCCAAACAATCCAACAGATCCTACAAAACCAGGAACACCAACAACAACGATTCCATATGTACCAGGAACTATACCAGTAGGGCCAGATGGACAGCCGTTGACACCGAAAGTACCTGGAGATCCAAAACAAGGATATGAGCCACCAGCTCCAACTACCCCAACAGGAGATACAACAATCGTTTATACGAAAGATGGTTCTCAAGTAGCTGTTACACACTTTATTGAAGTTAACAGCGAAACTGATAAGACAGAAAAAGGTGGAGTAGCAGAATCAGTAGTAGACACAGGGGATGCTGGAAAAGCATTCACAAAAGGGCAAGCAGTAACAGATACAATTAACGCATTGAAAGCCAAAGGATATACAGTAGTTGACAATAACTACCCAACAGATGGTAAATTCGATGCAGACTCTAAGACTAACCAAGAATATAAAGTTCTTGTAACGGTGAAACCTATAACAGTAACTCCAAATGATCCAAAACCAACTGAAGGTAAACCGATAGATCCAAATAATGAAGATGGACCAAAATGGACTCCAGAATTAATCAAAGAGTTAGAAGATGGACGTAAAGAAGAAGTTAAACGTACAATCAACTATATTTACTCAGATGGAACAAAAGCTAAGGATTCAGTAGAAGAAACTAAAGAATTCAAACGCTCAGCGACAATTAATCCAGTAACAGGTAAGATTACATTTGGAGACTGGTCACCAGCACAAAGGTTTGACAAAGTAACGTCACCAACAATTGAAAAATACACTCCAAATAGAGAAAGTGTAGAAGCAAAAGAAGTTACAGCGACAGCCAATGATATTACGGAAACAGTTATTTATACACCAAGTAAAATACCTGTAGATCCAAATCCAACAGATCCAAATGAAAAAGTAAATCCAAATGCGCCAGTTCCAAATGATCCAAAAGGACGTACGTACAAAGATTTAGGTTTAGTGGAAGAAGTAAAACATACGATTCATTATGTATACGAAGATGGATCTAAAGCGGATGAAGATGTAGTACAAACATTAACATACACTCGTACAGCTAAGATTGACTCAGTAACAGGAGCTCTATCAGACGTTAGCGAATGGACAGCTAAGAACGGGGATGATTTCACAGCTGTAAATTCACCAGTTAAAGAAGGGTATATTGTAAGTAAAGCAACATCAACAGCAATTAACGATGTGCCAGCGACAGCAGAAGATACAGAAGAAACGATTATATATCGTAAACTTGGTTCATATATTCCGGTAGTGCCTGAAGGTGTAATAGTACCACCAGGAACTGATACAACACCGAAGGTATATCCGAAGAATCCAAATGATCCAACAAAACCTGGTGAACCAACAACGACAATTCCTGTGATTCCAGGAACAACACCAGTAGGACCAAATGGAAAACCATTAGAAAAAGATCCTAATGGGGGCTATAAAGTTCCACCAATACCAACAGATCCAACAGAAAATACTACAATTACCTATGTTAAAGACGGATCACAAGTGGCAGTAACTAAATTCGTAGATACAACTGGTAAAGGATTAGAACCTTCAGTGGTAGATACAGGAGATACAGGAAAAGCCTTCACAAAAGATGCTGATGTAACTGCAACAATCAATAAGATTTTAGCTCGTGGATATGAAAAAGTAGCCAATGTAAATGCAAATGAAAAAGATT
>PNGU01000018.1 GCA_002871655.1 Streptococcus sp. UMB1385 | reverse complement strand
CTCAATAAAAAGTTTTATAGTTTCTTTTTAAAACTGTCCTTTTTTGGAATTAACGTTGACTTAATTCGTTTAGTTTTCAATGTTCAAATCGTTGCGATTAGCAACTTTTATATTATAACATTTTTAAATTTCTTTGTCAAGTCTTTTTTTAAACTTTTTTAAAAATGTTTTTTTGTCTTTATCAGAAGACTTTTATTATTCTATCATTTATTTAAGTTTTTGTCAAGAAGTTTTTTATATTTTTAAAACTTTTTAACCGTTTACTTTACTGTTATAAATGAGTTTGTCTTTTATTTAAGACTTTTTTATTTTAACATTTCCTTTATTCCTTGTCAAGAAGTTTTTTCTAGTTTCTTAACATTAATTATTTTAAAATGTTTTATTGTTCGTCTTCCGTCAGAAGACTTTTATTATTTTATCATTAACTATTAATTATGTCAAGTTTTTTTAAAAACTTTTTTCTTAATATTTAAGATTTAGAAATTGTCTTTAAGAAGACTTTTATTATTCTATCATCTTCATATTATTATGTCAACATGTTTTTTTATATTTTCTTATTAATTTACTTTATATCTAATAGTATATATATATTTTCTTATTAATTTACTTTATATCTAATAGTATATATATAAGAGGACACTATTTTAGACTAGCATCCTCTTTTTTATTTATTTTTCTTCTATATATTATAAAAATCAAATACTGTAACTGGTAGATTACGTTTATGTTCAGATTTTATATAGTGCCCTTCTATTATCTCTCTTATTTCATCCGGTACAATCTTGCCTTCTAAATAATCATCTATATTATCATATGTAACACCTAAAGCTACTTCATCCTCTAACGCTGGTCTATCTTCTTCTAAATCAGCTGTTGGTTTTTTCATATATAAATGCTCAGGACATCCTAATTTTTTTAACAAAGCTTTTCCTTGTCTTTTATTTAATCGATATAGCGGCATAATATCCGCGCCACCATCACCATATTTTGTGAAAAATCCTGTTATCGCCTCTGCAGCATGATCCGTACCTACAACTAGCCCGTTATTCATTGTAGCAATTGAGTATTGAGCCTTCATTCTTTCTCTTGCTTTTTCATTTCCTTTAGCAAAATCCGTAATTTCTACTCCTGCTATTTTTAATGAATTAACACTAGCATCTACGGCATCTTTAATATTAACAGTATAAACCTTATCTGGCTTAATAAATTCTAAGGCATCATTACAATCCGCTTCGTCGAATTGTTCACCATAAGGCAATCTTACTGCTATAAAATAATAGTCTTCTCCAGTTTCATCTTTTAATTCATCTACAGCCATTTGACATAACTTACCGCATAAAGTTGAATCTTGACCACCAGAAATACCTAACACTAGACTTCTTACAAAACTATTTTTCTTAACATAGTCTTTTAAAAAGTTTATAGTTAACCTAATTTCTTCATCAACATTGATTTCAGCCTTGCATCTTAATTTCGCTATCACTTCTTGTTGTAATGTCATAATTTCACCTATTAATTAGATTTTTTTGTTACTTTTTTTAATATTGTATTTCTATTTTCCCAACACGCTGTACTTAAATCAACAGGATAAAATTCAGGATTTAGTAAGCGTAGGTATTCATTCCATAGAAGTTTTTTATTTTCTTTAAAATACTGCGCACTTTCTTGAACAGTTGGAACATCATACACTTGTTTACCATCTATGAAAATATCAACTTGCAAATCACGTACCTCAAAGTTTTTAACTTCTTTTTCTAAATACGTATGCGTCGGGTGGAATAATTTTATACTCGGCTCTGCACTTACATCTTCTTTTTCTAAGGCAATATAGTCACCTGCCGCCATTCCTGTATCTTTGTTTATTATTCTATAAACTTTCTTAATACCTGGAATCGTTAATTTACCTGGATTTTCAGAAACTTTTAGTCTATCAATCATCTCTCCGTTAGAATTTTCTAAACATGCAAGTTTATATACTGCACCTAACGCTGGATTATCGTAAGCTGTTATAAGTTTAGTTCCAACACCCCATGCATCAATTCTAGCGCCTTGTTGTTTAAGGTGAGTAATAGTATCTTCATCTAAGTCATTAGAAGCTACTATTTTAGCATTCGGATATCCTGCTTCATCTAACATTTTTCTAGCTGCCTTCGAAAGATAAGCGATGTCTCCTGAATCTAATCTAACACCTAAGAAGTTAATTTCATCTTTTAGTTCATCTGCTACTTTAATAGCAGTCGGAATTCCTGAACGTAATGTATCATATGTATCAACTAAGAAGTAACAATCTTTATGAGCAGCCGCATATTTCTTGAATGCAATTTCTTCATCCTCATATGCTTGAACGAATGAGTGAGCATGCGTTCCACTACATGGAATATTAAATAGTTTTGCTGCTTTTACATTACTTGTCGCTTCAAATCCACCAATTACAGAAGCTCTAGTCCCCCATATTGCTGCATCAAATTCATGAGCACGACGTGTTCCGAATTCCATACAAACTTCATCTGGACATAAGTGTTTAATTCTGGCAGCTTTTGTCGCTATTAAGATTTGATAGTTAACTATATTTAATATAGCAGTTTCCATAATTTGAGCTTGAATTAGAGGTGCCTCAATTCTTAGAAGAGGTTCATTCCCGAAAACAATCTCTCCTTCTTGCACACAACGGATATTACCTGTGAACTTCATTTTGCTCAGATAATCTAAATAATCCTCTGCATAACCTAATTCACGTAAAAAATCTATATCTGATTCAGAGAATTCAAACGAGTTCACATAATCAATAATTTTGGCAAGTCCAGCGAACACTGCATATCCTCCACCAAAAGGTATCTTTCTAAAATACACATCAAAATACGATTTTCTCTCATGTATTCCATCTTTGAAATATGCATATCCCATGTTAATTTGATAAAGGTCGGTATGCAATGCATCACCTTGATATTTATTCATAATTTCCTCCGATTTATGTATCATTAAATTTATTATCTATATATTAACATTTTAACAACTTTTTAACAAATATTTATACTTAAATATACACAATTAAATACTACTAAATTAACCCTTATATGTCTATACATTACGTATATTAACTATTCATACTGTTAACAATGAAAAGTATTTTTCTATAATATATTTTTTAAAATTCTACTCAATATAAAAAAGAAGTAACAAGTATTACTACCCGTTACTTCTTCGATTATTAGTGTTTGAATTTCTATTGGTTGCTCTTTGAGTTTGATTTTTCTCATTATTATTAGCGACTTCTTCATCTTTATCTTTATCATTTTCAGAAGATCTATCTTCCGATTTCTTTGTATCGCTAGTTTTTTTCGTATCATTAGTTTTCTTATCCGTTGTTTTGCTATCTTCCGCTTTAGTAGATTTCTTATCATCTTTTTTTGCTAACTCAGGAATTTTACTATCATCAATTCGTCCATTATTGTCTTCTATTTTTTCTAAATTACCATCCATAATAGATTTTATTGCAGCTTGGAGAAAGTTCTCCTGTAATGGAATATTAAAAATTAATTCACCTTGATAACTAAGACCATACTCTTGTCTTACCAAATCAGTAATAAAATATGGATCTTTTAACTTATCAATCACTAGCTCGTTAACTTTATTTTCTTTATCTAGATTTTCAATCATTTTATTCTGCTCTGCTAATTGCGAATTAATTTGTTTTTTATCACGTATGTACAGAAATGTTTGCAACAATGTTACAGATAATGCAAAAGTCATAATAACTAATATAATAAACTTACGTCGTTTTCTATATTTTGCCTTAGCTTTTAGCACATCTTTTTTAAATTGGCTATTCTGTTCTCTCATTTTCTAGTTCTCTTGATTTTTCTGAAAGAATTTTAAACATTTTTGTTGCATCTTCTTTTTTAGTGCTGTCTTTTAATTCCAACACCTCATACTCTACTTCTTTTTTCGCAAAATAAATAGTAATTTTATCCCCTATTTTTAAAGTACTAGATGGTTTTGCTTTTTTACCATTAATAGCTATGTGCCCTTCTGATGATATCTCATTAGCAACTGTTCTTCTTTTAATAATTCTTGATACTTTTAAAAATTTATCCAAACGCATTTAATCACCCCTAAATATTAGTACAATCTATTATCACATATTTATTTACTTTTCGCAAATAAAATCTACAATAATATTTTAAATTCATTTTTTAGATTTCATAAGATAAACCTTATAAAAATCTTGGGGACTACCTTTAAGCATGATTTCTATAAGAAATCACTCCTAATTAAGTAGTCCCCAACCAATTTCTTTCAATATCATAAGTATAGTATTTATTTTATTAAATCCATACTTTTATATTAATCTTAGAATTAGATACTTTTATGCCCAATTCCCATCTTTGAAAATAGCAATTTCCTTATCATCTTCTGTGTAACCAGTAATATTCGTTGTAGCTTCACCTATCATAAAGTCAACATGAATTAAGCTATCGTTAGCCCCCGCTTCTGCTAATTGTTCGTCAGTCATTTCAGGGCCACCTTTAACACATGTTGGGTATGCTTTTCCTAATGCGATATGGCAAGCTGCATTTTCATCAAATAATGTTTCTAAGAATAATATCTTCGTATTAGATATAGGAGAATCAAATGGAACTAATGCCATTTCACCAATTCTTCTTGCTCCTTCATCAGTATCTAATAAATTCTTAAGAACCTCATAACCACGCTCTGCACCAAAATCTACTACTTTACCATTTTCAAATTTCAACCAGAAATTATCAATTAGTACTCCACCGTAATTTAAAGGTTTTGCATTATATACAATACCACTTGTTTCATCTTTGTGAGGCATTGTAAATACTTCTTCAGTAGGAATATTCGCTACAAAACGGTCAGCTTTTTTAGCATAACTTCCGGCACTTTGCCAAATATGATTTTTTGGAAGTCCTACATATAAATCTGTTCCTAGATCATTTGTAATATGTAATTTTACTAATTCATTTTCATGTAAGAATTTAGCTTTTTCATCTAGAACTTTAATATGTTCTTCCCAATCTGCAACTGGATCATCACCAGTTGAGCGACAAGCACTTAGGATTTGATCCCAAAGTTTTAAGTATGCTTCCTCATCACCTAGTTCAGGATATAATCTTTTCGCCCATCCAACTGTTGAAGCAGACACAACACACCAAGGACATTCGTCACTCATGATAGATTTCATGTAGTTACGCATCGCTTTAGAACGACCTACCATAGAAGCTTTTAATTTTGCACTATCTACTCCCGCTAAGCCATCTGGATCATCACCGATAATAGACAAGAATGCTGCTCCTTCATCTAGCTCATCTTGATATTTGTCAATGTACCATTGCCCTACCGTACTTAGAGTTTCTTCCGTTTGATAATTCAAGTGTAATTTTGTTAATTCTTGGTCACGCCATTCTACCGCAACTCTTTTAGCCCCTAATTCATAACAAGCTTCTACTACTTTAGCTACAAAATCACGTGTTTCGGTACTTGCTCGTATTAATACTGGTTGGTCTTTCTGAATATTTAATCCAACTTTCGCTATAAGTTGTGCATATTTTTTTAATTGTGTATTTAAATCCATATGTTCTACCTCGATTTTCATTCAAAAATTTTAAAATAAACATTTCATTTATTTCAATTGTATATATTATATCACTTTTTACAAATTATTAGTAGAAGGTTCCAAGAAAACTTGAAACCTTCAGTTAAAATTATACTTCTCTAGTAGCTTGTTTTAGCCATTCTAATTCTTCACCTTCAAAGTGTGGAGCTAAAACTTCAAATACTTTTTTATGATAATTATTTAATTCATACTTATCTTCACTTGTAAGAATAGATACATCAATAGCCTCTAAATCCCAAGGTACGAAAGTCATAACTTCAAATTCTAAGAATTGACCATATTCATTTTTCACAGTATTTCTGATGATTAATTCATTTTCTAGACGAATACCATGAGAACCTGAAATATATAATCCTGGCTCATTAGTCATAGTCATACCGTGTTTAAATGGTTCTGATGCACGATAAATTCCCCAGTGAATACCTTGTGGACCTTCATGAATATTACCTAGGTAACCAACACCGTGTCCTGTTCCGTGATTAAAGTTTTCATAATCATACATTAATGGTGCACGAGCAAATAAGTCTACGTTTGCTCCAGACATTCCTTCTAAAAATTTAAGTCTTGATAAACGTAAGTGACATTGAAGTACTCTTGTATAATCACGTTTTAATCTATCACTAACTTCTCCCATAGCTGTTGTACGCGTAATGTCAGTTGATCCTTCTTCGTAATGTCCACCTGTATCAGTTAAGAAGAAAGTACCAGTGCGTAATGGAATAGATGTTTCTTTTGAAGAAGAGTAGTGTACGATTGCCCCATTTTCCGCATGCCCACAAATTGGCGCGAAACTCGGGCAGATAAATCCACCTTGAGCTTTTCTAAATTCTACTAATTTATCAGATGCTGAAAGTTCATCTTCTTGTTCACTTACCCCTTGTTTTACTAATTGTTTTAGCCAGTAGATAAATTTAGTATGAGCTATACCATCTTTCACATGGGCTTTAATAGTATGTTGTAATTCAACTTCATTTTTTATAGCTTTCATTAAAATTGTAGGATTTCTGCGCTCTACTAGTGTTATTTCTTTTGGAATATTGTTAAACACAGCATAGTTTAAGCATCCTGGGTCAACTAAAACTACATCGTTTCCTGAGAATTTTTTCACATCTTCATATACATCGTTATATGGTTTAATGTGGACATTATTTTCAGCTAAATGTTTTTTAATTTCATCAGATAATTTTCTTTCATCAACATATAAGTCTACTTTATCTTCATAAACAACAGCATAACTTAATAGTAATGGGAAGAAATCTACATCCATACCGCGGATATTTAACAACCAACCAATATCGTCAAGAGTAGTAATAACGTGGATATTTGCTCCAACTTCACTCATTTCTTTGCGTACTCTTTCAAGTTTACTAGCAACTGATTCCCCAGCACGTTCTAAGTTTAAATAGAAAGCAGGCGCTTCTGATAACGGTGGACGATCAGTCCAAATTTCATCTACTAAATCTACTTCATATTTTACAGTAGCATTTTTTCTTTTTAATTTAGTAGCTAGGTCTTTCCCTTCACCAAAAGTTACAACACGACCATCAAATCCTAGTACTCCATTCTCCGGTGTGTTTTCAGTGATAAATTCTGCAATAGTAGGAACACCTGGTTCGCGCATTTTTTGCAACTCAATTCCAGTTCCTTCTAATTGTCTAGCACCTTGTAAGAAATATCGACCATCTGTCCATAATCCTGCAAAATCTTTTGTAACTACTAAAGTTCCAGCAGAACCTGTAAATCCACTCATGAACGCACGAGCTTTGAAATGTTCCCCTACATATTCACTGTTATGAAAATCAGCTGTTGGAACCATATAAACATCGATTCCATTTTTTTCCATTAATACTCTTAATTGAGCTATTCTGTCTTTTACTGCCATTTTCCTTACTCCTTTGTTATTTGTTTTTATATTTCTGTAACTTTTTAATTAAAATATAGCACTTAAGATTTTTACTACATTTATTTAATCTATCACACTTATTATTTTATCATATAATCAAACGTTTTTCATTATTAATAAAAGTCAACTCAATACCTTAAATATATTTAATTTGTATAAGAATAGGCTATAACTCTACATCGCTATAGCCTAAATACTATTCATAAATAATTATTTTAATAATTCTTTAAAGTAATCAGTTGATCTAACTAAAGAATCTACAATTGCAGGTTCTCCTGATGAGTGACCTGATACAACGATATCTAATTTACAATTATTTAATTTTTTACTTAATTCATATGCTCCTATAGCGCGACAGTCAACATCATAACGGCCATGAGCTATTGTAGTAGGAATATCTTTAATAACATCGATATTATTTAAAATCCAATCATCATCATCCCAGAACATATTATTCATCCAGAAATGACATTCAATAGTTGCCATCGAGATTGCATAATTAATTTCTCCGAAACTTTGCTCTAGATTTGGGTCTGGATATAGCGTTACTAAGCTTCCTTCCCACATACTCCATTCTTTTGCTGCTACTTCTCTCGTTTCTCTATCTTCACTTGTAAGTCGTTTATAATATGCACGAATCATATCGTGACGTTCTTCTTTTGGAATAATACTTTCGTATCTCTCAAATGATTCAGGATGAATATTACTTGCTCCACCTTTTTCATAAATCCAAAGTATATCTTCCCTACGACCTAAGAATATTCCACGCAACACCAGTCCTAAAACACGTTCAGGATGTTTAATCGCATAACAAAGTGATAAAGTAGAGCCCCAACTACCACCGAATACTAGCCATTTATCAATATTTAAATCTTCTCTAATTTTTTCAATATCTTCAATAATATGCCAAGTATCATTATTTTCTAAACATGCGTGAGGTGTAGATTTTCCACTTCCACGTTGATCAAATAATATTATACGATAGAATTCAGGATCAAAGTATTGTCTACAACTCGGTGCCGTACCACATCCAGGCCCTCCATGTAAGAATACTACTGGCACTCCTTCAGGATTACCACTTTCTTCATAATAAATTGTATGCGTATCATCAACTTTTAACATTTTAGAGAAATTCTCTTTAATAGCAGGATATAACGTTCTTAATTCTGCCATAATAACACCTCCTATAGTGCAATTTTTTCTACAATTTTATTTTATCACAAAATCAATATTTTTTCATTATTAATAAAAGATAAAATTTTATATTTTATCATCAATATAAATAAGATTTTTTTTAGCACCTTCAGTTATACTACAAATATAAATTAATTTACTATCTCTTCAATATAATATTATTAAATTAAAATTTTACTTATGTACATAAATTTTAAATATTTAATTAACTATAAGATTACATAAAAAATAAGTAGGAATAAAATTCCTACTTATTTTCAGGCTGTTGACAAATGCAGAAACTGCATGAGTCAGCAGCCTATTTTAATGAGAAAAAGTGCTGAAAATGTTATAATATAAGTATATAGAGGGGGTTTTTAGTATGTTTAATAAAAAAGAAAATATCAAAGATGAAATAATATTAATGACGTTATCAGAACTAGTTCCTACAAATCACTTTTTAAGAAAAGTAGCCGAAGCAATTGATTTTAAATTTATTTATGATTTGACAGAAGAATACTATAGCCACACATCAGGTAGAAATTGTTTAGACCCTGTAGTATTATTCAAATTAGTGTTTTTAAAAGATTTCTATGGAATAAAATCAATGAGAGAAACAATAAAAAGAATAGAAACAGATGCTGCATTTAGATGGTTTTTAGGGATACCATTTTCTAAACCAGTTCCACACTACTCTACATTTTCACAAAACTATATTCGACGTTTCCAAGGAACTGATGTGTTCGAACAAATATTTATTAATATAGTAAATCAAGCAATAGAAAAGAAACTAGTAGGTGGTAATGAGTTTTTTACTGATTCAACACATATTAAAGCCAACGCAAATAAAAAGAAATTCAAAGTTGAAGTAACTACAAAAATAAAAAAAAGAAAATTAGATTTAGAAAAAGAAATAAATGAAGAGAGAAACAAAAAAGGAAAAAAGCCTTTTGAGTACAAAGAGGAACAAGTTGTAAAAAAGCAGAAAATTAACACTACCGATCCGGATAGTGGATATTATCACAGAGACCATAAAGAAGAAGGTTTTATGTATTTAGACCATAGAACTGTCGATGGGAAAAACAATATAATTATAGATTGCCATATAACTCCAGGTAATACTCATGATAGCGGTCCGTATATAGATAGACTAAATCAGATAGAAAAAACCTTTGGATTAATACCAGGTAAAGTTGCGTTAGATAGCGGATATTATTCTCTAGACATACTAAAACAGTTAGATAAAAAAAATATATTTTCAGTAATAGGATATAGAAGATTCTCAAGATCAAAAGATAACAAATATTTTAAATACTTACAAGAAAAAGATATATATGTGGATAAACGAACAGGAGAAATATTTAGATACAGAAACATTGATAGAAATGGATATAAACAATATAAGAGTGATGATAAAAACGAAAAGAAAATAATAAGACGCCATATAAATGCGGATTATTATGATGAAGCTAGGTTAAGACGTATATCAAAAGAAGGAAAACTATTGTATAAGAGAAGAAAAGAAACAATAGAACGTAGCTTTGCGGATTCTAAACAAAATCACGGATACAGGTATGCACGATATAGAGGAAAAGCCAAAGTACAGTCGTACGCTTGGCTGTCTTGTTGCGTCCAAAATATGAAAACAATCGCATTAAGAGAGGTATAAACCCTCTTAATACTACTAAATACTACTGGATTTTTGCCTTAAGGCTTATTTTTTTTGAAAAAAAATACCATAACATCAATACTAGCTTGATATTTCGGTATTTTTGTCAACAATCTAAGTGTCTGAAAATATATTTTCAGACACTTTTTATGCTAATTTTTATTTAACGAAAAAATATATGATAAACCGTTTGTTATGACTCCAAATGCTAATATTTTAGCTATAGTTGCAAATCCTACAATAGGATTTAATAACATAATAAAAGAATAAATGATACCTAAAACTGCTAGAGCTATCTGTATCATATACCATTTTTGGTCCCTGTTTCTAAGTAGGCTTTGAAGGTGAAATATTGACATACTTAAAAAACTAAAAATAAATATCCATAAAATAACTATTAATGAAACAAATGGTACTAAGAACATACTTAGTCCAATTGCAAGGGATACTAATATATTTCCCCAAGGAATAGGTTTTACCTTTTTATATAAGCTATAAATTAAGAGTGCACTGGCAGCTAATAATTGTGTTATCCCAAATGCAATTGAATATGTAGCAATTGTATCTAAAGGATGATTCCATAAGAATAATCCGAAGATTAAGTAAAAAACACCAACGATAATATTTAGTATTTTCATTTTGACTCCTCCTAAATTTAGTATATGCTCATTGTAGCATAAAAGTTAAATTATTGCAATATCAACTCTTTATATAAAATCATAGGTCTTGTCTAGCAGATAGACGATAGCATGATCGGAGCCATGCGGTCATCGCCGGTCATCTGCGGTCAGACAAGACCTGTTTTTAGTAGTCAAAATGGTTGTAAGATGCTACAATAGGGCTATTAACATATCAAAGAGAATGGTCACGGTTAAGAAAATTGACGTTGTATTTTTTAATTTTCGAGTCAAAAAATAACTATGCCCCCCCAATTTCTAATAGGGGGGATAACACTTGGAAAATCATAGAAGCTTTAGAGAATGTAGTTGAACAAAGAATGGCAATAGCAGAAAAAAGATGGAGTCCTTTTTCAAAAACGTTCTCAATACCAAGTAGAGAAGAGATGGAGTGGACGGATATAATAGAAGGTAAATGGCAAGAAAGAGATTATACCCAAGATGAGCTTGACTATAAGGAGACCTTAAAAGTTCAATATGGTTTTGACGATAAAGCAGCAAGAATAATTGTAAAGCTTAAAAGAAATATTTATAATAATCCTAAAATAAGAAAAGATAGAAAAGACTATGTGTTTACGAGATTACTTGGTGGGTTGAGTTATGGTCATGAGGATAACGGTTTATTGAAACGGTTTATGTGGAATAATACAGCTGGTCAAATGTATAAAGATCTAGATATAAAGGAACAAATGACAATAAATTTCAAACTAACCGAAAGCGAATACGTATATTTAAAATATAAAGTTAGAATACAGCATGAAAATTATGGCTACTATAATACTATACAAAAAGAACTACTTCCACAATATAAAAAAACTATGGAAACGGTATTAGGACGTGAAATAACAGAGGATGAGTTTGAAAAATTGTGGAATAAACAGATAGATGCGTTTAAAGGTAAAACAGACTTTTCTCATCAATATATTACAATGGCTACGCATCTGTATGGAAAATCACGTCTTGCAGATTTGCGTGGATGACATGAAAATACAAATGACATGTCAGGGTGGTTAGGTGATACAACAGATGTAGCCGATACTAAGCCAAGTATAGGGAATGATGATTATAAGGCTGATTTAGATGCGGTCAATATAATAAATATAATGAAAAAAAGAAACCTTGATTTTATAAATGTAAGTAATGAATATTACAACAATCTTGAAAATGGTATCCTCAATCGAGCAGAAGAATTTAAAAAAATATAGATCTTGAAAAATGAAAAATAAAATTTACAATCAACTTAGTGAAAAATATGTAGATGTAGAGGGGAAAAGGATAGCAAGAGTACCAAGTAATATAAATTACATAAAAGAAAATCATCATCCAACCTATAACTTTATAAAAAGTTTAGAAGATAATAAAAATGACATACAAGATTACTATAATGAAAAGTAGGTGCTTTCATGAAACAGCTAAGTAAAAAATGGAAAATATTTATAATAACAATAGTAGTTTTAATAGGAAGCTTCTATGGATATTATAAAATAAACAATAGAAATGCATTTGAAGAAATGTATAATTCATACTATAATTTTATACCGGCAACAGCATTATATAATATGCCCCAAATAGAGCCGATGCCAAGAGATGAAATAGGATTAGATATAGCAGAACTATATTATAAAGATACTAAGAATGATATGAAAATTGAATTTTCTCTTATATCTTTTAATAATGAAAAAAAGTAATACTAACAGGCTCTCCTTTGTTATAATATTAACGAAAATTATAGCATATAAAAAGTGTCTGAAAATATATTTTCAGACACTTTTTCAGGCTGTTGACAAATAGGTCAACAGCCTGTTTTTTAACTGAAATAAAATCCTTAAAATGGTATAATATAAGTATACAAAGGAGGT
>PNGU01000017.1 GCA_002871655.1 Streptococcus sp. UMB1385 | reverse complement strand
ATAGAACATATGACTGTATAAATATAAAAAAGATAGCGTAGCAGTCATTATAACTACTACGCTATCCTAAGTCTAACTTTTTGGGGTCAGATCAAAATAGATGTCATAACAAGTAGTCGGACGGATTCGCACCGCCATTTCTCTTCTCAGAGCGTATTCCTTCTTCAAACCACTGCCCTACTCGTTACCCTCATTATATCAGATTTTTTTCTTTATTCAAATTATTTTTATAGTATTATATATTTTTTCTATTAAAATATGGAAAGTAACAAGAAAACTTTATTACTTTCCATTATTTTTATTATTTTTTAGGTACTAGTTCCAATACTTTATCCTTAGGTATATTTCCTATAGATTCACTCGTATATTCTCCTTTTACCCATTTTTCTATTTGGTCATCATAATTATTACTTAAGAAATGTCCACTTTGACCAGGTCCAACAATATGATGTCCTGTTTTAGTCTCAAAGTCATAAACAAATCTCCAAGAAGCACCGTGATTTACAAGTCCTTCTTCGTTTTGTTTCGCTGCTTGAACTGTAACTTTAGAACCTGAAATAGGATATTCTTTCGGATTTAAGAAAAATGATAATAGTGTTGAAGATTTAGAAAGCGGATGTCTAAATCCTAATTTATGCGCCTCTCCCCATTTCCATTTAGATACGTTATTCCCATATTTACCTTCCAATTCAGTTATAGTTTCATTTAAACTGTTTGTTAATACTTCTTGTAGTCCATTTTTCTCCTCAATAAGATTTACTTTTTTACCGTTTAAACTATCTCTAAGTACCTTATCTACATAACTCTCTTTATGGGGCATAAATTTGTAAACATCTGCATCCATCTTGTCTTTTAGTATATAAGATTGGATTTTTTTCATCCACAGATCAAAAACTAAAGGAGCTGCTTCATCTTTCTCGTCTACATTATTCCATGATTTTAGCTTATCAACTATTTCTTTTTTAGAAATTTTATCAACATTTATATTTTTCAAGAAGTTTGGTAAAAATTCTTGTGCATATAGATTTTTTGTATCCATTTGAAGTTTCTTCATATCATCAACTGTTAAATTATTTTTCTTTGATAATACTTCATCTATACGAGCTTTTCTATATGGCTGTGCCCAAACGTTTGATGTGTGATAATCAGTTTTCACAGTTTCAGTATTCGCTGTCGCAATAAAACCTTCTTCTGGATTAACAAGTTTCGGTAATTTATCATATGAAACATAACCACTCCATCCATAATCACTACTATAACCTGGAACAGGAAGATTCCCATCACCCCTTTTCCTAATAGGTACATTCCCATTTGATTTATAAGCTATATTTCCTTCATTATCCGCAAAAACAAAGTTTTGAGCTGGTGCCTTGAATTTTTCTAATGACTTTTCAAATTCTTGCCAATTTTTCGCTTTATCGATATTTAAGATAGCTTCTAGTTCTTGTGTGGATTTAAGCGCTGTCCACTGCATTGAAAAACTCGTATCTTTATTTCCTAATGGTTTCAACAATTGATCAATTATTGGGCCGTGCTTCGTATTAACAACCTCAAAATCAACAGCTTCTTTTCCTTTTACTTTTATTGAATACTTATCAACTTTAGCATCATAATATTCATTATCATATTTAAATTTATATGGATTATTCTCTTGTCGTTTTTCAATATAAAGGTCTTGAACATCAGGTCCAAAATTCGTAACTCCCCATGCTATATGTTCATTATGACCAAGAATAATACCCGGTACTCCTGGGAAAATGACCCCTGAAACTTTATTATTTGGTGTTGAAAGTGACATCTGATACCAAACCGATGGAGTACCTAGTCCTAAATGAGGATCGTCTGCCAATAACGGCTTACCAGATTTAGTTTTCTTACCAGAAACAACCCAGTCATTACTACCATTTTCCATCGGTGGTCTCTCAGTTTTTGCCGTTTCTTTATCAATACTAACATCTAACCCTAGATTTGCTTTTATAATTTCATCATTATCTTTATTTTTTGAAAAACTATCAGGAAGTAATTGTTTTAAATTCTCTTCCCCTAAATTATTTAAAATCCAGTTATTAAAACCTAAGTGATCCCAGTGTCCGCCTAAATCATATGCCATATATTTACCAACCGTCAATGAATCGATAGGTGTCCAACTCTCAGGAGAGTAACCTAATAAAGAAAACTCATAAGGTAATTTATTCTCTTTCTTCGCTTCTTCTATAAATGCATTAACACCTTGAGAATAATTTTCTAATATTTTTTTAGCTTCTTCTGAATAATCCTTATAAGATTCTTCTGCTGCTTTCCTTAAAGAAAAAACTAGAAATTTCTTATCATTTTCTAATGCTGCTTCGCCTACTACTTCAGAAAGTCTACCACTCGCTTGTCTTCTAGCTAAATCCATTTGAAATAATCTATCTTGAGCATGAATATAACCCTGAGCTTTATAAAGATCACTATCATTCTCTGCCTCAACTGTGGGAATTCCATTTTTATCTCGCGATATCTTTACACTCTTATCTAAAATATTTAATTCTGTCTTCCCTTCTACTATTGGTAAAGATTTATGAACAAAATAGTATCCATAACCTCCTACCAACAATAGCAAGGTTACTAGCACTATTGCTAATCGTTTTAAAATCTTAATAACTTTATTTTTCATAAGTCCTCCTAAAAAATAAATTATACTAAGAATTATATTAGCTTTGCCCTTTTTTTGCAAACTGATATTTCCTAAAAAAACTCTAAATAAGTATAGTATTTTTTTCGCTTTTATTTAATATTTATCATTTGATAGATACTATCTATCTCTAAAGAATACTAACAGTATAAATTGAATGTATTTCAATTTACTATTCTGCTAATACCGGCATTCTTGTCATATTCCTTGATATTTTATAATATTTTACTATCATATTACTTCAACATACTTATATTTTTACAAAAATTTTACAAAAAAATTTCCGAAGAAACTGAATCCCTCGGAAATTATACTTCACGCTTATATTTTTCTGAATTTCTTATTAATATTATTCTTAATCCCAAGAAGAAATATATTATACAACTAATAAATAATATACCTAAACTAAAAATCAACAATAAGATACTGTACACTAAGAATAGAAATGCGACTATGTTGTGGTTTATACCTTTTTTAAAAATCACAAATAATAATAGTAAAAATAAAACTATTAAAAGTGCGAAATATACCCAAGCTAGTTGCCCCATTACTTGGAAGATAAAGTGCATATCCTTCGTTGATACGTTAGCACTATCTTGTGTAAGACGTGTTTGTTCACGAATCTGATCAACAATCTTGTTTCTTAAATATTCATTTCCTGCATATTCTCGAAATAGGTTGATCATACTACCAACAAATCCGATATATGCAATATAAACTACACTAGAGATAAGTAATAATATCTTCTCTAATTTATCAAAAAACATTAATTTTCACCTTTATTTTTACAATTAGCGCAAGTTCCATAAAATGATAATGAGTTATCTTGCACTTCAAAAGAGTACTCTTTTTTCATATATTCAATAAGTTTGTTAAATATTGGGTTAGATACTTTTTCGATGCTATTGCAGTTAGTACATATTAAATGATGATGAAGTTCATCATCCACAGATTGTCTTAAATGATATTTAGAAACACCATTACTGAATGAAATTTTCTCTAAAATCTTTAATTCATAAAAAATATCTAGAGTTCTATAAACAGTAGCTATACCAATATCTGGTGTTTTTTCTTTTAAAATAAAATATAATTCCTCTGCACTAAGATGTTTATCTTCGTTCTCAACTAAAATCTCTACAATCTTTTCCCTTTGAGGTGTTAACTTGTAAGGAGATTTTTGAATAATTTTAATTATTTCATCATAAATACTCATATACTATTTCGCGCCTTTCCTATTTTTTAAGTAAGCTAATGCAAGCATCGTCTTACTGTCAGTTATAACATTATCATCTAAAAGCTTGAATGCTTCTTCAATTTTATATTTTCTTAAATTAATAAATTCATCGTCATCTGGATCAATTTCTCCAGCATATTCTAAATTATCAACATAGTAGATTGTGATTAACTCAGAGCTATATCCTAATGCTACGTGAACATCGCATAGTTTTTCTAATCTTTCTTCTTCTACTACATAGCCAGTTTCTTCTCGTAATTCTCTAATAGCAGATAATTTTTTGTTATCTTCACCTGGTTCTAGTTTCCCTGCTGGGATTTCTAAAGTTACTGCTTCTATCGCTTTTCTATATTGTTCAACAAGAACGACTTCATCATTTTTTGTTAAAGCTAATATTGCTACAGCACCCCTATGATTTATCAGCTCACGTTTTGAAGTTTCTCCATTCGGCAAAGTAACAGTATGTACTTCTACATCTAAAACTTTCCCCTTAAATATTTTTTCAACTTCAATAGTTTTTTCTTCTAAATTCATTTTCACAATCTCCTCTACATTTTTACAAACTATATTCTTCTAGATCATGTGCTATCTTCACATTACATTTATCACGTAATGATTCTATAGCCTCTTTTTCAATATTTCTATCATATCTAGCACTAATATGTGTTAAATATAAACTCTCAACCTTACTTTGTGATATTATTTTCTCAATATCTAAAATACTTAAATGATAGTTTTTTCTCGCATGGTGTGCATCTTCTTTAAGTAAATAAGTGCACTCTGAAATAATAATGTTACTGTTTTTAACAAACTCCCCTAAACCATCAAAGTATCTAGTATCTGGTATAATCGAAATCTCTTTTTCAGGTTTATCTTCAGATAAAAATTCGCTTGAATTATACACTTTCCCATTAAATTCAAAAGTATCTGCTTCTTTAATTTCTCTATAAAACGGCCCTGGCATAATTCCCAATTCTTTCAGTTTATTTGCATCCAAGCTCCCTTTTTGTTTTTTGAATAAAATTTTATATCCAAAACATTCAATATTATGAGCTAATGGGTAACTAAAAACAGCTACAGTTTTATTATCTATTATACACTGTTCACTAGAAATTTCAATATATTCTACCCTATAAGAAAGTGAACAATGTGTGAACATCATGTTATTTTCTATAAAATTTTTAATCCCGACTGGTCCATATATAGTAACATCCGAAGCATTTGTGTCTAAAAGGAAACTTCTAGATGATAAAAAGCCTATTAATCCAAGGACATGATCTGCATGAAGATGGCTAATAAAAATTTTAGTTATTTTTGTCGGTTTAATATTTGTTCTTAGAATCTGGTGCTGTGTTGCTTCTCCACAATCAAACATCCAGCACTCTTTCAATTCTTGCATAAAATTAAAAACAAAACTCTGTGTATTTCTAAACTTCGCAGGAAGACCTGCTCCTGTACCTAAAAATTGTACTTCCATCATATTCCTCAATTCAATTTTCTAAAATAATAGTGGCCTAAAAAGAAATACCATTTAAGCCACCGTATGTAATTTATAGTTTAACTACAAAAACCTGTGCATCTTGTAGACATGTAATCACATGCTCTACTCCTGCTGGAATTTCTAATAGTTCAAATTCATTTACAGGTTCTACTTCTTCTTCAAAAGAAACTGTAATTTTTCCGCTGATGTTTAGTAATAAGATATTTTTATCATTACTATATGAGTCTGTTTGGTTCCCTGTTTTCAGATTCATGTGAACTACTTGATATCTATCATTTTCTAAAACAATTCCACCTAATAATGCATTTTTATCTAATTTTATTTTTTTCATAGTTTTATCTTCCTTTACGTTTGTATAACCCGTCTTCTTCAATCATAATTAATTTATTCTTGAACAGTCTTCCTACCGCACGTTTAAAGCTTCCTTTACTCATTCCAAATACTGCTTTAATCTCTTCTGGATCTGATTTATCAGTAAATTCGCAATAACCGTTATTTTCGATATAGTCTATTATAGCTTGACCATCGCTATCCATCCTTTCGTGAGCGCGTGGTAAGAATGAACCGTTGATTTCTCCGTTATCTTTAACTCCTATAACACGTAGAGTCACTTTCTCACCAAGACGTGGTTCTTTCTCACGTTCACTTTCATGAACGAAAACTTTATAACCATCTTTTGTTAGTAAGAATGTTCCTACACGCATTAAACGATAAGGATAAGCTTCAATATCCTTGTTTTTCATACTCTTAGTAGCTTTTGAATATAATGATGCCACGATAGTTTCTGTCGCTAAACGAGCGAATAATTGACCACTGAAGTCACGACGAAGTGTGATAAATAACTCGTCTCCTTCTTTTGGCCAAACACTTCTTAACTTAGGCAAGTCTTCTCCCAAAAGTGGAATTTCACGAGAGAACCCAATATCAAGTCCTACTCTATCTTCCTCAACTTTTACAACTTTACTAAATGCATAATCACCATAAGTTACTTCTGGTATATTTGGTGTAGCGAATAATTTCCCACTACGTGAAGGATATACGAACATTGAATACTCTTCTCCAATTTCGTAATCATCTAAACTTTCAACGTCAGATTCGTTACAGCTTATTTCTTCTTCATTAGGACCTTTAAATACTAACGATGAACTCTTCTTCTCTACTAATTCTAGGAAATGAATCTCTCCTGTAATAAATTTAATATCTTCTTTTTCCATTAAGTACCTCTTTCTTTTATTTTTGTTAAACACTTTACAGTATTATTGTTGAGTATCTTCTCATAAAAAAAGGCTGATACCTAATATCAACCTTTAAATTAATCGGTAAAAGTAGTATCAGGGCGTACTTACTTAACCATATTTTTTATTTGTTTTAATTGATTTACTCTTATTTCCTTTGGAAGAAATCTTCTTATTTCATCTTCATTATACCCAACTTGTAATCTCTTATCATCAACAATGATAGGTCGTCTAAGCATTCCTGGATTATCTTGAATAACTTTATATAACTGCTGAATAGACATACTTTCGATATCCAAGTTTAATTTTTGGAACGTTTTTGATCTAAAGGAAATTATATCTTCTGTTCCGTGCTCTGTGATAGATAAAATATCTTTAATTTCATCTGTTGTTAGAGCTTCTGAAAAAATATTTCTTTCCACAAAGTCTATATCATTTTCTATAAGCCAAGCTTTTGCTTTTCTACAAGAAGTACAACTAGGCGATGTAAACAATGTAACTACCACCAGCACTCACACTCCTTTATAAAAATAACATTAATATTTTTATAATTCTATATACTACTATATTATACTACATATATTATCGTTTTACAATATACTATTAGAAAAAATATTTTAATTTGTCAACTAAAAACACTTATTTTGCATTGTTTCACACTTGACTATCCTTGTAAACACAAGCATAATGTTGTACCCTTACATTTTTTATTTGATTAGTTAAAATAAATTATATAATAATAAACTCATAAAACACTTCTTTACATAATCTAACTATCATATTATACAATCTAAAACTAAAACATAAATAAAATCTATCTAAAATTTCTAATATTTACCAAAAATTATTATCTACAACGTATACTTTATGCCTTGTAATGAAATTGACAAAGTATTTTATGTGTGTTATCATAGACGTATGCCAGCATGGCGGAATTGGCAGACGCACTGGACTCAAAATCCAGCGATGGAAACATCGTGCCGGTTCGACCCCGGCTGCTGGTATAATGATTAAGACAAGGTTTTTAAGCCTTGTCTTTTTTTATTTTCTTCATTAATCTTATAGTATTTTATTAATATAATTTCAATATTTTTATCCGCTATTTTGCTTTACAAGATACCTTTGATATGGTACTATTATGTTTAACAAGATAGCGCGAATTTTTAACTTTTATACTAATAACTATAAAACCAAGAAAGGAGGTTTCAAAATGGAAATTAACACTTCTCAAATACTAAAAGGCACATTAGAAGCATGCATATTACAGTTAATTAAAAACAAAGAAATGTATGGCTATGAAATAACTGAACAGCTCTCTAATTATGGACTTGACATGGTTGCTCAAGGAACTATATATCCCCTACTATTAAAACTAGAAAAAGAGAATTTAGTCACTAGTTATTTGAAAGAAAGTAACTTTGGACCTCCGAGAAAATATTATTCTATTACTGTTCAAGGTAAAGAATATATAAATTCATTTAAAGATATATGGGGAAATATAAGTACAACAATTACAGAAATTATGAAAGATAAATAATATTAGCAAGGAGGATGCACTATGAATACAGCTAACTTACTAAAACACAATAACGAACTTAGATTACAACTTAATGAAGATAATAAGAAATATTATGAAGAACTTTTAGTCACTTGTCGAATAAAAAATACTACAAAAAATGAATCTGCTCTAGAAATTCAATTACTAGAAATATTACAAGATTTGATTCTATATCAAAAACAAGGAAAAAACTTTACTGATGTTTTTGGAAATGATATAAACAAATTATCTTCATCAATAATTGCAGAACTGCCAAAGGAAAACAAAATGAAAATATTTAGATTTTCTTTAGTCTATCTTTTAATTCTGATTATTAGTTCTTTAGCACCTTCTATATTTTCTAGAACTATCCAACCAATTCTAACAATATTATCTATAACTTTATTGGTATTAGGTTCATTAATTTGCTTATACCTACTAATTTATAAAAAAACAGATAAAAATAAGTGGTTTATTTATATATCATCACTAATTATATTTGAATTGTCATTTGTTCTAATACCTATTCTAGATAAATTAAAAATAATTCCAGAATACCTTTCTTTAGAAGTAACATTATCAACTAACTTCTTATACATCTATGGAATTTTTAGTGCACTTTCTTATATATACATTTTCTTAACTTTCAAAAAATACTATTCTAAAAAGATATAATATATTCACTCGGCTAAAGCTTTAGTCGAGTGTTTTTTTGAAAAAGTTCACCTTAGAGAAATAATTTTAATTTAAAAATAACATTTTTTCTATTGAATAATTTTTTTAAACCTGTTATAATAATAAAATATTATTTTAGGAGGAAGCCATGAATAATTCGATTTTCGATAAATTAAAACATGCTGAACAAGGCGCTAAACTTAGTATTCTGTCATATTTATTGCTGACCGTTTTAAAACTTTGCGCTGGTATATTTTTTAAATCATCAGCCCTTGTTGCCGATGGTATTAACAACGCTACCGATGTAATTTCATCAGTATGCGTACTTATCGGTTTGAAAATTTCTAGAAAACCAGCTGATGAAGATCATCTATACGGTCACTTTAGAGCCGAGCTTATATCTACATTAATAGCTTCAGTTATTATGCTATATGCAGGAATCGAAGTAGTAATGTACGCAATAAAAAAAATTATAACAAAAAATTTCGAACAACCTAACCTACTTTCTGCTGTAGTAGCTTTTATAGCGAGTGTTATTATGCTTGGAGTTTATTTCTATAATATTCATCTAGCTAAAAAAATCGGAAGTAAATCTCTTAAAGCTGCGGCTCTTGATAATCTTAGCGATGCTTTTGTTTCTATCGGAACATTAATAGGAATCATCGCTACATATATCGGACTTCCAATAGCTGATTCAGTAGTCGCTATAATCGTTGGATTACTTATTATTTACACTGCTGTTAGTATTTTCAAAGAATCTACACACGTTCTTACTGACGGCGTTGATACTGAAGTGATAGATAAGGTTAACGATATTGTAAATGATATTAAAGGTGTAACATCAATAGTAAATACGAAAGGTAGAACTCATGGCTTACTATACTTTATCGATATTACTGTTACTGTCGAACCATCATTAAATGTTAAACAAAGTCACGACATTACCGTGAAAATAGAAAAAGCATTATCTAAAGAATTCTATTATTGTGAAACTTTAGTACACTTAGAACCACATGGTATTGCTTGCCATTCATATTAAAATATTCCAAGGTGAAATTATACTTCTTTTAACTTAAGTTATTTCTAGTATAATTTCATCTTTTTTACTGCACCGATGTTTGACAAAAACAAATACTAAAAGTATAATTATTGTACGTATAAAAGTATTTTTAACTATTAATTATCTTTTAATTAAATAGTATAAAATACTACTTAATTATAAAAATTGGAGTTTTTAAATTTATGACGCACGCAAAAGCAATATTCTTCGGTGAACATGCAGTCGTTTATGGATATAAAGGGATTACTATTCCACTTCCACAAATGAATGTCGAAGTCACTTTAGAAGAAACTGATACAATTCAACAAAGAGATGAGATTCTTAGCTTTATAGCTAATACATGTGGAATCGATAATAAAACAAAAATTAATATTACTAGTACCATTCCTGTAGGGCGTGGACTAGGTTCTTCTGCTGCGCTGAGTATCGCTATTGCACGTGCAAAAAAACTTCCAAATATTAGAGAAATTGCTAATAAATGCGAGAAATTTATCCACGGGAATCCTAGCGGTATTGATGTAAATCAAGTACTTAGTGACACTCCCCTTTTATTTTCGAAAAAAGAGGGAGCTAGTGAGTTAAATTTCGATTTAAACAGTTATTTACTAATTATCGATACAGGTGTTGTTGGAATCACTAAAGAAACTCTAAAACATATAGAAGATAATTATATTGAATACGAGAAATATATTGCTGAATTAGGTGAAATCACTGATTCAGTAATCGAACCATTAAAAAATAAAAATATCGACCTTGTCGGGCAATATATGTATAAAGCTCATGATTTACTACGCAAACTAGGAGTAAGTCATGCGAGTAACGATGAAGTCGTAGAAATTTGTAAAAACAATAATGCAATTGGTGCCAAGCTAACTGGTGGTGGTGCTGGTGGTTGTTGTATTAGCCTTAGCAAAACAAAAGAAAATGCACTGGAAATTCAAAACGCACTAAAAGAGAAAGGATATTCATCATGGATAGTTACAGTTTAGGTTATGCTAATATTGCCTTAGTTAAATACTGGGGAAAAAAATCTAAAGATCCTGTCTTACCTTATAATCCTAATATTTCTTTAAGATTAGACAATCTTTTATCAAAAACAAAAATAGAAAAAAATAACAACAATGTTGATGAATTTTATATCAATGACGAAAAACAAAGCCAAGAAGAAGTTGATAAGATGATTAAATTCATCTCTAAATTTACACCTACTGAACGAGAAGCTATAACTATAAGAAGTTATAATACTGTGCCTACTGCTGCAGGACTTTCTTCAAGTTCTAGTGGTACTATGGCATTAGTTCTTGCTTGTAATGAATATTTCAAATTAAATAAAACTACTAAAGAATTAGTTGAAATAGCCAAAGAAGGTTCTGGTTCTTCATGCCGAAGCTTCTATAAGCTTGCTGCTTGGCTTGAGGATGGAAGTGTTGAAGAGTTAGAATGCTCTCTAGACTTCGGAATGATGGTTCTTGTAGTTAATGAAGATAGAAAGAAAATTTCTAGTCGTGTAGCTATGGAGCGCTGTGTTCAAACATCGACAACATTCGATGCTTGGGTAGAAAAAGCTAAAAGTGATTTTGCATTAATGAAAGAAGCTCTAAAAGAAGCCGACTTTAAAAAAATTGGTGAGATTACAGAAAGTAACGCACTAGCTATGCATGGTACAACTTCTACATCTACTCCAAGTTTTTCATTCTTAACTGAAGAAAGCTACATGGCTATGGATATCGTAAAAGAACTACGTTCTAAAGGTTATAGATGTTACTTCACTATGGATGCTGGCCCAAATGTGAAAGTACTATACTTAAGGGAAGATCAAGATAAATTATATGAGGAAATTTCAAAATTATGGAAGAAAAAAATAATTTTGTGCATGGAGTAGCATACGGTAAGCTCTATCTTGCTGGTGAATATGCGATTTTAGAAGATTATGCTTCTGCACTAATAACAAGTGTCCCTAAAAAAATTACAGTATTTGTAGAAGAAAGTAATAAAACTACTATCTTCGATACAATTAATAAAACTTCTGTTAGCCTTTTTGAAGAAAATAGTAACTTCACACTAGTTCAACAATTTATCAAATTTTTAACAGAATATACAAATAGTGATAAAACATTTGCTCTTACTATTTTCAATGAACTTCATAGCGATGATAAAAAATACGGTCTAGGTTCGTCTGGCGCTGTTCTTGTCGCTATAGCTCGAGCAATATTATCATTCGAAAATATTACATATAGTGATCTAACTATTTTCAAATTGGTTGCCCTATTTAATATTAAACACAATCTAAGTGGATCTATGGGGGATGTTGCTGCGAGTATCAATGATGGAATTACCTTCTATCAAAAATTCAATGCCAAATTCGTTAATAATATGATTCACCAAAACAAAACTGTTAAAGAAATAATTAACACAAATTGGGATGGACTTCTTATTGAAAAAATACATCCTAAAGCTGATTTAAGCATCTTAGCACGATGGACTGGTGAAGCTGTTGATACGAAAGAGCATGTTAAACTTTGGAAAGAACATAAAGATAATTACAAAGAAGAATTTAAAGTTTTTGTAGAGACTTCTAATCATCTTGTAAAAACATTAAAAGAGAATTTAGTAGAAACAGATGCATCAAATGCTCTTAATACGATAAATAAACTTAGAGAAAATCTATTATATTTAGAAAGTTTCTCTAAAATACCTATGGAAACTAATGCAATGAAAAATTATATCGACTCACATTCTGCTGGTAAACAGAGTGGTTCTGGTAGTGGTGATATTGTATTAGGATTTGAAAAAAATAACGATAAGTATCAGCTACAACTGAACTTAGAAAAACTATAATATACTACGAAAGGATTAATTATGAGAAAAAAAGATCATATTAGATTAGCACTTGCTGATAAAACAAAAGTAACTAGCTTGGACTCATACGCAATTGATTACAATAGTATTCCACTTTTCGGATTAGATGATGTGGATACTTCTACATCAGTTTGTGGGGATCGTTGGGAATATCCATTCTTCATCAATGCTATAACTGCTGGTGGAGAAGATTGTAATAAAATTAATCAAGATTTTATGGAAGTTAGTAAAAAATGTGGAATTAAATTTTTCCCAGGATCATATTCTCCAGCTCTTAAGAGTAAAGAAGACGAAGAAGCTTATCCTAAAGGCTATTCGGTAAACTTAGGATTAGATAAAGATCCAAAACTTGTTTTAGAAGCAATTGAAAAATCACAAGCAAAATATATTCAACTTCATACTAATCCTCTTCAAGAAATCGTTATGCCTGAAGGTGATCATAACTTCGAAAGTTGGTACGCCAACCTAAAAGAAGTCAGCTCTAAATCTCCTATTCCTGTAATCTTAAAAGAAACAGGTTTTGGCATGAACGAAGCTACTATTAAACTAGCAATCGATTTAAATATTCCAGCTGTGGACATCAGCGGTATGGGTGGAACAAACTTCGCTAGAATCGAAAATGGACGAAGAACTGATAAATCAACTTACCTAGAAGCAATTGGATACACTACAGCAGAAAGTCTAGAAATCGCCTACTCTTATAAAGATAAAATAGATATTATCGCAAGTGGTGGTATTCGTAATCCTCTAGATGTTGTAAAATGTCTAGCTTTAGGAGCTAAAGCAGTTGGTGTTTCTAAAATTTTCTTAGAAATTCTTCTGGACGAAGGAAAAGATGCCCTAATTCAAGAAATCGAAAAATGGAAAAAAGAAGTTAAGTTCTTGATGATACTTATGAATGCTAGAAACATAGCTGAATTAGATAAAAAAATAAGAAAAATAGAATTCTAAAATAAGAAGATTCCGTCCGTATTGGATGGAATCTTCTTATTGTTTATGCTGGGGAAGACTCAAAAATCGGGATTTTGTCGAGTCACTCCACACAATTTATTAGATATCTAAAAAGCTTTTATAATGCAAATTTAGATATCAATAAATCACTGAATCTATAAGATCTCATATAAACTTTGTTAATCCCCTTCTACTTTTGAGACCCTTCTTCTAATGCTGATAGTCTTTTAATTGCTTTATTTAAATCATCTTGTAAATCATTAATTTTATTTTTATTCTTCTGATTTTCAGCAATTAAATACCAACATGAAATTAATAACATAATATTTAAACAAATTATTGCAAACATACTATTCTCCTAGTGATAATAATTAAAATAAGAATAACACAATTTCTTTCTTTTAACAAGAGCAGTCCTACTCCATTATATAAAGATATAAAAAAACCTCATCTTTCGATGAGGTCCTTATTTTTTAAATAAATCTAAAAGAGGGAAAGTTTTTTAGATTTTATTAATAAATTGCGTGATAATTACCAATTATTAATATTTACGTTTTCTAGCCGCTTCAGATTTTTTCTTACGACGAACGCTTGGTTTTTCATAAAACTCACGTTTACGAACTTCTTGGATAGTTCCGTTTTTAGAAACAGCACGTTTGAAACGACGTAGTGCATCTTCTAGTGATTCATTTTTACGAACTACAGTTTTTGACATTGGATTTCCCTCCCTCCGATACTACAAAATCTTAATTTAATACTTAATTAAATGTTTAAGATATAAAATAAATACAAAACATTCAATCAATAAGACTGCTTTTAAGCAATCTACTTACATATTGTATTATATTCTTACGTTCTTGTCAACCTTTAATAGCAATTTATTAACATATTTCTACGAAAATAACCTTTTCATTTATACATTAATGATGCTATTTTTCTAATAACCAATTTTTAAATTCTTCAATAAAATTAGCATAACCTTCTTTATTTTTATGACTAGGTACTTGAGCTAAAAATACTTGATTTGGCAATTTAGTTTGACCTTTTTTAGTTATTAAAATAATAGCTTTTTGTTGCGATGCATTTTTGAACATCTCATCAGGTAAAGTAATTACCGCATTCAAATTAATATCTTCTTCTAAAAATTTCTTGAAATTATCTTCAAGCTCAAGAACTTTTTTAGGTACTACTAATACTCCTACACCATTATCATTTAAATAATTAGATGCTTGCTCGATGAATAGTAAAGCATTTAAGCTATATCCTTCAGCACTGCAAAGTTTATAATTTAAGCTATTATCCTCATCAGCATAATAACCAAAAGGTACATCACTGATGATAACATCTTGTTTTTTAATATTTAAAGGTTTAAGTGCATCTTGATTAATGATCTCAACATTAGTTTCTAGTAAATTGAAAATATTTTGTTGTAATCTAGCATAATTATTATCAACATCTACAGAAGTTAATTCGTAGTCACCTTTTGATAAGGCAGCTAAGTTAATTAAGAAATTTCCACTTCCACTAGCAAAATCAGCTACAGAAATCTTTTCATTATTATATAAACACTCTAAAATATGAGATACATACATAGTAATAACTTCTGGTGTAATGTCGTAACTTGGATTATTTAACTCTTTAAGTGCTTTTAATAGTAAAAACTGATAAGCTTTTTTAATATCCTCTTTAGAGAAATTGTCGACAATATCAAAATACTCTTCATCATTCTCTAAAGTTAAGTATTTCACTAAAGAGTCAAAATACAACCCTTCACCTTTATTCTCTTCTACTTGTTTATCTATCTTAAAAAATAATTTTTCTAAATCTGACATGGTTCCTCCTATATATTACTTTTTAAACAAATCAAATAAATATCCTTGTTTTAACATTTCTAAATTAAAAATATTGTCTATATGTCCAAAAGCTTCAGATAAAGGATAACGTGCTGTATGCCAGCCTTGTCCATCTGTTACCCATGAGAAACTTACATCATCTTTAGCTGTTTGAATCAATTTACTTAGTTCCGTAAATTCCCCAGAGACAGATTTCAGTTTACTCCCACCTCCACCATAGTAGTTAGTCTCAATAAGCCATACTTTATTTTTTTCTTTTGAAAATACTGCAATATCGAAACGACGTTCCGATTTATCTACGGGTACTTCAATTCCCCAAGAGCTTCTTATATAATTTGCTGTTGCTTGAGCCTTATAAACTAGATTTTGTTCAATACAAATTTTTTCTACATTACGCTCTAATATATTCTCCATTGTCGTACCACTACGATTTTTTCTCGCATTACTATCTAAACCAGCTTCTACACCATAAACATAATCAACTAATGAACGGTTCGCATCTTTTTGTAAAAATTCTAAAAGACCTGCATCTTTCATGAAATCTACATACTTTTCTAATTGACTATTATCAATATTTTTGAAATCTAGTTGATAAAAGTTCATAATATCATCTACGTCAAAGAATAATATATCTAAAACTTTTTCTCTACTGGCTATTAAACTAGGAATAGATTTCAAAAGCTGTGGTTGCTTCTGAAATAATCCTAAAGCCTCATGATAAATACATTCTTTTCCTATTAAGTAATTTAAAGTATGCAACTCTAATTCAAATGCCTTTGTCTCTCTTCTTACTTTATCCCAATTCACATAATACTCTGGTGTTCTATTAGTAACTGATAATGTAGAAAAGAAATAATCTAATTTGTCATCAACTTGACTGGCTAAATATTCACTAAACTTCATCTATACACATCTCCTCTACTGGTAATCCTAATGCACTCAATGGTATATAGTTGAAATAATATCCACAACCTACTGAAATAATATAATCTAATACATCCTTATATTTTTGTTGCGAAAACCATTCTTTCTCTAATAAATAATAGTATTTAACTTCTTTATTTAACGGAGAAAATAGCTTCCTATATTGTTTTAATTTAAAATCACAGGTTTGTAATTTTTCATCTACACTACCACTTCCACTTTGAGTTTTCTTCTCTATTATAAATACTGTATTTTTTTCTATCACAAAAATTGCATCATCTGGTAATAATCTACTAGATATTATTTTTGTATAGTCGTAACCATCTATTTCGTCAAAATATCTATATAAACCTTCTTTCCTAAAAATTCTAGCTACTTCTTTTTGTTTATATAATACTATCCATCTTGCAGTTTTTTCTTCAGAGCGCAACTTTTTCCCTTTAATAACTTTTCCATTTTTTCTAGAAGTATTAAAATCACAATTTCTCACTTCATAATTCTTCAATTTAGAAATAATTTCTTTTAAATCTGTCTGCAGCTCAAATTCTAAACCAGTCTTCGTATTTACTCCACCTATTCCATCTTTAATCATTTTACTGCCTCCAGTCTTCTCTTAGCTATATCTAAATATTCTTCTTTAAAATCTATTCCTACAAATTTACGTCCTAATCTTTTGGCTGCAACTCCTGTTGTTCCACTCCCTACAAAAGGATCTAAAACATAGTCACCCTTTTCTGTACTAGCTAAAATAATTCTTTCTAATAAGTACTCAGGTTTTTGAGTAGGATGTTTTCCCGCCCATTTTTCACTAATTCTTGTCAAAGGCCCTGTCCAAACATCTTTCATTTGCTTACCATTATTAATCTCTTTCATCAGATCATAATTGTAATAATGTCTAGAGCTCTTAGCAGCTTTCCTTGCCCATAATATAGTCTCTGTAGAATGCGTAAAATATCTGCAGGATAAGTTTGGTGCAGGATTAGTTTTTTGCCATGTTATATTATTTAAAATTTTAAATCCTTCTTGCTCTAAAGCCATACCCACTGAATAAATATTGTGTAACGTCCCTGAAATCCAAATTGTTCCATTTGGTTTTAAAACTCTTTTAGCTTTTCTTATCCATTCTCTATTAAAATTATGTTTTTCTTCAAAAGATGAGATTTTATCCCAATCACCTTTATTAACAGAAACAACTTTCCCTCCTGAATTAGAAAAGCCATCATTACTTAAAAAATACGGTGGATCAGCAAAAATCATATCAATACTTTCATTTTTTATTTTTTCGATAACTTCAAACGTATCTCCTAAAGCAAGTGTACAATTATCTTTTTTATAATATATATCCATAATTATCCCTCTCTTAATAATTTGTAATTATGACTTCTTTTACTACTCCTCTACTACTAGATTTTCCTCCATTGGTTCTAGTTACATCGACATAATGTATGTTAAATTCATTATATAGTTCAATTGTTAGCTCACTTGAAGAATTTGACACCATAGCCTTTACACCTTTTTCTGTTAGTTTTCTAAATGTATCTCGTAAACGTACTTGATCCTCATAAGAAAATCCTTCATGAGTATATGATGTAAATGAACTAGTTTCATTTAAAGGAATATACGGTGGATCAAAATAGACAAAATCTCCTTCTTTTACTGTATTTAAGCTATCTTCAAAATCTCCACTTATAATTTTAATTTCATTTAAATTTAAATAATCACTAATACTGTTGATTAATTCTTCATCTACAATCTTAGGATTAGAATAATTCCCATATGGAACATTAAATTGATTTTTTGAATTAACTCTGTATAATCCATTAAAATTAACTCTTAACATGTACATTATTCGAGCTGCTCGCTCTATACTTGATAGACTACTAAAAGTATCTAATCTATCTAATCCTCTTATCTCTAAATAATACTCTTTACTATTTCTTTCTTTATGCTTCCTTAGAACCTCAATTAATTCCTTAGGATTATTTTTTATTTGAATATAACAATTAATTAACTCTTCATTAAAATCGTTAATAGTCGCATTTTTAGGAGATAATTCAAAAAATAGTGCCCCTCCCCCTATAAAAGGTTCGTAATAATTATTATAATCTACCGGTAATAACTCTTTTAGTTTAGGAAGTAACTTTCGTTTTCCTCCTGTCCATTTTGTAAATGGTTGTAATTTTTCTAATTTATCATTCATAATTTAATTATATCACATCTTCCTATTTTATATAAATCAACAATTTAAATTCTAATATTTTACTATTATAACCTAATATTACAAAAGAGTGAATATTTTGTAATTAAAACCTTCATAATTTTTATAAAGCTTCATCTCTAATAAAATTCTCGTGCGATTTTTTACAACCTCGTGTGATTCTCGTGTGTTTTTTATAAGATTTTATTTTGTTCCCTCATACAGAAAACAGCTTAATATCAGCTTTTTCTATCTAAATACTTAAGAAAATTCTCGTGCGATTTTTTACAATCTTGTGCGATTCTCGTGTGACAATTATTAAAAACTCCAACTAAAAAAGAATATGCTCTACTCTACATATTCTTCTCTTAGTATTTATTCACTTTATTTAGTATACCTACTTCTATCCACTTCAACCAATATCCAATCTCTTGTATCAGCTATTTGTCGTCCGTCTTCAATTAGCGTCGTATTAAAGTTAGGGGCAAAAGTTTGAACATTTTTATCATTCACTCTCAGAACATATCCTACCCAATATCCATAAGTAGAATTCGGTGTGATGAAGTATTTATCTGTTGCGTATAATTGTAAGAAATTATCTTGAATATCCTGCTCCTCAACTACTATTTCATTAGTAAAATTAAATAATATTTTTAATTTTGGAGCTAATTCTTCTTTACACCAAGTTGTGTCATCTGAAGTTATTCTTATTGTTAAATCAGAAATATTACCTTCTTTTTCTTTGATTATTTCTAAACAATCGACGACATACTTAACCGCATCATAGCCATATTTCTCTGCTCTATCTCCATTTAAAAAATCCGTTCTTCTTATCGCTATTGTTATATTTTTATTGTCAAACTGACTAGATAGTTCTTCTGCTCTTTCTAAAAGATATTCCCTGCAGAATGAATCCAATACCTCTGCATTATAATCTTGCCCTGATATTTGATAATATCCGAATGGTTCTAGCTCACAACCTTGCGCTTTTCCAAATAACTCAGCTGTTTTCGGAAAGAAACTTTGTGCGAATTTAAAATAACCTGTTCTTAGTACATAGCTTTCTTCTATACCAGCTAATCTATCTTTATGTGCTTGCATTAATACAAATAGTAGATTACCAAGTTGGAATCCTCTATCGTTATAATAAACTTTCATTCTAAATTTCCTTTCCTATATTTTTTGCTTCATGAAATATTTACCCAAAAATGTATCCTCGTTTGGATTTTCATAGAGATCTTTAATCTGTTTTCCTGTAAATACTTCTGTCTCAGATATACTAGTTTTTAATCCTTGTGATTTCTCCATATTTTCTTCAAGAGTTTTAACTAATGCAGCTATCGGAGTAACCTGAAAAAACTTATCATCTTGATAAATATCTACTATATTTGGTAACTTTTCTAGTAAACTCTTTGGTAATTCATTATATCGTTCCCAAAGATTAGTATTTCCTATCTTTTTATAATAATTCATTAATTCAGGTAATTTTTGAATATAATCATCAGATAAGAAACTCCATTGCTTCGTAATAATATCACTAATAAAACCTTTATTCAAACTAGTTCCATATAGAGTATCTATCAAATAAACTGTGTGATTACTATGATGAACTAGGACACTATCTAGCACTTTTTTTTGAATTTTTCCATATAGTTTTTCCGCTTCATAAATAACTGATTGCGATGATACTAGAATAATGTACCGACCCCAAAAAGTTAGACCAAAAAATCTAACTTTTTGGAGGTCGGTATTTTTATGACTAAATATAATTTTGAATTTAAAAAGAAAG
>PNGU01000016.1 GCA_002871655.1 Streptococcus sp. UMB1385 | reverse complement strand
ATAGAACATATGACTGTATAAATATAAAAAAGATAGCGTAGCAGTCATTATAACTACTACGCTATCCTAAGTCTAACTTTTTGGGGTCAGATCAATTTAAACTGTGTCTTTTTTAATCATATAAAATAAATAGTGAATAATAATAATAGAATACCAATAAAAGCAAATATATAGCCAACTCTTTTAGAGACTCTTTCCATTTTTTCTTTTTCTTTAGGTATTTTTTCTATTCTTGTAAATTCCTCTTCAGTCATACCAGCGAGAATATTATAGCTTTTTTTATATATAAGCAGATAAGATGTAAAAAAGCAGACAAAAGAGTATAGACAGTGAATTAGTATAGAGCCTATATGTTCAAATTTAGTATTATCTATATATATACAGATAGGGATTACAGGAATAGTAAATAATAATATAATGATAATGTATTTTTTTCTACTCATACGAACCATCTCCTTAAATATTTTATAAAATGTAGTTTAATTATTTATATGATAAATTCTTAATAAATCCATACCATACATAAATTACAATAATTATTGCCAGCAATTCACTTAGATGAATTAAAATATTCAGAATAGAAAATTCAGCTAGTTGATAATAAATTCCTGTTTTTTGAAATGCTATCGCGCAAATCACTAATGGGAATGTAAAAGCTGAAAAGCTAGGGTAGAATTTTCTTTTCAGTAAATATGGTAATTGAATTAAGACAAATATAAACAATAATATTGTAAGTGGTATTAAAACTGCTAAAATTATGTTGCTTTTTTGCGTTACTCCAATCATATAACTAGCTAGTAATAGTCCACCCGGTGCTGAAAATACAGTAATAGTAGGATAATCACCATCTTTATAATGTTTATATTTATAAACTCTATAAAGAACAGAAGGTAATAATACTAAATAGTTAATATAAGAAAAGTAGAAGTAAATTAATCCTAGTGTTTCTAAGTTGTAATTTATTGCTGTTACTGTCACAACAGCTGGCCCAACGAAGGTGATAAACCAAGTTGGATAGATATTGCTTATATGTCTTTCTTTTATTATGAAATTATAAATTGCGTAACAAACAACAAAAAAATCTAGAATAATTCCAATTATCCAAAAGGGAACACTGTATGCACCGATAAATTTTTTCGAAAATGAACTTAAAAGCATAATACTCATTGGATAGGTTGCAAGAACCGTTGCAACTACAGGATTCTCCATTTCTTTTTTTAATTTGTCAAATCCTAACACAAATTTAATAGTTAAAAGTACAATTATTATCAAAGATAAAAGGCTAAATAATAACTGTAGTGAAGAAGAATATGGTTGTAATAGGTTTCCTAATGCAACAGAACCTAATGCTAAACCTGCAATCGGTGTAGGTAAATTTTTAATTATATTCATAAATAACTCCTAATTTTTATTCTACTTTTATTGTATACAATTTCATGTAATAATTCAATAATTTTTCTGTTGACATTTCATACAAAATAATTTACAATAAGAAACAAGTGTTACCTATCGATGGAGGTTTGAATATGGCACCAAAATTTAAATTCACTAAAGAAGAGGTCTTGACTGTAACTATAGACTTTATAAGAGAAAATGGAATAGAAGCATTAACTGCAAGAGAGCTAGCTAAAAAATTGCAGTCATCTACTAAAGTAATATTTAGTTTATTCTCTAATATGAAAAATTTAGAAGATGAAGCAAAGTTTGTTGCAGAAAATATTTTTTCAGAAAAAGTTAATTTAGCTTTAAAAGATGATAGTCCATTTAAACGATTAGGAGTAGAGTATATATTATTTTCAAAAAATGAACCTAAATTATTTCAATGGTTATTTATGAGAAAAGGTATAAAAGTAGAAAGTTTTAAAGATTTTCTTCCAATGAGAGACTATGAATATAAATCAGTAATTGAGTCTATAGATAAAGAGTATAAAATTTCAATAGAAAATTCAAAAAAATTTTATGAGCACTTATTTATATATAGTCATGGTATTGCAACATTAACAGTTACGGGAATATATAATTTTACACAGTCTGAAATTATTGAGTACATGAAAGAAGTAGCTAAAAGTTTAATAGTACAATATTTAAGGGAGATTGATTAAATGATTACAGCAAAAAATATTAAGAAAAAATATAATGATCAAGAAGTTTTAAGGGGAATAGATTTAAAAATTGATAAAAATGAATTTATTGTTATACTTGGAGCTTCAGGTTCAGGGAAATCTACATTATTAAATATTTTATCTGGTTTAGAAAAGTCAGATTCAGGAGAAGTTATATATGATAATGAGTCTATAAGTGATTACTCAGAAAAACAACTAACAAAGTTTCGTAAAGACAAAATAGGATTTGTTTTCCAACAATATTATTTATTAAATAATTTAACAGTAGAACAAAATGTTAAAGTAGGAGCTAATTTAGCAAATAATAAAGAGTATGTTGATATTATAAAGGAATTAGGTTTAGAAGATAAATTAAGTAAATATCCTAATGAGTTATCTGGAGGAGAGCAACAGCGTGTTTCAATTGCGAGAGCATTAGCTAAGAAGCCAAATGTACTATTTTTAGATGAACCAACAGGAGCTTTAGATGAGGCGACTGGAAGAAAAATATTAGAGTACTTATTAAAACTAAAAGATAAATCAAACTTTACAATGATAATGGTAACTCATAATGAGAATATTGCTGAACTTTCAAATAAGATAATTCATGTAGGTAGTGGTAGAGTAACTTCTATTGAAGAAAACCGTACACCTAAATCTGTAGAAGAGATAGGGTGGTAATTATATGCTAGTACAGTTAAAAGATTTAAGAAAAGCAATTGCAGTAGTGATAGTAAGTTTTTGTGCGGTATTTATAACTACACTTTTTTCTAACTTATATTTAGATTTGAAAGGCCTAGATATTACGGGATTTAATATAATGCAGAAAAAATTTTATGATGCTCAGCTTATTGTTTCTAAATTTGTAGTTATTATAACAGGAGCTGTCTTATCAATAAGTGCAGCCGTAATGTTAATATTCTATATAAAACAATTTATCGATGATTCTAAACATAAAATTGGAATATTAAAAGCTCAAGGTTATAGTAATAACTTTATAGCATCTAAGTTTTCTATTTTTGGATTTTTAGTATTTTTAGGTTCATTATTAGGGTATAGTAGTTCGCATTTATTTATGCCGAAATTTTATGAGAGTAGAAATACAGATAATATATTATCTGAACTTACAATGAACTTTCATCCCCAACTTTTATTAATAATGGTTATATTACCATCATTATTGTATTTAGTAATATCAATTTTTTATGTACTTTTTAATTTAAATGTACCAACGATTCACTTACTTAAACAAATAAATTTAATAAATAAAAAAATTAAAAAAAGAAGATTTAGACAATATAAAAACTTTTTTAAAGAATTAAGAGCAACAGTATTATTTAGTAATAAAACCCTATTATTCTTTGTTATTTTTGCTTCATTATCATTTTCTTCAATGATTCAAATGGCATTTGGTATGAGAGATTTTGTTGATGGAACAATAAGAATTATGATGATGATAATAGGTGTGATATTATCGTTATCTATATTATTAATTTCATTAGAAGTAATTGCTAGTAGTAATATAAAAAATATATCTATTTTAAATATTATGGGCTTTTCAAAAAGTGAATGTTCAAGAATAGTATTATCAGGTTATAGAGTAGTAGCATACATAGGTTTTGCTATAGGAACAGTTTATCAGTATTTTTTAATAAGAGCATTACTAAAAGTTTTATCTAAAAAATTAGATAGCGAAACAACATATAACTTTGATTTAATTTCAGTAATTGGTAGTTTTATAGCATTTGTATTAATATATGAAATCTTTATTTTATACTATAGTAATAAGATAAAAGGTTTAAATGTTAAAAAAATTATGATGGAATAAAAATAACAACTCCTTGTATATTTATACAGGGAGTTGTTTTAGGAGTAGTTATTTAGCTAATCCTTCAGAAATTTTATCTAAGTTCCATTTCATCATGCTGTAGTAGCTATCTCCGTTTTGTCCTGGTTCAGCGATTGAATCAGTGAAGATTTTTTCGTAAATAGGAATGTTAGTATCTTTTGATACTGTTTGCATTGGACGTTCGTCAACACTACTTTCTACAAATAGAGAAGGTACTTTAGTTTTACGTAATTTTTCAACTAGAGTTTTGATTTGGTCTGGAGTTCCTTCTTCTTCAGTATTGATTTCCCAAATGTAAGCAGATGGTACGTTGTATGCTTTAGAGAAGTATTTGAAGCATCCTTCACTAGTTACTATAGTTTTTTTCTCTTTAGGAATGTTGTTGAATTTATCTTTAGCTTCTTTGTCTAATTTAGAAAGTTTTTCTAAGTAAGTTTTAAGATTTGCTTCGTAGAAATCTTTGTTTTTAGGATCTTTAGCTTCTAATTGCTTAGCAATGTTTTTAGCATAAATCATACCATTTTCAAGGTTTAACCAAGCGTGTGGATCTTCTTTACCTTTTTCATTTTGACCTTCAAGGTAGATTACATCAACACCTTCACTAACTGCGTAGTAATCTTTATTTTCTTCTTTTTTAGCGTTTTGAACTAATTTTGTAAACCAAGCGTTACCACCAGTTTCTAAGTTAATACCGTTGTAGAAGATAAGATTAGCTTCAGATGTTTTTTTAACATCATCAGGAAGTGGTTCGTATTCGTGTGGATCTTGACCAACTGGTACGATACTGTGTAAATCAATTTTATCACCAGCGATATTTTTAGTAATATCAGCAATGATAGAGTTAGTTGCTACTACTTTTAATTTAGTAGCATCACTAGACCCTGAATTTTGTTTAGCACTAGAACATGCGAAAAGTCCAACTGCTAAAGTAAAAATAAGGGCTAGAAAACTTAATTTTTTAAAACCTAATTTTTTCATATTATAGGCCTCCTTTATTATTTTTTTTGTAAGACAGAGAATAAAATAGATTTACATAACTAATAATAATCATTATCAATTAAAACTTTTTTGATAACACCTTTAAATAAACTCACTTTGGAAGTATTTTTATATTTTAACAAGTTTATTTAAAGGGGTTATTATATTAAATTATTTTTATATAAAAACTAGTTTATTCTTTGTATATTATTACCTTAATTATTTTTTTTATGTTTAACAAAGCGTTGTTTTGGTGCAATGAAGAAACTTATTGCAAAAACAATAGCTGATGTTAATACGATGCTAGATCCAGCGGCTATGTTGAATGAGTATCCTATAAATAATCCTAGTACTGAACAACATGCACCGATTGTAGATGATAAAAATATCATTGTTTTTAAACTATTAGCATATAGATATGCAGTAGCTGCAGGTGTAATTAGCATAGCTACAATTAGTATAGTTCCTACACTTTGCATAGCTGTTACAGAAACTAAAGTTAATAATATCATAAGTAAATAGTGATAGAAGTTAACTTTCATACCCATTGCTTTAGCTAGTAATTCATCAAATGAAGTTAGAAGTAATTCTTTGAAAAATAGTGTGATAACTAATAATACAAAAACTCCAACTCCAATAGTAATATACATATCCACATCTTGCACCGCTAGGATATTCCCGAATAAGATATGGAATAAGTCTGTTGAACTTTTCGCAACACTGATTAAGATAACTCCTAATGCTAAGAATGAGCTGAATGTAATACCTATAGCGGTATCACTTTTAATTATAGAATTACCTTTAATAAATGTTATGATAATTGATGCTAATAGCCCGAATACGATTGCTCCTATGAAAAAATCTATTCCTAGAATAAATGATAGGGCTACTCCAGGAAGTACTGCGTGAGAGATAGCATCACCCATTAAAGACATTCCTCTAAGCACTATAAAGCATCCTACAGCCCCAGCTACAATACCTATTACTATTGCAGTAATAAGAGCATTTTGTAAGAAATGAAAACTATAAAGTCCATCAATAAATTCTTTAATCATTTTCTCCACCTCCCATAAAGAATAGGTCGGTACCATAAGCATTTGTTAGATTTTCTCTAGTGAAAGTTTCTTTAGTATTACCATAAGCAATGATTTCTTTATTTAGAAGAAGAACATTGTCAAAATAAGAATGCACTTTTCTTAAGTCATGGTGTACTATTAATATCGTATGGCCCATATTTCGAAGATTTCGTAATGTCTCCATGATTATTTCTTCACTTACTGAGTCAATACCAACAAAGGGTTCGTCTAAAAATATATACTTTGCCTCTTGTACAAGACAACGAGCTATTAATACACGTTGGAATTGCCCCCCTGATAGTTCACTGATTTGACGGTTAGAGAATTTTTCTAAACCAACTAATTTTAAAGCATCATCAACTTTTTGCCAATCAGATTTTTTTAATTTTTTAAGAATACCAATTTTCGAATACAAGCCAAGAGAAACACATTCTCTTACCTTTATTGGAAAGTTGTAATCGATATTAATTTTTTGCTCAACATAAGCAACATTATCTAAATTTTCTTTTGATATTTTATCATCTATTTTTGCAATCCCTGTTGAGGGGATTATATTTAAAATGGCTTTTATCAATGTAGATTTCCCTGCACCGTTAGGCCCTATTATACCTGTAATACCAGGTCCTTTAATTTCTAAATTAATATTAGAAAGGGCAGGAGTTTGGTTATAGGTAACATTTAAATTTTCTATTTTAATCATACTTGTCCCTTCTTTATTTTATTTTCTCTATACATTAAAGTTTACCTTAGGAAAGAAAATAAGTCAAGTAAATTTTGTTGTAATGTGAAAAAAATATGTAGTGTTTGAAAATTAAGTGAAAATGATATCGTTTTTAGAAAATAAAAAAACCTACCTTACAAAAAATATTGTAAGGTAGAAATAAGGGAGTAAATATGAAAAGTCTTTATTATAAGCTAGGGAGACTTATAATAAAAGAACATATGAAGTAATATAACAATTACTTCACCTATAAGTATAACAGAAGTATATACAAAAAACAATAGGAAAATACAATTTTTTTTGAAATAGTGTCGTTTTATTTTGGTAAAATATTAATAAAACTCGATTTATATAAAAAGATTAAAGTTTTGAGAATAATATATTTATAAATTTGTAGTTTAACTACAAGTAATACTATTATTATAGTAAAAATAGGGAGAGGTTTGTTTACTGTAAAGATGTAAATATCTTGTTTATATATATACATTTAAAAAGTACCAATTAAATATTAAAGAAAATTAATGTAATATTAAGTTAAGTCTTATTAAAGCGAAATACCTTAATATAAAAAAATATTTGAGATAATATATAAAAAATAAGGGGTAATTTTTCTTATGTAAATTGATTTTATAGATTTATTAGAATTACAAGTGTTTGTTTTGAAATACAAAATAAAAAAGAAGTTAGTTTTTAATGCTAACTTCTTTTTTATAATTTATTTTACTTCAAATTTTTCTCGAACAATTTTAGCTACTTGTTCACAATATTTATCTGTAAGTTCATCGCTACTTGCTTCGACCATTACTCGAATCAGATTTTCAGTACCAGAAGCACGTAATAAAATACGGCCGTTACCTTCTAATTCTTTTTCTACTTTTTCACATTCAACTAAAATCTCAGCATCTTCCATAGCAGATTTTTTATCTATTACTTTAATGTTTACTAATTTTTGTGGATATATACTAACCTCGCCAGCTAGTTCTTCTAGTGATTTACCAGAAGTTTTGATGATATTAGTAAGTTTCACTGCTGTAAGTATACCATCACCAGTAGTTGCATAGTTCATAAGAATAATATGACCTGATTGTTCTCCACCAAGAGAGTAGTCGTTATTTCTCATTTCTTCAACAACATATCTATCTCCAACAGCTGTTTTTACTGATTGTAATCCATTTTCTTCTATTGCTTTATAGAAACCTATATTACTCATTACAGTAGATACTACCATGTTATCTTTCAATTCGCCTTGTTCTTTAAGGTGTTTTGCAAGAATAAACATTATTTTATCACCATCGACAATATTTCCTTTTGAATCGACAGCTAGAACTCTATCGCCATCACCATCAAAGGCAAAACCTACATCTACGTTATTTTCTTTTACGAAATTTGCAATAGTGTCTATTTTAGTTGAACCAACGTTATCATTAATATTAATACCGTTTGGTTTGCATCCTATAGTTTCAATGTCAGCTTCTAAATCACCGAAGATAAATGGAGCTACGCCAGTCGTAGCACCGTTAGCACAATCTAAGGCGATTTTTATTCCAGATAAATCTCCAGAAATTGATTGTTTTATATGTTGAACATATTTTTGCGTTAGTTCATTTCCACTATATAATTTTCCGATTTTTTCAAAACTAGCATTTTTAATTTCATCAGTGTTATCTATTAAATGTTCGATTTCTAATTCTTGATCATCAGTAAGTTTGAATCCATCGGATCCAAAAATCTTTATTCCGTTATCTTGATAAGGATTGTGAGAAGCAGAAATCATTATTCCACTATCAGTTTCAATAGTTTTTGTAAGATATGCAATAGCAGGAGTAGGGATTGTTCCTACTGTCATAACATTGACACCAGTGCTAGTTAATCCAGCTGTTAATGCTTGTTCAATCATATCACATGAAATTCTTGTATCTCTACCTATTATTACTTTTGGATGTTCTTTTTTTTCAGTAAGTAATTTACCAAGAGCTTTACCTACTTTAAAACTTAAATCGGCAGTAAGTGATTCTCCTGCGATACCACGAATACCGTCTGTTCCAAAATATTTTCTCATAAAAAAATGACTCCTTGTTTTATAATCTATATGAATATTACTATATAAAATGAAATTAGTCAAGGTTTAGGGTTATTTTAAGCGTTTTAGTGGGGAATTAATATCATATAAGCAGTTATTTAAATTTATAAAATTAGTGTGTAAAAATATAAAAACAAAGATGCGACTTAAAATATAGATTGATTAAAAATCATATTTTCAAGTCGCTTCTTTTAGATTTGTAGTTTTTCATAAAGTTTAAGAGTGATTTATATACTTATGAGTGTTTAAATGCTTTTAACTTTTCTGATAACCTTATTATTAATTATTTAATTTTTCTATGTCTTCTAAAACTTTTTTAGCTTCATCTTTATTGTTTTTAGAATATACATGTTTATTATATATTATTGCACTTATAGAAATCATATGTGCTGAAACTGGGGCAGCCAAGAATAAGAATCCAATTGCTAAGAAGAATTTTAATTCGAAGACATGTAGATATCTATAGAAATAAACAAATCCAGCAATAAGAACCAATTCAACTGCGAAAGAACCAGTAACACCGGCAGCGTGAATTTTAGTCAACTCATCTGGTAATCTAATGAACCCAATGACAGTTGCTAACATAGCCACAATCGAAACTAAAATTAGAAGTATTATAATAATGTCTAAAATATTATTTAGTATCATCACTGAAAACCTCCTTTTTAGCTAAGAATCTAGCGGTAACAACAGTACCAACTAAACAAATAATTGTGATTATTAGTATAAGTGAGATATAAGAAAATGTCTTATAGTACATACTGATTAAAACTATTAAGCATATAAGAGGCATGGCAAGAAGATCACTCGCTATTAATTTATCGAAGATGCTAGGTCTTTTAACGATGTAAATTAATAAGAAAAATATCATAGCAATACTAGCGAAAATCCCCAATAAAATAGAATACTCTACAATTTTATCCATCTAAATCAACCTCCAATATTGCTTTTTCAAAGCTATTTTTTATACCTTCAATTTCACCAGGAATATCATCAGTATCTAAACAGTGAATATGTAAGACTTTATTATCATGACTAACATTCACCGTAAGAGTACCAGGTGTTAAAGTAATCATGTTGGCTAATAAAGTAATTTGCCAATCTTTTTTTACTTCAAGAGGATATTCAAAAATGACAGGATTAACATCAAGATCTTTTTTGAACATTAATTTTAAAACATTCACATCTGCTTTTAGCAATTCAACTAAAAACATTAAGATTAATCTTATCCATTTGTATACATAAATGTAGTATAGTTGTTCTCCTAAAATATTTTTAACAAATGTCTTTCTGAAGATGAATAATAATACCATCCCCCAGAAAAATCCAACTGCAAAATATTCAGAATTATAACTTCCTGAAAAGAACATCCATATTACACCAACTAATATGTTAATTAAAAATTGTAGTGCCATAATTATGCTCCTTTCTTAAGTACTAAATCAATATAATGTTGAGGATTAAGTACCATTTGAATACCTTTATCGAAGAACCCATCTAATAGGTTACTGCTAACTCCAATAATTAATGCAATTGCTACGATAGCGATAAGAGGTATTTGTACACCTTTAGGAAGTGGCTTTAAAATTAAACTCTTATTTATATTATCGTAAAAGACATTTAAGAAAATTTTGATTAATGAGTAAAACACAACTAATCCAGATAAAGCAACAAGTATTGCAATAAATAAATTGTTGTTTGTAACTAGACCTTTAATTATCAGAGCCTTACCGTAGAATCCACTAAATGGAGGAACTCCTGATAAAGATAGAACAACGATAAAGTATGTCCAACCTAGAAGTGGATATTTATTGATTAAACCACATTTTTGAATATATTTAACACCACTAACGTATATTATTAATCCTACGATTATGAATAAAGCAGCTTTTAGCAGTATGTCATTAACAGCGTAGAATAGGGCACCTTTAACACCAAATGTATTTAATGTAGCTGTTCCACAAACCATTACTCCTAGAGAAATTACAATGTTAAATACTACTATTTGTTTTAAATCTTTTTGGTAAATAGCTCCAATACATCCGGCTATTATAGATATAGCACCTAAGATTAATAAGTATGATTTAATGAAGTTTGACTCGTAGTAGAATAGTCCATAAGTTCTAATGATCGAGTATAGTCCAACTTTTGTTAATAGCGCCCCAAAGATAATTGAGACAGCAATTGGAGGTGCTACATATGATCTATTCATCCAAGTGAATAGCGGGAATAATGCTCCTTTCATACAGAACACAAATATCATTACTGCGCCAATAAGGTATAATCCTCTTCGATCTGACATAGAAGAAATTGTTTGTGATATGTATGCCATATTTAAACTACCAACAATTGTATATAGATATCCGATACTAATAACAAATAAACTACCAGCAAAAACGTTCATTAGTACATAACTAATAGAAGATTTAAGTTGTTCTTTATTTATACCTACTAACAATAGTAAGTAAGAAGACATAAGTAAGATTTCGTAGAAAACAAAAAGGTTAAAAATATCTCCTGTAGTGAACGCTCCGTTAATACCTACCATTATTAATAAAAAACCAGGATAGAAGAAGCTAAGTTCGCGAATTTTATCTATTGTTTTAAAAGAATATAATAAAGTTGCTAAAAATACTAATGTTGAAGTTGTAACTAAAACACTGTTTAGTCCATCTAAAGTCAATGTAATACCGAAAGGACTAGCCCAGTTACCCATTTCTAATATTAGTATTTTATGTTTATCTACAAGATAGATGTTGTAGATTGAAAATGCTAAGACTAACAGAGTAGCCAATGTTGTTAGTAAACGTTGCATGGCTATTCTTTTTCTAAATAATACTGTTATCGCAGCAAATAGAAGGGGTATAAAAATTGGAATTACAGGTAAATTACTATGCATTATTTCTTTCCTCCTTCATATTTTCAACGTCTTCAAGATCAATTACATTATCGCTTCCTTTTAGCTTGTAGTTAGCAATATAAATTGAAATTAATAAACAAGTTACTGCAAAACCAATCACGATAGCAGTAAGAATAAGTGCTGCTGGTATTGGGTCTATATAATTTTTTCCTAGTTCTGAGATAATAGGGATATCTCCATCATATAAACCACCTGCGATAAGAATAATTAGGTTAGCAGCATGTCCAAAAAGACCAACACCGATAATTATTCGCATCATACTCTTAGAAAGCATAAGGTAAACACCAAAACCAACAAGAATACCGCATAAGATAATCATATAAAATTCCATTATTTACCATCCTTTCCAAAAGCTAAAATTACTGACATTAATACACCAACAACTACGAAGTAAACACCTAAGTCGAAAATCGCAGCTGTGTGTAATTCCATCTCTCCCATAATTGGAACATGGATATGAGTGAAGTGATGTTTAAAGAAATTTTTTCCAACAACGACTCCACTAAAAGCTGTTCCAATAGAGAAAAGTAAGCCGATTGCTGTTACATAAACGTAATTAATTGGAAGTAGTTTAGTAACCTTGTCTATTCCATATGTGAACATAGATAAAGCAAGAGCCATTGTACAAAGGAGTCCACCTACGAAACCACCACCTGGAAGGAAGTGCCCACCGAAGTATAAACTAAGTGAAAGTAGAAATATACAACCTGAAATAATTGCAGATAATGATTTTAAAATTACATCATTAGTTTTCATCTTTTGGTCCTCCTCTTTTAATGATTTTGAACATAGCATAAATTATTAGAGCTACCATTGTCATAACTGTGATTTCAAATAGGGTATCAAATCCCCTGAAATCAACGATAATAACATTTACTATGTTTCCTCCACCAGATGCTACAACATTGTCGAAATAAAATTGGCTGATTTCTGATGGATTTTTGTATGCATAAGATACAAGTCCTACAATTACAAAACTAACACCAGTCAGTGTTGCAATAATTGCGTTTGTAAGTTTGAAACTATTTTTTTCTACTTGTTTTGTTTTATCAGTTAATAGAATGAAAGCTATTAAGAAGATAATTGTAGAAATTGACTCGATGACGAATTGTGTCATTGCCAAATCAGGTGCTCTGAAAGTTACATATAAACCAGTCATCATAAATCCGACACCAGACGAAAGGATTATAAGTACTAATCTATTGTAAACTCTTGTAAGAGCTACACAACAAAGGACAATACATAGTCCAATGAATATATTCATATAATGAATAGTAGAGAAGTTATTCATTATCATAGGTCTACCAATTGCAAAATAACCGCCGATAATAGTCGCTGATAGGCCACAGAAGATATAACTCATATTTCTTCTTAGTTGATTTGTGATAAATGCATCGTGAAGTCTACCACTAACTTTATGTAATAATATACCTAAATTGTTGTATACACCGTGAATAGATACAATGCTAGGGTTTATTGAATAAATCCCATTACCACTAGCGAAAACTTTATAAATTACAAAGCTTGCGATTATAACAAAAATAGAAGTAAGGAGTTCGCTTGATAGGAAACTATCGTGATGAACATGAGTTATTACCTCGTTATTTGTTGTTTTTACTGCAAGAGCAGCTTGTTGAGCTGGAATTACTATATAATCTTTAATAAATGTGTTAATAATCACAAAGATTACTAGTATTATTGGAGATATAAAAATACCATTTTCAGGTAAATGAAGTTTTTTATCTCCAAGTACTTTGCTATCGAAAGTACCTAGGAATGGTTTGAAAGCTAGTATTAGTGAATATACAGCTGTTCCTAGAGCACCGATTACAACAGCTATAACAATTATCATGTATAGCATACTAGTATTTAATAAGCCATATACAGTTGTTAAGAAATATTCTTTTGAGTAGAATCCACTTAATGGTGGAATTCCTGCCATAGAGAATCCAGCAATAATACTTAATATGAATCCAAGTGGCATATACATTCTTACTCCTCTTAGTTGCTTAATATCTCTAGTATGGAATGAGTGATCTATTATTCCAGTTATCATAAACAAGCTGGCTTTAAATGCTGCGTGGTTAATAATATGGAAACATACAGCATAGAATGCAAATGTATAAATATAATGATTATCATTATAAAGTCCTAAGTTTGCAATACCAATCATAAGAGTCATCATACCTAATTGACTGATAGTTGAATAGGCTAAAATACCTTTTAAATCTTTTAAGAAGATTGCAGATATTGATCCTATTAACATCGTAATTGTTCCAAAAATAATTAAGATATTACCGAAAGTAGTTGAAAATGCGAAAACAATTCCGATTCGAAGTAATAAATAAATACCAGCTTTAACCATTGTGGCTGAATGAAGGTAACTACTAATCGGTGTTGGAGCAGCCATCGCATCAGGTAGCCAAATATGGAATGGAAATTGTGCTGATTTAGTGAATGCACCAAATATTATTAAAATCATTGCAATTACATATCTATTGTTATAACCATGATTTTTAGTAAATTCAATAATTTCACTAACATTAAAACTACCGGTAATATTATTAAGAACAAAAATACCTGCTAACATTAAAACACCACCGAAAACAGTAATTATTAGTGATTTTAATGCACCTCTTCTTGAAGCATCGTTTTCGTGCCAATAACTAATAAGAAGGAAAGAAGATACAGAAGTCATTTCCCAAAACATGTACATACTTAACATGTTATCAGATAATACAACTCCTAGCATTGCTGACATGAATATTAGTAAAAATATATAAAATTTATGTAGTTTTTCATCTGTAATGCTCATATAGTAACATGAATATAAGATTACTAAGGTACCAATTCCTGTAATTAGTAATGAGAAAAGGAGTGATAAACCATCAAGATTTAGGTTGATATCAAGTCCTGCATTAGAAACAAATGCTAATTTTTTATAGATTGTCCCACCTGAATAGATATTTTTAATATTTGAAACAAAATATCCAAACAGAATTAATGGCACAATTATAACAAATTTTCCAGTATGGATATTTTTGAAGTTTTTCCTTAAAAAAGGAATGAAAAACATCGTAATTACTGGGAAAAAGACAGCTAATTGTAACATAAAAAAACCTCTTTCTAATTTATTTTTTATAACATTAATTATATAACAAAATTGATTAAATTACTATTAATATTCAATTTTTATCTAATTATTTTTCAATAAAAATTGTTGTATATAACAAAATAATATTATGAATTCTTAAATAAACGATGAAATTAAGTGTTAATAATTTTTTAAAAAGAATAAATATTATCTTATTTATAAAGATTTCGGAATATATGAGTTTAATAATTTCTTAATGAAAGTATTGATGAAAACATCGTGGAAAAGTTATTGTTTTCAGAATATTTAGTGGAAAATATAGATAATTATTTTTCTAATATTGCTTGTTTAAGATAAAAAAAAAAGGTATAATAAAGTTATTAATATATTTACAGGGGGACTAACTGATGTCACATAAACAAACACCACATATTAAGCCAAACGGAGTAGAAATCGCTGAAACGATTCTTTTACCAGGGGATCCGTTAAGAGCGAAATTTATTGCTGAAACTTTCTTAGAAGATGCGGTTTGTTTTAATGAAGTGCGTGGTATGCTAGGATATACTGGAACATATAAAGGTAAAAAGATTTCTGTAATGGGAACTGGTATGGGACCAGCTAGTATCGGTATTTATTCTTACGAATTAATTCATACATTTGGAGTGAAAAACTTAATTAGAATAGGAACTTGTGGAGCATTACAACCAGAAGTAAAATTATACGATGTAATCTTAGGTATGGGATCTTCTACAAATTCAAATTACATGCATCAATATAATATCCCAGGAAACTATAGCTTAACAGCTTCATTTGATCTATTATTAAAAGCATACAATAAAGCTCAAGAAATGGGACAACAAGTACACGTTGGGAATATTTTATGTAGTGAGATTTTCTATAATGCTGATGAAAAAGCTATGGAGAACTGGATTAAAATGGGAGTTTTAGCTGTTGAAATGGAAAGTACTGCATTATACGCTAACGCTACTGCAGCAGGAGTTAATGCTTTAACAATCTTAACAGTAAGTGACTCTTTAGTAACAGGAGAAGAAACTACTCCTGAAGAAAGACAAACAGCATTTACTAAAATGATGGAAATTGCTTTAGGTCTAGTATAAAATTAAAATTTAAGAGATAATTTAGAGGTAATATTATATGAGTAACTATCAAGAATTATATGAAAAATGGTTAAACAGTTCAGCTTTAACTGAGGAAGAAAAACTTCAATTAAAAAACGTAGCTGATGATGAAGTAGAAAAAGAAGATAGATTTTATAAAGAATTAGAATTCGGAACTGCGGGATTACGTGGTAAAGTAGGTATGGGTTCAAATAGAATGAATAGATTCATTATTGCTCGTGCTACAAAAGCGTTAGCGCAAACTATTATCGACAATGGATTACAAGAAAAAGGTATAGCTATTGCACACGATCCACGTCTTTTCTCAAAAGAATTTGCTAAACTAGCAGCATTAGTAATGGCTAGTAATGGAGTTAAAGCATACTTATTTGAAGACTTACGTCCAACTCCAGAATTATCATTTGCAGTTCGTTACTTAGGAACGGCTAGTGGTATTAACATTACAGCGAGTCATAATCCTAAAGAATATAATGGATATAAAGTATACTGGCAAGAAGGATCTCAAATTAAATCTGACATAAGCGATAAAGTTTTAGAATACATTAACTCAATGGATATCTTTGACAACTATGTTACTTTAACAGAAGAAGAAGCTCAAGAAAAAGGATTGCTAGTTTACATTGGTCAAGAAATTGATGAAGAATTTTATAGAGAATCTTTAAATTGTGCAATTAATGATGAAAATATTGATAAAGACATTTCTGTAGTTTATACACCATTAAATGGGGCAGGGTACAAAGCTGTAACAACAGTTCTTGCTCGTCGTGGATTTAAAAATGTTCATGTTGTTGAAGAACAAAAAGATCCTGATGGAACTTTCCCAACAATTGAATATCCAAACCCAGAGGATACAGCAGCATTTGAATATGGTGAAAGATTAGCTAAAGAAGTTAATGCAGATGTAATCATCGCGACTGACCCCGACTGTGACCGTCTTGCTGTAGAAGTAATTCATAATGGTAAAGTAGTTTCTCTAAATGGTAACCAAGCTGGAGCGGTATTAGTTCAATATGTTATTGAAAATCTTGCTAAACAAAATAAACTTCCTGAAAATCCAGTATTAGTTAAATCTATCGTAACTTCTAAAATGGTTGAACCACTTTGTAAAGAATACGGAGTAGAAGTAATTGACGTTCTAACTGGATTCAAAAACATCTGTGCATTACCAAATGAATGGGATATTACAGGTGAGAAAAACTATGTAATGGGATATGAAGAAAGTATCGGATACAACGTTGGTACATTCTTACGTGATAAAGATGGTGTAACTATCGCTATGTTATTAGTAGAAGCTGCAGCATTCTACAAAACACAAGGTAAAACATTAGTTGACGTACTTGACGGATTCTATGAAAAATATGGGTACTACCTAGATAAAACTATTTCAATCGTTTTAGAAGGTGCAGCAGGTGCTCAAAGAATTAAACGTATGATGGAAAAGTATCGTGAAATCTTTGCTCGTGAAATTGCTGGAAGTGAAGTAGTAGCTATTACTGACTATCTAGTACAAAAAGAAAAAACTGTAGCTACTGGTGAAGAAAAAGATATCGAAATCGAAAAAACTGATGCAGTTAAATTCAGCTATTCAGATGAATCTTGGTATACATTACGTCCAAGTGGAACAGAACCAAAAGTAAAACTTTATATCTACGTTAAAGATGCAGATAAAGAAGTTGCTAAAGAAAAATTAGTTAAATTTGAAGAAAAAGTATTAGAATTACTTTACTCAATTGATTAATAATAAGAAAAAAGGAAGTGAGAAAAAATCTCACTTCCTTTTTTGCTATTTATTATAATATTTTAGGTATTCTTTACAAAATTGTCTTGCTGTTAATTTCCCGCTTTGTCTATCTGCGTATGAAGAACTAACAAATTTTGAAATTTCGTCAGTATATTCTACTTTTGGTAAAGGTTTCTCAAGGACAGTTTCTCTACTAATAGCAAATGTTGAGAAACAGATTCCAACTAGACGAGTATGTCTAGTTTCGTGATTAAATGCACTTAGTTCCGCAAAAATCTCTACACTTCTTGTACCAACTCTAGAAATATAACTATCAATAATTAATGCTTCGTGTCTATGGACAACATCTAAAAATTGATATGTATCAATACTTGCTGTAAAGAAGGGTAGGTGTGTATATCTACGTATTACTAAACCTTGTACATCGTCAAGCCAGTATAGAGTTTGTCCGCCGAATAATGTGTCATGTCTGTTCATATGGTTAGGATAGATAGTATGGAAGTTTTCAATCCTAGTATCTTTATAATTCATAACTTCTTGCATGAGAAAGATCTCCTTAAAATTTAATTTTACTAATGTCTAATATAAAATTAGAATACTTATGTAATTGTAACATAAATATAAAGATTTATTAAGTAAGATTGTTTATAATATTATAAAAAAGATATATGATTATAATCTTTACATTTTGTTAAAAAGTATATTATAATAAAAGAAAATACAAATGAGGTGAAGAATAATGAAATATGAAACTATGTTAGAACGTTTTTTAGGATATGTTAATTTCAAATCTAGATCTAATGCGGCTAGTACAACAATCCCGTCTACTCCAGAGCAAAAAGATTTCTTACGTATGTTGAAAGGTCAACTAGAAGAACTAAATCTTAGTGATATAGTTTTAAATGAAGAAAATTGGTTTTTAACTGCGACATTACCAGCTAACACTGATAAGCCTTATGACAAAATAGGTTTTATTTCTCATGTAGATACAGCTGATTTTAATGTAGAAGGAATAAATCCACAAGTTATTGAAAATTATGATGGAGAAGATATAGTTTTAAATAAAGAATTAAATATTGTAATGACTAAAGAAGAATTCCCTAATTTAAGCAATTATAAAGGTCTTACATTAATTACTACAGATGGTACAACATTACTAGGTGCTGATGATAAAGCAGGAATTACTGAAATAGTAGAAGCTATTAAATACCTAAGTGAACATCCTGAAATAGAACATGGAGACATTCGTATCGCATTCGGTCCAGATGAAGAAATTGGGCGTGGAGCTGATCATTTTGATGCAAAAGGATTCGCTACAGATTATGCTTATACTATGGATGGTGGAGTTTTAGGAGAGCTTCAATATGAAAGCTTTAATGCTGCACAAATTACATATAAAATTACAGGAGTAAGTGTACATCCAGGTACTGCAAAAGGAAAAATGAAAAATGCTAATATGATTGCTGCTGAATTAGCTTCATTATTCCCAGAAAAAGAAGTACCTGAGCATACAGAAGGGTATGAAGGATTCTACTTACTACATAATATGCAAGCGAGAATTGAGGAAGCGGAAATGGTTTATATTATCCGTGACCATGATAGAGAGAAATTCCTAGCTCGTAAAAAATTCGCAGAAGAAGTTGCTGCTAAAATTAATGGAAAATATGGTAATGTTGTTGAATATGAATTATATGATCAATATTATAATATGGGTGATGTAATTAAAGAAGATAAACGCTGTGTTGACGTAGCTGAACAGGCTATAAAAAATGTTGGTGTAACACCATTGATTATTCCAATACGTGGAGGAACTGACGGTTCTAAAATTTCATACATGGGTATTCCAACACCTAATATTTTCGTTGGGGGAGAAAATTTCCATGGACAATATGAATTCAGTTGCTTAGAACATATGACAAAGGCGGCTGATACAATAGTGGAGATTGCTAAATTAGCAAAAAAGTAGAAAAAATAACACCGTGGTGTCAAAGATAATTTATGAAACTATATAATATATACTCGATTATAATAAGATTAAGTTTATTGTGAGAAAATTAGTTTAAGAATTAATTTAAAACTTAATAGAAGAGTAGCTCAAAAGCAAGGTTTGTAACGAATCTTGCTTTTAATTTTTTTCACTTAAGGAGAGATGTCTTTTTTATATAAAAGTATTTTGAAATTTGAAAAAAATGATAAAAAATCATGCAATAGCCTTCAATATATGGTACAATAGTAATGTATATTAACTAAAAAATTGAAAGAGAGGATGGTTGTAAGATGACTAAAAAAACATTTTATGTTACAACTCCTATTTATTACCCAAGTGGTAACTTACACATAGGACATGCTTACACAACAGTTGCTTGTGATGCATTAACTAGATATAAAAAATTAAGTGGATATGATACATACTTTTTAACAGGTACAGATGAACACGGTCAAAAAATCCAACAAAAAGCTCAAGAAAAAGGAATTTCAGAACAAGCTTATGTGGATAAAATGATTAAAGACATTAAAAAATTATGGGAAGCCATGGATATTAACTATAGTAAGTTTATTCGTACTACAGATGATTATCACGAAAGAGCAGTTGCTGAAATTTTTGATAGATTAGTTGAAAAAGGTGATATTTATTTAGGCGAGTACAAAGGTTGGTATTCTATCAGTGACGAAGAATATTTTACAGAAACACAACTTCAAGAAGTATTCAGAGATGAAGAAGGTAATATGATTGGTGGTATTGCACCAAGTGGAAATGAAGTAAAATTAGTTAGTGAAGAATGTTATTTCTTTAAAATGAGTAAATATGCTGATAGATTAGTTAAATACTATGATGAACATCCTGAATTTATTCTACCTGAAAGTAGAAAAAATGAGATGCTTAACAACTTCATTAAGCCAGGATTGGAAGATTTAGCAGTTACTCGTACAACTTTCGATTGGGGAGTGAAAGTAAAATCTAATCCGAAACACGTTGTATATGTTTGGATTGACGCTCTAGTTAACTACATTACAGCTTTAGGTTATGCAACTGGAGATAGTGAAGAATTATTTAATAAATATTGGCCTGCAGATGTGCAAGTTGTTGGGAAAGAAATCGTACGTTTCCACGTAATTTATTGGCCGATACTTCTAATGGCATTAGATTTACCACTACCTAAGAAAATTTTTGCTCATGGTTGGTTATTAATGAAAGACGGAAAAATGAGTAAATCTAAAGGTAACGTAGTAGATCCTTATATGCTAATAGAACGTTATGGTTTAGATTCAGCACGTTATTATTTATTACGTGAAGTTCCGTTTGGTCAAGATGGAATTTTCACTCCTGAAAGCTTTATCGATAGAATCAACTCAGACTTATCAAATGATTTAGGAAACTTATTAAATAGAACTATTTCGATGATTAATAAATATTGTGGTGGAGTTATTCCAAAATTCGTGGAATCAACTACAGAATTTGATAAAGAATTAATAGAATTATCAAAAGAAGTTATTGCTGAGTACGAAGAATATATGGAAAACATGCAATTTTCTAAAGCGTTAGAAGCTGTGTGGAGATTTATTTCTAGAACTAATAAATATATCGATCAAACAACACCTTGGATATTAGCGAAAGATGAATCTAATCAACCTGAATTAGATAAGGTAATGAACTACTTAGCTGAGAGTCTTCGTATAGCAACAATTTTAATAGCTCCAGCTTTAACAAAAGCTCCAGTAGAAATTGCTAAGCAATTAGGAATTAAAGAAGATTTACTAGTCTTTGAATCAGCTAAAACATTTGGCGTGTTTGATGGAACTGTAAAAGTTGTAGAAAAACCAACGCCAATATTCCCAAGATTTGATAAAGAAGTAGAGGTAGAGTATATTAAAACTCAAATGTCTCCAAAAGCTTTAGAAAACCTTGAAACTGAAACTAACGAAGCACAAGATGATACTTATGTTGAACTTGCCGAAGAAATCACAATTGATAAATTCTTTGAAACTTCTTTAAGGGTTGCAGAGGTATTGGAATGCGAAAAAGTTAAGAAAAGTTCTAAACTTTTAAAATTTAAATTAGACTTAGGAAACCATCAGAGACAAATAGTATCTGGTATTGCTAAGTACTATGATCCAGCAGAATTGGTTGGTAAAAAAGTAGCTGTAGTAGCTAACTTAAAACCGGTTAAATTATGTGGAGAATTAAGTGAGGGAATGATTTTATCAGCAGAAAAAGATGGAATTTTACGTGTAATAGAAATTAATGCTGAAATTCCTAATGGTGCAGAAATTAGATAATAAACAAGAGAATGTAGCTTAAAGCTATGTTCTCTTTTCTTTTATAAAAAACCACCTTGATATATAGTACCAAGGTGGTTTAGTTTGTTATCTCGTTGTTCTTTTTTGACTGTTTTGTGAATTGGTTGTATTAGCAGTATTTTTATTATCATTCTCGGTATTCTTTGGTTTAGGAGATTCTCTGTTAACTTCGGTTACACGAACAGGATTAACAGGAACAAATGTTCCATCAGTTACATGATAAACTAATCTGTTGTTTTTAGAGATACCTATACCATTAATGTTTAGCTGTGCTCCATTACCATAAGTTGATCTAACGCTGCTAAGTGATTCATCAGAATAAATATTTTGTGTAGTTAAGAATTTAATTGCTACTGGACGAGAAATAAAGTTTTCAAGTTGATCATTTTTCTTATCTACAGAGACAAATTTTTCATTAGCCGTAATGTATTGACCTTGATGGTCTCCAGAAGAAATATGGTACATAACATAGCCAGCAGGTGAAATTATTTTATCAACTGTTAATTTAGTTCCAGGTTCAATTACATCACCAGGTTCAGACCAACCAGCAGATTTAAATGCATGAATTTTCTTATTAACAGTCACTTCGCGATCTACATCAAAAGAATATGATGTAAATGTTCCTGCAAGTTTAGCAGTTATTTCTTCGTCTTGCGCATCTGAATCGATACGAACAGCATCAGCTTGTTCTTGAGCTTTCAGAATTTTAGCTTTTTCTTCAGCTTCTTTCTGTTTCTTCAATTCTTCTGTTGTATCTACAGATGTAGTATTAGTTTCTCCAAAACTTACATAGTGTTCTTTTGCAGAAGATATAAATTTCAGTGTAATTAAGAAACAAATTGATAATAATAGTGCTAAAATAATTGATGTGGCAATTTTTACTTTAATGTTTTTTGAGACTTTGCTTATTTTATCATAGTTTTCAATTTTGTTTTTGAATATATTTTTAGAAATAAAAGCTTTGATGCTTAATAGTGAAACAACAAATATATTTCTTGATTTGTTGTCAATATATTTAACTCTAAAAGCTGTTTCCTCTTCGTTAACAACTTCTTTTTTTATACTATGTATTTCTTTTTTTAGACCATCTAATTTATATTCTATTTCTAGATTTTTTTGAATCCTTTCAATTGCTTTTTTCTCAGATGTAATATCTTTTAAAACAATTTGTCTTTGAGAATTTAAGTTGTCAAGCCTTTTTTCTTCAAGAGTTATTTTTTCTTTATCAGCTTTTCTATTTTTTAGAGTAGAAACAGTCAGTTTCTTTTCTTCAATTTTATCTTCTAGAGAAATTAATGAAGTTTGTAATGAAAGAAGTGTGTTTTCATGTTCTTTCATTTCATTTTCTTTTTGTAATAATTCTAGTTTCCTTCTATCTTCTAGTAATTGAAATTCTTTTTCTTTTCTTCTGTATTCTCGTTTTCTTTTTTCAGCTTGTTCTTTCTCAATGCGTTGACGTTCGAGTTCTTTTTCACGAGCGATACGCTCTTTTTCAAGACGTTCTTGTTCACGTTTTTCCGCCTTTTCTTTTTCGATACGTTGACGTTCCAGTTCTTTTTCACGAGCGATTCGTTCTTTTTCAAGACGTTCTTGTTCGCGTTTTTCAGCTTTTTCTTTTTCGATACGTTGACGCTCAAGTTCTTTTTCACGAGCGATTCGTTCTTTTTCAAGACGTTCTTGTTCGCGTTTTTCAGCTTTTTCTTTTTCAATACGTTGACGCTCAAGTTCTTTTTCACGAGCGATACGCTCTTTTTCAAGGCGTTCTTGTTCAAGTTTTTCAGCTTTTTCTTTTTCAATACGTTGACGTTCAAGTTCCTTTTCACGAGCAAGACGTTCTTTTTCTAATCTTTCTTTTTCAGCTCTAGCAAGCTCATTTTTCTTTTTCTCTTCTTCTATTTTACGTTGTTGCTCTTCAAATTGTTTTCTAGCTTTTTCTAATTCAAGAGCGCGTTTTTTTAATTCTTGTTCTTGTTGTTTAACTTCTTTTTCTTTTTTACGAAGTTCTTTTTCTAAAGTAGTTTCATCTATATTTGAGTCTAATTTTTCAGAACTTATAGATTCATTTTTTTTAAAATTTAGAGACTTAACTTGTTTTTTAAAACGACCAAAAAAAGATGTAGAGTTATCTTTTTCTTCAGTCGAATCTGTAGCATCATTATTAACTACTATATCTTTTTCTTCTTTTGACATAAAAATAATCCTTTCAAGCAATATTCCATTCTATTATATCATAAAATTATAACAAAACTACATAAAAAACGTTTAAAATCACATTAAATTATATAAAAAAACTTTTAACTCTAATTGAAATATGTTATCATTAGGGGTAGATAGTTTTATCAACAAATTTTAAATTTAAAAGAGGTATTAATTATGAAAAAAACAATAAGCTTTAAAGGAACTCCAGTAACTATTGAAGATAAATTAAATGTTGGGGAAGTATTCCCGAATTTTAGAGCTGTTACAAAAACATTATCAGAATTTGAACTAGCTGATTACAAAGGAAAAAAAGTAATTGTTAATACTTTTCCATCAGTAGATACAGGAATATGTGCTTTACAAACTATTAGCTTTAATAAAGCAGTAGGTGACCTAGAGGATACAGTAGTAATCACAGTATCGAAAGATTTACCATTCGCATTAGGTAGATTTTGTGCGGATAAAGAAATTAATAATGCAATTACAGTTTCTGATTATAAATACCGTGATTTTGAAAATAACAATGGTCTTTTAATTGAAGAATTAGGTTTATTATCTCGTGCGGTATTTGTTCTTGATGAAGAAGGAGTTATTCGTTATAAAGAGGTGTTAGAGGAAATCGGTGAAGAGCCAAATTATAACAATGCTCTAGAAGCACTAAAGAAACTATAGTGAGGTAATAGATGACAGAATTAAAATATATAAATAAAGAAGAAAATAAAAATTTACAGATTAAAGATTTAATTACTTTAGGACTTTATACTATTTTATTAATTCTTGTAATGGCTGTGGGAATTGGAATTTCTACACTTTTAACATCATTAATATTTGGCGGAAAAGTCTATTTTGCTACTTATACTTCTATTACGGCTGCTCTAGTTTGTGGAAGTGTATATAGTTTAATTTTTAATAAAATTAATAAGAATATGGCAATATTTATTATGATAGCAATCATTGGTATTTTTATGACTGTATCTGGTCACTCTGTAGTAGGTGGAGTTGTTCTAATTGGAGCGGCAGTTTTAGCAGAGATTGCATTCAGATATGGAAATGAATATTTATCATATTTATTCTTTAATTTAGGAAATATTGGATTAATATTACCAATGTTCTTTATGAAAGATGCATATGTAAAACATCTTCAAAATAGAAATTATTCTCAAGAAAAAATTAACTTAGTTATGAGTTCTACTGATATGAAAACATTTATTTTTATAGTTATCTTCACAATAATTTTCTCAATTATTGGAACTTATCTTGGAAGAAAATTATATTTCAAGAATTTCAATAAAGCAGGTATATAGTATGTTGAAGTTAGATATAAGAACTAAGATTTTTATATTGATCATTGCTAATATTTTAATGTTTAAAATGATGTCAATTAGCACACATTTAGTTATTGCACTTTGTTTTTCAATATACTTAGGAATAAGTTCTAACTTTAAAAGAATGATTAGATTTTTCGGGATATATCTTTTCTTAACAGCTTATGAAGTATTCTTTGCTCATACAGTAACACTTCAAGTTCTTGACAGTTTCTTACTACTAACAGCCCTAATGTTTAAAACTTTATATTTCCCACTATGTGCAGGTATGGCGTTGGTTAGTAGTTCAAAAGTATCTGAATTGATATGTTTTTTAAGAAACATCAGATTGCCAAAGAAAATGATAATAGTTCTAGCAGTTTTATATAGATTTTTCCCTGTTTTACTTACAGATTACAAACAAATAAAGAATTCATTAAAAATGAAGGGGATTGGAGTAAGTAGAGGTTACTACTTACTTCATCCATTTAAATTTTTCGAATATATATTTGTTCCTTATGTAATTATAAGTACAAATATTGCTAATGAACTTTCAGTTTCATGTTTGTGTCGTGGTATAGATAATGAAGAAAAACCAACTAGTTATATTGAATTAAAGTTTAACAAGCTCGATTATTTGGTTATGGTAGCTGTTACTATAATTTTTTGTTTTATTATGTTTATGAGGTGATAAGTTGATAACATTTAAAAATTTTAATTACAAATATATTGAATCTAAAAAATTAAATATTGAAGATTTGTCACTAGAAATCAAAAAAGGTGAATGTATTTTGTTTACGGGAGCAAGTGGCTGTGGGAAAACAACAATCATGAGGGTTTTAAATGGTCTAGCTCCTGAATTTTTTGATGGTGGTTTTAGTGGAGAATTTAAAGTTGCACATCTAAGTATAGGAGATAGACTAAAAGATTTTTCTAAGGTTGTAGGAAGTGTATTCCAAAATCCTAAGAATCAGTTTTTCAATTTAGATTCTACTAGTGAACTTGCTTTTAGTATGGAAAATTATGGTTATTCTAAACCTGAAATTCAAAATAGAATTGATGAGGTAGTAAATGAGTTTTCTGCAGATTATCTACTAGATAGAAATGTCTTAGAATTAAGCGGTGGTGAAAAGCAAAAACTAGCTTTTATGGCTAGTATGATGCTAGATGCTGATGTATATGTTTTAGATGAAATTACTAGTAACCTAGATCTAAAGTCAATTCAGTTAATTTCTTCAATAATAGAAACGTTGAAGAAGAAAGGTAAGACTATTATTGTTGCTGAACATAGGATATATTATTTGAAAGATTTAATTGATAGAATGTATATTATTAAAGATGGAAGATTGATTCACGAAGTTACTAAAGAACAGCTCTCTGACTTTGATAGTAGATCATGTCAAACAAGACAAATAGATTTATCTAAGGTTGAACTCGGTAAGAAGGAAACTAGAAATATTAAGAAAAATTATTTAAATATAGAACAACTTGATTATAAAGTACATAACCATCAAGTTAATTTGAAAAATGAGAGTTTTTCTGCATCAAGAATTTATTCTATAATTGGTGCTAATGGATGCGGTAAGACTACTTTTGCTAATGCGCTAAGTGGCTTACACAAATCTAAGCATAAAGTTAATTTGAATGATAAAAATCTTAACAAAAAAGACTTAATACGAAGTACTTTCCAAGTAATGCAAGATGTAAATTATCAATTGTTTACAAATCTTGTAGAGAAAGAGATAAAATTAGGAAGTAACAATCTAGAGTTATTTGATGAGGTAGTTGATAAATTAAACATTAGGAAATTTTTAAATCGTCATCCAAATACGCTGTCTGGTGGCGAAAAACAAAGGGTAGCGATAGCATCTGCTTTATTGTCTAACAAGAAAATTTTAATTTTTGATGAACCTACTAGTGGTCTAGATTATGTGAACATGATAGAATTAAGCCATTTAATTGAACAAATAGCTAAGAATGATGTAGTGATATTTATAATTACACATGATTATGAATTCCTATGTCAAGTTTCCGATGAAGTTCTTTATTTTGATAAACAAGGTATAAAAGAACGAATAGAAGTAAATGAAAATAATAAAAATAAAATATTAGAAATGATGAGTTAATGTACAGTGTATGTTAACTCATTTTTAGCTCAAATGATTTGTTAAATTGCGATTATCGTGATAAAATATATAGGTTGTAAGAAATAATAAAGATAAGGAGGGAACTTATGTCATACGCTTCAGATATGAAAAAAGAGCTAACTTTAATAGAAATAACAAAAGATAGAGAATTTTTATCAGAGTTATCTGCTCTTATAAAAATGAACGGTGTATTAAATATATCAAATGGTAGGCTAAGTTTAAGTTTTCAAACAGAGAATGCCTCAATAGCGAGAAGAATGTTTTCTTTAATCAAATATTTTTATGATGTTCATGTTAATATTTCAGTACGAAAAAAGTTAAAGTTAAAGAAAAATAATGTTTATATTTGCCGTTTAGATCAAAATGTAAAAGAAATCTTAACGGATCTGTATATTTTAAATGAAAATTATACAATGAGAATTGATATAGCTAAAGAATTAATTGATACTGATGAGAAAAAAAGGGCTTATCTGCGTGGTGCATTTTTAGCTGGAGGTTCGATTAATAACCCTCGTACATCAAGTTATCATATGGAAATTTTCTCATCATATGAGGAACATAATAAAGAACTAAATGAATTATTAAATAGTTATAAGTTAAATGCTAGAAGTCTTGAAAGAAAGAAAGGTTTCATAGTTTATATTAAAGAATCAGAGAAGATAGCTGAATTTATTAATTTAGTAGGGGCTTTTCAAGCTCTATTTCAGTTTGAGGATGAAAGAATCGTTAGAGATATAAATAACTCTGTTAATAGAATGCAAAATTGTGATATGGCGAATATGAATAAGACTGTTAACGCATCTGCAAAGCAGGTTGAGGATATCAACATAATAGAAGAAAGAATTGGTTTAGACAACATTGATGAGAAACTTCGAGTTGTAGCTGAGGCAAGACTTAAGTATCCAGAATATCCTCTAAAAGAAATTGCCGAAATGATTGAGGATGGAAAGTTATCAAAATCAGGGCTGAATCATAGGTTTAGAAAAATAGCAAAAATAGCAAAAGAATTAAAAGAAGGAACATACCAAGCAAAATAATAAGAAAGGATGAGAAAAAGATATGAGTAAGTGGGACGAACAAATACTAGTAGTAAATAGAAAAGAATTATTTAATAATGAGGAAAATCATTTTTATGGATTTATTCAAAAAAATGACGAAAAAACAAAGAAAATTATTGATACATTCGAATCTTATGAAGTAAAACGACGTGGAGATATGGAAGAAGATCCAAGTTATAAACAATTAATAGGATATGTACTATTAAAAGATGCTAATACAAATGAAGTTCTTGTATATAAACGCCTAGTAGGTGGTGGTGAAGCAAGGCTTCACGGAAAAGCTTCTGTTGGTATTGGTGGCCATATGAATGAGGTTGAAGGAAAAACAATTTTTGAAATGTTAAAAATTAATGCAGCTAGAGAATTAAATGAAGAAGTGGGTGTTTCAGAAGAAGAAGCGTTGAACAACTTACACTTTATAGGTTTAATAAATGATGACAAGACTGAAGTAGGACAAGTACATGTAGGTGTTGTATATGAATGCAAAGTCGATAAAAGTAAAGTAGAAGTAAAAGAAGATGATACACTTGTTATCAAATGGATGATAGCTAATGAAGCTAAAGAAGAAGAAAACTATGAAACTTGGTCAGAGTTTTTAAAACCAATTTTTTAACAAATAGTATTAGAAAATATATAGGAGCGGCTTAACTCAACGATTTCTATAAAATCGTGAGTTTAGTTGCTCAATTTATTTATGAAGAAAATTTTTAACAAGAAAATGTAATAAAATCTGACGTATTTTTGAATAAAATTATGAAAAAGTGTAATATAAAGTTATACAATTTAATATATATTATAAAATTTATAAATTATCAAAATTTTAATGTATAAAAAGTACTTTTTGAAGAAAAGTTAATAAATTAGTGTTAGAAAATATAACATAGATATAGAAAGGATGATAATATGTTCAACATAAAAATGGATATGATACAAACAGTCGGACTAGCTGTTGTAATTTTAATTATAGGTAGATTACTAAGGAAAAAAGTTAAATTTTTTGAAACATATTGTATACCGTCTCCAGTTATAGGGGGATTCTTATTTGCAATAATAAATTTAATTTTAAGACAAACTAACTTAGTAATTTTTGAATTTGATAATACCTTACAAAGTTTCTTTATGACGTTGTTCTTCACAAGTATAGGTTTTAATGCAAGCTGGAGATTATTAAAAGTTGGTGGAAGAAAAGTTATTATGTTTTTAATAGTGGCTATTATTTTAGTAGTTTTACAAAATATTGTTGCAGTGGGGATTGGATATGCGACAGGTATTGATCCATTAATAGCTTTATTAACAGGTTCAACAGCGATGACAGGTGGACATGGTACTGCAGCAGCAATGGCTCCAATTGTTGAGGAGCTAGGGCACACAGGAGCTAAGAGTGTAGCAATAGCAGCTGCTACATTTGGGCTTATAGCTGGATCAAGTCTTGGAGGTCCATTAGCCAATAGATTAATAAATGGGAAAAAGTTAGAAGTTGTTGCTGAAGAAGTTGATAATGAAGAAGTGAAAAATGATGAATTTTTATTTAATAATGATGTTAAAAAATTAGATGGTGAGAATTTTGCTAAAGCATTCTTCCTAATCTTATTATCAATGTTTATCGGTAGTTATGTGTCTACATTTTTAAATCAATTTTTAAATTTCCCAAATTATATAGGCCCAATGATTGTAGCAGCAGTGTTAAGAAATATTTCTGATCATACTACAAAATTTGATCTACACTATGAAGAGGTTCATATTCTAGAGGATGTTTCATTGAATTTATTCTTGGGTATGGCTATGATAAGTCTAAAATTATGGGAACTTAGTAATGTAGCAGGACAATTGGCTATATTATTACTTGCACAAGCAGTTTTAGCATGGATATTTATTTACTTCGTAACATTTAGAGTAATGGGTGGAAATTATGATGCGGCAGTCTTATCGGCAGGGCATGCTGGATTTGGTCTTGGTGCAACACCGAATGGTATAGCGAATATGCAAAGTGTTTGTGATAAGTATAAACATTCACACATAGCATTTTTTGTAATGCCGATAGTAGGAGCGTTATTTATTGACTTCTTTAATGTTGCTATTATAAGTGGATTTTTCTCATTTTTATCAAGATAATGATAAGGTAGGGTTGATTAGTAATTTAAATTATTAATCAACTCTTTTTATAGGTTTTAACTTGATGAAAAATATAATGTGTAATATAATTATAAGATAGTTTTGATAGATTTAATAATCAATTAAGGAGACAAAAAGTGAAGAATAATAAGTATTCTATTAGAAGAGTTTCTGCTGGTATTGCTAGTATTATTATTGGGCTGAGTGTTGGAGGAGCTAATTCAGTAAAAGCTGAGATGTCAAAAGACAACAAAGTTATTATTGATGAAAATGGAGTAAGACCAGTTGTTGAACCAATATCACCAAAGAATCCATCAGTAGAATCGATAAATAAGCCAACTGTTAAACCAAACAAAAAACCCGAAAACAAGCCATCTATTAAGCCGGCAGAAAAGCCAATTGAAAAACCAGGAAGTAAGTCATCTGAGAAAACAGAGGTTAATCCACCTGTTAAACAAACAGAAAAAATAATCGAGAAACCAACAAGTAAGCCAACTGTTAAACCAGATAGACAACCATTGGTAGAGTCGAAAGAAGATAAGACGTCAGGGAAACATGATGGTGATAAATTCCAGGCAATTACGGACAAAGAAAAATATGATGATTCAAATAAGCCAACTAATAAAGATTTGTTGATTGCTAGTTTACCAGGACGTGATATAAGAGTAGAATACAAAAAAGGTAGTATTTCTGTTGATAAATTATATGTTGAATCCATTAAAAATAGTGAATTGAACAAAACTATCGAAAATAAGTTAGGAAAAGATTATAAAGTTGTTGAAACGTTCGAAATTCATTTTGAGAAAGATGATAAGAAGATAGATAGTAATGAAGAACGTACAGTTACAATAACAATAGCTAAGAAGGATAATGCAGAATTAGAAGTATATCATGTTGCAAATGATAATTCCCTTGAAAAAATGAATAGTAAATATTCATCGGGTGAATTACAATTTAGTGTTAATCATTTTAGTAAGTTTACAATCGTGGAACGTATTAAAATTGGTAATAAGGATTTAGAAGAAAGAGCACAAGTAATAACTCCAGAAATAATGGAAAATACTAAAAACAAAGATGATGAATTACCGAAAACATTAACAAATCCAATAGATAATTCTAAAGAAAATACGCTACTACCGAAAACAGGTATAGAATCCATGGCTACAGAAATTATTGGAATTATGTTAATTTTAGTAACTGTGTTATTAAGAAAAGAACAAAATAATAATTAAAATCCTGTATAGAGGAATGATTTAAATATTAATCGTTCCTCTGTATTTTTTTATTTTATAAAAATATAAGCTTTTAAAGTTCTAAAAATCTCATATAATTAAATTGATTAACCGTAAAGATTCCTATTTACAAAAAGAAATAATCATGTTATAATAAAACGGAATTATTACGGATTAAATAATTAAGGAGAAAGATAATAGTATGAACAAGAAAAAAATGATTATTACAGGTGCCTGTGGTTCACTTGTAATCGGACTATCAGCTTTCGCTGGTTACGAA
>PNGU01000015.1:15357-42532 GCA_002871655.1 Streptococcus sp. UMB1385 | reverse complement strand
TCAATTGTTTAACTTTTATCTCGCACCCGCATAGCGGGTGGTTTTTTGTTTCGGAGGCTTCGCCTCCTCAACTGGCTAAAGCCCTTAACAAAAAAATCGAGGATGAGATTGCTCTCATTCCTCGATTTATGACTAATAGTCGTAAAGTTACTCTACTTTAATCCTATTTATTTTTTTGACGTCTTCTAACCGCTACTGCAATTCCCGCGATTAACGCACCGAATCCTGCTGCAGCTGTGTTAGTTGTTTCGTTACCAGTGTTCGCTAGACGTTTGAATTGAGATTTAACTACATCTACTGGACTTCTTTCTCCTTCTGGTTTAACTGGAGAATTTGGATCCATTGGTTTTTCTGGTGTGTTTGAAGTTTCTGGTTTTTCACCTGGGTTACCTGGAGTTTGACCTGGTGTTCCTGGTTTCTCAGGTTTTTCAGGAGTTTCTTCTTTAATTTCCTTGTATACGTAAGTAACTTCTGTTGTTCCTTCTGTTACTTTACCAGTTTCGGCACCTTTAGTTGCAGTTGGTACTAATACGTATTTCTTACCATCTTTTGTAGTGATTGTAGCTAGTTTTTTGTCAGTTGTGTCATATGCTGAACTTACTGATGCGTCAGTAGTATCTTTAACGTCTTCTGCGATTGTATTACCCGCTTCGTCTACATAGCGAACTACCACGTTTCCTTTAACTTCTTTGTACACATATGTTACTTCTGTTGTTTTACCTGCTTCAACACTTCCGTTTTCGTTACCTTTAGTTGATGCTGGTACTAATTCGTATACTTTTCCTTCTGGAGTAGTGATGCGAGTTGGTTTCACATCTTTATCCATAGTATTGTACGCTGCACCTGGTTTACCATCTTTAGTACCCACAACATCTGCTTGAAGTGTGTTTCCAGCTTCATCTACGTAGTAAACTACTACTTGTCCTGCCTTTTCATATACGTAAGTGATTTCTGTAGTACCTTCTACAACAGCACCGTTTTCTGGTTTAGAATCTTCTTTAAGTTCTTTAGCTGTTAAGTAGTAAACTACTCCATCTTTTTCAAGTTTAGCTGGTTTGTTGTCAGTTGTATCATATTTATCGCTCAGTGAGCCATTTTCTACATCTTTAGTATCTGCAGCTAATGTGTTTCCTTCTGTATCAACGTAGTGAACTACTACATTACCAGTGATTTCTTTGTATACGTAAGTTACTTCTGTAGTTTCTCCAGCTTTAACTTTACCTGTTTCATCACCTTTAGTTGATTGAGGGATTAATTCGTATACTTTTCCTTCTGGAGTTGTGATACGGTTTGGTTTCATGTCGTTATCAGCAGTGTTGTAGTCTGAGTTTGGTTTACCGTCTTTTGTATCAACAGCATCTACTTTAATAGTGTTACCTTTCTCATCAGTGTAGTGAACTACTACTTGTCCTGCTTTTTCGTAAACGTAAGTTACTTCAGTTTTACCTTCTACTACGTCTCCGTTTTCTGGTTTAGAGTCATCTTTAAGAGCTTTTTCTGTTAAGTAGTAAACAGTTCCGTCTTTTTCAATTTTCTCTGGTTTGTTGTCAGTTGTATCGTATTTAGCGTTTAGAGAAGCACCTTTAGTATCTTCTTTATCGTCAGCAATTACGTTTCCTTCTATATCAACGTAGTGAACAACTACATCACCAGTTACTTCTTTATAAACGTATGTTACTTCTTTAGTTTCACCTGCAACAACTTTACCAGTTTCATCACCTTTAGTTGCTGTTGGTACTAGTTCGTATACTTTTCCTTCTGCAGTTGTAATACGAGTTGGTTTCATTCCGTTATCTGCAGTGTTGTAGTCTGATCCTGGTTTTCCATCTACAGTATCTTTAGCACCTGAAGCAACATTTGCACCAGCTGCATCAACACCTACTAATGGAGTTCCATCTTCTGTTTGATAGTTAACTACTACTTGTCCTGCTTTTTCGTAAACGTAAGTTACTGTAGTTGTACCTTCTACTACATCACCAGTAGCTGGTTTAGAATCATCTTTAAGTTCTTTAGCTGTTAAGTAGTATTTAACACCATCTTTAGTGATTTCATCTTTTTTGTGGTCAGTTGTGTCATATTTAACGTTTAGAGAAGCATCTGTTTCGTCTTTTTCGTCTTCAGCAAGTGTGTTACCTTCAGTATCTTCATACTTAACAACTACATTACCTTTAACTTCTTTATAAACGTATGTTACTTCTTTAGTTTGACCTGATTCTACAGTACCTGTTTCATCACCTTTAGTTGATGCTGGCACTAGTTCATATACTTTTCCTTCTGCAGTTGTAATACGTGTTGGTTTCATTCCGTTATCTGCAGTGTTATATTCAGAACCTGGTTTTCCATTGTCAGTATCTTTAGCACCTGAAGCAATATCTTTACCGTCTGCAGTACCTGTTAATGGAGTTCCATCTTCTGTTTGGTAGTTAACGATTACTGATCCAGCTTTTTCATAAACGTAAGTTACATCAGTTTTACCTTCTACTACGTTTCCAGTTTCTGGTTTAGAATCATCTTTAAGACCAGCTTTTGTAATGTAGTATACAGTTCCGTCTTCTGCAGTGATTTTTTCTGGTTTGTTATCAACAGCAGTGTCATATTTCTCGCTTAGAGATGCCCCTTTAAGATCATCTTTATCAGCTGCGATTTTGTTACCTTCTGTGTCAACATAGTGAACTACTACGTCTCCAGTTACTTCTTTATAAACGTATGTTACTTCTTTAGTTTCTCCCGCAACAACTTTACCAGTTTCAGCACCTTTAGTCGCTGTTGGTACTAGTTCGTATACTTTTCCTTCTGCAGTTGTGATACGAGTTGGTTTCATTCCGTTGTCTGCAGTGTTGTAGTCTGATCCTGGTCTTCCATCTACAGTATCTTTAGCACCTGAAGCTACGTTTGCACCAGCTGGGTCAACACCTACTAATGGAGTTCCGTCTTCTGTTTGATAATTAACTACTACTTGTCCTGCTTTTTCGTAAACGTAAGTTACTGTAGTTGTTCCTTCAACAACATCACCTGTTGCTGGTTTAGAATCATCTTTAAGCTCTTTAGCTGTTAGGTAGTATTTAACACCGTCTTTAGTGATTTCATCTTTTTTGTGGTCTGCTGTATCGTATTTAACGTTTAGAGAAGCATCTGTTTCGTCTTTTTCGTCTTCAGCAAGTACGTTACCTTCAGTATCTTCATACTTAACGACTACGTTACCTTTTACTTCTTTATAAACGTATGTTACTTCTTTAGTTTCTCCCGCAACAACTTTACCAGTTTCATTTCCGATTGTAGAAGCAGGTACTAATTCGTATACTTTTCCTTCTGCAGTTTTAATACGGTTTGGTTTCATTCCGTTGTCTGCAGTGTTATAGTCAGTTCCCGGTCTTCCATCTGTTGTATCTTTATTAGTTTCAGGGACATTATTTCCTTCTGGATCTGTTCCAGAAATTGGGTTACCTTCTTGATCTGTATAATGAACTACTACTTGTCCTGCTTTTTCGTAAACGTAAGTTACTGTAGTTGTTCCTTCAACAACATCTCCAGTAGCTGGTTTAGAATCACCTTTAAGTTCTTTTGCTGTTAAGTAATATTTAACACCATCTTTAGTGATAGATTCTTTTTTGTGGTCTGCTGTATCGTATTTAACATTTAGAGAAGCATCTGTTTCATCTTGTTCGTCATCAGCAAGTGGGTTACCTTGAGTATCTTCGAACTTAACAACAACATTACCTTTAACTTCTTTATAAACGTATGTTACTTCTTTAGTTGTTCCTGATTCAACTTCACCTTCTTCTTCACCTTCAGTTGATTCTGGAACTAATTCGTATACTTTTCCTTCTGCAGTTTTAATACGAGTTGGTTTCATTCCGTTATCCGCAGTGTTATAAGCTGTTCCTGGTTTACCATTATCAGTGTCTTTTGCACCTGATTCTACAGTTTTGCTTTCATCACCAACTACTGTACCTGTAAGTGGAGTTCCATCTACAGTTTTATAGTTAACGATTACCGATCCAGCTTTTTCATAGATGTAAGTTACTTTTGTAACACCTTCTACTACTGTACCTGTTTCAGCTGGTGATGTAGTTTCTTGATCGTTTACAGCAGTTTTAGTGTTTGCTTCGTTTAGGTAGTAAACATTTCCAGCTGCATCTGTAAGTTTTTGAGGTTTTTCAGTTTCGTTTTCTTTAGTGTTGTACGCTACGTTTTTAGGTGTTCTAACCGTTTGGTCTTCTACAACTACTTCTTGTCCATCAGCATCAACATAGTACTTCTCAGTTACTACTTCCGCTACTGTTTCAGGAGTATCAGTGTAAGGAGCTTTTAATTCTGTTCCATCCTCTGTTTGGTAGTTAACTACTACAGAACCTTTTTTCTCGATTTCACGAGTTTTTTCTTCTGCATATTTGTAAGTGATTGTTGTAGTACCACTTGCTAAACGGTATGCACGAAGAGGAGTAATTTCATCACGGTAAGAATACTCTTCAACATCCGGTGAAGGAGCATTTAATTTAAGAACAAAATCGGGAGTATCTTCTAAAGTACTTGAATCTGATTCGGAAACGCTTTCTATATCAGCTGTTATATCAGTTGTAGGTCTTCCTTTATCATCAACTTGATCTCCCTTATCAGCAATAATCGCGTAAGGATCACCAGCTTTTGCCCCTATTCCTAAAGAAATATATCGTTTGAAATTAAGGAGGTTATCTTCAAATCCTTTTTCTTGAAGATATGCAAGATATCCTTTTACAAGAGTTTTGTTTGCTACTCCTGTTAAAGTATCTGGAGCCGCTTTAAAGTTTTGTACCATTGCATATGTTCTTTTTACAGTAGCCCCAGTTCCATCTTTATCATCTGCTACATTATCACTAGATGTCAATTGTATGCTTCCTGTTAAAGCGAAACTCTCAGTTTTAGCTGTTACATAGGTATTTTTCTCAAGGACAAAAACATAGTCTCCTTCTTTGATTCCACCATCAGCTGTTACGTTAGCTGAAGTAAAGTCTTTTGCTGCAGCTTCTCCAGCTTTGAAAGCTTCTACCATCTTAGCATCAGAAGTGATTGCACCTGAATCAGCTTGCACATATTTACCATATGTTCCTTTTCCTGTTTGCTCAACAATCCAAGCTTTCCCACCAGCTTTTACAGTATCATAAGTGATTTTACCTTCTGCATTACTTAATCCTTCTGGAGTAAGTTTCGCAGTTACATCACCTAGAGTTGTGTCAGAGTACACTCCTCCACCGTTTCCAGTGTTTTCAACCTTAGGTTCTCCGATTAGGTGATAAGTTTTCCCATCTTTTTCGATTGTTGCTTTCTTACCGTTTTCTTTAGCGTCGTTTAGGTCACTATCTTCTGCATCGCCACCAGTAGTTTCTTTGAAAACTTCTCCTGATTTACCGTATACATCATATGTTGTTTCGATTGTTTTATCAGCACCAGAATTTTGGTTTTTATTTTCTTCTAGAACAGTATTACCTTCAGCAGTTACATATTTGTAATCTACTTTTCCAGTTTTAGTAATTGTATTTGTTCCCTCTGCAGTTGGATCAGTTGAAAATTGCCTACCTGCATCTGGGTTCTGAATATTAGCTGTATCTACAATTACTGACCCCTTATCATTTGAGATCGTTGTTGTGTTGTCGCTGTTTTCTGTCATCGCCGCTTCTGCTAAGTTGCTTCCAGCTGATAACGCGATCGCAGTACCAACGATTACACCGATTGCTCCGATTTTAACCGAATCAGAACGTCCGTTTTTGAACTTACGTATCGAGAATTTATCATTCTTATTTATTAACATAAATCTACCTTCCTTTATTTTCTATAACTTAACAATATTTTTTTCATGATTTTTCCAAACAAAACTTAAATAACTAACGTTAGTTCAGAAATTCTTAAGATATATTTTAGCACTTTACAAAGTTAAATACAATTATTTTGACATTAAATGGATATTAATAATATAAAATACTGTTTACTTTTTTTATTTTCTGTTATTTACATATATTTTCAACCTGTTAATAATGTATATAATTAAAAATATCTTGTATTTAATAGCAAAAATCCACCCTTTCAAGTGGATTTAAGTTTTTAGTCTTTTTATTGTGATTTTTTTAATATTTTTTGGATATTTTAGATTCACTATTATGTATATTTGTCTATACAAACTACCAACCTAGTGTTACAGTTATAAACTCACATCCTAGGCGGCGTAGTTCTTTTTGTCTTTCGTCGTAATAAGGCACTGAAATACCCTTCACAACAACGTTCTTCGTTCTTTTTAGATGTAAACTTACAGATGATGTAAAGTGATATACTTCAACAAACTCATACTCTTTAAACAATTCAACAAGAGCATCTTCGAATATTAAAGGTGTGACTAGGTATTTTACATTATCGATTTTGAATTTCTCCTTTGGATGTGGAACGTAGTAATCAACATTCAATGCTTTTGCATAAGTCGTAATGAAATTCACTGAGATACTTTCGTCCTCTTCTGAAAAGTCTTGCCCAAGAAGAACTTTAGCTGTTCTGCCATTTTTTACAGGTTCTATATCTAACTTAAAGAAATCTTCTAGGTACACCAACTTCTCTTTTGCGACAACATGAAAATCACTATCGTACAACGTATAATGCCTTTCTGTGTTGTTGATTAAATCATCACGAGTTAGTCCATATTTTCCAATTTGTCTGTAGTTTAGCGGTAGTGCGTACATTCCCTTTGGATAAATATCCGCATAACCATCGTCAAAACTCATCAAGTGTTTATGTTTTGAACGAGCAACTATATCTAGTATCAACTGATTATCAAAACTAGCGTAGAATATTTTATCGTATTCTTTTGCACACGTATCAAGAGCTTGTTCGTAAGTCCCTTCATCGGTACCATGAAACACTAAATCAAAACATTGGGAATAATGTTGTTGCCTTTCATTCATCACAGGGGTGATATATACTTTTAAAAATTTTTCTTCTGAATACAGGTTTTGAATATAGTTCGCTATCTTCGCCTGCAGAGGGGTCGTTGCGATTATTAGATTTTCCACATAGTTCTCCTTTCGTTTTATCTAAATTTAAAGGGAACGACTCAAAAATCATGATTTCAAAGAAACGTTTTTATCGAGTCAGTCCCTTATTTCTTATTATTTTACTGAGTCAGCTTATCTTTTACTCATTAAATCTACGTAATACTTACTTACATTTTCTAGTGAATATTTTTTCGCAAGAGTTATATTACCTTCATTAGATTTTTGGAAATCAGGTTGTTCCATCTGTATTATTTTTTCTACTAGCCCGATTTGACTTCTGAATAATGTTATCGAGTCCGACTGACTAGCGTAATATCTATGCGCAAAATCAACATCAGATAATAGTCCTAAAAGACCTTGACTCGCCGCTTCCACGAAGGCATTCGCAAAAAGTTCTGAAAAACTCGCAGAAATATAACACTGATGTTTTTGATAAGGTACCTCTTCCACAATTCCTACAAATTTGATATTAGGAGTAAATTCGTACTTCTCTTTCAACTCAGTAAGACGTTCTTCAGTTCCACCGTAAAATGTAATTTTTGCTTTTAAACCAAGGTTATACAGCTGAATAAAAGCTCTAATCACAAGTTCTACGTTTTTCAACTCTTGCATGTTTCCTACAAGGCAGTAATCAGTTACTGGACCAATGTTTTTTACTTCAGCAAAATTTTCAGCAACCATGGGCGGTAAAAATCTTACATCGTAGTCAAGTTTAGCAAGTTCTTCAGTAAGTCTTTCACTAGCAACAAGATAACTAGTTTTCCCACGAAGATTGGCAAGTTCTAAGTTGCGAAGGACATTTTCATGGATAACTTCATAATAGTTTTTTCCAGTATTTTCCATAAAACGACATAGGTTCGGCGCTGGAACGATATGCTGATCACGAATAAGAAGATCATCTTGCTTAGCATTAACCGCAAGATATTTCACAAGTAAATCCTCTTCTGCCAGGATTTCATCGTCTTTAAGGAAAATATATCCTGGATAAAATAGACGAACTGGCACTGGCTGTTTAAATGGATCCATGTATTTCATTTTTAAAGCTACACTACCGTCTCTATTGTACAGAAGCACCTCTCCAGCCTTATAATCTTCAAAAAGAAACGGTGCTTCAGTGAAATAAAACTTACCTGAACCATCACTTAGAGTAACAGAGCTAACAAAACCATCTTCTGTCAGAACGAGCTCATCACCTTCTTCTAGTTCAAGAACATCAGGAAGAATCGAAGGATCTTTATGACCAATGTCAGAATAACTAAACGGCACGCAAATTATCTCCTCGTCTAGAAAACCTAGTTTTTTTATATCTTCTTTCCAGTTATCTCTAATTTGAGGTGCAGTTGCTAAATGCAGATAGTCTACATTTAAGTTTCTCGCTACCTTCGCTCTATATAATTGAGTAGTTTCAAAACCGTATCTATTCGTTTCTCTAACCGGGTGCATAGTTATTATTCTTGGCATATTCTTTCCTTTCCTTATCAACTTTTTAACAGTAGTTTTCACATCTATTTTTATACTATTTTAGTCAATTAATTTTATCATAAATAGTTTTAGTCCGCAATAGAAGGAGATGGCATGCGATAAGAAGATTCCTCATTGTTTCTAGCTATTAAAACGAGCTAGAGATATATAATAATAATAAATTTTTATAGTTTCTCGACATCTTCTATACAACCAAAAAACCACCCTCGAAATGTATCGAGGGTGATTCTTTATTTTAGACTGATGATTAAATCTTAGTCTTCTTTTTTACGTTTTCTGATTGCTGCTGCAATTCCTGCAAGTAATACACCAAATCCTGCTGCCGCTGTGTTAGATGTTTCGCTACCTGTGTTAGCTAGACGTTTAACTTGTACTTTAGGAGTAGTTGCAGTTACTTTTCTAAAGATGTAACGTACATTTCCATTTTCGTCAACTACAGTTCTTACGAACTCGTATCCTTGAACTGTTCCAGCAACACCAATTCCACTTTCAGATGGTTTTAATGGATTTCCATTTTCATCTGTCCATGTTGTAGTAGCTGTTACTTTTTCGTAGATGTATTCTACATCTCCATTTGGAAGTTTCTTAGTTCCTACTAATCGGTATCCTGGGATATTTCTGCTTCCTTTTAGCCCTTTTTCTTTCGCAGGTACGTTTGGAATTGGATTCCCATCTTTATCTCTGTGGATAGTTTGTTTCGCTCTGTAAACGTGTCTAACTGTTCCATCTGGATCCGTTACCGTTTCAACATATTCATATTCTGGAATATCTAAGACTGGTGATAGCATATCGTATTCATATCCTGGGATCGGATTTCCATCTTGGTCTCTGATAACACCTTTTGGTTTTTCAACTGATGGAGTCGGTGTTGGAGTTGTTACTTTTTCGTAGACGTGTTCGATATCTCCGTTTGGAAGTTTCTTAGTTTCTACGAATCTGTATCCTGGAATATCTTTCTTAGGTTGTTCTCCTACTTCTGTTGTTGTTCCTGGGATTACATTTCCATCTTTATCTTTGAACACTGTGTTTACTTTTTCGTATACGTGTTCTGTGTCTCCGTTTGGAAGTTTCTTAGTTTCTACGAATCTGTATCCTGGAATATCTTTCTTAGGTGTTGTTCCATCCTCAGTTGGAGTTCCTGGAATTACATTTCCTTCTTTATCCTTGAATACTGTTGTTACTTTTTCGTAGATGTATTCTGTATCTCCATTTGGAAGTTTCTTAGTTTCTACTACTTTGTATCCCGGAATATTCTTAGGATCTTTTGTTCCTTCTTCTATTTCTGTTCCTGGAATTGGTTTACCATTTCTGTCTAAGTGTTTTGTAGTTACTCTTTCGTATACGTGTTCTACATCTCCATTTTCTAGAGTCTTAGTTTCTACGAATTTGTATCCTGGAATATCTTTCTTAGGTGTTGTTCCCTCTTCAGTTTCTGTTCCTGGGATTGCGTGTCCTTCTGGATCCACAAATGATGTAGTTACTTTTTCGTATACATATTCTGTATCTCCATTTGGAAGTTTCTTAGTTTCTACTACTTTGTATCCTGGAATGTTCTTAGGATCTTTTGTTCCTTCTTCTGTTGTTGTTCCTGGAATTGGGTTACCTTTTCTATCTACGTGTTTAGTTGTTACTGGTTCGTAGATGTGTTTAGTGTTACCTTTTTCATCAGTTTCAGTCTTAACAAGTTTATATCCTGAGATTTTTTCTGATGGGTTTTTACCATCTTTAGATGGGATAATTTCAGTTTCTTTACCATCTTTTCCTACTACTACAAATTTAGTGTCAGGACGAACTGTTGGTGTGTAAGAAGCTTTGATTGTCTTACCGTTTTTATCTTTACGTACAACTTCTACTGGAGTAGCAGTTCCTACGAAGTTTGGTTCTGGAGTGAACGTTACTTTACCATCTTTATCGATTGTGTAAGTTCCTTCTCCTGGTACTTCTTTAGTTGTTGATCCATCTTTAAACGTTGGAGCTACTGTAGTGTCTACATCCCCTTTGAATACTGGCGTATTAGATTGAGGTTGTCCTTTAGCACCTTCAGATACTACGTTTTCTGTAGTTGTTTTACCTAATACTGTTGGTGTGTATTTAGCTGTTACTGGTGTTCCGTTTTCGTCAACACGTTTAACTGTTACACCTTTAGCTTTTCCTACGAAGTCTTTTTCTGGAGTGAATGTTACTTTACCGTTCTTATCAATTGTGTAAGTTCCTTCTCCTGGTACTTTCTTCTCAGTTGTTCCATCATCAAATGTTGGAGCTACTGTTTCATCAATTGGTACTGTTACAGTTTTACCATTAACTTTAGTATTTCCTGGTGTGAATACTGGAGTTTCTGATTGAGGTTGTCCTTTAGCACCGATTGATGTTACGTCTTTACCTGTTGGAGTTACTGGTACTACTACTGGAGTGTATTTAGCTGTTACTGGTGTTCCGTTTTTGTCAACACGTTTAACTGTTACACCTGTCGCTTGACCAGTGAAGTCTTTATTTGGAGTGAATGTTACAGTTCCGTCTGGAGCTACTGTGTAAGTTCCTTCTCCTGGCACTTCTTTCGTAGTTGAACCATCTTCGAATGTAGCTGGTTTAGTATCATCAAGTTCTACAGTTTTTTCTACACCGTTAACTGTTGTTTTACCTGCTTCGAATTCTGGTTTTCCTGTTTGTTTAGCACCTTGAACATCAGTTGTTGTTACACCGTCTGCAGTTGGTGTTACTGGTTTAACTGTTGGTGTGTATTTAGCTGTTACTTCTGTACCGTTTTTGTCAACACGTTTAACTGTTACACCGCTAGCTTTACCTGTAAATTGTGGTTCTGGAGTGAATGTTACTACACCTTTTTCGTCGATAGTGTATGTTCCTTCTCCTGGTACTTTCTTCTCTGTTGTTCCATCGTCGAACGTTGGTTTAACTGTTTCGTCGATTTCTACAGTTACTTCTTTACCGTTAACTGTTGTTTTACCTGGTGTGAATACTGGAGTTCCAGTTTGTTTAGCACCTTGTACATCTTCAGATACTACGTCATCTGATGTTGGTGTTACTGGTTTAACAGTTGGTGTATATTTAGCTGTAGCTGGAGTTCCATTTGTATCTTTACGTTGAACTTCAACACCTTGTGCTTTACCTGTGAAGTTTGGTTCTGGTTTGAATGTTACTTCACCAGTTTCTGGGTTGATTGTGTATGTTCCTTCTCCTGGTACTTCTACTGAAGTTTCGTCAGTTGGTTCACCAGTTTCTGGATCGATTAATTTAGCTGGTACAGTTGGATCGATTGGAGCTTTTTCGTGTCCTTCAGTGAATGTTGGTGTTCCACTTTGCTCTTGACCTTGTGCACCTTCAGAAGTTGTTCCTTGCGCAGTTGGTTTAACAGGTGTGATATTTGGAGTGTAAGTTGTTGTTACAGCTGTTCCGTTTGTATCTTTCGCTTGAACTGTTACTGGTTTAACTTCTCCTGAGTAAGTTTTATCTGTTGGAGTGAATACTGCAACTGGATCTTTACCATCTTCTTTAACAAGAGTGTATTCACCGACTACATTACCTTTTGGATCTTTGGCTGGTACTTTATCTGCTGGTTGTCCATTTTCATCTAATAATGTGTAAGTTGTTGGATCAATTGCTACAACTTCTTCAGTTTTAACTTTAGTCATTGGATTTTCAACTTCAACTACCCCACCTTTGAATTTAACTGGTTGGCTTTGAGTTTGACCTTGAATGTCTGAAGTTAATGATGGTTCTGCAGTTGGTTTAACACCGATTACTACCGCTGAGTATTTACCAAGTGCTGGAGTACCGTTTTTATCAACACGTTTAACTGTTAATTCAGTACCTTTACCTTTGAAGTTTTTGTCTGGAGTGAATGTTACAGTTCCATCTTCTGCAACTGTGTAAGTTCCTTCTCCGTCAATTGTTACAGTTGTTACTTCTTGACCTGTCTTAGGATCAATTAGTTTCGCTGGTACATTATTGTCAATCTCAACAGTTTTTTCAACACCATCGATTGTTACTTTACCACCGATGAAGTTTGGTTTACCGCTTTGTACTTTACCTTGAACACCTGCAGTTTCAACTTCTGTTCCTTCTGGAGATGCTGGGTGTACTACTGCTGTATATTCTGCAGTAACTGGAGTTCCATTTTGGTCTTTACGAACAACTGTCATTGTTGTTCCTTTACCTTTGAATTGTTTATCTGGAGTGAAGTGTACTGTTCCATCTGGGTCTACTGTGTAAGTTCCTTCTCCTGGAATTGTCTTAGTAGTTGTTCCATCTTCGAATGTTGCTGGTACTTTATCATCCATTGGTACTTCTACTTCTTTACCGTTGATTGTAGTTTTACCAGGTTTGAATTCTGGTTTACCGCTTTGAGGGGCACCTTGAATATCTTCAGTGAATGTATTAACACCTACTGGAGTAACTGGTTTAACTGTTGGTGTATAAGTAGCTGTTGTTGGAGTTCCATTCGCATCTTTTGCTTGAACTGTTGCTGGTACTGGAGTACCTACGAAGTCTTTGTTAGGTGTGAATGTTACTTTACCTGTTGTTGGATCGATTGTGTATGTACCAACTGTGTTTCCTTTAGCATCTTTTGCTGGGATTGTTGTTGCATCAGTTGGTTGTCCAGTAGCTGGATCGATTAATTTAGCTGGTTGAGTCGCATCGATCTTCATAGGAACTTTATCATCACCTTGAGTGAATGTTGGAGTTCCTTCTTGAGGTTGTCCTTGAGCACCTTCTGAAGTTACTGGTTTTCCTGTTGGTTCTACTGGAGTGATGTTTGGAGTGTAAGTTGTTGTTACTGGTGTTCCATTTGTATCTTTTGCTTGGATAGTAACTGGTTTAACTTCTCCTGCATATGTTTTATCAGTTGGTGTAAATACCGCAGTTGCTTTACCATCTACAACTTTAAGTGTGTAAGTACCGATAACATCTCCTGCTGGGTTTTTAGCTGGTACTGATGTAGCTGGTTGTCCCTTTTCATCTAATAGTGTGAATGAGTTAGTATCAAGTGGCACTTCTTTTTCAACACCGTTGATTGTTGCTTTACCAGGTTTGAATGTTACTTCTTTAGATTGTTCAACACCTTGTACGTCTGTTGTTTCAGCTGGTGAAGCAGTTGGTGTTACACCTACGATAGTTGGAGTGTAAGTTGTTTTAACTTTAGTTCCGTTTTCGTCTTCTGCTTGAACGTTAGCTGGTTGCACTTTACCTTTGTATGCTTTGTTAGTTGGTGTGAATGTTACTTTGTTAGTAGCTGGGTCAATTGTGTATTCCCCTACTTTGTTTCCTTCTGGATCTAAAGCGTCTACTGGAGTACCTGCCGCTACTGGATTTCCTGAAGCATCAAGTAGAACCGCTGAGTTAGCTTTGATTGGTACTGATTTTTTAACACCTTCGATTGTTGTATCACCAGGTGCAAATGATACAGTTCCTTCTTGAACTTCACCTTGGATACCTGAAGATTCCGCTGGTGTCGCTGTTGGAGTTACACCTACGATGTGTGGAGTGTAAGTAGTGTTTACTTTAGTTCCATTTTTATCTTCTGCTTGAACTTTAGCTGGGGTTACTTTACCAGTGTAAGTTTTGTCAGTTGGTGTGAATGTTACTTCACCTGTTGCTGGATCGATTGAGTAAGTACCTACTGGAGTTACTCCGTCTTCAGCGTATGCTGGAGTTGTTTGTCCTGGTTGAACTTCATTTCCTTCTTTATCTAGAAGTTTGTGAGAGTTTTCTTTGATTGGTACTTCTGCATTTCCTGCTGTGAATGTAGGAGTTCCTTTTTGAGTTTCACCTTGTACTCCTGCTGAGTCTGTAGGTTTAGCTATTGGTTTTACAGCTGTTACTGTTGGAGTGTATTTTGTAGTAGCCGTAGCTGTTACGTCTTGTCCATCTTTATTTTGACCTACTGGTGCTGTTAATGTTACATCAACACCTGAAGCAGTTCCTGTGAACGTTGGAAGTGGTTGGAATGTTACTTCCCCTGTTGTTGGGTTGATTGTGTATGTTCCTTCTCCATCTACTGTTACAGAGTCAACTTTTGCTCTTGTTTTTGGATCTACTAATTTAGCTGGGTACTGTGCACTTGGTGTTACTGGTGTAGCATTATCACCTTCTGTTTTGAATGTTGGAGTTTTCTTCTGTTCTTTACCTTGAACATCTGTTGATGTTTCTGGATCCGCAGTGATTTCTTTTGGAGTTACTGTTGGAATGTATACAGCATCCATAGTTTTCTTAGTAGTTGAGTGCGTACCATCATTGATGTTTGCAAGTCCGTTCTGATCTGTTAACGCAGTCCATCCAGTTGATTGACCATTTGAGTCTACTGCACGTAGCACGATACCGTCAGCTTTACCTACGAAGTTAGCTTCTGGAGTGAAAGTAATCTTGTCTTCTGTTACTGTGTATGTACCTTGACCTGGTACTTTAAGAGTATCAACTAGGTTGTCACCATCAACAATTTTTACGCCGCCTTGAACTTTCTTAGTAGTTTCAGCACTAATTACATTACTTTGTTCAGTGTAGTGAATTTTTCCGTATGAGTTGAATGTAGTTTTACCATTGTTAGAACCTAAGTCAGATGCATCATCACCTGTTGGACGTGTTCTGAACTCGATACCAACTGATTGAGTTTCACCTTGTTTACCAGTAGTTTCTTCTTTATCTCCACGTGGTGGGTGAGCTACTTGGATTTGGTTATCTTCAACTTCCCCAGAGTACGCAATTCCTGCCGCTTTTTCTACTTGGCTTGCTTCTTTAGCAATACGGACACGGAAGTTTACTAAATCTCTAGTAGTGTCAATTACTTGAGTGTTAGTGAATGTCAATTCAACTGTTTGATCATTACCATTAACTTCTGCAATATTTGATGCTTCACCCTCATCGAATTTACCATTATTATTAAAGTCGATAAATCCACGAACATATGCTTTTTCTAATGTTCCTGTATATTTTTCATTACCATTTGCTGATGCACGAACTTTAACTTTATAAGTATTATCTGGACCTTGGATGAATTTAACCTCTGGAGCCCCAGTATCTTTATTAATGTGTACATTTTCTTCTGCAATAAGTTGATCTACACCTTCATCTCCAGTTTCTGTAGCATCATCAGAACCTACTCCACGTACTCGTGTACCTGGTGCAGAGTCAATATCCGCTTTTACTTTACCTAAATATGGTTGTTGAATTTGTTTAATTGCTTTTGTTTTATAGTCAACTGTTTCCGTTCTTAAATAGTGTTCTGCATTTCCATATGACTCTGGAAGATCACCGAAGTCTGAGAATTTAATCCCAATCATAGAAGATTGTTGACCTGAAGCAAGGATATAGAATCCTACTTCACTTACATTTGCCGTAGATACGATTGGAGTAGCGTAGTTACCACCATTTGAATATGAACCGAATACTTGAGAACCTAAACCTGCAGTTGCAGCATCTCTCGTAGCAAACATACCTGCTTCTACTGCTTTAACAATTTCCGGAGAATTCCATACTGCAATTTTATCTTTTTCATTCATATTTTTGAAATCAGGAGTTGGAATGTATTGTTTCGTTCCACGAGGTCCACCGATTACACCTGCTAAGTCCCAAGGAGTACCATTCGTTGTATAGATTTCAGCTTCTAACTTACCAGCACTGATATCTTCCCCCGAAGTCATAACGATACCTGGTTTCACTGGTTTGCCATTATATGTCGCTTCTACTGTGAATAATACACCACCCATAGTCCCATCAGCAGCATTTCCAGAGTTGTTCACTCCAGTAAGTACAGTTTTCTCAGTTCCAGTGTCTATACCATTACCTTTTTCTCTAACGTTTGTGTAACTTGGATGCTGAGCAGCTCCTGAAATACCTGTTGCATTCTTGAATTTATTTTCCTTATTAGGATCATATGTTCCTTCATGCGCAGTACCTGCTACACGGTTTTTATAAACTTCAGTAGACTCAAATGGTTTTAACGCTTTAACTGTCATTGTAACGATATAACCTGGTATTAATTCTTTTTTAAATTGCGATCCAACTTGAAGTTGTTTATTTGCTTTTAAATTTGTCCAAGCATTTGTATCAGAAAAGTTAATCCATTGAATTTGATCGTTTAGTGTTGCGATTTCTGAACTTTTATTCTTGATTGCAATATCAGCTAATGAACCATATCCATGTTGTTCCAACCATTTTTTACCTGTTTCTGTTGAACCATCAACTAGTGATGTTGACTCAACTTCTGCTAATACTGCTTCAAATTTACCGTTACGTTTAGCCCCAACGTTCTCTAACTCTGTGTAAACAGCTTTAATAGAGTTGCTTAATTCTGCTAAACTTTTAGCGATTTGTTCTTTAGTAGCTTTATCGTTACCTAGTAATTCTTTAGCTACTTTCAATGCTTCTTCGTTTTTCACTACTGCAGCTTGTACTGCTGGTTTCGCTTCTACTTTTAGATCTTTTTTAGCTAATTCAGTTTTAGCAAGTTTGTTAGTTACTTGTGCTTCTGAAGCTACTTGTGTTAATTCTTTTTTAGCTACTGCTACTTCTTTTTCTTCTTTTGTAGCTTTTGCTTCTTTAGCTTTTTGTTCAGCTTCTTTGTTCTCTTTTAATTTTTTGTCAAAAGCTTGAGTTTTAGCTTCTGTTACTACTTGGCTTAAAGTTTGCACTGATTTAGCTTGTGCATCTACTTCAGCTTGTGTAGCTTCTTCGTTAGCTAATACTGCTTTAGCTGTTTCTAACGCTTCTTTTGCTGCTTCTACTGCTGCTTTATCTGCGTCTTGAGCTGATTTTAATTTTTCTTCTAATGTTGCAATGCTTGCTTTTAAGATTTCTTTCTTAACTTCTGCTTTTGGAGTTTCTGCTCCTACTTTTGCCGCTACTGCTGCTGCAACATTTTCTTTTGTAGTTTCTGCGACTGGTTTAACAGCTACTTTAGGTTCTTCTTTTAACTTTTCACCTGAGTTTATCGCATTGTCTACAGTTGTATTGTTCGATACATCTTCACTAGCTTGAGCTACTGCCCCAGCACCTAAGAATATACTAGCACCGATTACTACTGATGCTGTACCTACTTTAAACTTCTTAATAGAATATGATTCTACTTTTGTACCTTGTTTGGTATCTTTTAAATATTGGTTGTTTTTACTTACCATATATTTCCTCCTTAGTATTTAATACACTAGATAGCAACTCATTAATTCTTTTATCCTTATATAACTAGATAACATATCTCTATAAGCAGAGATGAAATACTGTAATCCTTTTTATAATGTTCTCCCAGATAAAGTATTCAATTAGTACTATCTATACATGTTGATAATAATATTATTACAATATAAAGAAACTCATAAGGATCTCAGTATTATTTTAACAAGATTATATCGATTTGTCCATAAACATAACATATAAAATTATAAAATATTTTATAATATTTTTATAAATTATTACAAAGAAAAATACTACACCTTAGTTAAACCATACACATCACGATAAACTTTGTTGTCACAGCATTATTCACACAAGAAACTCATTAAATTAACCCATAATCAAAACACTAAAAATTATAACTTTTAGTATTATCTTCTATAATTTTCTATTTGAAAACGACACTATAGTTATGGTTATCGTTTTTATAAAATCATTATCACTTTTCTATATTTTTCACGATATTTCATTTCAAATTTCATTTCAAAATAATTAAATTTCTATATATTTTATTTGTAACTTTTAAAATTAACTAATTAATTATATACTTCTATTTACTTTTTCTCTGTAAATCTGTTATAATCATTACCCCCTAAAAACCCCCTTACAACATTTTATATAAAGGAGTTGCCATTATGAAGAAATTTAAACTTGATAAAAACCATGTAATAGATATTACTGATGAACTATTTTCAACTATTAGATATATGAGTTATCGAGAAAGATATATAAATAAGAAAGATACCGAACACAATATTATTCATTATTATGCCTTCGATACAGAAGAAAGTGACGGTGAAAATTTAGTTAGAGATTACTCTCCGCTACCTGATGGGATAGTCATTACTAAAGAAACTTATAACGCACTGTATGACGCTTTAGCTACATTATCGATAGAAGATCAGCTTTTACTATACAATTTATTTGTAAAAGGAGAGTCTTTACGTAGTATCGCAATTAAGGAACAAAGCAATGCTATGACTATTAGTCGTCATCGTGATAAATTATATAAAGAACTAGCTATTTTACTGGTTAATCATAAAATTGACAACTAGTACAGTGTGAAATTTGTGTGAACTATTACACGAAATTTGTTACAAAACTTAAAAAATTTCACTATATATAGTGAAGAGGGGTTTTTCGTAAGGGGGTATATTTATTTGTATTTTATATAGCTAAAGATCAATCTTCTCACTCCTTTTAATTCATAAATTACTTTTTATTATCGTCTTCATAGAGATATTTATGTGGAGAGTGGAATTAGGAGGAATTTATTATGAAAAAGTACTATTTGAATAACAGGGAGACAGAATCTTTTTACGAATTATTAGAAATCAAAAAAGATTTAATTACTAAAGCTCTTTACAAAGTTAAAATACCAAGAAAACTTCATCATGAATTTTATAATTATGGTTTGGAAGGTTTATTAGTCAGTTTCTTAATTCTCAATGAAGGGAAAATTGAAGAAAAAGATTTCGATCGTTTCGCTTTTACTACTATCAAAAGAAAATTAATTGACGAGATTCGCTACAGAAATAAAGATAAAAGCATACCTCTAGATATTTTTGATAATAACATCAAAGATGCAACAGATGATAATTACTCATTTGTATATATTCAGTTGTTCGAGTATTTAAAAAATACCTTAGAAGAACAGGAACTTAAATTTTTCTGCGAATTTATAAAATCTCTAGAAATCAAAAAAACTGCAGAAGCTATGAATATATCATTACGAACAGCCTATAGAATACACAAACGAATTAAGGGAGTTTGTGAAAGTTTTTTATTAAGTAGATAGAACTAATATCAACCACTCTCTATGTGAATATCTAATACATCTTAAACTCCTATCATATAATATACTAAACTGACTTCACCTAGTCAGTTTTTTTATTTGGCACCTAAGACAACAAGAAACCTCAAATACTATTACACCACACCTTTCAGATAGATATATTTCGATTCAATCATCAAATTATTTTTAGTCATAAAAATATCCTTAAAAATAATCAAATCTCGATAATAAAGTATAAAAAGATAGTTCAGAGAACTATTCATTCTGACTGATAATGTATAAAAAAGACACCCTTGAAAATTATCGAGAGTGTCTTCATTTTTAGAGTTTAGTTTATTCGGTTTTTTGTTTAGATTTCAAATTAGTTTTTGTCGTTTTTACGACGAGCTGCCGCTAGTAATCCACCTAGGACTGCCATTCCTAATCCTGCTAAACCAGTATTAGTTTCTGTTGCACCTGTGTTTGCTAGACGTTGTCCTAACTTAGTATTTGATTTTGAGGTATTGTCTGCTGAAGCTCCATTGTTTTCACGTGAAACGTTTAAAGAATCTTCTTTATCGCTAGTTCCTTTATTATCATTAGACTGACCATTAGAACCTTTAGCTCCTACTAATTTTTCTGCTGAAATAACTAATTCCCTACCATCTGGATATACAATTGTCGCTTCTCCTGTTGATGAGATTGTAATCTTAGCTTCTTTTAGCTCTGGATTTGCTTTAACTAGAGCTTGTTTTACAGCTTCTTTTTCAGCATCTGTTAAGTTCATTGAATCACTGACTTGAACTTTTTCAGGAATATTAATCATCGGTGATGTTTGTTCTTCTGCTTTTTTGAAGATATCTTTAGCTAAAACTGTGTAAGTTTTTCCGTCTTTAAGAATTACTGTTGCATTTCCTTTCGCATCGAAGATAACTTCTGCCGCATCTGGATTTGCTGCCAAGATCTTATCTTTAGCTCCTACTTTATCTGCATCTGTTAAGTTGTCTAAATCTGCTACAGTTTGTTTTTCAAAATCAAGGTTAATATTTTCACCATTATTTTTAGCTGCTACATCTTTTGCATCTTTTACTAATTGTTCAGCTGAAATTGTTGCTGTTACACCATCTTTTGTTGTTACAGTTGCATTTCCTTTCGCATCTACTACTACGATTGCTCCTGGATTTACTGCTTCTACCGCTGCTTTGATCTTAGCGATTTCTTCTGGTGTTAAGCTATCTTTGTTAGCTACTAATGTTCTTGTTGCTGGCGTGTTAATTCCACTTTGTGCAGCTGCATCAGTTACTTTATCCGCTGGAATTACCAGTTTAGATGCTGGAATTACCGCAACTTTTCCATCTTTAGTAGTTACTGTTGCATTTCCTTTATCGTCAACTATCACAGTTGCTCCTGGATTTACTGCTTCTACTGCTTTCTTAACTGCTTCTTTTTCTGCATCTGTTAAAGCATCTTTGTTAGCTACAGCTGTTCTTGCAGTCGGTGTGTTGATGTCATTTCCTGCATTTTCTTTTCCTAGGTCAGCTTCTGTTTTAACTAAATCTTTTCCTGGGATTACTGCTGTTTTTCCTTCTGGTGTTGTTACTGTTGCGTTTCCTTTGTCGTCCATTACTACAGTTGCACCTGGATTTACTGCTTTAACTTTGTCTTCGATTGCTTTCTTCTCAGCGTCAGTTAATTGTTCCGGGTTCGCAGCTACTGTTTTGTCCGCTGGCTTAACTACGTCGTTCCCTGCATTTGGTTTCGCTGCATCTGCTTCTATTTTAACTAAGTCTTTTCCTGGAATCACTGCTGTTTTTCCTTCTGGTGTTGTTACTGTTGCATTTCCTTTATCATCAATTACTACAGTCGCACCTGGATTTACTTCTTTTACTTTCGCTGCGATTGCTGCTTTCTCTTCGTCTGTCAGAGCGTTCGGATCTTTTACTAGTGTTTTATCAGCTGGTTTAACTACGTCGTTTCCTGCATTTGGTTTCGCTGCGTCTGCGTCTGTTTTAACTAAATCTTTTCCTGGAATTACTGCTGTTTTTCCTTCTGGTGTTGTTACTGTTGCGTTTCCTTTGTCGTCAATTACTACAGTCGCACCTGGATTTACTTCTTTTACTTTCGCTGCGATTGCTTCTTTTTCTTCATCTGTTAGTGCGTTCGGATCTTTTACTACTGTTTTGTCCGCTGGTTTAACTACGTCATTTCCTGCATTTGGTTTATTCACATCAGTTTCTGATCTGAATAAGTCTTCCGATGGAATTGTTGCTGTAGTGCCATCTTTTAGAGTAACTGTTGCATCTCCATTTTCGTTGAATTTGACAGATTTAGTATCTGGATTTAGTTCTCTTAATTTCTCTTCTGCTTTAGCTTGATCGTCTGGGTCATTAGCTTCACCGACTATCTTATCTGCCGGTTTCACAATACTACTATTCCTCGCTCCTGCTTTTTCTGTATCTTCTTTAGTTCTTACTAAATCTGATGCTGGAATTGCCGAAGTTTTACCATCTGGAGTAGAAACAGAAACAGTTCCATTTTCATCTATTGTTACAATAGCATCTGGATTTACCTCTTCAACTTCTGCAACAATCTTAGCTTTTTCTTCATCTGTTAGGTTAGCTGGATCTTTTACGATAACTTTATCAAGTGGTTTATTAATGTCGTTTCCACCTTTACCGTTATCTAAGTCTTCTTCGGTTTTAACTAATTTAGCTGGATTAATCGTTCCTTTATCACCATTTCCAGTAGTTACCTCGATTTTACCATTTTCGTTATATTTAACTTCTTTGGCTGTAGGATTAACTTTTTTAACTTCTTCTAAGATTTTAGCTTTTTCTTCATCTGTTAATGCACTTGGATCTTTTACAAGAACTTTGTCAATTGGTCTATTGATATCTCCAATTGCTTTAATAGCTGCCTTATCTGCTTCTTCTATTACATTAACATCTTCTGCACTAGTTACTGCATCAATTGCTGCTTTAGCTTTATTCGCAACTTTATCTACTTTAGCTTTTAATGCGTCTTTAGCTTTAGGAGATAAATCATTACGAGCATCGATTTCTGCTTTTTTAGCTTTTGCTTCTTCGTCGATTGCTTTACGAGCATTAGGTTTATCTTCAACTACTGGAAGAGCTTTTTCAATTTCTGCTACACCCGTTTCTTTTGCAGTATTTACCTCTGCATCTGTTTTAGTATCATCTATTGCTTGTTTTGCTTGTTCTGCAGCATCATTAGCTTTTTGAATTGCTTCTGCTTTTTCCTCATCAGTAGCATCAGGTGTATTTTCAATAGCTTTTAATTGTTCTGCCAGTTTTTCATCAATTGCTTTCTTAGCCGCTGGTTTTGCTTTCGCTTCTGGATTAATTGCTTTAACTTCTGATGTTCCTGCTTTTTCTGCTTCTTTTACAGCCGCATCTGTTGTTGCCTTATCCACATTTTCTTTCGCTTTGTCAGCTGCTGCTTTTGCTTCTTCTTTTGCTGCAGTTTTTTCTTCATCAGTTAAGTCTGTACGCGCATCAATTTCCGCTTCTTTCGCTTTTAATACTTCATCAATTGCTTTTTTTGCTGCTGGTTTTGCTTTCGCTTCTGGGTTTACTGCTGTAACATCTGCTACACCTTTATCTTTAGCTGCATCAACCACTTGTTGAGCTGCTTTTGCTTCTTCTGGTGAAGCTACCGTATCAGGTTGAGCATTGATTGCATCAGTAGCTTCTTTAGCTTTAGCTTGTGCTTCTTTCTTAGCCGCATCTTTTTCTTCTTGTGTTAAGTCATCACGAGCATCGATTTCTTCTTCTTTCTTAGTCAGCTCATCTGCCACTGCTTGTTTTGCTGCTTCTTTTGCTACCGGGTTAACTTTACCAAATTCTGTAGTTCCAGCATTTTTCGCTGTATCTACAGCTGCATCTGTCGTTGCTGCATCGATTGCTTTTGTTGCATCTTCAGCCGCTTTATTGATTTTAGCGATAGCTGCATCTTTTTCTGCTTGACTTAAGTTTTTGTCAGCATTAATAGCATCTGCTTTTGCTTTACGCGCTGCTTCTACATCTGCTTTTGCTGCATCTTTTTTCGCTACTACTGGGTTATCCGCTGCGATTGCAGTTGTACCAGATTTTTTAGCTTGATCTAACGCTGCTTTTGTCGTTAGATTAGCATCATTAATTGCATTAAGAGCTTTTTCTTTATCTGCATTTACTTTTGCGATTGCTGCTGTTTTTTCTTCGTCAGTAGCATTTGGAGTTTTGTTGATTTCAGCAATCTTGTCTTCTGCTGCTTTGTTAACTGCATCAATTGCTGGTTGTTTGTTAAGTGTCACAAATTCTGATAATTGACGTTTATCTATAGAACCATCTGTATAAGTTACAACAAGGTTTCCTTTATCATCTTTTGTTACTGACTTAATCTTAGCATTTTTATCTGTAACTGGAGCATCTTTTGAGATATTCGCATCGTCATTATCCTTATTGTACTCAAGTTGTAATTTTTCTTTGATTTTAGCTAAATCATCTTCTGTTACATTTGCTGGGTCTGCTACTGTAACCTTTTCTGTTGGTGCCTTGATATTATACTTATCTGTTTGAGATTTAACGATGAATTGAACATATCCTGGTTTTTGTTTACGTACTGCATCATCAGTTGAAGCATCGTAGTTTACTCCTGTCATTGATTTGAAATCATCATTATCTTTAGCTTCAATAAAACTTGTCCATTGGTTTGGAGCTGTAAGTGTTGTAACGCCTGTCATCTTAATAGATGCTTCTTTCTTATTATCAGAAATAGTAGCATCACCTGTTACTACATCATTTCTTATAGCACCCATAGAAAACCCATAAGCCAACGTATTGTTCCAATTGATATCTCCAGGTCCACGTAGATACATATCCTTAATTGCTGCATTATCATTAGACTTGAATGTTAAATCAGTATTTTCACCTGTGTAAACATAAATTTGACGTTTGTCTGCATTTGAGTATGGCAGTTCTACTGTTGGTGCTGGGTTAGTACGTGCTACATTTGCAACTGGAGTAGTATCTACTGAATCGTCATTATACGTAACTGTAATTGTTCCGTTGGCAACAGCGACTTCTTTCACTACCGTTGATCTATTTTGTAAAACTTCTCCTTTTTTAGAAGCAAGTCGAGCATCTTCTTTCGTTGCTTTATCAGAATATTGAATATTAATTTTCTCTTTAATTTTATCAATATCAGTTGGAGTTAAGTTGTTAATATCTGCAACAGCAACTTTATTCTCCTCTGCTACGGGTTGAATATCGTATTTGTATGTTTGAGATTTAACAACCAAGTTGAAATAACCAGGAGCTGATGGATTGTTACCTCCAGACAGTTTAGCACCAGTAGAATCTTCAAGTTGTAAATATCTTGCCCCTAATACAGCTCGTTGATCTTCAGTTTTTGTGTAAGGTTTAAGTCCTTTAAAAGTATCATTTGGTTTACCAGTGATTTTAATTTTTACTGGACCTTGAGTTTCACTTAGTGTTTGATGATAACTCCAACCATAACCATCTATTTCAACTTCTTCTTCCTGCGGCATAGGTACGTTTGCACCTTTCGCATGAGCTATCGCTTGATCACTTTTCGATTTTAACACAAACTGACCACTTCCTGCTTTAACTGTTGCTTTAGTAATATTTCCAGCTGTTGAGCTAACTGTAATATCGACATCTGCATCTTCTTCATTATAAAGGTAAATTTCTTTTCCATTAGAATACTCCATAGAGTAATTAAAGTTACCATGAGTTCCAGTTGTCTCCGCTCTAAATGCATTATTTTTATCTAATGCTTGTCCATTACGTGAATCGTTAGATCCAGTATTTTCGATTGAGTTTGAATCAGATTTTTTCTCTGTATTTTCTGCTTTTTTACCAACTGTAGGTTTTGATTGTGTTGTGTCTACTGTTGGTGTTTCTTTTTTCTCCACAGGTTTATTAACTAGTTTTGAGTTTGCAGTCGTTACAAGTTTGTTGTAAGCTGCTTTTAATTCTTCTTGTGTTTTCGCTGAAGTTAAAGTTGTTTTTGCATTTTCTAATTCAGCCTTTAATATCGCTACAGATTCGTCTGTTTTATTGACATATTTTCCAGCTTCAAGATTGGCTGAAACTTCGTTAATGTATTTTTCTAATTCAGATTTATCTAGTTTAGCTTCTGTTTTAGGTGCTTCTGCTCCTACTTTTGCCGCTACCGCTGATGCTACACTTTCTTTAGTGTTTTCTACTTTTGGTTGAGCTACTGGTTTTGAAGTTTCTTCTTTTGCATTTGTTGTGTTGTTTGTAGTTGTGTTGTTAGAAACTTCTTCTGATGCTTGGGCTACTGCACCAGCACCTAAGAAAATACTCGCACCAATTACTACTGATGCCGCACCTACTTTAAACTTCTTAATCGAATATGATTCTACTTTTGTACCTTCTTTTACCTCTTTTAAAAACTTGTTATTTTTTCCCATTAAATATTTTCCTCCTTTTTTATAATCCTAATAAAATTTATATAAATACAAATTTAAACATATCACACACCTATTATAAATAACCTAAAACTCCTTTCCTAAAAGTTTTCGATAATGATTTTTCTCCCCTATTTTTATAATATTGGTTAATAATTTAAAGTATATTACAAATTAAATACTTCAAAATTATGTATAATTCCAGTTTAACTTTATCAGATATACCTTTCTTTGTCCAAAGAACTACTTAATTTTATATAAAGCGTTTTCTTAAATTAAGATCATTATTTATTAATTATCAATATTTCATATCTCCTTAATTAATAGAGTCATGTATATACTATTTAATCTTTAGAAAATAAACTTCTACTATGCATATCAATATTTTTTTAAAAAAAATTTTATTATTTTTAAAAAGTAAATTATATAATTTTTAAAGAATTTCAAAGAAAAGAAAAAAACACCCTCGAAAATTATCGAGGGTGTCTTTACATGTCATAAGAGTATATTTTTTATAAATTTAAAAATTTCAAATTAGTTTTTATCGTTTTTACGACGTCTTGCAGCTAGTAATCCACCTAAGATTGCCATTCCTAATCCTGCTAATCCAGTGTTAGTTTCTGTTGTACCAGTGTTTGCTAAACGTTTTGGTTGAGCTTTTGGTGCAACTTTTTCTACTGGTTTAGTTACTTTTCTGAAGATGTGACGTACATTTCCATTTCCATCAACAACTGTTCTTACTAACTCGTATCCTGGGCTCTTACCAGATTCTAAAGTTCCTTTTTCAGTTGGTTTTAATGGATTTCCATTTTCATCTACCCATGTTGTAGATTTTTCTACTACTGGAGTTGTAACTTTTTCGTATACATGCTCAATATCTCCATTTGGAAGCTTCTTAGTTTCTACGAAGCGGTATCCTGGAATATCTTTCTTCGGATTTGTTCCTTCTTCAACTGGGTAGTTTGGAATTTCGTTTCCATCTTTATCTTTGTGACTAGTTTTAACTTTTTCGTATACGTGTTCTACATCTCCGTTTGGAAGTTTCTTAGTCTCTACGAAGCGGTATCCTGGAATATCTTTCTTCGGATTTGTTCCTTCTTCAACTGGATAGTTTGGAATTTCGTTTCCGTCTTTATCTTTGTGACTAGTTTTAACTTTTTCGTATACGTGTTCTACGTCTCCGTTTGGAAGTTTCTTAGTCTCTACGAAGCGGTATCCTGGAATATCTTTCTTCGGATTTTCTCCATCTTCTGTTGGATAATTTGGAATTTC
>PNGU01000015.1:14994-15107 GCA_002871655.1 Streptococcus sp. UMB1385 | reverse complement strand
TGTTCTGTATCTCCATTTGGAAGTTTCTTAGTCTCTACGAAGCGGTATCCTGGAATATCTTTCTTCGGATTTTCTCCATCTTCTGTTGGATAATTTGGAATTTCGTTTCCTTC
>PNGU01000015.1:0-14916 GCA_002871655.1 Streptococcus sp. UMB1385 | reverse complement strand
TGTTCTGTATCTCCATTTGGAAGTTTCTTAGTCTCTACGAAGCGGTATCCTGGAATATCTTTCTTCGGATTTTCTCCATCTTCTGTTGGATAATTTGGAATTTCTTTTCCATCTTTATCTTTATGACTAGTTTTAACTTTTTCGTATACGTGTTCTGTATCTCCATTTGGAAGTTTCTTAGTCTCTACGAAGCGGTATCCTGGAATATCTTTCTTCGGATTTTCTCCGTCTTCTGTTGGATAGTTTGGAATTTCATTTCCTTCTTTATCTTTGAATGAAGTTTTAACTTTTTCATAGATGTGTTTTGTATTTCCTTTTGCGTCCACTTCAGTTTTAACTACTTTGTATCCTGGGATATCTTTTGTTGGTTTAGTTCCATCTTCTGATGGTGATAATGGGTTTCCATCTTTATCAACATATGAAGTATCTGGACGTACTGTTGGAGTGTACTTAGCTGTTACTGGTGTTCCATTTTTGTCAACACGTTTAACTGTTACACCTGATGCTTTTCCTACGAAGTCTGGTTCTGGAGTAAATGTAACTTTACCATTTTCATCGATTGTGTAAGTTCCTTCTCCTGGTACTTTCTTCTCAGTTGTTCCATCTTCGAATGTTGGTTTTACAGTTTCGTCGATTTCTACTGGTACTTCTTTACCGTTGATTGTTACTTTTCCACCTTCAAATGTTGGTGTTCCTGATTGAGGTTGTCCTTTTGGTCCTTCTGACTCAGAATCTTTTGAAGTTGGAGTTACTGGTACTACTACTGGAGTGTACTTAGCTGTTACTGGTGTTCCATTTTTGTCAACACGTTTAACTGTTACACCTTTAGCTTGACCTGTGAATGTTTTTTCTGGTGTGAATGTTACTTTACCATTTTCATCGATTGTGTAAGTCCCTTCTCCTGGTACTTTCTTCTCAGTTGTTCCATCTTCGAATGTTGGTTTTACAGTTTTGTCGATTTCTACAGTTTTTTCTTCACCATTTACTGTTACTTTTCCACCTTCAAATGTTGGTGTTCCTTCTTGAGTTGCACCTTGAACGTTAGTAGTTATTACATCTGTACTTGTTGGTGTTGTTGGTTTAACTACCGGAGTGTACTTAGCTGTTACTGGTGTTCCGTTCTTATCTTCACGTTGAACTGTTACACCTGTTCCTTTACCTGTGAAGTTCTTCTCTGGAGTGAATGTTACAGTTCCATCTGGAGCTACTGTGTAAGTTCCTTCTCCTTCGATTGTTACTGAATCAACTGGGTTTCCAGTTTTTGGATCTACTAATTTAGCTGGTTTATCTTCATTGATTTCTACAGTTTTTTCTTTACCATCGATTGTTACTGTTCCACCTTTGAATGTTGGTTTACCTGTTTGAGTTGAACCTTGAACATCTTCAGTTACTGCGTCTGTTCCAGTTGGTGTTACTGGTTTAACTTCTGGTGTGTATGTTGCTTTAGCAGGTGTTCCATTCTTATCTTGACGAACTACCTCAACACCTTTAGCTACACCTGTGAAAGTTTTCTCTGGTGTGAATGTCACTGTTCCGTCTGGAGCTACTGTGTAAGTTCCTTCTCCTTCGATTGTTACTGAGTCAACTTGTTCTCCAGTTTTTGGATCTACTAATTTTGCTGGTTTATCTTCATCGATTTCTACAGTTTTTTCTTCACCGTTAACCATAGCAGTTCCACCTTGGAATACTGGTTTACCTGTTTGAGTCGCACCTTGAACATCTACAGTTTTAGCTGGTTCTGCTGTTGGTGTTGCAGGTACGATTGATGGAGTGTAAGTTGTAGAAACTTTAGTTCCATTTGTATCTTCTGCTTGAACGTTAGCTGGTGTTACTTTTCCAGTGTAAGATTTATCTGTTGGTGTGAATGTTACTTCTCCTGTTGCTGGATCGATTGAGTATGTACCTACTGGAGTTACTCCATCTTCAGCGTATGCTGGAGTTGTTTGTCCTGCTGGAACTTCATTTCCTTCTTTATCTAGAAGTTTGTATGAATTCTCTTTAATTGGAGCAATAGTATCTCCAGGAGAGAATGTTGGAGTTCCTTTTTGAGTTTCACCTTGGATAGCTTCTGATTTAGCTGGTTCTGCTGTTGGTGTCACCGGAGTGATCTTCGGTGTATAAGTTGTTTCTACAGCTGTTCCGTTCTTATCTTTAGCTTGTACACGTACTGGTTGTACTTCTCCTGAGTAAGTTTTGTCTGTTGGCTCGAACACTGCAACAGCTTTTCCATCTACAGTTTTAAGAGTGTATTTACCAATTACATTTCCTTCTGGATCTCTAGCTGGTACTTCTGTAGCTGGTTGTCCATCTTCTCCTAGAAGAGTGTAAGTAGCTGGATCGATTTCTACAGTTTTTTCTTCTCCTGCAATTGTAGTTTTTCCACCTTCGAATGAAACTGGACTTTCTTGAGTTTTACCTTGAACATCTTCAGTTGTAGCTGGTGTTGCTGTTGGTGTTACTCCTACGATTGTTGGTGTGTAAGTTGTCTTAACTTTAGTTCCATTCTTATCTTCAGCCTGTACGTTTGCTGGTTGAACTTTACCAGTGTAAGATTTGTCTGTTGGTGTGAATGTTACTACACCTGTTGTTGGATCTACAGTGTATTCCCCAACTTTTTTACCACTTGGGTCTAGAGCATCTACTGGTCCATTTGCTTCTGTTCCATCTGGATTTAATAATTTTACAGATCCTTCTTTAATAGGTACTTCTGTATTTCCTTCTGTAAATGTTGGTTTACCTGTTTGAGTTTCACCTTGTACTCCTGTTGAAGTGTCTGGAGTTGCTGTTGGTTTAACAGGCGTTACAGTTGGAGTGTATTTTGCAGTAGCTGTTGCTGTTACAGGTTGACCATTTTTATCTTGACCTACTGGTGCTGTTAATGATACGTCAATACCTTTAGCTGTTCCTGTAAATTGTGGTTCTGGAGTGAATGTTACAGCTCCAGTTGTTGGATTAATTGTATAAGTTCCTTCACCTTTTACAGTTACAGTTGTTTCGTCTGTTGGTTTTCCAGTTGCTGGATCTACTAATTTAGCTGGGTACTGTGCACTTGGAGTTACTGCGTCTGGTGCAGTTCCGTCACCATCTTTATCTACATCGATTGAGAATTTAGGTGTTTTTGTTTGTGGTTTACCTTGGATATCTGTTGATTCTTCAGGTGTTCCTTTGATTTCTTTTGGAGTTACTGTTGGAATATAACGACCGTCCATAGAACCTTTAGCTGCAAGTCCAGCTAATTGAACTTGTTCACTTACTAGGTCTAGTTGATCTTTGTTTTCTCCTTCACCACCGACGATTTGGCGACCTTCGTTACCCCAACCAGTAGTGTTACCATTGATATCTGTACGACGGATTGTAATACCATCTGCCGTCCCTACGAAGTTTGCTTCTGGGATAAATTCTACATCTACATTTGCTCCGTTATCAGTAATTTTATATTTACCTTGTCCTGGTACTACATAGTATCCATCTACTAAATCTGCATCTGTTACTAATGTTCCGTCAGGTTTAACAATTTGTGATTTAACTGTCGTATCAATAGCATTATCTTTATCAAAATCATAGTTCTTTTGACCGTATGCATTAAATGCTACAGTTGATGTTTGAGTTGCACCTTGTACATCTGTTGTTTCTCTCTTAGTCCCACGTGGTGGAACTGTTTGTTGGATTTGGAAATCTTCTACTTCCCCAGAGTACGCAATACCAGTTGGTGCCTTAACGTCAGCTTTATCGTATGCAATACGTAAACGTGTAGCTAGTTTTGTAGCAGTTGTGTCTACGTTTTGGTAATTGTTTGTCCATGTTAGTGTAACTTTTCCATCTTGTGTTACTTCAGTAACCCCTGCAGCTTCACCTTCATCGAATTTACCATTGTTATTGAAGTCGATCCAACCATTAACATAAGCTTTAGCCTCTCCGTCTAGGTGAGCATCGAAAGTCATTGAGTAAGTTCCATCATTAACTTTTTTCAACTTATAGTTATCATTTGGAGCTACATCGTCACCCATTAATTGACGAGCACCTTCATCCGCAGCACCGATACCATTAACATCATCATAGATAAACGCACTTGCACCCTTAATTGGAGTTGTACGTACGTCAACGTCAGCTGGAACAGATCCTAAGTACGGTTGTTTTTGTCCATCAGATTTAGAGATAGAGTGAGCTACTCTTCCATATGAAGCTGGAGCATCCCCTTCGTCTAGAACCATGAATCCTAGCATAGATCCTTGTTGACCATTAGACATAATGTACATACCAATGTTTTTAGCATTACGTGTCATTACTAATGGAGTAGAGAAACCTGAATCACGGTGAGTTGATACCGGTCCAAAAACTTGTGTTCCTAATCCATCTGCATGAATAGTTCCATCTTTTGCCGTTGCTGTAATTACTGTATCTGATGTAACTGTTGTATTGAAGAATCCTGCACCTTTGTCAGCTAAGAATGGAGCGAAAGCTGGTTTACCACTTCCTTCAAGCGTATAAGAAATACCTAATTGTCCATCCGCTCTATTTTGTCCGTGACCAGCAGTATCTACTGTTCTTCTTTCATATATTTCTCCAATATACGAACGAGCTGTTTCTTTACCTGGGACATTAGAGTTTGATAACTCAGTTACCAACTCAAAACCATCACCATCTGTTTTATAGATTTCAATTTCTGAAGAACCAGCTTCTTCCCCAGTTAAGAATACAACATTCGCAGGTACTTCTTTTCCGTTTAAAGTAGATTTAACAGAGAATTCCACCCCAACGTTAGCTCCATCTACTACAGATTGAATAACCGTGCTACCTTTTGTATCCATACCGTTTGTTTTTGCAACAGAGTAACTTCCTTGTGTTACTACTTTTAATTCAGCCGGTGTATTGTCTTTGTAGACGTTTTGTGCATTAGCGTCATATCCTGCTCCACCACGTTTTTTGTACTCATCTGTTGAGTTAAATGGTGCTAATTTAGTAACTGTTAACGACACAACATACCCTGGAGAAATTTCTTGTGTAAACTTAGTACCTACCTTAAGCTTGCCACCGTCACCAAGATTTTCAATTGTCGCTTTCGGATTTGTAATATCAAACCACTTGATTTGTTTCGTTAAACGCTCTGTATTTTTATCTGCGTATTTCTTCCAGTGATTTGCTTGTTCTTCTTCTGAAAGTGGTGGTTCTGCTACTGTATCAGCTACGTCAGCTAATACTACGTCAAATTTACCATTACGTTTAGCTCCAGCGTTCTCTAACTCTGCATATACTGCTTTAATAGAGTTGCTTAATTCTTCTAAACTTTTAGCGATTTGTTCTTTCGTAGCATTATCGTTTCCTAATAATTCTTTAGCTACTTTTAGAGCTTCTTCGTTTTTAACTACAGCTTTTTCTACTGCTGGCTTTGCTTCTACTTTTAAGTCTTTTTTACTTAATTCAGTTTTAGCAAGTTTGTTAGTTACTTCTGCTTCTGAAGCTACTTGAGTTAGTTCTTTTTTAGCTTCTTTTACTTCTGTAGTTTGTTTTGCTTCAGATTTAGCTTTTTCTTCTGCTTTTTTAGCATCATTTTTCGCTGCTACTCCATTTACTTGAGCTTCAGTTACAGCCGTGTTTAAAGCTTGTACCGCTTTTACTTGTTCATCTACTTCAGCTTGTGTAGCCGCTTCGTTAGCTAATACAGTTTTTGCTGCTGCTAATGCTTCTTTAGCTGCTGAAATCGCTGCTTGATCAGCATCTGGAGCTGATTTTACATTACTTTCTAATGCAGTAATTGCATCTTTTAAAGCATCTTTCTTAACTTCTGCTTTTGGTGCTACTGCTCCTACTTTAGCTGCTACTGCTGCTTCAACACTTTCTTTAGTATTTTCAACTTTTGCTGGCTGTGCCACTGCTTTAGGAGCAGTTTCTGCTTTTTCACCTGCATTTGTAGTGTTGTCTGTAGTTGTGTTATTTGACACTTCTTCTGATGCTTGAGCTACTGCTCCAGCACCTAAAAAGATACTTGCACCGATTACTACTGATGCTGTACCAACTTTGAATTTTTTAATAGAGTAACTTTCTACTCTTGTACCTTCTTTAGTACTCTTTAAATATTGGTTATTTTTTCCTACCATTTGTTCCCTCCTAATTTCGGTATATTTTATAAAATTATCACTCCTGTAATTTTCAGATTTCGCCAAAAAATATAAAAAAACATAACACTACCGTTACATTTTTCATAAACTTTAGCTTTTTTCTGTAAAATCACATTTGTAATAAAAATTCTAAATACATATTAACTTTATACTCTTACTTTATTAACCTACATATGTATTCTACTAATTTTGAAATTCATCTTGATTTCAATAATTATTTTACCAAAATATTTTAACCTTGTCCACAAAAAAATCATCTTTCATTTTCATTGTATACTTAAATTTACATCATTTTTCTAAATTCTAGCACCTCTAGAAAAGCTTTTATATACGCATTCAAAGTCTCTTGACCCTATGAAATCAACTTATGTAAATATTATAAACACGTTTCTCTTTCGACAAATTTTTTAAGAAATTTTTTTTGGTTTTTTAGTCTTTCTAATTAAAAATTGACACTGATACAGAGTTGGTTATAAAAAAGAAACAGCATATATAGAACTGCAATATCGTTGATATTAAAACATTTACAAATTAAAACAGAAATAAATATCCATTAAGACTATTTTAGTTAAAACATACTTAAAATTACTTAAAATTGCTTAAAAAACTATAAATTTTTACTTAAAATGTACTTTAAATAGCGTTAAAGATTTTCCATTTAAACAGCATTATTAATCTCTTTTTTCTATAATAAATGTATTTTACACCTTCTATGTAACTACAGCCATTGATTTTAACATTCCACAACTAGATACTATTGACCAACTACAAATCGTATGTTAGAATGAAAGCGTGGAGCTGTATACATTTAAATAGTGTCAAATGTATAATAGAGTTTATTTTAAAAAATTAGATTAACGACAATCAAGCAAGCACTTTTAATTTAATTACTTTAAAAACTTTCCACAAATATTATAAATATATAGAAGTAATAATTGATAAAATATTAACAGTTTATAAACTTAAGCTGTTTTTATACAAAACAACGACTTTACAAACATGTATACTGGAGGGTTTTATGATTACAATCGAAGATATCAACAAAGTAATAGAGAAAATTAAAAATGAATACACAAAAGAATATATTAGTATTTCTATCAATGGAGATAGAGGTCTTAATGTTAAAACTAGTAAATTCGGAGGAGTTCCCTACATCGCACAAGATGCCGAGGTTCCAGTAGATACCGAAGGAAATCAACTAGCTCTGCTAGCTCAAATCAACTGTACTGAACTACCAGAAAATAATATTTATCCTAAAGCGGGATTAGTTCAATTCTGGATTTCTCGCGATGATTCTTTCGGATTAGATTCTAAAGGAACTAATGTTGTGAAATATATCAAAGATATCGATGACAACATAACAAATGAAGATGTCCTGAATAAATATCGTCTTCCTAGTGAGGATAACGATGAAGAATATTCTCCATTTCAAGAGAAAGATGCATCATTCGCATTAACATTTAGCAAAGGAACTTCTACAATTACAGCTACTGATTTCTTATTCGAAGATATCGCAAAAACTACTATCCACGAACTATTTCCAGATGAACAAGTAGCAGATTTATACGAAGATCTTGATAGCGAAGTCTACGAAACTTTATTTAAAGCTTTCGAGGGTGTTAAACACGCCATTGGAGGTTATCCGACATTCATTCAATGGGATCCACGCGACCCTGACAACAAAGAAGCATACGACACAATGTTACTTCAAATTGAAAGTGAATGGAATCCAAACACAAAAGACAATCTAATTATGTGGGGCGATTCAGGGGTTGCAAACTTCTTTATCAATAAAGAAAAATTAGCAAACTTAGATTTTGAAGATATATTATTCAACTGGGATTGCTGTTAATTAAGACTCTCTAACAAATCCAAAACATAAAGAAAAATAAAAAACGAAATCTAGGCAACACTTTGTTGCTTAGATTTTCTATTATTTAGTATACGACCTTAGCTAATGAAATATTCAAAAGGATAGAGAGTGTAAATTTACTTTCTATCCTTTTTGTAATGAATATTTTTTTCTATATAATGTTTAGAAATCCGAAACATTATCTGAACCGCAATACGGGCAAGTCGGATAACCAAATCCTTGACTGTCTGCTTCGAAATAACTATTACAGTTGTTACAATAATATTCTACTTCTATCATCAATATGTTTTTTTCAAGTAACTTTTGCAATTTCTTTATAAATTCTACCGTTTGTTTCGGCTTCAACAATAAATCATTCAATAGCCAAACCTTACAACTTTGTACAATTTCCACACTAAGCATCCCCTTTTCTGATTCTTTTCTTTTCACTTTTATTATACTTCATTAATAGTAGTTTTTCTAACAATTTAGTATTTAATACTAGAATTATATAATGAACCAAATCCCACTTCATATTACTAATCTACCTACACTTGCTGTACATCAATTCATTTCGGACAACCATTAATTACAAAATAAAACCCACCTTCGAAACACATCGAAAGTGGGTCTTATTTCAACTAAGAAAGTTCTTAGCTATTTATTTTTAATCTTCGTTGTTTTTACGACGTCTTGATGCTGCAAGTAATCCACCGAAGATTGCCATTCCTAATCCAGCTAGTCCTGTATTTGTTTCAGTTGTACCAGTGTTTGCTAAGCGTTTAACTTGAGCTGGGGCTTTCGGCGCCGCTGGTGCTTCTGGAGTTACAGGCGTTGGGTGTGGTTTTGGTTCCGGCTTAGGCTCTGGTTTAGGCGTTGGCTCTGGAGTTGGATTTGGTTGTGGTACTGGAACGTAGCTGATTGGTGTATCCTTAGTTGGATCGTTCGGTACATTTGGTACTTCATATCCTTTAGTTGGATCATTTGGATCTACTGGTTTCAATGGTACTAATGGGTTATTTGGTCCAACTGGTTTTGTTGGATCTGTAGGCACCATTGGAGTGCGTCCAGGCACATAAGGAACGATTGGCTTATCATTTCCTGGTTTTGTTGGATCTTTCGGATCGTTTGGATATGGAACTGGATTTGTTGGTGTTCCTGGGATGTTTGGTACCCATGATCCTAACTTATCGTAAACAACTGTTTCATTGATATCCTTGATTGTATCAGGTGTTACTTTAACATCTTTAGTTGATGATTCTAGATCACCATCTTTTGCGATGTATCCTTTAACAACTGGTACTGGGTATCCGTTGAAGATATCGTCGTTACGATCTGTTGTCCATTCACCATATGTGATTTCTCCTGTTACTAAGTTAATCTTAGCATCACGAGTGAATTTGATTGTTTCAACACGAGTTTCAGTTACTTCTTTTCCATTACGATCTACATACTTGATAGTACGTGTAGCTGATTTTTCTGTTATCATATCTTTTACCGTACTTGGCCATACTGGGCTGTTTGGATCGTTAGGGAATACTGGTTTACCTGGTTCTGGTGTAGATGGTGTTACTGGAGTTCCATCTGGATTTTTCGGTAAGTTTGGATCATTTGGATCTGTCGGTTTACCTGGTGTTACCGGAATAATTCTTTCAGCTACTTTTACATTAAAGATTTGATCTACAGATTTATCTTTATCGAATACTCTATCTGTATCTTTAGATGGGTAGTCATTGCTTACTACTCTATATCCTGCTTTTTCAAGTTTTTCAATAGTCTTAGTTACTTCATCAACTTTATCTTTGTTGAAGTTAGCTCCTGAATCACCTTCATCTACTACTGGAGTTGATACAACTTTACCATTTTCATCTACGAAGTTAGTAATAACTTTTTGCTTATCTGTTACGTAGTTAATCGGTGTATCTACTCTTGGATCCGTTGGCACTGGTGGTACTTCATAGCCTTTAGTTGGATCTTTTGGATCAACTGGTGTTAATGGAACTAGCGGATTATCCGGACTAATTGGTCTAGTTGGATCTTTCGGTACCACTGGCGTTGTTCCTGGGATATAAGGTACTTTTGGTTTATCTGTACCTGGTTTTGTTGGATCATTTGGAACTGTTGGATATGGGATTGGATCGATTGGAGTTTCTCCTCCTGGTACTTTTGGTACCCATGAACCAAGTTTGATATAAACTACTTCGATGTTTTCATCTTTAGAATCTGCAGTTAATCCTGTTGATGCTGGAACTATTTCTTGTTTAGCATCTTTTAGAATATATCCTTTAACAACTGGTGATACAACTCTTACGAATGTTGTATCGTTATCTTTCGCAGTCCATTCGTTATAAGTAATTTCTCCTGTAACTACATTTAACTTAGCTCCACGAGTGAACGTTACTTTATCAGTAACTGTCTTAGATACTTCATTTCCTTTTTCGTCAACATACTTAATTGTACGGTTAACGTGACGAGTTGTTTCTAATTGTTTAATTAATTCATCTGTCCATTTCGGTCCTGTTGGATTATTTGGATCGATTGGTTGTCCAGGTTGTGGTGTTTTTGGATCATTTGGATCTTTAGGATCAAACGGTGGTACATCTTGAATATGAGGAGTTAACACTACAGTGTATTCTTGATCTTTACTAGAGTCTTTATCGAAGTTTCCATCATTATCTTTACCGTAGTTGTTACTTACTAAATCATATCCTTTTGCGATTAACTTAGCAATTTCAGCAGTTACATCATTTGCTTTTGTTAATGGCTCACCTGATTTACCTGATTCTTCAATAGTCACAGTTCCTGGAATTGGTTTTCCAGTTGGATCTACGAATTTCGTTACTGCTTTTTGAGTATCTTTTTCGTAGACAATCGTTGTGTCTTCTGTTGGATTTTTAGGTGTCGGTGGAACATATCCTTTAGTTGGATCATTTGGATCTACTGGTTTCAGTGGATTTCCATTTGGATCTTTCGGTGTTGTTCCTGGTACATGAGGAATCACTGTTGTCGGTGTTCCTGGTTTTGTTGGATCTTTTGGATCATTTGGATATTGAGGTTTGTCAAGTTTTGGTTCTTCAAATCCTTCTGGTACTTTCGGTACATATTTACCTAGCGGTGAGTAAACAACATTCACTGTAGAATCTGCTGCATTATAAGCTACATTATCTACTTTTTCTGCTGCTTTAATATCCGCAACATAACCTTCTATTACTGGAGACACTACTTCTGCTAACGTTTGAGGTTTTGTCCAATCAGAAGTATAAGTGATTTCACCTGTTACTTTGTTCAAGTCACCTTTACGAGTATAACGAAGTTTTTGGTTAACAGTTTCCGCAGCTTCTGTTCCTCGCTTAGCTTCTTCTACTTTGTCAGTATTAGCATATCTGTAGTTAATTGTACGATTTACTTCTTCGATTAATCCAAGTTGCTCGAATGTACGTTGTTTTGGATCTCCTGGTACTTTATCTCCTGGTTTTGGAAGTTCTGGTGTTGTTGGAGTTAGAGGTTTATCCGGATCGATCGGAGTAATTCCTTCTTTAACGATTACGTAGTAAACTTGGCTAATTCCTTTAGCACCTTTATCGTCTTTATCATCATATTTACGATTTGCTTCTCCGTAGAATGCTTCACGTTCTGCAGTATAAGCTGGATCAGTTGGCTCAACAACTTCATATCCTTTAGCTTCGAGATCAGCTTTTACTTTATCGACATTTGCTGTCTTAATTGCTTGACCTGTAGCCCCTGCTTCCGCAACAGATACATGAACTGCAGTTCCATCCGCTTTAACGAAGTGGATTAACGCTACTTGAGAACCTTCTTTAACATAAGTAATTCTCGTATCTTGAGTTGGATCTGTAGGTTGTTTTGGAACTTCATATCCTTTTGTTGGATCATTTGGATCTTTCGGAGTTAATGGTTTTCCGTCTGGTCCTATTGGTGTTGTTCCAGGGATATATGGTACTACTGGTGTTTCAGTAGGCGTTCCTGGTTTTGTAGGATCTTTCGGATCATTTGGATATGGTTTTGGCGTTAAGTCAGTATTCGCTGGAGGTGTTACCCCTTCAGGAATTACCGGTACATAAGAACCAAGTTTACGATAGATAATTGTCTCTTCACTATCTTTATCCGTAGCTTTAACATTTGCACGTTCTGTAGAAACTTTCGCTGAAGCTACATATCCTTCTTTAGCTGGTGTTGGCACAGCATCGATTGTTATATCGTCACCTTTTGCTTTCCAATTACTGTAATTAGAGATTGCTCCAGTTATTGGATCTAAATCAGCTGTACGAGTAAACGTTAATGTTTGTACATTATCTTCGATACCTGCATCCGTTCCGTCCGCTAATCTGTAGTGAACTGTGTGAGTCACTTCTTCGATTAATCCTAATTCTTTATACGTGCGTCCTTTCGGATCGTTTGGTACTTTGTCATCTGGTTTTGGAGTAACATTCGGCGTATTTGGATTCGTTGGTTTAGATGGATCTAATGTTACTGATTTTGTAGTATAGATTACTGTTTCAGTTACATCGTCTGCTCCTGCTGCAACTTCTTTAGCTGGTACTGTTGCTTTATCTGGAGTGTAATTCTTAATTTCTGGTGAAGTTACTTCTCCAAATGTTTGAGCTGGTGACCAATCTCCAAATGTAATCTTACCAGTTACTGGGTTGATTGTTGCTGTACGAGTAAATTCTTTAGTTTCTTCTACTGGAGTAGCAGCTTCTTTACCATCTACGTAAACATACTTGATTGTACGTTTAACTTCATCTTTACGTCCATCTTCTAACTCTTTGATTAACTCTGGGGTCCATTTTGGTCCTGTTGGATTATTTGGATCGATTGGTTTTCCTGGAGTCGGAGCTGGATCATTTGGATTTACAGTTACTGGTTTAACTGTTACAAGAACTTTATATTCTTGGTTAGTTGTTGCATCTGCATCGAATTTACCATCTGCTGGGTAGTTGTTTTCTACTACTGTATATCCTTTAACTTTCAGAGCTGCAATAGTTTTCTCTACTTCTGCACCTTTAGTGAAGGCTTTTCCTGTGTCTCCTGTATCAACGATTGATTGAGCTACTCCACCTTTTTCAGTCTTATCAGTTGCACTGTTTACTTCAATGAAGTGTGTTACCGCCACTTGAGAACCATCTTTCACATAAACGATTGTAGTATCTTCAGTTGGGTGCGTTGGTGCCGGTGGGTTATATCCTTGTTTAGGATCTTTCGGATCTTTCGGAGTTAATGGTTTACCATTTGGTCCTACCGGTGTTGTTCCTGGTACATAAGGAATCGTAGTTGTAGGTGTACCTGGTTTTGTTGGATCTTTTGGATCGTTTGGATATTGTGAATTTGGAATTGTTGGAGGAGTAAATCCTTCTGGAACAACTGGTACAAATTTACCTAAATCTTTGTAGATTACTTTTTCAACAATATCTTTATCAGTTGCGTTAACTCCCGTTACGTCTTTCTTAGATGCCTCTACATCTCCTATTGCTACATATCCCGGTTTAACTGGTACAGTCGCTTTACCTTCAAGAGTTGTATCGTTATCTTTAGCAGCCCATTCACTATAAGTAATTTCACCTGTAGCTCCATTTACTGTCGCTGTACGTGTGAAACTTACTGTAGTTTCATGTTTAGGTTCTGCTTCAGCTCCTCGTTTAGTAGTATCTGCTACATCATCTGCATAAGTATACGTAATTGTACGTTTTACTTCTTCTTTTAATTTAAGATCTTTATATTTTTGACCATTTGGATCTTTTGGATTTACCGGTTTGTCTGGATCAAAGTTCGGATTATTTGCATCTATTACTGTTTGTTTCGCTTTGTATATTACAACTTCTTCATAATCTTCTGCATCTGCTGTTACAGTTTTCGCTGGTACATCGCTAGTTGCTGGGTTATTTACCAATGCTGATGTATATCCATCAATCGTTGGAGTTGCTACAGCTTCGAATCCATCAGTTGTCTTAGGCGTCCATTTTCCGTATTCAATTTCACCTGTCACAAGGTTAACTTTAGCGGTTCTTGTGAATTCAAGTGTTTGAACTTTCTTACCTGCTACCTCTGTTCCAAGTTTATCGTCACCAACTGGAGTTGCATTCTCGTATACATACTTGATTGTACGTGTTACAGCTTCAGTAGTCTTCAGATCTTTAACTGATTCTGGCCATTTTGGTCCATTATTGTCACCTGGAACTACCGGTTGACCTGGAGTTGGTTTCACATAACCTGGAGTAGTTGGATCTGTTGGAATATCAACTACTTTTGCTTTGAATGTTACTGTGAATTCTTGGTTTGTTTTCGCATCTGCGTCGAATACTTTATCTGCAACTGTTGATGGATAGTCTTTTTCACCTGCGTTTACGTTAGCTACTTTTTCATATCCACGGGCTAAGATCTTATTGATTGTTGCAGTTACTTCTGCATCTTTAGTGAAGGCTTTTCCTGTATCTCCAGAATCTACTACTGAAGGCTCTAATCCTTTTCCAGTTGTATCTACAAATTTCGTTACCGCTATTTGTGATCCATCTTTAACGTAGATAATTGATGTATCTTTCGTTGGATCTGTTGGCGCTGGTGGTAAGTATCCTTCTTCTTTATTATCTGGATTCTTCGGTTTTAATGGTTGTCCATCTGGTCCTACCGGTGTTGTTCCTGGTACATGAGGAATCAATGTATCCGGTGTTCCTGGTTTAGATGGATCATCTGAGTTTGGATATTGTGGTTTGTTGATATTCGGTTTATCGAATCCTTCTGGTACTACTGGTACATATTTACCTAGCGCTTTGTACACTACTTTTTCCGTAATATCTTTATCTGTTGCGTTAACTCCTGTTACTTCTTTCTTAGATGAGTCTACGTCTCCTGTTGCTATGTATCCTTCTACTTTTGGAAGTTCTGCTTTTCCTTCTAATGTAGTGTCGTTATTTGTAGCTACCCATGGTCCGT
>PNGU01000014.1 GCA_002871655.1 Streptococcus sp. UMB1385 | reverse complement strand
TTTGTATGTGATAAACTATTATGTTTATTTGCCATAATTAAAATCATCCTTTCTTTATTTTAGAGCTTGAACTACTCTTATTTTATCAAGAAAGGATGATTTTTCAATTGTTTAACTTTTGTCTCGCACCCGCATAGCGGGTGGTTTTTTGTTTCGGAGACTTCGCCTCCTCAACTGGCTAAAGCCCTTAATAAAAAGTTGATTCACAAAATCGTGAATCAACTTTTTTTATTAATTATCTCTAACTTTAATTTTAACCATAAGCATACTTACTAGAGTTATTCCTATTACAATTAAGAATATCGCTTTGCTTTGCGTGAAGCCAAATAATCCATTTTTAACATGTTTAGCAATCCAAACATAAACATAATCTCCGTAATAGATCCCTAGTGCAAAGAATGCTTGATATATTCCCATACTTACATTACGATACTCTCTATCAAAATATTGCATAGCAAGTGAAATCAGCGCATTATACGCGCCTCCATACCCTAATCCGTTAAGTATATAACTGAAATAAATAATATATGGATTATTTACATATAATGCTATTATATAGAATGCTAATGAACATCCTAATAAGAATAATAATGTTTTTTGAATACCCCATTTCCTAGTGAAATACACTCCCACAAGAACCCCTGCAATAAGCTGAGGAACAGCAAAGACTGCATCCATATAAGCAAGCATAAGCGGCGTCATATTTAACTCAGTTTTACCATAAGCAATCATATTAGCACCACTTGTCGAGAATTTAATAAATGAAAGTAACAATGCTAATAAACAGATATAAATAAAACTCTTATGCTTAATTACTACTTTTACTTTATCAAATGAAAAATCACTATCGATTGGACGATAATCTTTCATCATAAACGATAGTATAAACGTTACTACTGCAATAACTCCTGCTACTATCCACATATAATCAAAGTGTTTGTATGTATTCATAGTGAAGACATATTGGATTGGAGCTGCGATAAATTCAGCTAATAGCGGTGCTACAGATAATATAGAAACTGATACAGCTGCCTTATCTTTCGAAAATGTTTCTGAAAAAATAACATTAAATAAGGCAAGCATTGTTGCACTTATACCTAAAGATAATGAAGATAGGTATAAAGTCATATAACTACCGTTAAATGCAACTAGAAACGATGTTATAATTAACAAGAATAACGATATTTGTACGAATATTTTTCTTCGCTTAAATATATCGCTCGCTAAAAACATAGGTAACCTTACAATTAAACTCATAAGACCATAACCTGCAGCAATCTGAGCAGCAAGTACCGGGGTTAATGAAAGTCCACCTTGATCAATCGGCGTTATAGCATATAACTTCCTATAAGCCCTAATAATACTTATCGCCGACCAAAATAAAACTAATATCCAAAATATAATAATTTGATCTTTATTTAATTCAAATTTTTTCGATAAGAAAATTACAAGAATTAAAATTAAAACGATCATTATAAGTGAAAATAAAATTTTTGTTTTAACCATCTCCTAACTATATAATTTGAGTAATATTTTTTACAAAATATTAAACTTAACTTTTCAAAAACAACATTTTAATTCAACTTTAACATTATACCATAAAAAACTAAGTTGTTAAGTAAAAAATACTTAAATTAAGCGTTAGTTTACTTTCGACAATGTTAAAAAACTTATATTTATTTCTGGATACATTTCCTTTATAATTTTAGCACAACCTAGTAAAGTATTACCACTTGTGAATATATCATCTATTATTAATATACTTCTAACATTTTCCCATTTTTGTCCATTAGGCAGCATATAATATTTATTCTCTATCCTCTCTTTATGGAGCTTCGCTTGTTTTTCTCTATACTCACAGCCTAGTGTCTTCTCAAAATTAATATCACATATTCTACATAGTTGTTCGATATGATCAAATCCTCTTATAATCTCCCGAATCTCATTAGCAGGTACAATAGTTATAAAATCAAAAGTATTCAAAGACAGAAATCGTTTAAACAAATTTTTAAACTTTAGCGCACACGCTACATCTCCAAAATATTTTATCGAATAAATATCATCTTTTACAAACTCATAATCAGAGAAATAATAAAGAGTGTATTCTCCTACTTCTAAAACATTAATATCAAGATGTTCCTTACATTCAGCACACAATCGAAATTTCTCTCTTGTTTTGAAAAGTGTATCAAAACCTAATTTATCGCTAATTTTAACTCCGCAAAAACTACAATTCATAATCTACCTCCTATTTAACTTCCTATATTTCGCTAAATTATTCATGTATTCTATTTCCTTAATCGCCGCTTTCATCTCTCTACTAATTTTATCTGATAAAAATACTATATCCCCACTATTATCATAATCCTTTCTTCCTACTCTACCCGAAATTTGAATCAATGCTGATTTTGTGAAATTTATATGTTTTGTATCAAAAATTATCACATCTAGATAATCAAAAGTCACACCTCGTTCTAATATAGTAGTAGTTACAAGAACATCTATTTTTCTATTGTAAAATTCTTTGATCTTCTCGCTTCTATTTTCATCTTCACTATAGACAAAATCTATAAGAATATTATCTGAAAAACTACGCTTCAAATAAAGTACTGCTGTCTCACACATTCCTATTTCAGGGACAAATATCAAAATTCGTCTATCTCTAGCTAATCTTTCTTTTATAAATTTTTCTATAAATTTGCATCTCTTCGTAAAATCAAACACCTCTGTCTTTTCAATTTTAATTTTTGGCACAGGTAATAAATATCTATGGTATCTTATAGGTATTTTAATAACTTCATCGACACTAGCTTTAATTTTATTTGAAGGCGTAGCTGATAAAAACACAATCACCCCATTATTTTTCAAGCTTGTTTTTGCACCATTTTCTAAACATTCATCTCCTGAATACGGAAAAGCATCCACCTCATCAATTATCACTATATCAAAGTAATTGTAGTACTTCACAAGCTGGTGAGTAGTCATTATATAAAAATTAGATTCTTCTAACACCTTCTCCTCTCCGTGTAATACACTTATCGGATAACCACTAAAATCACGATAAAATCTTTCAGATAGTTCTTTAACTACATCTCTCCTTGGAATAGCTAAACAAATAGTTTTATTTTCCAAAATCGCTTGATAAATTACCTCATAAACTATTTCTGTCTTTCCCGCACCACAAACAGCCCAAACTAGTGTACTGAGATTCTTTTCAGTATTCTCTACCAATCTTTCACTAGCTATTTCCTGAACATCACTCAGTCTTACATTAGGTTTTTTAGGTGCTTCTATTTTCGATACTGGAATGTTAATATGAAATTTTATAAAATTATCGTCACTTCTTCCAAAATCAATACATCTCCTACAATACGTAGTCTTTAGACTATTATTCTCAAAACTGAAAAATAGATTTTGATTACTGTTATCGCATTGCAAACAATGATATTTATCATCGATCAACTCCACTGAATACATCTTCTTAACAAATGTACAATTATCTAAATAGTGTAATTTAATTTTCAAATTGAGTAATCTAGAAATAGATAAAAGCAGTCCATTATATCTCCTCAAAAAAGTTAAATCACTCTCTTTTAGATTATAGACTGCTCCTGTAGTTATTTCATCATAGATTTCTTCAAAATCATTATTTATTTTACCAAATTCTTCATAACTTTTTCTAATTTTTCTATAATTAATATTTTTTTCATAATCATTCATTTTTGAATAATAAATTATATAAAGTGCTTCAATAAATTCACAATATTCCCTAAAAAACATTTTTTCTCCCCACCTCATCTGTAAATTTTTATCAAATTATAATATTCATTTTTACTTATTTAGTTAACATTTTAAGATTCTAGACTTCTTTACAACTTTATACTGACTGTATTTAATTTTATTTTAACAAAAATATATTTATAAAGCAAAATAAAAGTACATTTTGCAAAAGTGACATTTTTATGCAAACTATATTGCTAACGTTATCAAAAAGTGGTATAATATAACTATAAAAAGAGGGGGAACCCCCTATAAAGTAGCTAGGCTGCTTTATGAAAGGAGTGCTTTAAAATGTTAAGATATCAAGTACGAGGAGAAAATTTAGAGATTACTCAAGCAATTAGAGAGTATGTTGAAAACAAAGTTTCTAAATTAGAAAAATACTTTGCTGACAGTTTAGAAGCAAACGTTTACGCTAATGCTAAAGTATACAAAAATAATAAGAAAAAAATTGAAATCACTGTGCCACTTAAAGGTGTAACACTACGTGCAGAAGAAACTAACGAAGACTTATACGCAGCTGTTGATTTAGTTGTAGACAAACTTGAACGTCAAATGAGAAAACACAAAACTAAAATCAATAGAAAAGGACGCGAGAAAGGATTTGTTGAAGAAAATCTTCTTACTAACGAGTTAGAAGAAGCTGAAGAACCTGCATTAGATTTCGGTAAAGTTAAACAACTTAAAGTAGAATCAATGACAAGAGAAGAAGCTGTATTCCAAATGGAACTTCTAGGACACGATTTCTTCGCATTCTTAGACAGCAACACAAACGAAATTTCAGTAGTATACAAACGCCGTGACACTGGATACGGAGTACTAGAAATTTCTAAATAATTAATTATGAGTTTAAACTTAATCAACCATCTTCCGTAGGTGGTTGATTTTTCTTTACAAATACAATAAAATTAAAATAAAGAGAAAAAATCAAAATTCTCAGTTTCTTTAAACTATTAAATTTATATATAATTATGAATTTCATGTTCTCTATCGTGGTGGTGACAAAATTGAATTCAATTTTCATGTGTAATCACATGAAAAATTAGTCGGAAGCGTCCTTCACCACAATAAGGGAATATAAGAAATATTTTATTCTATACACACTACACAAAATACATTAGGAGGATTTTTTATGACTAAAAAAGTTGCTTTATTCGTTGAAAATGGAAGTGAGGAGCTAGAATTTATCGCACCTCTAGATATATTACGCCGTGCAAATATTCATGTTGATCTAATTTCTGCCAACAACGAAGATCACATAACAAGCTCACATGATGTGAAAATAATAGTAGATAAAAAAATTAACGATATCGACAATATCCTTGACTATGATGCTATAGTAATCCCTGGTGGAATGCCTGGAAGTACACTACTTCGTGACAACGACAAAATAATCACATTCTACCAAGACATGTATAACGCTGGAAAACTTGTTGCAGCTATCTGTGCCGCACCTATAGTTCTAAGCAAAGCAGGAATACTTGAAGATAAAGAAGTAACTTCATACCCAGGATTCGATAAAGAAATAAACTGCAAAACATACAATAACGAAAAAGCTGTAATCATTGATAAAAATGTAATTACTGCACAAGGACCAGCTGTCGCAATCCTATTCGGTTACGAAATCGTTAATTATCTACTTCAAGACGATACTGCTAAAAACATTAGCGACGCTATGCTAGTATCAGTATTAAAAAATAACTTATAAAACATAAAGGTTAAGACCTCAGATTAACTTATCCGAGGTCTTTTATCATACTATTATTTTGTTAATTCTTCTAATTCTTTCATCGCATTAAATACAACTTCTGGTGTACAAACATCAACTGCAAGTTTAAATGTTTCTTTTTCACTAGCTGCAAATTCTGCAATTTTCTTCATTTTTTCTTCTACATCTTCAGTTACATTAACACAAGCTAAGTTGTAAGCTAAGTTATTATCTTTGTAGAATGGAACAAGTTTCTCTACTTCTTCTCTCTTACCTTCAGCAAGTAATTGAACTAAGATACCATATGATACTTTTGTACCGTGTAACACAGAGTGTGTTTCTTTAACTAAACTCATACCATTATGAACTGCGTGAGCTCCCGCCATACGTCCATAGTGAACACCGAAGCATCCAACACATCCTGAGATAGCGAATACTGTATCTACAGCATTTTTGAAACTTTCTGTTACTTCACCTTTTTCCATTGCTTCTAACGCACCATTAGCATCACGTAAAAGTACATCACGAGTGATTTTAGCTGCTTCTAATCCCATTCTTACAAAAGGATCATTAAATTTATTGTTTCTTTCTACTAAAACTACTGCTTCATACCATTTAGCTAAAGTATCACCGATACCTGCTACGAAATATTCTTTTGGTGATTCTAATAATAAATCTAAGTCTGCCACACAAGCATATGCAGTACGTTTAAAGTATGCAACCTCTCTAAATGTGTGGTCTGGGTGATAAACTGCAGCTACAGGTGCATAAGGTGCACAAGTTGCGATTACTGTCGGTACTGTCATGTACTCAACGTTTAAGTTTTGTGCTACACCTTTCGCAGTGTCGATAACACGACCTCCACCTACTCCAAGAACTACGTCAACACCTTCTCCAAATTCATCTGCAATACGTTGCATATCTTCAAAAGATGCTGATCCATCATATTTTGCTACTCTAAATTCTCTATTTCCTTTATAAAATTTCGTAAATGCCGCGTAAGATTTTTCTCCAGTAACAATCAAAGGAGTTTTAAATCCTTCTAATCTATTATCAAGTGCAGACAATGCCCCACTTCCTGAAATATATTCACTTACCCCTGGTCTCGCTACATTTGCTAATTCAAACATTTTACATCTCTCCTTTGTTGTTAATTTATTTTTATTTTTTATAATGTAATTATGATTATAACATTTCCGAAAACTAAAATCAATAGTAAGTTAAAAATAATTTATTTTCTGACAATTGAATTAAGAATTTGAAATCCTTATCTTTTAACCCTATATAAAAACAAGGCAACATAGAAACATTCCTTTATATCTCTTTTCAAACACTTCTACATTACCTTAAATTTTGTTTTATCTTGGGAAAAATATAGTTCCCTCTTTTTTAGTCTGACCTTTTGTTATAGATTCAACGATAGTACTCGCTTTTTCAAGAGCTACTATCTGTCCATCTAATTTTTCAATTAAAATTTTTCTACCTTTATAAGGGCTATAGACACTCGCTTCTATATTCTCTATCCTCAAATAATATTGTTCATCATAGCCATTATCACGTAGCATATTTTGTATCTGACCTAAATTCTCTTCATTATAATCTACATACTCGAAAAGTTTTCTATTTTGCAATCTTTTCGCTAAATCGGCAGCTATTACATCATCTTTATCTTGGATAAGAGCACAACAGTATAATAACGAATTCTCATCCAACCTGAAATACTCTTCTTCACTAACTTCAGCTTTTTCTAAAAATGGAATTAACACTTTCATATCTTCAAAATAATCTTTATTGTCTTTAAAAATATCTTTCAATCTATTGAATAGTTGAATAAACACTGCTTCATAACTTCTAGCTACAGGGTGATAATAAACTTGCCAGTACATTTGGTACCTCGCCATAATATAATCTTCTACACTATGAATACCTGTATGTTTTACTACAATCACCTTCCTACCTTCACTTATTTTTCTAACACGCATCGTACGCAATATTCTTTCTAAGTCAAATTGCCCATAACTCGTAGCTGTAAAGTAAGAATCACGTAGTAGATAATCCATTCTATCAGCATCGAGTTGCCCAGAAACAATCTGATTCAATATATCATTTTCATGAGTATGTTGAATAATAGAAACTATATCTTCAGGCATTTTTTTAGATACTGCTCGTAAAATAGAATTAAGTTCAGTGTCCCCCAATATTATTTTTGCTGTATATTCCTCATGACTGTGATTAGTTACATGTTCAAAAGCATGAGAAAACGGACCGTGTCCAACATCATGTAATAACCCAGCAAGCATCACGCACACTTTTTCATATTCAATTAACTCAGCGCATAGCGTCTTAACCTCGGTTACCATCCTTCTTACAATTTCATATACCCCTAGCGAGTGAGAAAATCTTGAATGTTCGGCTGTTGGATATACTTGAAAATCTCCCCCTAATTGTCTAATACGACGCAATCTTTGGAACTCTTTACTATCAAGACAATTCCAAATTACCTCATAATGAATATGTATATAACTATGAACAGGATCCTTTAATACTTTGGTTTCATCTAATCTTTTTAATTCCATCCCTATTCCCCCTATCACAATCGATATTTTTTACTATATTTCACTATTATTATATCAAAGCACAAAAAAAAGACAAGCCTAAGCTCATCTTTTTCACTCTTATTCTTATTTTTCGTCTACTACGTATGGTAAAAGTGCCATGTGTCTAGCTCTTTTAATTGCTGTAGTTAACATTCTTTGGTACTTAGCTGAAGTACCTGTTACACGACGTGGTAAGATTTTTCCACGTTCAGAGATGAATTTTTTAAGTAATTCTACATCTTTGTAGTCGATAAATTCTACGTTATTTTTAGTGAAATAACATACTTTTTTACGACGACGCATGTTGTTACGACGATTGTTATTTACTGCCATTGTGCATGTCCTCCTATGTAATTTTAGTCTTCTTTAAACGGATTTACTACATCCTGCATGAAGTCATCATCTAGATTACTTGGGAAGTTTTCCCCAAAGTCAGAGAATGATGAACTATCATTAATAAAATCTTGCATAGCTGAATTAGCTTGTCCAAAGTTTTGATTAGTATTGTTGTTATAATAATTTTGATTATTGTTATTATACGCTGGTTGTGATTGAGGTTGATTAAAACTCATAGAGTCAAAACCATTGTTTTGTCTACCATGTGAGCTATTTTTAGATTCAAGGAATTGAACAGTTTCCGCTACTACTTCAGTGACATAAACTGTGTTTCCATCTTTACCTTGATAATTTCTCGTCTGTATTCTACCTTCAACAGAAATCAGACTACCACGTCCTAAGAAACGTGCCATATTTTCTGCTTGCTTTCTAAAAGCTACACAGTTAATAAAATCTGCTTGTCTTTGACCATTTTGGTCAGTGAATGTTCTGTTTACAGCTACTGAGAAATAAAGCATTGGAATATTCGAACTAGAATATCTCAATTCTGGATCTTTAGTTAATCTACCTACTAATACTACACGATTTACCATAGTATTTCACCCCTTATTTTTCTAATCTTACTACCATGTGACGGATGATGTCATCGCTAATTTTTGCTAAACGATCGAATTCTTTTGTAGACGCATCTGTTTCTGAAGTTAATTCTACTACATAGTAGTAAGCATCACTGAAGTCTTCGATTTCATAAGCTAGGCGTTTTTTACCTAAATCTTTAACTTCTACTGCTTCTGCACCTTCTGAAAGAATATTTACGAATCTATCAACCACAGCTTTTTTAGCTTCTTCATCGATACGTGGTTGAACAGCAAACATTACTTCATATTTTCTCATGTGTGTGTTACCTCCTTTTGGTCTTTGCGACTCTCTAGTTTACTAGAGAGTAAGGAGTAATAAAATTACTCTAGCGACTATTATATCAATTCTAAAAATAAAAATCAACTAATAACTATTTATTTTTATAATAATTTTTCTTATCGGAAATTACTTCAAGAATAACCCGATTTTTCCCATTTTATAATTGTTAGTATATATAGATTAAGCTGCACTATAATTAATAATAACCATTATACAAAATGATTATTATTTCGTATTCTCTTTCTTCTCCAAAGATTTCTTTTAAATATATAATCAATAAAGTTCCCACTCTTTTTTACAGTTTCTTCTATTATAATACAACTCTGTTCTGATTATTATCGATAATTATTATCAATTATTTGTTTTTTATTTTTAATATTATATTTAATTCTTTACGCAAAGAACCTCTCCGAAAAACTGTTATATAATAAATATCATATATAATGTAAAATAATATTGAAAATAATTATTATCAAAGAATTTTATTTATATAACAGTTTATTAAATTGAATAAAGAAAATCTTCACGCTCTTGATTTGTACATTCAAATTTTATATAAAAATATATATTTTATATAGAAAATAGTTATAGTACAGGTGTTTACTGGTTATAAAACAAGTGCTAAAATATACTTGTAAACAAATAAAAGGTGTTTATAACAATAAGAAAAAGAAATATTACAAGTCCCTAATCAAACTTATATTTTTAGTCTTTTTGTTATAAATTCCTAAGTCAAAAGGAGTAAAATATTATGGCTAAAGAAAAAGTACAAACTGTAGATCCAGTTGAAGAAGTAAATACGTTAGTGTCAAAAGCATTGGTTGCTTTAGATGAATTCAAAAAGATCGAAGACCAAGAGAAAATTGATGCAATCGTTCAAGCAGCAGCCGTTGCAGCTCTTGAAGCACACGGACCGCTAGCAGTTGCAGCAGTTGAAGAAACTGGTCGCGGTATTATTGAAGATAAAGCTATTAAAAACTTATATGCATGTGAATATATTGTAAACTACATGCGTGACCTTAAAACTGTTGGTGTAATCGATAAAAACGATGTTGATGGACTTACTGCAATAGCAGAACCAGTCGGGGTTGTTTGTGGGGTTGTCCCAACTACTAACCCAACATCAACAACAGTATTCAAATCTCTAATTTGTTTAAAAACTCGTAACCCAATTATTTTCAGTTTCCACCCATCTGCAAACGAATGTTCTAAACAAGCTGCTCGCATAGTTCGCGATGCTGCAGTTAAAGCAGGGGCTCCTGAAAACTGTATCCAATTCATCGAAAAACCTTCTATGGAAGGAACACACGCTTTAATGAATCACGATGGTGTAGCTACAATTCTTGCTACAGGTGGTAACGCAATGGTTCGTGCAGCATATTCTTGCGGTAAACCTGCTCTAGGGGTTGGTGCTGGTAACGTACCTGCTTATGTACACAAAGAAGCTAAACTTAAACAAGCTGTTAACGACATCGTATTAAGTAAAGCATTTGACAACGGTATGATTTGTGCCAGTGAACAAGCAGCAATCGTAGATAAAGAATTATACGATGAATTCGTTAAACTTATGAAATCTCACAGAGTACACTTCGTAAATAAAAAAGAAAAAGCTAAATTAGAAAACTTACTATTCGGCGTTGAAGCAAACTCTGAAAACTGTGCTGGAGCTAAATTAAACTCTGTAATCGTTGGTAAACCAGCTACAGAAATCGCTAAATTAGCTGGATTCGAAGTACCAAAAGGAACTGTAATCTTAGCTGCTGAATGTAGTGAAGTTGGAGTTAAAGAACCTCTTACTCGTGAGAAATTATCTCCAGTATTAGCTGTATTAAAATCTAGCAGCACTAAAGATGGTATTGAAAAAGCTAGACAAATGGTTGAATTCAACGGTCTAGGACACACTGCAGCAATCCACACTCAAAACGAAGAAGTTGCTGAAGAATTTGGTAAAGTAGTTCGCGCTTGTCGTGTAGTTTGGAACTCACCTTCTACATTCGGAGGAATCGGGGATGTTTATAACGCATTTATCCCATCTCTTACTCTTGGATGTGGTAGCTATGGACGTAACTCAGTATCTGGTAACGTAAATGCTATTAACTTACTAAACATCAAATTAATCGGACGTAGAAACAACAACATGCAATGGTTCAAATTACCTCCAAAAGTTTACTTCGAACCAAACGCAATCAAATACCTAAGCGAAATGGAGGGTTTAGAGAGAGTAATGATCGTGACTGACGAATCAATGGTTAAACTTGGTTTCGCAGGACGCATTATCGATCAATTAAACCGTCGTAAAAATAAAGTTCAATACGAAGTATTCGCTGGAGTAGAACCTAACCCTGATATCACAACTGTAAAACGTGGATTAGATATCATGAACACATTCAAACCTAACGCTATCGTAGCACTAGGTGGTGGTTCTCCAATGGACGCAGCTAAAATCATGTGGTTATTCTACGAAAGACCAGATGCAGACTTCACTGAATTAGTTCAAAAATTCGCAGATATCAGAAAACGTACTGTTAAATACCCACACTTAGGTCAAAAAGCTAAATTCATCGCTGTTCCAACAACTTCTGGTACAGGTAGTGAAGTTACACCTTTCGCAGTAATCTCTGATAAAGAAAATGATAAAAAATATCCGTTAGCTGACTATGCTATCACTCCACACGTAGCAATCGTCGACCCAGTACTAGTTCAAACAGTACCAGCTAGACCAACAGCTTCAACAGGTATGGACGTATTAACTCACGCAACTGAAGCATATACTTCTATCCTTGCTAACGATTATACTGACGGATTAGCGCTTCGTGCAATCAAACTTGTATTCGAAAACTTAGAAAAATCTGTTAAAGAATTCGATAAAGACGCTAGAGAAAAAATGCACAACGCTTCTTGCTTAGCTGGTATGGCTTTCGCAAATGCATTCTTAGGAATTTCTCACTCAATGGCACACAAAATCGGTGGTAAATTCCACACTATCCACGGTGAAACTAACGCAACATTATTACCATACGTAATCAAATACAACGGTACTCGCCCAGGTAAAGTATCTCTATGGCCTAAATACGAACACTATCAAGCTGATGAAAGATTCCAAGACATCGCTCGTATGCTAGGACTAAAAGCTGATACTCCTGAACAAGCAGTTGACTCTTATGCTCAAGCAGTATTCGAACTTGGTAAACGTGTTGGAACTCCAATGTGCTTCAAAGATCACGGTGTAGACTACGAAGCATTCAAAGCAGCTCTACCTACTTTAGCAATGGATGCTTACGAAGACCAATGTACTCCAGCAAACCCAAGATTAGCTCTAATCAAAGATATGGAAGGTATCATGGAAGCAGCTTGGTTCGGATTCGATGAGAAAAAATTCGTAGAAAATCAATAAGCTATTCATTAACAAAACATTAAACTCATACTTCTTTTCATCCATGAAGTTATGAATAGAAACAATCCCCTTAGAAAAAATCTATGGGGATTGTTATTTTATTGTTTAACTTTGAATGAATATATCAAGACAGTGACTAATAATAGTAATAAACTATATAGTGCAAACGATGCACTAATGGCATTAGCGAAGAATAATATAACTGTTGTTCCTATTGGTACTGAAATAGTAATAACAGTACTAAAAATACTATATATTGACGTTTGTTTTTCCTCAGGAACTGATTGTAAAATCAATGCATCTAGTTTTGGATTCGATATTCCTGCAAAGTAACCTATTATTACAGTTAAAATAACAAGTATAAATTTATTTTGGAGTATCAATAGATTTCCTACATACATAATGAATAAAATTATTTCTAATATAGCATTATTTCTCAAATTCATATTTTTATAAAAACTAATTTGATAGACACCTCCGACAATTGTACTAACTACTTCCACAATCTCTAATAAAGTGATAGTATAAGCTACATTCCCAAATAATAAGCTATCATTTTTTACTAAAATTACTAGAAGTAATGCGAACATCGCAGATGAATAAAAATTCATCCCTAAAAATAGTATAACAAAATTATAGATTTTCTTTATCTCACGAAGTATTTTAAAGTTTTCAATAGTATCCTTTAAAAATCTTTTAGTACTAATCTTCTCTGTATTCTCAACTTTAAAACTTCCAATCTCTGCTTTCATCGTATTTTTATGTTTTGCCAGTATTAAAAATGCCATCAAGAATAGTGCTGCATTCAGCATTCCAAAATATGAATAGTTATAACTTAAGAGTCCTAAAATAAATACTCCTACAGCCTTCCCACCAAGCGAGATTGTATTGTTTATAGAACTAATAAATGCTAATGCTTCACTTAACTGTTCTTTACGCACTAATCTAGTATTAATCGACATTGATAAATAGCCATTATAACCACCTAGAATATCTGCAACTACATTTACAAATACTAATACAATAAAGATCCACCATTGGACTCCATAAATACATACTAAGGCGAATAATGAAAACAATAAAAACTGATAAAATCTTGTCGATAATATTCTATTGTACTTATCTTTTGTCTGATCTGCAAAATATCCTAAGATAAACGAGATAATATAAGGCAATGTCGTAGCTATAGAAACTATACTCACGGCTAATTCTGGATTCGGTAAACTCGTCGCATAAATAATAAATGCAATATCAAATAGCGTTCTACCAGCATTCCCAAATGCCGATGAAATAGCGAATAACCTATAAAGTTTATTTTTCAAGAAAATATTCATCGAATACCACCTCCTATATTAGCTCTATTTTACATTAGTAGCATCGAATTTTCAATATATTATATATTCTTTTTTGAAAATTTAAAATATTTATCATCAAACTTTAAATTCCTCATGATTAATAAAAAAGAGTAACTAAATGAAATCCAAATTCTCATGAACTTAAATTCATCTTAATTACTCTTTAATCCATTATATTTTATATTCTGTCCCTCGTGAAATATTCGTACATGTCTTCTCGAATTGGAGTCTGTATTTTATAGAAAAATTGAATTACAGTATCTCCGCTTCTTTCTCTAGCTACCAGCTTAGGTTCTCCTGTCGTCTTCATCTCACCTAGGAAATAAAATATTCGTGCTCCATCTTTATCATCTTTATTTTTTCTCATAAATAGATAGATTTTCGTTTCATTACTATAAAAATAATCGCACTCTTTCGATTCTAAATTCCTTCTCGGCTTCGACATCGAAGTAAATCCATTATCCGGTAAAAATCCATGTGTATAATCACGGTTAAATGAATTTTCATCAATGTCGTAGTTAATAAACACAGGCAAAGTCTTTGTTCTTTCATCGTATTTATAACCACCTATAGCGAGTGGCACATAGTTTATTCCCCATGAGAATAATTTACAAATATCTTCAAAACTATATTTTTCATACAATACAAAATTAGTATCTTTGTATAAATTATCTCTGTAATACTTATTATATCTGTAAATTCCATAGTCTACCAAATCTTGTAATAATTCCCTAAAAATTTCAGACTGCAGTTGTTCTTCAAACTCCTTAGATATTTTTATCTCAGTTGCATTCTCATCTAAAAATATACAATCATGAAACTTCTTCTTAGTGACACTACTAGTTACGAAATTGTTAGTAAGTATCTTTCTACTAACATCCAACTCATAATCTGCAATAAACTTATTATAGTCTCTTAGCATAATTTCTTCAAAAGCTGTAAGAATATTACACTTCTTATCATCTAATAACAAACGTAGAATTACAAGTTCTTCTATTTTTTTACTCAAGATTAAATTAGTAGAAACAAAATTCAACATATTCTCTGCAGTCTTTGTCAGTTTTCCACTATATTTAAACTGTTTTTCCTTCTTAGATAAGAATGAATAATAACTTCCAGCTACCTCGAAAATCTTTCTAACATCAATAGCATCATAGTTTTCAAAATCTGAATAAGTAGGTATTCTTCCAAGCTTATTTTTTAGCTTATTATATTCATCAGTAACGAATAACCACGTGTTTAACTTCACATTGTCTATCGCGCTATAAATTCGCTGTTTAGAGATTTCATCAAAATGAATAGTCGACATCCCCGGAATATACCTAGTCCCTTGAGATAAAAACTTTCTTACAGTATCTTTGTCATAACTATTGTCTCCAGATAGAGCCACAGGGATTAAAAAGTTGTTTTTATAATTGGCGATAAAATCTATTATTACGACAAACTCCTTATCCGCAGATTTTCTCAAGCCTCGACCCAACTGCTGAATAAAAATAATAGAACTTTGAGTGGGTCTCAACATAATTACCTGATTAACCTCTGGTATATCTACCCCTTCATTGAAAATATCTACGGTAAATATATAGTTTAACATATCACCATCATTCGCAACTAACTTAGCAATCTCCTGTTCACGGCGCTCCTGACTATCTTCACCTGTTAAGCTAGTAGTATTGTAACCACGTGCATTAAACTCTTCACTAAGCACCTTAGCTTCTTGTTTTGACGAACAGAAAACTAGACCCTTTACCCTATCTCCTGAATAACCATAATAATTAATCTTACTTATAATATGCTCAACGCGTTCATTAGACACTAGATTTGAAAACTCACTCAGTTCATCGATAACCTTACCATCAACTTCTAGATCACTAATCCCGAAATAATGAAACGGACATAATAATGAATTTTCCATCGCTTCTTTTAAACGAACTTCATAGACGATATTATTGTTAAATAATTCATAAATATTAAAACTATCGGTTCTATCAGGGCTTGCCGTCATCCCTAGATAAAATGTTGGTTTGAAATAATTCATCAATCTAAGATAACTGTCAGCTCCTGCCCTATGTACCTCATCTATTATAATTTCATCAAAATGAGTCTCGTTAAAACTCTTAAAAACATCTTCTTTAGACATAGTTTGAACAGTAGAAAAAATAAAATCCGCTTCTATATTTTTCTCTTTACCTGTAAGTAAACCATAGCTACGACTAGTTCCAAAAATAGTCTTAAATGTCTCCAGCGCCTGACGAGCAATCTGTTCTCTATGGACTATAAACAACAATCTCTTAGCACCTATACTCTTCATCGCAAAAGCAGCCGCAAATGTCTTACCAGTTCCTGTCGCAGAAATAAGAAGACCCTTATTATCTTGATTACGAAGTTTTTCGAAATTTTCTATAAAACTCCTTTGCATCTTATTCGGCTTGATTTTCTCGGAAATAATTTTCTTAGTAATAGTTTCAACCTTATTAGTAGCGAACTCTTCAACATACTTATCTTTTATTTCAAAATAAGGCTTAGATTTCATCCATAAGCTATTAAACTCATATAAGACATTATCAACTAAAATCCTATCCCCTTCAATAAAGGTATTCCATTCTTTATTTATAGTCAGTGCAGCACTCGTTAAGTTCGAACTTCCCATCAGCACTTTCCATGAATCACCGCGTCTAAATAAATAACCTTTAGTGTGAAAGCCATGTTTATTTTCTACACAATCATAAATCTTTAGAGAAATATTTTTAAAATTAGACAATTTCTCTAATACTTTAGGAGTATTAAAATATAAATAATTCGTCGTTAAAATCTTTCCATGGATATTTTTTTCTTCTAAATCCTTCAAAGTCTGAAGCAAACTTGTTAAACCACTTTCTGAAATAAACGCCACGCTGAAAATAAATTCATCACATATTTCTAATTCACTTTCAAGCGTACTAAGAACTTTCTTCGCTTCTAAATGATTATTATAAACAAATGTATTCTTCATTTTATCCTCCTTCCGTTAGATTAGCCATTAATTATTTCATAAGTTATCAAGGCTTCTTTCATAACTTTCACATTATGAACACGTACCATTCTAGCCCCTCGTTTCACCGCTTCTAATGATAAAGTAGCACTTACTATATCTCTATCTTTAGGATTACTATTACCACCTAATACATAATCTGTAGTTCTCTTTCTACTTACTGCATATAAGATTTCACAACCTAATGAATTAAGTAACTCTAGTTTTCGTGTGATTTCTAAGTTAGCTTCTGCAGTTTTACCGAATCCCATTCCAGGATCAACGATAATATTTTCTTTCTTCACACCAGCATTTAGACAAATATCCACACTCTCGCCTAGTTCACGTACAACTTGCTCAATCTCTTGCCCTTCTTCTACACCACCATTGTGCATAATAAAGATCGGAATATCATGTTTAGCAGCGACATCAGCCATAGTACTTCCTTTAGCACCATTCACATCATTTAATACATCTACTCCTGCTTCAATCATGTATTCAGCTACATTAGGCTTATACGTATCAACGCTAAAACATACATCAGGGAATGTTTTTCTTAATGTTGGAAATACGCTTTGTAATCTAGCAAGTTCATCCTCCTCGCTAACTACAGTAGAACCTGGACCAGTCGATTCAGCACCGATATCAATAATATCCGCACCTTCATCTACCATCTTACGAACACCTTCTATCGCAGCTCCCACATCATAAAAATCTCCTCCATCCGAAAAAGAATCAGGAGTAAAGTTCAATATTCCCATAATTAAATATTTTTTTTCATTTAATAATTGTTTTAATTTATTCATTCTGTCACCTTATCGTTTTATTTTACATACCTTACTATTATATCATGTGAGTATGGTGTTTGCAGTAAAAAAAGATAAAAGCCCATCGCCAATTCGATGAGCTTTTATAATTAGTAATAAAGAACTGAAGTATTGTAAATATAAACCTAATTAATCTACAATATCTTCACTATATTTTAGTTTATCTTCCGCTACTTCTCTTACTTCTTTTTTCTCTTTTAGAATTTTATTATTTCTTAATGAATGCTCCGAAAAATTCTCAACTTGTTCCATTACTTTATTGAAAACTTCATTATCATATTTTGGTGGATATCCATTTTTAGCTAAACAGATTTTTATAGATAGTTGCAATTCATTTCTAACATTCTGATTATTTAACCAATCAGCAAAAGAAGATTTTGTATCTATTTCCTCTTTAATTTTCTTAGATAACTCTTTACATTTCTCATTAATTACTACACCCTCTATAACAACGTCCTTTCCATAATCGAAATTATATTTATCTCGCATGGCTATTAAAATATCGTAAAATGCTTTTTCCTCAAAAGTTAATCCTAATTTTCTGAAACTTTCTCGACTCTTCTTCATTTTCTCTAATATTTCTAAAGCCTGTTTTGTAGGCATTGTTATAATATCTTGAGACGTCAATTCCTGAATCTCTCCTACCTCTTCTTCTCCATTTTCTAATATACTTTCTACTTCATTATATTTTAAAACTTCCTCGATCATTTTTGACACATCTCTATTCATAGAATCTGCATCTATATCACTTGTACCACTCATCTTACGAACAAATCCTGCTATAGCCATAAAACACCGAACTAAAGCCATATCTTTTTCATTTAATTCTCCAGATGGTTGACAAATATCATAAGCTGCTTTCATTCTTTTTACTGTCTTCAAAAAATATGTTTTAAACAATACCCCCCTTATCTTTCCACTAGATTCAATATTTAATTTTTCTAGAGATGAGAATACATATTCAGCTGCTGAAGCTAATAATGTATACCTTTCTATCGGATTATACTCAGCACTTATGAACGGTGACAAATCATAATTAGAAAACAATCTCTTCAAAATTTCTAGTTCTTCTATAAATGCACCCTTAGCCTGATAAACATCGTCCTTTGTAGGTGCAATAGATGTGTCTCCACCATAAGTTTTTAGGGCTTCTCTCATATTTTTTCGTATTCCTATATAATCTATAATTAATCCATATTCTTTATCTGGATATTTTCTATTAACTCTACTTATAGTTTGGATTAAAAGATGTTTCTTTAAAGGTTTGTCATTATATAGGTATGTTAGTGTAGGAACATCAAATCCAGTTATCCACATATTTACAACGATAACTACTCTGAAATTTGACTTATCATGCTTAAATATAATATCTAGTTCTTCAGAACGACTATCATTTTTTCCTCCCCCCAGATAATTATACATTTCTTCACGGTCGATTTTCCCTACACTTGCCACAATAGCAATAGTCGGCATTGGTTTTATTTTTTTCAATTCCTCAGATGTTACTTCTATCCCCTCTGGAACTTTTTTCTTTTCAAACCATGTAGGATACAATTGTTCAAATTTCTTCAGTAAGTTAAATGCAATTTCTCTATTAGAACAAACTACCATTGCTTTTTGAATTCTGTCTGGATTATTTTCACAAGAAGAAGTATAATGCTCATAAATATCTTTGGCTAATCTTTCTAAACGAGAATCTTCTCCTAAAATGATTTCCATTGAACTCATAGCTCGTTTACTAGCTTCAATATCTTCTTTTGTAGCACCCTCTTCAGCACATTTTTCATAATAAGATTCTATTTGTTTTACTTTATTTTCATCTAACAATACTTTTGCTATTCTAGGGTGATATTTAATTGGCACTGTTAAACCATCAGCTACCGCCTGATCCATCGTATATCTAAAAATCTTATATTTTATATTATGAAGAATCTAGCTAAAACATTATCTTTTAAAGATATATCTGAATTAAGTAATGTATCAGTATCTACAGTAGTATCATGAAGAGAAGTATTAGGAATTAAGACTCATTCAAACTTACCAAAGCACCTATGTTTCGATGAAATAAAATCTACTAAAAATAGTAAAAATGGAATAAGCCTCGTATTCTTAGGTGCTAAAATACATGATTTTATAGATATAGTAGATGGAAGAACACAACATATATTAAAACAATACTTTATGAGATATCCAAGAAAAGTAAGAAAGAAAGTTAAAACGATCTGTATAGATATTTACCCTCCTTATATGAATATGATTAGAGAGATGTTTCCTAACGCTGAAATAATAATAGACAGATTCCATATGGTTCAAAATATTAATAGAGAATTAAACAAAGCTAGAGTAAAACTAATGAATCAATATAAAAATAAAAAAGGCTCTACTTACACTATTCTAAAGAATTTTTGGAAAGTAATATTAGAAGATAGAGACAAAGTGAATTCAACAAAAACATTCTATTCTAGAAGCTTTAAACGCTATGTAACTAGAAAAGAAGTATTAGATTATATATTAGCTATAGATGCTGAATTTACAGCTAGCTATGAGAGAGTACATGAGATAAGAGAAGCTATTAAGACTAAAGATTCTGCAGAATTAGAGAAGTATATAGATATGGATACTAGAGGATTATCTAGAGGTGTATCTAAAGCTATAAATACTATGAAAAAGCACAAAGAGTATATGCTTAACGCTGTAAAATATGAGTATTCTAATGGTCCATTAGAAGGAGTTAATAATAAAATAAAACTACTAAAGAGAGTATGTTATGGATATTCTAGCTTTAGTAATTTCAGATTACACATTTTAATTATGTCTAGATTATTTGTTTCTGAGTATAAAAATAATATCAAACTTAAAGAAAATAAGAAAAAATCTAAGTAGTAAAATGCTGCCTAGATTTCTAGAGTGAATTTTTCCCATGCCCCGAACTTGACAAAGAGCCAGAATAAAAAAGGAGGACTTCTACACTTTGGCGTAAAAAGTCCTCTTTTAGAAATGTATTCTTTTTCTATTATATTATTTAATAACGCATAAAAATTTTCCTAAACAAAATATCTTACTTTCACACGATAAAAGAAATTCACATACACTTATATTTTCTATTATCATATCATGATATTTCATATTTTTATCTCCTTACATCTTTAAATCTCCTTTATTTTGATTTTTCAAATATGAGTATCTCTATGGATATTTACAAATATATAACATTGTCAGCTATCGAATTTAAAAATTCTTGGTCATGTGAAACAATAAATATTATTTTCTTATCACTTTTACATTCGTTGATTAGATGGGATATGTTCATCATATTGCAATAATCCATTCCACTGGTAGGTTCATCAAAAAACATAAGTTTAGATTTTTTACATAGTACAGATGCAATTGCTACCCTTTGCTTTTGTCCACCTGACAAGCTCATTGGATGACGATCTTTTGATTCATATAAATCAAGTTTTTTCAGAATATTTTCAACATAACTACTTTCAATATTTTTTATTCCAAGACTTACTTCACTTGCAATAGAATCGGTAAAAAGCTGATAATTAACATCCTGCATTACAAGGGATGATATTTTTAGCCTATCTGATTTTGAAAGTCTTTTGCCGTCCAAATAGATTTCATCCTTCGATTTTCTTTCTAAGCCTATAAGGCATCTGAGCAAAGTGGATTTACCAAGTCCGTTTGTTCCTACTATGCCGTAAATTTTTCCCATTTCAAAAGAGAGGTCTTTTAAATGCAATTTTTTATCTATGCCATTAAACTTAAATTCAATGTTTTTCACTTCTAAATTTCCCTTATTTTGATTTTCGGGTACTGTAAGTTTTACTCTATTCTTATTTCTTAAACCTAACTTCTTTAGCTTTTCAGACGGTATTTTCATAAAATCTATTTGAGTATATTCCTTTTGTATTTCCCCATCTTTAATCAAAAAAACTCTATCTACAATATCCATTAGATAAAATATTCTATGTTCTGAGATTATAAGAGTTTTCCCCTTATCTTTAAGTTTTATAAGCATTTCTTTTATGATTAGAATGTTTTCTTCATCAAGATTTGATGAAGGCTCATCTAAAACAATGATTTCCGTTCCAGATATATAACTTGCAGCAATACATAAAATCTGCTTTTCTCCACCCGAAAGCTTAAAAATATCTCTATTTAAAAGATGTTTTATCGGAAACAAATCCAACATATCATTTAGTCTTTCATCCATTTGTTTTTTTGAAAGCCCTATATTCTCCAAATAGAAAAGTAATTCAAGAGTAGTATTTATATTGAAAAAGTGTGTCTTTGGATTTTGAAATACATTTGATACTAAGAGCGATATTTCGTATAATTCGAGGTTTTTAATATCTTTATTATCAATCCTGATGGTTCCACCCATAGAAGCTCCATCATATCGTACAGCTAACCCATTGATAGAATTTATAATTGAAGATTTTCCGCTACCACTTTTCCCAGTAAATAATACACATTCACCTTTTTTTACATCTAAAGAAATGTTTTTTAACACTTTAGGAGAATTTCCATAAGATAGAGATAAATTTTCAATTTCTACCATAAAGCTCCTCCTATAACCATAATCAATATTGAAAGCACATAAACAAAATCAACTATTTTCGTTTTGACGGATATGTACCTTGTCTTTTTAACAGGATTTTCAATACATTTTGTTTCTGCTGCCTTTGCAATATCATCAGAAATATTAGAAGATATAACAAGTAAAGGCACAATTACATACTCGATGTATAAAATTGGATTTTTAAATGTAATACCTCTTATTTTCATAGCAAGTTTTATATTGTGACTTTCTTCCCTAAATGAAGGAAAAAACCTAAACATTACAGCAATTGGTATAGAAACAGTACGAGGCAAATTCATTTTATCCATTGAGGATATTACACTTCCTACATCCGATGTTTTTAAAAAAAAACTTCCCGCACTAAATGGAAGATAAAACATCTTACATACAGCAAATAGCATAAAAAACATCATTAAAATCGCATTCATATTTCTAATTACATCAAGATTAGGTATCAAAGAAAGAACCCCAAAAAATGATATGTTTTTTAAGGCTTCTTTCTTAAATCCATTCACTAAAAAAAGAAATGAAATAAGAAGCACAATTCCCCATTCAAAATAGGTATTTACTTTATAAAATACAGCAAATCCAAGTGAAAAACTTACTAAAATTTTACTAATTGGATTGGGATTATATGGATTGTCTAAAGAAACGGGCATTATACAATACCCGCTTTTTCGAAATGCTTTTTCAAAAAGACTTTACCGATATATGCGCCGAGTATCCCGCCGACAACAGCACCGATATATACCAATACCATACTGCGATAATTCAAAAGTGCTATGAGCTTCATTATATAATCGTGACCCATACCGCCTGTTTCAGCCAGTTTAATAACCTTGTCTTTAGCCAACAAAACTTGCATAAGGAAACCACAAATCCAAGTGTTGAATACGGCAAATGAGAGCATATTAAATTTAAATGATTTATATTCTCCTTTTTTTCTTAAAAGTTCCGCAATTGCCATACTGATTACAGCATGTATCAATATTACATATGTATTTCCCATTGCAATTACTACAAGACTACAAATCAACCCAAGTATAAATAATCCCCATGATTTTTGAACTTTTGTCATAAAGAGCATTATAACTATTCCTGTTATAATGCCTGCCAGTGTAGGGTATGCCAAGTATAAAATCGGTACAATACCAATCATTCCCGAAGCAAACATAAGTACAAAATATATTACTGTAAATACACCTATCGTAACTAAATCTTTAATTCTTAATTTTTCCATTTTTATATTTTCCTCCTAAATAAGTTTTCACTGAATATTTGATTTTCTAAGCATTGCTTTATAAAATTCCGAGCTTTTACAAAGTTCTTCATCTGTCCCTATCGCTTCTATTTTTCCGGCATTTAATAAAACGATTTTGTTTGCATTTCTTATTGTTCTTAATCTATGAGCAATAACAATTGCCGTTTTTTCTTTTATAAGTTCAGATAAAGCCTCTTGAATTAGACTTTCATTTTCAACATCCAGAGATGCTGTAGCCTCATCAAGCAATATGATTGGTGCGTCTTTTAGTATTGCCCTTGCTATTGAGATTCTTTGTCTTTCTCCGCCTGAAAGTCTTTGTCCGTTTTCACCTATTACTGTATCTATTCCATCCGGCATTTTGTCTATAAATTCATAACATCTTGCTATTTTAGCCGCTCTTATAATCTCTTCATCTGTAGCATCTTTTTTACCGATTTTTATATTATCTTTTATGCTTGAATTAAAAAGAATAACATCTTGGAAAACGATAGAGAAATTTTTAAAGAGTGTTTCCGGATCAATTTTACCGATGTCCTCTCCTCCTATCAAAATCTTTCCTTTATCTATATCCCAAAATCTTGCAGCAAGCTTGGTGAGAGTTGTTTTTCCGCTTCCACTTGAACCGATTAGTGCAGTGATTTCACCCTGCTTTGCAGTAAAGCTCACACCATTTATTACAGAATAATCATCATATCCGAAATAAACATCCTTGAACTCAATATCGTAATTTTTAATGTCAATATCTTTTTTTCCTTCTTGAACAGGCATGGTCTTTATTTCCTTTATTCTCCCTACAACCGCATCAAGCATAACTATCATTGACATAAAGGTGATTATTCCTTCTATAGGAAGATAAATACTTGCTGTAAGCATTAAGAATGCGATATAAACCAGCACACTTACCTCCCCTGCCATAAGCATGTTGACGCCGATAACGGCAACACTTATAATTCCAAGCTTTAAAATTGCAGTAGCTATTCCTGTAAGTGTTCCGGCAACAACTTCACCTTTCGTCTTCTGTTTTGTGGATGCATTTAATTTTTCAAAAAAATCATTTAACATCCTATCTTCTAAGTTGTAAGATTTTATTTGCTCTATCTGCTCTATATTTTCCTGTAGATTATCAAAAACCTTACGATTATCATCTATCCAGCCTTGTACTATTTTTTTCTGACTTTTCTTTGATAAAAATATAATCAAAATAGAAATTGGAATTACCCAAAGGGCTGCAAGTGCAAGTTTCCAATTATAGAAGATAAGCATTAAAGCAATAATACTTGTGGATATAGCCGTTGAATATATATGAGGTACAGCATGAGAAAAAATTGTTTCATATAAGTTCATGTCATTCATCATGGTTTCCGCAAGGTCTGCCAAATCTCTTTTACCAAAATAAGAAAGAGGTAATTTCTTTAACCTTTCCGCTAACTCAATTCTTGAATTTGCACTCTCGTTGTACACATTGGTGTAAAGTCTTACATAATCCCACCTCGCTATTAAGAACATCACAATCATCATTACTACAATTAGTGCAATGTAATGAACAGAAGTAAAATTGTAGCTCTCAATACTTTTTAAAATGCCTATATACTGAAACAGAAATATAAAAGCGATCATTGGTGCGAACAATTTAGTTAAATTAACAAGCGTGTGTGAAAATATGGCTTTTTTTAAGTTAAGAGCGCCTTTTTCTGACATCGCATATTTTTTCATAAAATAAGAAACCATATGTTTAACCTCCTATCTTCCAATTTACGGATTTTTGATATTCTTCCCAAAGTTTTTTGTAATGCCCATTCATACCTATTAAATCTGAATGCTTGCCTTCTTCTACAATTTTCCCCCTATCAATAACAAGAATTTTATCCGCATCTACTACTGTAGATAATCTATGAGCAATCATCAATGTTGTCTTGCTTTTTGATAGTTTCTTAAAAGACTCTTGAATCAAATGTTCATTTTCAGGATCTGCAAAGGCTGTAGCTTCATCTAAAATGATAATATCTGCATCTTTCAGAAAAGCTCTCGCTATAGAAATCCTTTGAGCTTCTCCTCCTGAAAAATATGTGCCTTTAGTTCCGTAAACAGTATCAAGTCCTTTATCTAAATTTTTAATAATATCTTTAGACCCTGAATTGATTAAGGCATTGTCAATTTCTTCATTAGTTGCATCAGGCTTTCCGATTAAAAGATTATCTCTTAAACTCATTTTAAATAGTTTAGAGTTTTGAAAAACAAAAGCAATTTTTCTCATTAAAGCCTCTTTTTCAAAATCTTTTATATTAATTCCTCCAATATAAATTTCACCTGTTTTAATATCGTAAAATCGTGCAGCAAGCCTTGCTATAGTAGTTTTACCACTGCCTGATGATCCGACTAAAGCAACTCGTTCTCCTTTATTCACCTTAAATGAAATATCGTCTAATACATTTTCATCTTCATAAGAAAAGCTTACATTTTTAAACTCTATCCCAACATCAGAACTTGTTTTATTTCCATAAACAAAATCATCAAACTCAAGTATATTTTCAATTTTATCTAAAGCAAGTTCCGCAAAATAACTGAATTGTGTAATCGTCGCAGTTCTCATAATAAAAGTAGCAAATGCCGGTCCTATTAGGAAGTAAATAACAGAATCTGCAACTACATTAGATAAGTTTCCATTAAATTTTATTAAGAGTAATGCCACAGGTACCAAGAAAAATGCCGTCGATGTAGAAACGGTTTCAAACCACGACATTTTATTCGTATAACTCATAGTAAGCTTAAGTACATTGTCTTTTATTTTTATGATTAACGAATATAACTTATCAAAGCTCTCAACACTTTGTGCAAATGTTTTAACAACAGGAATTCCTCGAACATATTCCACTGTCTGAGAAGATAAATTGGAAAGTCCTGCATAATACTCATCTTTCATTTTTTTTGTTTCGGCTGTCATCATAGATGACATCAATGTCATACCGATAATCATCGGTATCATACTGGCAAGTCCTAACTTCCAGTTAAACACGAAGAAAAATACAAGCAGAACGATTGGCGATATAATGGTCATCGCCATATCAGGAAGTTGATGCGCTAAAAAAGAATGGGTTTCAGACGCTCCGGACACAATTACATTTCTTATCCTTCCACTTTCTTTGTCATCGAAATACCCAAGCGGTTTGTTTATTAGTTTTGTTACGGAAGTCTTAATAATGTTATCTTCCACTTCAAATGCAAAAATATGGGATAAAATTAAACCTATTAGGTATATGAATAGCCCCAGACCGGCAAAGACTGCTGCATAAATTGAATTTTCCTTTACATAATCAAAATTCACCATCCCATTTAAAATTAAGTTATTTACAATTCTATGAATATATACCATAGGCATCAAAACCATGACACCTGATATAGCAGACATAACCATAGCAATATAGAGTAAAAAACTTTTTTTACCACCGTAAGGCATTAGTCTTTTCAGTATTGATTTCTTCTTATTGTTCACTGAACAACTCCTCCTTTTTCTTAAAATTAGCAAACCCTATAAATAGCCTTTTTAGACTGATTTTAGAGGCTTGTTTTCAAACTTTTTTGCAATACGCATAGTTTTTTCTTGTTTTTATCTGTTATTTATTATATAATAAATAAGGATTTCAATCAATTAGATATGGCTAACTAAGTCTATTCGGGATAATGTCTATTCGGGATAAAATATAAAGCACGGAGGTATAATATGAGTGATTTTTATAACTTTGTTAAAAACTTTTTTTCAACAGACGAATCTATCGATAATACAAAATACTCCACTGTAGGACATGAATTCCGTTTTAGCACGGATAATACAGAAGGCATATATTGGTTTTACGAGGGCGATAATTTCACTATTGATATTTATGATGTTTTCATAAAAGAAGAAATTATCCATACAAGTCTTTCTGGTTTGGATAATTTCTATTCCTTTTATTCATCTTATTTAGTTACAGCAAACGGTGAATGTTTTAATCCTTATCAAAATCTTTCTTCAAATTCACTTTATATTATAAATACAAAAAATTCTAAAGACTATAGGTTTATACTTCACAAAAACTCTCCTTATTTAGGAATCGGTATAAATTTCAATCAGTCCATGATAGAGCAATGCCTGTCCTCTTATAAGAATAAAGTCTGTAACTATGAAGATTTATTTTTAAATGCCAGCACTATAATAAACAAACCTTTGGAAAGAATCGCAAAAGATATCCTTAATTGCAAGATGGAATCTCCTGCTGCTGAAATCTTTTTTGAGTCAAAGGCAAAGGAATGGTTAAGTATTACAATAGACTCTTTTTTAAATAAGTACACCAATCCACTATCTATTGCCGATGATGAGGCTTTGAAAAATGTCGCCAATTATATAGACGATCATTATGCAACATCTATCTCACAAGATACTTTGGAAAAAATATCCACTATGAGCGGCACAAAACTAAAAAAATTATTTAAGCAAAAATATCAATGTACAATTACAGAATATACTCAAAGACGGCGAATGAATATGGCGGAATTACTCCTACTGAACTCTACCCTTAAAATTCAGGATATAGCAGAGGCTGTAGGATATTCCTCTCACAGTAAATTTAGTACATACTTCAAAAAATATAAGGGATTTTATCCCAAAGACATAAAAAAATATGCGAAAAATAATCTTTCTGATTAAATACATAAAGAAGCCTAATTGAGGGCTTCTTTTGTATTTAACTCTTTATACTCACTTAAAGGTATCCCAACTCTTTTCAAAACCTTTATTTTCTCCCGTTTCTTCTGCTCTCTCCTTTTTCTTATATTTATCCTCATACTCTTTCTGTTTTCCGCTTGCTTTTCGTTTCAGGTAATTTTGGTGTAGCTTGTCTTTTCTTTCTTCGATTTTTCTTTCTTCTTCCTCAAGTTTTTGTTTTTCCTCTTCGCTTAACTCCGCCTGTGGCAGTTCATAATTACCTATGAAATTAAAGTAAATTGCTATCTTTTGCTTTGATGTCTGACTTCCTTTTCTGTCTCTTTCATGTACGATAATTTTTTCTACAAACTCATTTATCATTGTAGTTGTAAGTTCATCAAAGTTTTCATAACGACTGATAAGAGATATAAATTTTCTTGCTCTGTCTATTTCTTTTTTATATCTTGATATCTGATGCTCCAAATCCTTAATTTCTTTACTTAAAGTTACCTGCTCCGTTTCATATTGATTATTAAGGATTTCATAGCGATTATTCGGTATTTTATTCAGGATCATATCTTCGTAAATTCTGCACATAAGTCGTTCAAGTTCCTGAAGTCTGTTTTGGCTTTCCGTTAATCTTATCTTTTTCTTTTCTATCTCTATTTTTTCCTTTTCTTTCATTTCATTTTGAATGGAACGGATAAAGTCTTTATTATCTTCATCAAGGTATTTTTTAATATCTTTTAGTGTTTCCCTAATATGGTTTAAGACCGCTTCTGCTTTTATTCTGTGTGCTGATGGGCAAAGTGTGTCGCAAGGGGTTTTGGTATAGGCACTACAAGTGTAATATGGAATATTCTTATAGTTACTTGTTCTATGAACATACATCTTGCTCCCACAATCTGCACAATACATTAGTCCTGTGAGTGGGGGATATTCTCCCCAACCGTCAGGATACCTTTTTACATTTCCTCTTATCCTTTGCACATTGTCAAAGCTTTCTTAGTCTATGATTGGTTCATGCGTGTTTTTAAAAATAAGCCAGTTATCTTCCGATACATATTTACTTTTCTTGTCCTTGAAATGCTTTCTTGTCTTGAAATTGACTGTATGCCCCAAGTATTCTTGTTTCTTTAAAATGCTTGCTATGGTTGAGCTGCACCAACGATAGGAATGTTCAAAGTTTTTGCTTTGATATAGCCCATATCCTAATTTCTGTTGATGATAGGCGGGTATATCTACTTTTTCACTCTCCAATACCTTTGCTATTCGATACGGACCATTACCTTGCATGATCATATTAAATATTCGTCTTACTACTTCGGCTGCTTTTTCATCTACTATCCATTTGTTTTTATCTCTTTCATCTTTGATATAGCCATAAAGCGGTGTGCTTGCAGTATGTTTCCCACTTTCACCTTTTGACCTAAAAGTCGATTGGATTTTTCTTGATGCATCTCTTGCATACCATTCATTCATGATATTTCTAAAGGGAGTAAAATCATCTTCTCTGTAGAAACTATCTACATTGTCATTGATGGCGATTAGTCTTACGCCCTTTTGTCTTAGTATCTCCATACATTGATCGACTTTGAGATAATCTCTGCCAAGTCTGCTTATATCTTTTACAATGATACAACCAATATTTCCTTGATTGACTCCGTTCATCATTGCCATAAATCCCGGACAATCAAACTGTGTTCCGCTAATTCCGTCATCGGTAAAATGAATAATGTTCTCCAAATGATTTTTCTTTGCGTATTCTTCCAAGATTTTCTTCTGATTGACAATCGAATTGCTCTCGCCTTGTAGTTCATCGTCTCGGCTTAACCTTTCATACAAGGCGGTTATTTTCTCGTAGTTTTTCACGATACCCTCCTTTCGCCGGGATTCTTAATACCAAGTATAGGAATAGGTATAGTGATACCATTCTTCATTTTTCAGCCTTACACAAACAACTCCTTTTTCCAACCATACCTTTACAATGCTGATTCCATCTTTGTAATCATTACCGACTGCATTTTTATGGAGTTCATTAGTTTTGAATAGGATTTCTTTTTGTCTGTCATTTAGTTTTTCCAAGCCTTTTATCATAAATCACTCCTTTCAAACAATAAAAAAAGAATTAAGCAAAACATCTTTCACTCAAATAGTGATGAAGTGTTCTTCTTAATTCTATAACTCCAGCAGCAAGTTTGTACTTTTTATATTACTTAACTGCAAAATGTGTAGTCTCTTTCTTTTCCAAAGCTTCAAACAGTCTATCAATGGGATTCATATATGTTTCATCATCTTCCCTGACTTCTGAAGCATCTATCATATCCAGTAGTGTCGCAAAGTTCTTTTCTTCTCTTGGAGCTTCATAGAAGATATATCCAATAAGAGCTGTATAGTAGAGTTTTTCGGCTTTGACCCAAAAATCCTCACCTGCTTTTCCCCCTTCATCCTTAGTTTTTGCAATAATTGTCTGCACTAATTTGAGTATATCTTTTTCACTTCTAAGGTAATATATTTTTCTAATCATGAAGTACAAAAAGAAGCAACCCTAAAATCTTAATTTTAGAATTACTTCTCTATTTTGTTAATTGGGTACTACTCCCAGCTTTCTACTCACTCTTTTTCTTCAATGAACGAATGACGGGTTCTTTCCTAAATGCATAATACAATTGAGCTGCCATTACAACCCATAGAATAGGTTCTACAAATATTACTCCTAAATATCCTGCACTTGGAATAATAAATATTACAAATAATATTTTCCCTAGCATTTCTATAATACTTGAAACTAGTGGCATCATCTTTTGTCCTAATCCTTGCAAGGCATTTCTTAATATTACTAATACACTTAATATCGGATAAAATGCTGAACTAATTTTTAGATATAATGAAGCTTGATAAATTAATTCTTCATCATTGCTTCCTGTGACAAGTTCATTTAGATATGGACTAGCAAAAAATAATACAATACTAATAAAAATTGACCAAGTAATCGCAATAGCCATTGCTTGTCGAAGACCTTCAACAATACGTCTATATTGTCTCGCACCAAAATTCTGCGATGTGAAGGTTGTTACAGTCGCGTTCATAGCTATTATTGGAAGAAGTGCAAATATCATTATTCTTCTAGCACTTGTCTGAGCACTGATAATCGTTGAACCTAAGGCATTAATCGAAGTTTGCAAAATTAAAGTTCCAATCGAAACAACAGAAAACATAAGCCCCATAGAAATACCTTGCCCCAATAAATCAGCATAAAGTTTTTTATTCCATGCAAAATGTTTTTTAGATGGTATTAAAAACGGAGTTTTTTTGCGAATATAAATAAAACACAATACAGCAGACACTCCTTGTGAAATAATAGTTGCTACCCCAGCCGAGCGCACACCCATATGTAAGTATGCAATAAAATATATGTCTAATACAGTATTAACAATTGCTGAAAAAATTAAAAAATATAATGCAGCCTTACTATCTCCTACTGCTCGAAGTAGTCCAGCACATAAATTATACGCAAGAGTAACACCTACAAATACTACTATAAGATAAATATACTCATAAGACTGAGCAATAATATTACTTGGTGTCCCAAGTAATTTCAATAATGGATATAAAGCAAAATTACCTAATACGGCAATTATAATGCTCAATACTCCACCTATAACAAACATAACAGCTACAGCACTCTTTAACTTTTCATAGTCTCCTGCACCATAATAACGGGCAATAACTATACCCATACCATTTCCTGTACCTAATGCAAAACCAACTACAAGCTCAAATATCGCAGCAGTAGCTCCAACAGCAGCAAGGGATTCTTCTCCAAGGAATCTACCAACAATCATAATATCTACCGTATTATAGAGTTGCTGAAAAATATTTGCTATCATAACCGGTATCGCAAAAGCAATCATCGCCCGTAAAATCGGACCTTCTAATAAATTTACTGATGTTTTTTTCATAAATAATATTATAGCACTTTGAAATAAAGTTTCAAGAAATAACCTGAAAACTATTCTGAAAATGGAGAAAGGGACTGATAAAATAATCAGTCCCATATATTATGAAAAAAATATTATTAAGTTTCGTTATGTTTATATTATATCTCACTCACCTTATATGAACTTTAGATTATAATTAAAATGAAACTAAAGTTGAAAAATTTTGAAAATAATAATTATCTAGTTCTTTTCATAATATACTTCAAATTTGGACGTTCTATAACTTTATCAATTTTAAAACCTAATTTCTCATACAGGTTCTTAGCGATTATATTAGAATCAAATACTGTTAAAGTTATACTATCAATATTTTTATCTTCAAAAATACGCTGAACAAATGATCCTAATGCATTCTTTCCAAGACCTTGCCCTACTTTTTGTGGATTTAAAATAAATCTTCCTAAATGCACATTATCTCCCTCGATTTTTATAATTTGTATTATCCCAAGAAATTCTTCTTCATGAAAAATAGAAAATATATTCTCTAATTTCTGTATCTTATTTAAATTTAAAGGATAAGAAACCTTTAATCCCATCCATTGCTTTTGAAATTCTTCACCTTTCTCATTCGACCATTTACAGATCACTAGAGAATGGTTTTTGTTTATACCTTTTTCAAATCTAATATCCATATCTACACCTTCGCAAATATCACCTATACTAAAAATTTACACACTATTCCATTCTTTATAAAATTGTTCTAGTTTAATTTCTAAAAATCTAGATTTTTCATTTTCTAATCCCTTAACAGTATGAACATTCACAAAATTTTTAAAATAGTTATCCTAATTCATTCTATCTAATTAAATTAGACATATCAATTTATTTAACCTTAACTAGTAAGGCTTTCTCTTTTTCAAGCATCTCTCCTTAATCAATAAGGCTCTTAATACACCCTAATAATATCTTAAAAATTATTACTTGTCAAATCTCCATAAAAATGGAGAAAGGCCCATCTTTCGATGGACCATATATTATGAAAAAAAATATTATTAAGTTTTGTTATGTTTATATTATATCCCACTTACCTTACATGAACTTTAGACTATAATTAAAATGAAATTAAAGTTGAAAAAATGATTATTTTCTGAAAAATATTTTACTTAAAGATTTACTTTTTATCAAATTCATTTCTTATATTGACAATACTAAAAATGATGGTATATTTTTATAGTGAGGTGATAATATGCAAAAACACAACATAAAGTATATTACAAATAGAATTTTTAAAAAAACATCTAATCATATTCCAGGAAAATACAATCCCAGACAAATAAAGAACGATTAGAGGCTAAATTTCTACAAGCAGGAATTAAAGATATCAAAAATAAAAACCTTATTGACGGAGAAAAAATTCTCTCAAATCTGGAAAAGAAATATAATATATAGATATAGCATACAACTATAGTAACTTCAGAAAATTACTCAAGAAATGAAGAAAGGCTCATCGAAAGATGAGCCATTTATATTATGAAAAAAAATATTATCAAGTTTTGTTATGTTTATATTATATCCCACTTACCTTATATGAACTTTAGACTATAATTAAAATGAAATTAAAGTTGAAAAGTTTTGAAAATACTCCCTAAGAATGGAGAAAGGCCCATCTTTCGATGAGCCATTTATATTATGAAAAAAAATATTATTAAGTTTTGTTATGTTTATATTATATCCCACTTACCTTACATAAACTTTAGATTATAATTAAAATGAAATTAAAGTTGTTAATTTTCATATTTAATTTCAATAATACTATATAAATCTACTAATTAACATAACCATAAATAATTTATAAGGATTATTTATATCTTATTTTTGATTTTAACTTAAATTCCTTCACCAAAATTATATCCTTTACAATTCATCTTTATCATTATAAAATTAAGTGTATATTATTAGAAATGTTGGTGTTTATTTATGAATTTGAATTGTAAAATAAAATTTGAGAAATATTTAAAAGAAAATAATTTAGAAGATAGAAATAACATATTAGAACTTTTCAATCAGTTAAGTTTAGAGCAACTTGCTGAAAAACTTCTAACTTTAGATGAAGATGAAATTGTAAACTACGCAATTGAGTGTGTTTGTGAAGAACTTCTTATTACTTCATCGTATAAAATAGAACGTACTGGAATGAAACTTGGCCTTCACAGAATGGAACATATTCTTGAACTTTTCAACCATCCTGAAAAAGATCTCAAAGTAATTCATGTTGCTGGTACTAATGGTAAGGGATCAACTTGTTCTTATTTAAAAGATATCTTAAAAACTAAGTATAGAGTTGGATTATACACAAGCCCTGGTATGCTGAGTTTTAACGATAGAATTCGTGTTAATGATGATTTTATTTCATATAAAGAAGCCTATCGATTATTTAAACTAGTTCAAGAAACTTACGACAAAAATAATCCAGACCCTAGTGATAAACTGTCATTCTTCGAAATCATCACTGGTGTAGCTTTATTATACTTTAGAGAGCAAAAAACAGATTTCGTTATTATGGAAGTTGGTCTTGGTGGAAGATACGATGGAACAAATATTTTTAAAGAAAAAGTATTATCTATAATTACAAAAATCGGTCTAGATCACACTGCGATTCTTGGCGATACTCTTGAAAAAATTGCCTATGAAAAAGGTGGAATTATCCAAGAAAATGATAATGTCCTAATATATCCTGCTAGTGAAGGTGTAGTAAATGTAATAAAAGACATATGTGAAGAAAAAAATGCTAGCTTAAGCATACTAAACAAAGAAGATATCGTTGTGAACAAAGTCGAAGCTAGAGGTAACGAATTCTCATATAGAGGTGTAGATTATTCTACAAAAATGGTCGGTGCACATCAAACTTTTAACGCATCTTTAGCTTTAGAAGCATTATCTAATCTGAAAAGACGTAGTATTATCGATATAGAAGATGACATTATAAAAGAAGCTCTAAGCAAATCAGTTTGGGTAGGACGTTTAGAATGGATTCGTGACAATATTCTTCTAGATGGCGCACACAACAATGATGGAATAGATAGTTTAGTAGTATACCTAGATAAGCAAAAATTCCCTAAATTGAAAATTCTACTTGGTATTCTTGAAGACAAAGACTATAAAGATATGATTGAAAAATTAAAAACTATTCCTGCTGAATTCTCAGCGACAAAAGTTCCAATCGAGATTAAAGAATCAAATCTTGATAATCTAATTCAAAGTTTTGGCGATACTCATGTCACTAAATATGAGAATTATGAAGTTGCTTTAAACGACATCATCCCAAATCTAAAAGATGATGAAACTCTTCTAATTACAGGTTCACTTTATCTTATCTCAGCGGTAAGAGGTGAAATATTGGAGAAATACTAGAAATATTAAAAATCCAGGGAGTGACTCAAAAATCGTGATTTCGAAGAAATCGATTTTGTCGAGTCACCCCCTGTATTTTATTTATTGATTTTAATACATGGAAAAGAAAAAAGAACCAGCATCTCTGCCGGTTCTTTTTTGCTATTCATAGTTTTCTACAAAATGTTTTATCGCCGCTGCAAAATCTTCTACTACGTGTGTAGCTTGGTCTTTCACTTCTTGTGGCGCGCGGTTCATACAGTATGAAATATCTGCTACTTTAAACATATCCACGTCATTTCCTGAGTCTCCTAAAGCTATTACTCTATCATACCCTGACCTGATAGCTTCTATACCACTAGCTTTAGAAATATTTTTCGCTGTAATTTCCATACGTGTTGAACCTGATTTATAAATCTCTACTTCTGGAAATTTTTCTTTCATTATATCGTAATGATAATCTAATTGGTCTTTTGTTGGTCTTACATTTATTTTATAGATTATTTTTCCTTTTAGTATTTCAAAAGGATTCTCAACACAAATTAGTTCCATGTTCCACAATCTATCTTTCTTTTCATGATCAAAATTACCGATACGTTGTTTTCCATCTAAAGCATCAAATACTAATTTACTTTCCTTTAGATATTCGAATATTCCAGTTAAATCTTTAGTAGGAATATATTTTTCAAAAAGAACTTCATCTTGTCTTGTTACGACCGCTCCGTTAAACCCTATCATGTGTGTAACATCCATATCATTGCCTTCTGCAATATATTTGATTTCTTCAACAGAACGCCCAGTCGCAACTGAGAAATCCCCGTATTTTTTCGCATCATGATACGCTTTTAAATCTTCTTGTTCTACGAACACTGAATTCTTAACATATGTACCGTCTAAGTCTGTAACAAACAAATTCTTCATGAAATTATTCCTCCATACCAAGCATTTCTTGGATTTCCATTTTTAATACATTAGCATGTGATCCATAAATTGATTGCATTTGCATATCACTTTCTGCAAATCCCATAGCTCCAAGTTTCGTTGTAATACGCTCTTGATCAACTACACTTTTATCTTTTACATTGATTCTTAAACGAGTAATACATGCATCTACCGCTTCGATGTTATCTGGTCCACCGTGTGCTTTAACTAATTCAATCGCTTGTTTTCTAATTCCTTCTGGTGTTTTTTGCACTGTTTCCATTACTTCATCATCACCAGCAGCTACGTCTACTGATTTTGGTGCTTCTTCTTTACCGATTGTAGCGATTTCTACACCAAGTTTAGCACGAGCTTCATTTTTATTAGATAATTTAACATCATCTCCGTCTTCACGACCAGGAGTTTTAAGATTGAATTTAACAATCATAAATCTGAATACGATGTAGTAGATGAAGAAGTAAACTACACCTACGATTGGTACTAACCACCAAGCTGTTTTAGGACCTTGAAGTACTCCGTAGATTACCCAGTTAATAAATCCGTGTCCAGTTGGAGTAGCAACCCCTGCTCCTAACATGTGCATTACGAATAATGCTGAACCAGCTAAGAATGCGTGTACTACATAAAGAATTGGAGCTACGAATAAGAATGTAAATTCGATTGGTTCTGTGATACCTGTTAAGAATGAAGTACCAGCAGCTGCGAATAATAATGATCCTACAACTTTACGTTTTTTCTCATCAGCAGTTTTGTACATTGCATAAGCTGCACCAGAAAGACCAAACATGAAGTAAACAAATTTACCACCGTTAAATCTAGTGATACTTGGGTCTACATGTTGTACGTTTGGATCAGCTAATGAAGCTAAGTAAGCGTTGATTGTACCAACTACTCGGTGTCCACCAATTTCCCAAGCTCCACCTAGTTCTGTTGTACGAACTGGCCAGTTTAGACCGTGGTGAAGACCAAATGGTAATAATGCTCTCTCTACTAAACCATACAGGAACGTTCCAATAGGTCCAGACTTAAGAATGAATACTGATAATACACTGATACCTTTTTGTACTGGAGGCCATACGAAGAATAATCCAGTAGCAACTGCTGACATGATTACGATAGTTGCGATAGGTACGAAACGTGGTCCACTGAAGAATCCAATAACTGTTGGTAATTGAACTTTAACAGCCCACTTATGGACGAAGTATACTACGATACCTACGATGATACCACCGAATACACTAAGGTCCATTGTTTGAATACCAAGTACTTTTGTCTGCATGGCATTTGATAATGCTAATTTTGCTTCATTACTTGATAATTTACTAGTATCTACTAATTTGTGACTTTGTACTAATAGGAAGTTAAGTACGTAGTGTAATACGATGAATCCTAGTAAACCAGAAAGTGCAGCAGAACCTTTTTCACGTTTTGCTAAACCTACAGCTACCCCAACTGCAAAAATAATTGGTAAGTTGTTGAATGCTGTATCTCCTAATACAATTAGGAATTTCATAATAAATTGAATAATGTCATTTTTTAATACTGGGAACATTTTTAGTGTGTTTGAATTACTGAAGGCTGTCCCAATCCCTTTAATAATACCTGCACCAGGAAGTACAGATACTGGTAATAAGAACGAACGTCCGAATTGCTCAAAAGCAGAAACGAATTTATTTTTTTTCTTTGCCATTACCTTTTCTCCTTTGTTATTTTTTATAGGTAAATTATAACAAATTTGAAAACGATTTTTTCGATTTCGTCTAAAAGTTTCTTGTTTTGTAATTTATTACTATTTCAGTAAAATTTTACTAAATTCTAGAAAACGTTTATAAAATAACTTTTCATTTTAAATTTTTTGTGATATGATACTTAATGCTGAGTAAAGAAAAAAAATTCATTGGTAAATTTTACTATAGGGGGCATTTTTATGTTTTTTGAGAATTTAAAAGAAAACTATGATAGACTATCCATTTCGGAACAACAAGCTATTGATTATCTAATGAAACAAGATAATATTGAACATACCACTCTAAAAGAAATTAAACAGGCTGTTCTCGTTTCTTCTTCTACCGTAATTCGTGCTTGTAAAAAGTTGGGATATAACACATTTATCGATTTAAAATATGATTTAAAAATGAGTAAAGAATTAGCTAAAAATAATAACGCTACTTCTTCTAACTTTATTACTTTAAAAGAGCAGCTTAGCGTTGAATTTTCTCGAACAATGTCTATTCTTAATCAAGATGATTTTGATATTTTTGCCGATAAAATAATTAATGCTCGTCGTATATTTTGTATAGGTAGTGGCTCTAGCTACATGGTTATGAGTGATTTCAACAGAAAACTTAAACTTATTAACCTTTGGTCAAATGACTATTTTGAACACTATTCTATTAAAAGAATCCCTGATATTTGTACAAAAGATGATGTAATTCTAGTATTTTCTCTAGGAGGAAATACAGACGTAATTAATGATTGCGTCTTAGCTGCGAAACAAAACGGAGCAACTATTTTATCAATCACTAGCCTTGCGAATAGCTCTCTTGCTAAAATGAGCGATCACTTAATAAAAGTCTACGATGCACCAAAAAACAGAAAAAAAATTCGTTCTCGACTTATGTTAAACGTAGTTGGAATAATTCTATTCGAAACTATCGTAAATACAATAAGTCCTGGTCAATATGTAATAGATTAAATTTAATAACAAGGGACTGGCTCGACAAAATCGATTTCTCCGAAATCACGATTTTCAAGTCACTCCCTTATTTATTTTCTTATATTTCATTTCAATATTAAAAATTCAGTCTACAGCTAAACTTTTTCTTCCAATGAAATATCCTAAACAAAGAGGATGACTTTTGAGCCATCCTCTTTCTTATCGATTATCTAATTATTTCTTATTTTTCACCTTGTTTTTAGGTACTCGTTTTGCTGAACCTATATTCCAAACTGTCTCTTCTTGTGAGGCAATTTCTTTATAAATATTAGCATTACTTATTTCTGTAGCAGCTTTAGCTTCTACTGTTTTTTTTTCAGCTGATTTTGGTTCATTATTTTTTACTTCAGGTGTAGTTTTACTCACTTGATTATTTATAGATAATCCTGTAGTTGATATACCAACTGGTTTATTTGAATTTTCAGCTGTATTACGTGTTGCTGAACCATATACAGAAGAATATACTGGAGATGGTTTAAACTTACCAACACTACGTGATTTAGGAGTGATAGTATTTGAACTCATCATTTGACTTGTTACTGATCTAGTCGATGTAGAGATTCCTGATGAAGAATATTTTTCAAAAATTGCATCAAGTATTTTTTGATTATTTTCAATTTTTTCTTTACTTACTGGTCTATATCCATAATCTACAGTTTTATATTCACCTAACTTAGTTCCATTACCTTTGTCAAAGTACTCAGAAACATCATTAGTATATAATTTTTCAGTATAATCTATTCCGCGTTCTACCTCTTCAACTTGTTCACTTTCTTCATGAGCCTTAGCATCTTCTACTCTCTTTTCAACTACTTCTTTAGGAACAACTTTTTCGTCTGTAAATTTATCTACATCATTAGCTTTTTTAATAATCTTATTATTAGGAGATACTTCTCTTAATAAGCTATCAATATTTACTGAATCTGCAGATTCTTCTAAATAGTTTTGTTCTTCTAATTCTTCGATTTCTTCTTCATCTAAATGATAATCACTGTAACCAGAAAGTCTATCTTTTTTAACTTCTTTAATTTCTTCGTAATCTTCAACCTCAATGTCTTCTATTTTAGCCGCTTCTTGAACTAAATCAACATAAGTTTCTTCTTGTTTTTCTTTCTTAAGGTCAGCTAAGTTTTCATTAAGTTCTTCTATTTCAGGAAGAGTCTCTTCTTTTCTTGGTGAAACATCAATTTTCTCAGTTTCAATAAGTTCGTCTAAAGCTGTTCTTTCTTGATTATTATCAGATTTCTTACCTTCATATAACCCTTTTCTGAAGTTTTCAATTTCTTCGCTAGATTCTTGGCCTTCTTCGAATCTTTCACCAATAAGTTTTTTACTTACTCTATCAATATCATCTTCGAATAAATCTTCATTTCCTTCTAACACATCATGTACAGAAGTGTATTTTAATTTTTCACGGCGACTTCCTTCTGCATTAAGTTCTCTTACTTCAAGCGCTGGGGCTTCTTTCTCATGAGTTTTACTTTCTTTTTCACGAATTTCATCAAAAATACCATCTAATTTTTCGTTTTTCTTAACGTATAATGGATTATCTTTTTCGATCTTATCGCTTCTTCTCTCTAAAGAATTAAAGTTTTCTTCAAACTCTTTACGAGCTTCTTTATTTTTATTAACTCTTTCTTCTTGAACTTGAGTTTCCTCTTGAGTTTGACCTTTGAATGAAGTAGCTACTTCTTGTTTTAATTCACTACTATCTTTCCCTAATACTACACTGTCTCCAAGTTCATCAATCTTATGGTCTTGTTTTAATCTCTTAGTACGAACAGCTGCAAGCGTTGGGTGTTTTCTTCTTATTGGCTTCTCATCAAAGATATCAACGTCAGTTATTTCAGAATTTGTAACACCAAGTTTCTTAAGTGCATCTCCTAAGTCTGTAACTGTTCCAGCTGAAGCTTTCTCTTCTTTTTCTTCATATTTTGTAATATCAATTTCTTCAAATTTAGCCTCTTCTTTAACTTCATCTACAAACTCAATTTCAAGTTCTTCTTCGGGTTCAGAATCAAATCTTTCAACAGATACTTGAGGTTTTTTCTTAACTGGAGTTTCCTCTTCGTATTCTTCCTCATAATCATCTAATACCGCTTCTAACTCTTCTTGATCAATCTCATCTTCACTTACGTTAAACAATTTATCTTTAAGTCTTGAGAAGAATCCTACTTTTTTATCTTCTTCGTATTCTTCCTCTTCTTCATAATCTTCAAAGTTTTCTTCTTTTACTACTCTTGATTGTTCTTTTTTAGCTAGTTTAGCTTTTTCTTTTTGTTCACGTTTTTGGCGTTCTAGATATGTTTTATAATCTTCAGCCTCATCATCTTTATCTTCTTCAAGAACCTCTTCATCTAGGAAATCATCATCTATTTCTTCATCATTTTGTTTAAATAAATTCTTGAATTTAGCAAAGAAGCCAGTTCCTTTTTTAGATTTTCTCTCTTGTTCGAAGTCTTCTTCATAATCTTCATCTTCAAACTCATCTATTTCAAAGTCGTCCAAGTTTACTTCTTCATAGTCTTCAAATTTCTCTTGAGTTTTCTCTCTTTTTCTTCTGTTTCCAAAATCTGATTCAAACTCATCTTCTTCAAATGTTCTCTTAGATTTTTTAGAACTAAAGTCTATCTCAAAATCTTCTTCATCTTCATAATAGACTCTTTCTTTTCTCTTATCTGCAGTTTTTCTTTCCTTACCTGCTAATGAATCTTCTTTCTTTTCTTTTCTAGAAACTTCTTCTTCAAATATCTCATCTTCATCTTCTTCTAAAAACCACTTTTTCCAATTCACCATGCTTCACACCTCCTAAGTTAAATTCTATTTAAGATTTAAATCTTTCACACGAGTTCCTACTTTAGTATCCGCGTCTAATACTAAAATTCCTCGTGCTTCTTCTTGTGGTAATCCTAATTCACGTTTTGAACATAACATTCCGTTTGATTCAACACCACGTAATTTTGATTTTTTAATTAATAAGCCACTTGGCATCATTGCTCCACTTAGAGCTACAACAACTTTTTGTCCTGCTTCTACATTTGGAGCTCCACAAACGATTTGTAATGTCTCATCTTCACTAACTTTTACTTCAGTTACTTTTAACTTATCTGCGTCTGGGTGTTTTTCACAACTTAAAACTTCTCCAACTACAAAGAAATCATCGTTATTACCTTCTAAGTCTATTTTGATTCCATTTTTTTCTAAACGTTTTCGAAGAATTTCTTTTTGTTCATCAGTTAAATCGATACTACCTTCTCCATCTAATTTCAAGTTTTCAACGTTAAAAATATTTAACCCAACTAAAGCACCATTCTCGTCTTTAATTAAAGTAATATTTTTTTTCTCTTCGTATGTTACCTCTTCTTTACTTTGAATAGTAATTAATAATGTTTCTCCTAACATTTTCTTATTGTAAAAAAATAACATGACTCTCTCTCCTATACTTAATTTTAATTTTTAAAGTTATTCTACAAAAATAAAATAACTCTCTAGTTCTCTTCCATCATATTTAAATGTAATTGTTGTAATAGGCACTAGTCCTTCTGTGAAAAAATGAACCATCATCTTTTGTAGAATTTCTAATCCTTGTTTATTGTTAACATCTGCAATTATTAACGTATCTTGATGTGGTAATCCTACATAAAATGAATCACCAATTTTTTTATAAAAATAATCTAATACATTCTTATCAAATATTCTAGATCCATCATAGCCGTCTTTCGCATTCAAGAAATAAAATTTATTTCCTGCAACTTCATCCACATTATACTTAAGCGGTAGTTTTTCTAGATTTTTTTTAGCAACATCTAAAATTTCTTGTTTATTTTTTGAGAATTTATCTAAAAAACTACTATCTAACAATTTATATCCATCTATAAAATCATAAGCTAGATACATTTTAGTCTCGTTTGTATGTTCAAAACTAATAAGATTATTCTCATTATCTTTATTGAAACTACTCGCTCGAACTATCGGATAAATATTTTTCAATAATTCATCTTCAGTTATATCATCTATAGAAAGTTTTTTTTGTGCATTAAAATTCCCTACTATATAGTAGACAAACTCTTCTATTTTTTTATCACTTTCACTAGTTTTTTTATCTCCTAGCTTCCTTACAAAACTATCTATATCTATTTTTGCACGACGATTTTCATACTCTAAAATAAAAACACTATTATCTTTTTCTCGTCGCTCATGAATTTTTAAAATAGGTAGCTTTTCTATTATTTTTTCAAATATATAATCTCTTGAATAAGACATACTGCCTCCAATTTTTGTGTATAATATGGCAACTTAATTATATCATATTTATTTGTATTCAATCAACATAAATAGGGAATATATACAAATATTATTCACTTTTTTACACTTTATTTATTTAATTGCAGCATAGTCTTTTATTTGTTATAATTTTATATATAAAACTTAGGAGGAATTTTGTGAATAACGAAGCTAAAAAAGCTGAATTATTGGAAAAATACAATAATTGGGCAAAAAAAAATAAACAACGCTTGTTAATTTCTGTTGTTGTTTACTTAATAATAATTTTATTGAATTTCATATTTTTAAAAAATAATAAAATTACTATTCTTTCTTCTTTATTATTTTTTACTTATGCTATTTATGTATTTTCATTAATTTGGTTTATAAATAATAAACTTATTATGAATATTGATTCTATAGATTTTGATATAAAATAAACTGACTTAAATTAATCACTTTCGATTATTTAAGTCAGTCTTTTTATTTATCAAGCTTCTTATACTTCTAGCTCTTCTTCATCTTCTTTTCCAATTTCATCAATAGCCATGATTCTTTCTAAGAGGAATCACCTAAATTAGCGCGAAAATTAACTTATTAAACTAAAAAAAAACTTACGAAAAAAATTTATTTATGCTATAATACCTAGCGTATTTCAAAAAATCGAAAGGAGTCAATATGACATTAAAAAGAAATTCTAAATTATTTTTAGTTCTGTTTCTAGGAACTTTATCGGCTTTTGGGCCATTTGTTACAGACTTATATTTACCAGCATTGCCTACTATGACATCATTCTTCAATGCTAGCACCTCAACAATTCAACTTACTCTAACAGGTAGTATGGTTGGTCTTGCACTAGGGCAATTGCTTATTGGACCAATCAGTGATAAATACGGACGTAAAAATTCATTAATAATAAGCTTAGTTATATATTTAATAAGTACACTCGCTATTATTATCTTTCCGAATGTTTACGCAATGATAACATTGAGATTTATCCAAGGTATTTCATCTGCAGGTGCTGTAGTTATTTCTCGTGCTATTTCTACTGATTTATACCATGGACGTGACCTAGCAACATTCTTTGCGTTACTTATGGCAGTTAATGGTTTAGCACCTATACTTTCTCCTATATTAGGGAGTTTATTACTTCAACTTACAGACTGGCGTGGAATATTTGTGACCCTTGCTGTGATAGGTATTATCTTATTAGTTGTAAGTTTCAAATTCCATGAATCACTAGAGTCTAGTAAACGATTGAATCTTCCAATAACTAAAACTTATTACTCGATCATCCTAGTCGCAAAAAATAAACTGTTCTTTGCACTGGTTATCATCCAAGGATTCGCCTTAGCTGCAATGTTTGCATATATAGCTGCATCTCCATTTATCTTACAAACACACTATAATTTAACTCCATTGATGTACAGTTTGTGTTTTGGTCTTAATGGTTTTGCTATAGTTTTAGGTAGTAAAAGTGCTGGTAACTTTAAAGAAAAAAATAGTATTAAGCTAGGATTATCAGTTATGCTAGCAGTTAGTATTTATCTAGCAATCGTTTTAACATTAACATTACCTTTCCTATTCATTGAAGCTGGATTCTTCCTTCTTTTACTTGGATTAGGATTTATTTTACCAGCTGGTTCTGCTATCGCTATGAGTTTAGAGCGTGAGCGTGCTGGTAGCGCATCTGCATTCTTTGGATTCGTGCCATTTTTCTTAGGTGGTGTCGTTTCACCACTAGTAGGAATTGGAAACATCTTCCATTCTAGTGCAATTGCAATCGTGATTTGTTCTGCAATATCTTTTGTAACATTCAAATTAGTTGAAAAGAGAATATAAAATTAAAAATCTAAGTTATAAAATTATGTGTAATTACATAATGTTATAACTTAGATTTTCTTTATATAATTTTAAAAAAAGACGATCAAGTGATGATCTGACCCCAAAAAGTTAGACTTAGGATAGCGTAGTAGTTATAATGACTGCTACGCTATCTTTTTTATATTTATACAGTCATATGTT
>PNGU01000013.1 GCA_002871655.1 Streptococcus sp. UMB1385 | reverse complement strand
ATATGACTGTATAAATATAAAAAAGATAGCGTAGCAGTCATTATAACTACTACGCTATCCTAAGTCTAACTTTTTGGGGTCAGATCATAAATCTATTCGTCTTTATTTCTTTTATTATTCTACACAGCTCTTCTATGTCTTTGTCACTGTTATCAAGTTCTAAATTAGTTTTTAACTTCCCTGAGGATGGAGCTGCACATATAGTAATGTCATATTCACTATGTAAGACGTCAGTTATATTTCTCCTAGTAAAAGTATTCACATGTAGATTACCTATTTTAAGTAACTGATTAAATATTTCCTTACCTACTGATCCTGTCGAACCTATTAAAGCAATGTTTTTCATTATTTCACATCACTTTCTATAATAGCTATCACTTCGTCATAAGATAGACTTCCCTTATCTTTTTCCGAAATTATCGGCGTTGTAATCATATCCCAAGGTAAGTTAAGTTTTGGATCTAATGGAGTAATACCTAAATATTTTTCATTAGAATTATAATAACCAGTTACGATATAATTTAGTATTCCATTTTCTACTAAAGATTGTGCTCCGTTGGCTACACCTTTAGGTACAAATACCGCCATACCAGGTTTCACATCAAGAGACATTACCTTTTTATATGTATGAGATTCACGGCGCAAATCTACAAAACACATTCTAAATGTTCCCCACGCAACTGTCATTAATTTCGCCCATCCTTGACAGTGCATACCCCTTAAAGTTCCTTTATTCGACACTGAAACATTGTTTTGCAGATCATTATTGAAGAACTCTTTTGGTATTCCAAATTTTATTAAATCATTTTTCTTCCAGTTTTCTAGAAAATATCCTCTATCATCATGATGAAGTAGACTTGTCAAAACTAACAATCCATCGATACTATTGCATTCTTTACATAAATCCATTCCCTAAACCTCTTCTCTATATAAGTCTACTCTATATTATCATACTTCTTTTGTACAAACAAGTTGAAGAAAATCTAATAAAAAGAAAGATCTATATAATCATACTTATTCGAATTTCCTAGGAAATAATAAATACATTTGATTATATAAACCTTATTTTTCACTTGGTTAAGTAAATTAAAATACAAAAACTTCTGTTTTAATTTTCTTACTCAAATACCTTTATAAATCTTTTTTGAACTTTATCACAGGTATAACCGATATGTTCATAGAATTTATGCGCTTCTTCACGTTTCAAGGCAGAATTTAATCTAATAAAGCTAATATTATTATCTACGGCATAGTCTTCTAACTCATTCATAAGTTTTCTACCTATTCCCCTACCTTGAAAATCAGGATTAACAGCGAGTCCTAAAATATTTAATCCTAGATCACTATAGAAACTTTCATACATTTGAGCATGAACAAATCCTATAATCTTCCTTGTGTTTTCATCTTCATAACCTATAATAATATGTTGTTTCTTATCATTAGTTAACTTCGCTATTTGTTTTTCTACATTTTCAACATCTACATCATAACCTAATGCTGCTTTACAAATTTTTGCTACTTCTTGTACATCTTCTATATTTATTTCCCTAAACATATACTCACCTTCTGGTTTTATCAAATATTATTTAATATGCACTTAAATTCTATCTTTACTTCGCGGCTTCTATTAAAGCTTGTTTTACTAAATCAAACTCTCTAGTACGAAGAGTTCTCATATCAAGAATTAATTCATTATCTTTAATTCGTGTAATAATAGGTATTTCTACTTCTAAAAGTCGTCTTTCTAATTCTGTTGCACTTAGTCTTGGATGTTCTAATTTTACCACAACACTTTCTAAGTAACTTGCTGGATAGCTTCCTCCACCGACTTCTGCCTTATCTTCAGCTATTGTAATCTTGAAGTCTAAGTCACTAAGTCTTGTTTTTAGTATATCTGCTTTACCGAATAAACGTTCTTTCGATAATGAAATCATATGTAATGTAGGAATGTGTTCTAACGCTTCTTTCTCGTCTAAGTATAGTTTTAATGTAGCTTCTAATGCAGCTAAAGTCATCTTATCTACACGTAACGTACGAGTAAGTTGGTTCTTTTTCATTTTTTCTATATATTCTTTTTTACCAACGATAATACCTGCCTGTGGTCCTCCTAGAAGTTTATCCCCACTAAAAGTTACTATATCAATACCACTATCAAGAACTTCTTTTACAGTTGGCTCGTATGGTAAACCATATTTAGAAAAGTCAACGAACTGACCGCTTCCTAAGTCGTTTATAGATACTAGTTCATTCTCACGAGCAAGGTAAGATATCTCTTCATTAGATACTTCTTTAGTAAATCCTAAAATCTTATAGTTACTAGTATGAACTTTTAACAATGCTCCTGTATTGTCATTAATCGCATTCTCATAATCTTTTAAATGTGTTTTATTCGTAGTTCCTACTTCAATAGGAGTACCACCACTTAGTTTTATAATCTCAGGAATTCTGAATGCTCCACCGATTTCTACCAGCTCTCCACGAGAAACTACTATTTCTTTATCTTTAACTAGTGTGTTTAACGTTAATAGTACAGCCGCAGCATTGTTGTTAACTACAAGGACATCTTCTGCACCTGTTAATTTTTTGATAATATCAATAAGGTGAACATAACGACTTCCACGTTTTTTATTATCAATATCAAACTCGAGATTAGAATAGTTAAATGCTACACTCTCAATGTTTTCTTTAATCTTCTGACTTAATAAACTACGACCTAAGTTTGTATGTAAAATTGTCCCCGTTGCATTTATCACTCGACGTAAAGAATTTCTGTCTTCTTTTTTTACTATTTGTGCAACTTCTACTACAATTTTCTCTAAACTTGGAACTTCGAATAATTCTTCATTTAGTATTTCTTGTTTAATTCTATCAATATATTCTTTTATCGCTGATTTCACAGCTACTTCTGTATATTCATTAATTAGTGCTTTTACTTCATCTAATAATAAAATCTTATTTATTGCGGGAATTTGTGATAACAATTGTTTTGACATAATAATTCTCCTAAATTTCTTTTGCTAATGTTTTTATAGCATTAATAGCATAGTCTACTTCTTCTTCTGTATTCATACTAGAAAAAGAAAATCTCACTATACCTTGTTCTTTTGTCCCTAGTACCTCATGCATTAGAGGTGCGCAATGTGCTCCAGGTCTAACAGCAATGTCATATTCTTCAGCAAGTACATCTGCAACATCTGAAGCTGAAATACCTTTAAAGTTCAACGAAACTACTGCTGTACGTTCTTTTGTAAAATCTCCATAAAACTCTAAACAATCTAAGTCTTTTAATTCGTTATAGAATTTGTTCGCAAAGTTCATCTGTTTTTTATAAAGATTTTCGATTCCATGTCTATTTATATATTTTATTCCCTCATGTAACCCTAAGATTCCTGCAGTGTTAAGCGTACCCGCTTCTAAGCGCAGTGGATATTCTCCTGGATGTTTCTCATCGAAAGTTCTAACTCCACTTCCACCGACTTTAAATCTCTTAATTTCAGGTTCTTTAAGTCTTACACATAGCCCACCAATTCCTTGTGGTCCGTATAAACTTTTATGCCCAGTAAAACATAGAATATCTATACCTAATTCATCTATATTGATAGGTACTACTCCAGCAGTTTGCGAAGCATCAACAACTGAAATAAGATTATGTTTTTTACATATAGCCGCAACTTTTTCCAAGTCTACTATATTCCCCGTAACATTCGAACCATGAGTGATCGCAATCATTTTTGTATTAGGTTTGATGGCTTTTTCTAGTTCGCCATAGTCGATTAATCCTGTCTTTCCAGCTCTAACAATCGTATAGTCACATCCAATTATTTCATGAGCTAAATAAACTGGTCTTAATACTGAATTATGTTCCATTGAAGTCGTAATTACGTGATCTTCTTTTTCCAATAATCCTAATATTGCTATATTTAGACTTTCTGTAGAATTACTCGTAAATACTACTCTATCTTCATCTTTCAAACCGAAGAATTTTGCAATATCATTTCTTGCTTCAAATACTTCACGAAAAGCGTTATTCGCTTCATAATAACTACCTCTTGATGCATTTGCATATTTTGCCGATGATAGTACTTCATAGACTTTGTCCGCCACTTCTTTAGGTTTTTTTAGTGATGTTGCTCCATAGTCGAAATAATAACTCATATCCCTTACCTTATCTAAGTCAATTTTGTACGATGACTTAGCTCCCTTCTTTATTTATTTTTTCGCTAATACTCGATAATTTTCTACACGTCGAGTAATTCCTAGTTTATCGATGTATTCTAAAATGGCCATAGAATATTTTCTACTAGAACCTGTCATATCTCTAAATTCAGCTAATCCCATTTGATCATTTACTTTAAAATGATTTTCTACTTTTTGAATAGCTTCTTTTAATATATTAGCATGTAATACTAAATCAGCATCTAATCTAACTATTGTATTGTCGATTAGAGATTCTAATATCTCAACTTTTGGTTTTTCTCCGTTTGTTAAATCTTTAATAGTTGGTGGTGTAAATCCTCCTTCTAGTAAAGCCTTCTCTATTCTTTCTTTTTCAGCCAATTGTTTCTTATCATAATTAACTACGAAATCTTTTTCAGCTACTAAGTTACCTTCTAGTCGAATTTCGTTGTTCGCTATAAATAGATCAAGTAGCTCTAGTGTTTCTTTTTGAGAAAGTTTAAACTTAGAAAGCACCTCAATTTTAGGAATACCGACTTTCAATTTGAATCTATTATGATACTCTACTAATAATTTTTTCAGTTTTTCTAATACTTCTTCATATTTTTTCTTATGAATATATCCTAACTTAGTCTCATAAACTGTAGCTGTTTCTATTAGTTGTGCCATTGATTCCGCTATCTCTTCTTCTGGAAGTTGTAAATCTTTTACGATACTATCTTTAGAAACTAAATAGTTATTATGTGATAGTATATAGTTAGCTATTAAATCTGATGTATTTCCTTCAAGTTGCACTTTAAGTTTTTCAAGAATTTCTTCATTAAATCTACTATGTTTTTTTGGACTAGCATCAAGAATTACTCCTCCACCTATTGTAATCATTGGTGAATAAGTACGAATGATAAATTTATCATAATTTTTAACTGCTATTTCATCTTCTAGTCTAAGTTGAGCAAAACTGCTCTCTCCTGCTTTTAATAAGTCTGTTCCAAGTGGTACAACCCTTGCCATGACTTCTTCAGTACCTATATATACACGCACTCTATCCCATAATTCAAGATTAGCTCTCTCATCATTGATTAATTTAATCTCACTATCTAGCATATAAGTCTTTGTTAATGAATCTGCAGTCGCTAGAGTGTCTCCACGTTTTACATCATCAAACTTGATATTCGCTAAGTTTATCGCTGTTCTTTGGCCTGCGTAGGCTTTTTCTACATCTTTTGCGTGAACTTGTATATTTCTTACTTTTGTTTTTATACCTTTTGGATAAATAACAAGTTCATCACCTACATTTACTACACCTTCCGTAAGCGTTCCTGTAACAACTGTTCCGAATCCTTTTACCTGGAATGAACGGTCGATATTAAGTCTGGCATTTTTCTCTATATTTTTCGCTTCGATATCTTCTGTTTTCTTATCAATTGTTTCTAACAGATTGTCTAAACCTTTTTTACTAATTGAGTCTACTTCTATAATTGGAGAATTCTCAAGAACTGTTCCGGCGATAAATTCTCGAATATCTTCTTTAACAAGTTCTCGATATTCTTCTTCAACTAAATCTATCTTTGTCATTACAATAATATAATTTTCAATTCCTAGTAAAGTTAAGATATCAATATGCTCTTTCGTCTGAGGCATTATACCTTCTCTTGAGTCAACTAGTAATAATACTAAGTTTATTCCACTAACTCCAGCTAGCATATTTTTAATAAATTTTTCATGTCCGGGAACATCAACTACACCGCATCTTTTTCCACTTGGTAGATCAAAATAAGCAAATCCAAGATTTATTGACATTCCTCTATCTTTTTCTTCTTGAGTAGTATCTGTTTCAATACCACTTAGAGCTTTTATCAGGGTCGTCTTCCCGTGATCTATATGCCCTGCAGTACCAATAATTACATTGTTATTCATACAATTCACCTTTACACATTATATTAAGAATAGAGATTATGAGAGAGAACTTTACAAAATAGATTTTAAACTTTCTCTATAATAACCTCTATCCAAAATTTTATTTTAATTTATAATCTTTTAATTCTGTTATTATTCTTTTGATTCCAGCTTTTCTAGAATAATACAAACCACGATATTCGATTTTTTCATCCTCTAACATTCTTACAACATTATCGAAATTATCCCAAGCTGTTTTTAGCATAAATCCACAACCTACACCTATAGATGGATGTGTAGGAATAAGCGATGCTCCCATTTCTCTTTCTAGACAAATGTTATCCGCCTTTATTGAATCGTGTGTACTATTAAAAACTACTAATCCTTCTTCTACCATGCTTCCTCCTACGGTTGAATTACTTTGTTAGCTTTTCTCATATCTTCTACGATGAAGTACATGTTTGTTGGATTCCCAACTGCTAAATCAATATTGTGGTAGTCGATACATGCTCCACAGCAAACTATCTCTACTCCACCTTCTTCTAGTGTTTTTAGCTCTTCTAGTACGTGGCTTCGAGTTTTATCTACTAAAATTCCACCATTATTGTAGAAAATAATTTTTTTAGGAAGAACTTCTTGTTCACCTAAAGCATAAAGATATGCTTTAATTAATCTTTTACCTAGTTCTTCACTACCATGTCCCATTTGATCTTTGTTAATCACAACGATATAGCTGTCATCTTTAACTACTGGTAAAGCTTCTAATTGCGGAGTTTCTTCTCTTGTAATTTCAACTTTGAAGCCACCTTCAATATCAGAAACTTTAAACTCATAACTATTTTTATCAGCAAATTTTCTAAGACTTTCTACACTATCTTCAGTTTTTACTAATAAAGTTACTTTCGTATCTTCTTCTAGTGCACGTGTAGCTTGAGTTACAGGAACAACGCATTTATCACACAATGTATCCACTACTACACCTTCGTTAACATCTCCCTTAGAAATAGTAACGATATATTTATCTTTTGCTTCTTCTTTCACTGAGAAATTGAAGCCTAATTGTGTAGCCATTTTTTCTAAGTTTTGAGTAGCTATAACATTGTCTACGATTGTTTCTACTACATCATTTTCTAGTAATAATTTTTTTGTTTGAATAACTGGCATTGGGCAAGCTAAGCCTTGTGCATCTAAAATTTCTTTTTTCATACTTATATTCTCCTATTGTCTTCTAAGTTATTTAATAATAACTGCTTTTTCTTGTTTTTCTATAACTTTACCTACTATAGCACTCTTAATTTCAAGAGTGTTTAGTTTTTCTAATAATTCGTACGCTTCACTTTCTGGTAAACTTATTAAAAGTCCTCCAGATGTTTGTGGATCATACATTATTTCTTCTAATGCAAAGTCTTTAATTTGATATTCTACATTTGGCTCAACAAATGTTCTGTTAAGTTGGCCACCTGCAGTAATAACAAATTCATTTGCACATTTATACGCTTCTTCGATATATGGAATATCTTTCGAATATACTTCTGCTGAATGTTTACCATCCAACATTTCTACAAGATGTCCTAAAAAACCGAATCCTGTAATATCTGTACAACTATTAACATTAAAATCTTTCATCATTTGAGCAGAATATTTATTAAGTGTTGTCATTTGTTTAACACTTTGAGCAAATGCTTCTTCTGAACATTCTTTTACCATGTGAGCTGTATTAATAATACTCACTCCCAATGGTTTTGTTACGATTAATAAATCTCCTACTTTACAATTGTTATTTTGTAATATTTTATCAGGATGAACTATTCCTGTTACTGATAATCCGTATTTTGGTGTAGCATCGTGAATAGAGTGTCCTCCTGCAAGAACCCCTCCTGCTTCGTGAACTTTTTCTGCTCCACCTTTTAGTATTTGATGTGAAATTTCTAAATCCATATTTTCTGGGAAAGCTACTATATTTAATGCTGAGATAACTTCTCCACCCATTGCATAAACGTCACTAAGCGCATTAGTTGCTGCAATTTGCCCATATAGATATGGATCATTTATCATTGTTGTAAAGAAATCTAATGTTTGAATAATCGCCTTATCTTCGGAAATTTTATAAACGGCTGCATCATCCGAAGATTCATACCCAACTATTAAATTTTTATCTTCTTTTTTTGGAAGGTCTTTTAGTATATCTGATAAGGCTCCCGGCCCTATTTTCGAGTTTCAACCTCCACACACAATCATGTTCATTTTCTTCTCTGACATATTTACCTCCTACACTACTACTTATCTATAATTATACTACTTAACACTTTAATTTAAAAGTATTATTTAGTTTTTTAATGTAAAATAGACAACTAACAGATAGTAATTTTCATCTATTAATTGTCTATAATTTTATTTATTATTTTTTGAAACTCACGTGAACGTGGTCATAGTGGTTAGCAGTAACTCCACCACGGTTAGACATTAAGTTCCATGTATTTGCTGGTCCATAAATGTTTTGTTGTGGCATATAGAATCTTTGTTTCCAGATAATGTAATAAACTCCAAGTTCATCCATGTGTTTAGTTAAGTACTCTGCAAGTTGATCACCTTGTGCTGAGTTTACAGGCACCATGAAGTCTACAGCCATACCAGAGTTATGTCCGTGACCAGTACCATCATCGTCACCCGCTCTAAATAGTGAGAAGCTTGTTATTCCGAATTTCTTCGCTAAAGCTACTTTCATCTTTTTAGTATGAGGAGTTAATCCATTCATCGCAGGATCTGCTAATTCTGCAGCAGTTACTTCTGGTAATCCACCAGCTACTGTAGTTGTTTGTTTTTCTTCCGTTTCTTTTTTAGCTTCTGCTTCTTTTGCTGCTTTAGCTTTCGCCTCTGCTTCTTGTTTTGCTTTTAACTCTGCAGCTTTCTTAGCTTCAGCTTCTTCTTTTAATTTTGCGTCAGCTGCTGCTTTTGTTTCTATTGCTTTTTTGGCTTCTGCTTCTTTTGCTTTCGCATCCGCAGCTGCTTTTGTTTCTGCTGCTTTCTTAGCTTCTTCTTTAGCTTTTTGTTCAGCAGTTACTTCTCTTTTCTCAGCAAGTTGATCTAGAGTTGTTTTCTTTTCAGTATTCTTATCTACTAGTTTGGCCGCTTGTTCTTGAGAATCAGCAACTTCTACATCATAACTCACTACAGCGTTAAAAGTGTGTTTCCCTAAAGTTACAACAGATTTAACAGTTTCTCTTTTAACTGCAGTATGTGGTAATTTTCTAGTAGGTACATCTGCATTTATGTCGATTTCATACTCTACTACTTCTCCTGCTTTAATAGCTTCTTTTTTAACTACATATTCTTTTCTATCTTCCGTAGTTATTCGTACAACTACATTAGTAACATTTTTAGCTGTTGTAAGTTTCACATAATAGTGTCCATTTTTTTCATAAACACTTGCTTTTACATCTTTTTTATTAACATTAACAGCTGCATTATTAACTTCATTGGCAACTGTAACTGCTCCAGATGCGCCAACTAATAACACTAACCCTGTTAATATTCTTCTAGTCAATTTCGTTTTACTCATTAAATTTCTCCTAAAATTTATTGTTGTGTCAATTATATCTGATTTACATATTTTAATCAATAGAATTTCTGATTTGTAATAAACCCCAACTTTCATTACAACATTGTTACAAACTTTTATTTAGTTACATTAGCGTCAGAATAAGTTTTCATATAGTATAATTAGTTACAATTGTAGATATTAATATCACTAACGTCTTCAAATTGTAATATAAAAAAGCCAACTAACATCTAACTTTAGAATCTTTTGTAAATTCTCTAAAGTTTTGATATTAGTTAGCTTTATATATTAATTTATTATTTTTATTTACCGTTTAGAAAAAATTTTGTTGATCCATCTAAGTATTTACCTGCTTTTGGAGTAGTTCCATTGAACGCTCCATTTGAGCTTTGGTGTTGTACAAGATACACTTGACCATTTTTTATTGTTACCCCTGCTCCTACATCTTTAGCAGTTTCATCTAATAATGTATTTCTGTGTCCATATGGATAAGCAGCAACTACATTACCAATTTCTTTAAATAAAATATCAAATAATTGTTGAGCAACTTGTTCAGGTGTTCCTGAATCACTTGATATTGCAACATTTGCTAAAATAGAGTTAAGATATCCTGCTGCTCTAGCCGCATCTTTTTCATATTGTATTGTTCCATTTGGTCCGTGAATATTTCCATCGATTCCACGATTTGGTACATCAGCACTTCTTTTTTTAGAAGAAGTATTTAATGCTGCATTTTCAGATAATGCTGGTAATCCATTAATGCTTCTTAATTTTGCAACTTTCTCTAAGAATGCTTTTCTTATTTGCTCTTCTCTAGTTCCTGCTACTGGTGTTGCAGGTACCTGTTGTTTCGCTTTTTCCGCTTTTTCTTCTGCATTTTTTGCTGCCTGTGCTTTAGTTTCCGCAGCTTTAGTCTCTTCTTTGGTTGAAGCTGCTACTGCACTTCTATCAGTTCCAGCAACTGTTGTTGGCTGTTTAGCTAATCCAGCTGGTTTGTCAAATGGTGTTTCATTATCTGAAGTATTTGGTCTAGCAACTGTTTGTTCAGTTGTTTTTGGTGCTTCAACTGTTTTTTTATTTTCTGTAGATTTTGTTGTATTTTTCGCAGGAGATGTTGCTGCCGGTTGTTCTGTTTTAACTTCAGTTCCTTTTGTTCGATCACTAGTTGCTGAAGTTACTGGCGTATCTTCTTTTTTAGGTTCGTTCACTGGTTTAGGAATTTCTTTTTGTTTTTCTTTGACTTCATCAGTCGCAATTTCATAACGAACATCAATATTAAAAGTATGTTTTCCTGCTTTATCTACTTTAGTAAACCCTTCTTTTTTAACTCCTGTATTAGGTAATTTCCTTGTAGGTGCTTTGGTTGTCATATCTAATTCAACAACAACTTCTTCTCCAGTTTTAATAAGTTCTTTTTTCAATACAAACTCTGTTTTAGTTTCAGTTGTAATACGAACAACCACATTTGCTACTTCTTTATCTGCTACTAGTTTTGCATAATAATGACCATTTAATTCATATACTTTTGCTTTTACGCTAGCTTTATTTACATCAACAGCTGCAGTTTTAACTTCAACTGCATTTGTTGGTAGTGATGTTATACCTGTTAATAATACTAATCCTGTTAAAACTTTACTCGTTAACTTTATCCCTTGTTTTTTCATTATATATTCTCCTCATTTCATCGAAATCGTTTTAATTGTTAATTTAATAATTACTTCTCCTTAATTATAATCATTCTAAATTTTATTATCAATAGATTTTCTATTTTGTAATACAAAATACATTTTGTAACAATTTAGAAATATTTAAAAAACGCTTACTTATTTTTATTTTATTAGTTACATTAAATAATTTTATTAATATTATATATATAAAATTATCTAAACTCCTTATAAATAAGCTTTTTCTTATATTTATGCAATCAAATTTCCTAAAACTAAATTTAAAGTATATTTAAGGTTCAAGACTTATAATGTATTCATAACTAGTAAATAGTTATAAACTTCATAAACTTTCCTTTTCTATAAGAGACCGAGACAAATGTGCTCGGTTTTTTTGTTTATAAAGAAGGATAGAAGCTGATTTCATCAGCTTCTATCCTTCTTTATTGTAATATATATCATCGTCTAATATCTTACTTTGTTTGATTATTAATTCAGATCCTGCTATTACTATTATATTTAATTTACCTCCATAAACACAGCCACCATCAATATTTATTCGATTATCCTTTATTTCATAATAAGGTGCTTCTTTTACAGGGCTGTGTCCATGAAATACTTTTTTATTATATTTCATCTCACTTGTTAAAAATGGTTCTCTTATCCAAACCATATCACGATGAGTTTGATCCCAAAAGTTTTTATTAAAATCCACACCAGCATGTACAAAATAATAATTTGAACTTTCGTATCTTGTAGGGAGGTTCTTCAACCATACTCTTAATTTTTTTTGTTCTTTAGCGAATTTTCTAAAATACTCTCGTCTAGTCTCAGTTGTCGCTTCAGGATAAAATGATTGCAATGTTGTTAAACCATTGTTTCTAAAATAATGATTTTGTCTTTTTGAAGATGTATTGTCATACATTGCTTCTTTTATTGCTAAATTAAACATGTCCTCATGATTTCCTAATAATACAACATGTTGTTTGTTATCATTCTGCAAGTTATAAAAATACTCCCAAACCAATCTAGTATTTTTTCCTCTGTCACACATGTCACCTAGGCAGATTAGTTTATCTTCATTACTGTTGAATTCTACTTCATCAAGTAATTTCTTCATCGTATAAAAACATCCATGTATATCTGAAATTACTATTGTTCTCATAAAAATACCTACTTCTTCATTTAATACTTATATCTATAATAATAGAAAATAACTATAATGTAAATAGTATTATTTTATTAACACTATTTACATTACATCGTTTACAATTTAATACTTATTCTTTAGGATATCATTTTTAATTAAACTTTCCACATGATATAATATTAGTAAATTACTATGAAAGGCGCAGCTTATGGAGAATAATTTACTTTGTTTTAAACGTACTTCAAACCTTACTGCTCTATCACTCCCAAAAAACTATAGAGAGGGCTTTTATACTAAACAAGGTGTTTGGACAAAACTGATAATAGTTAAAGGAAAAATGAAATTAAGCTTTCTAGATATAGAGAACACCGTAATTAAACAGTGTTCTTTAAATAAAAAGAGTGAAATTAGTCTCATTGAACCAGAAAGCATATTTAGAATTCATCCTAATTCTACTGACCTACAGTTTCACCTAGAGTTTTACTGTACAGCTGAGAATTACTTTTTTAACAAGTACGACCTAAGTCCGGCTCATCCGGAAGTTGTAGCTGCAATGAAATACATAAAACCTTGCAAAACATTAGACTTAGGTGCAGGTCAAGGAAAAAATTCATTATACCTTTCTTCATTAGATTTTAAAATTACTGCTGTCGATATTGATGCAAAATTCTTACAAGATCTTGCTGACATATCAATTAAAGAAAAACTAAATCTTAATGTTTTTAAACATGATATTGTCGAAGCAAATATAAAAGATACATACGATTTTATCTTCGCTACTGATGTATTCATGTATTTGAATCCAACAAGGATACATAGTATTATCGCTAATATCAAAAAACAAACTAATGATGGTGGATACAATCTAATCGTGAGCGCATTAAACAAAGCAGGTCATAGATGTCCTCCATTCCCATTTACTTTTATTGAAGGTGAGTTAAAAAACTATTATAATGATTGGAAGATAATTAAGTATAATGAAAATCTTTCTGCTTCCCCTTATCCATACGCTGTAATTCTTGCTCAAAAAATATCAGAATAAAATCTATCCCCACAAGATTACTCAAATTTCCTTGTGGGGATCTTTTTTTCTATTCAATATTTTCTCTAATATCTTTTTGGTACCATACTACATCATACCAACGATTAAATTTATAACCTACTTTTTCAAAATGAGCTACCTTTCTAAACCCTCTCTTCTCATGAAACGATACACTACCTTCATCCGGATATGCTATACATGATGTTAGCCTGCATATTCCTCTATCGTAAAGTTGTTTTTCAAGTTCATTATACAACTTCTCTCCAACACCTTTTCCTCGAGCCTTTTCATCTAGATAAATAGTAATTTCAGCAGTCCACTTATATGCATCTTTTGGATAAAACTCACTAGCATATGCGTATCCCAATAAATCATCGCCTTCTTCCGCTACTAAAAATGGGTAACTTTGAATTGATTTTGAGATTTTTTCTTCGAATTCGTGTACACTTGGTACAGTGTAGTCAAAAGTAATAGCCGTATGTTCAACATATGGTCTATAAATATTTACTAAATTTTCGGCATCTTGTAATTCAACCGTTCTAACGTTTAACATTATCTATCTCCTTGAGTACTTCCTTTTACAAAGTCAATAATCGCTTTAGTAGCTTCTTCTTGTTGCGCTCCTCTAAACCCATGACCAGCTCCTGGAATTTCTTTTAACTTAGCATCTTTAAAAGTCTCTATAGCACGTCTCGAATAACTTATCGGTGCTACATTATCACTTGTTCCATGAACAATAAGAACTTTTCCATCATAGTTCTTCATATCATTATAAACATCATAGTCTAATGATCTTTCAAAATAATCTTTCCCTACTTCTGTTCCTCTATGATTATAAACTTCTGGGATATCTGATACTGACTTGAATAATTCTCGTGCATCATCAAATAATACAAACGCTGGGAATACCACTATTAATCCTTTGATTTCATTTTTAAGTTTAGCACCTTCAATAGTAGACACAACTCCACCTTGACTTTGACCTAATAAGAAGATATTATCTTTATCGACAAAATCTTGATTTTTTAATGTGTTTACTACTACGTCGAGATCATCAACTTCTGTAAATACAGACATTTTTAAAGTATCATTTCCACTTCGGCTATTTTTGTTTCCACCCATAAAATCAAATGAGTAAACTACATATCCTTCTTTGGCTAAACTCTGAGCATAATAATCTTGTCGTTCAGCATTTCCTCCGAAACCGTGAGAAGCAATTATTGTTGGTAGCTTTTGTTCCTTATAATTTTTAGGCGCAGTAATATAACCGTATATTTTTTTCCCTTGTCCTTCAGCATACAATTCTTCTTTAACTATATTACTCGTATCAATATTTTAAGTATTTGTCGAAGAGTTTTCTACAAGACTGTTCCCTCTTTCTTGAGGTGTATCTTTATGTGGAAATTGCGATTTTACTCCTAAAGCAACTCCTACTATAGCAACTAATGCTATTATTCCTATTATTATTTTTTTAAAATTTATTTATCCTTCTTTTTTGTATCTAATTTAATATTAGTACATATCTTATTTCACCCTATTAAAGATTATCTTTTTTGATTTTTTCTAATAAAGCCGTACATCCTTTAGTTACATCACTAAATGTTGTTTTGAAATCTCCTGTATACCACGGATCATCAATAATTCTATCTTCTCCAGCGTATTCTAATAATTTTCTAACCTCACCAGTTTTTCTTCCTGCGATAAATTTCTTAATGTTTTCTATATTACTATCATCCATTCCTATGATATAGTCTGCTTGTAAGTCACTATCATTAAGGATACGAGAATACATTCCCTCTACTCCAATTCCAACTTTAGCAAGTTCTTTTCTAGTTCCACTATGAACGGGATTACCGTGTTCCCAACTACTAGTTGCTGCTGAATCAATTTGAATTTTTTCGCTTAATCCTTCTTTTTCTACCATATCTCTAAATATTGCTTCTGCCATAGGTGAACGACAAATATTTCCTAAACAAACAAATAATACTTTTACCATTTTTTCATTACCTCATTAATATTTATTTTCTATTTTATTATAACATAAAGAGTTAAAATCAACATAATAAAGACAAGGGGCTGACCTAAAAGACCTAAATTTTAACAACGTGTATATGAGAACTCATAGACGCAGTGGTTTATTGATATCTAAAATCGCTTTAGAAAAGCTTTTTAGATATCTAATAAACTGTGCGGGAGGGTGACTCGACAAAATCTTGTTTCTTCGAAATCACGATTTTTGAGTCACTCCCATTATTTTATTTTTATATTTTACATGGTATAATTAACTTAAAATTATCCATTAGTAAGGAGATTAAAATGACAGAAAACTTAGTATGTTACAAAAGATTACCAAATTGGACTGCTCAAACTCTACCTGAACTATTTAGACATAAACACAATACTAGAAAAGATGTTTGGGCAAAATTAACTATTCTTAAAGGAAAGCTACAGTTTACAGAATTAACTGAAGATAATGAGATTGTGAAGGAGCATATATTTACACCTGAGAGTAGTATTCCGTTCGTGGAACCACAAGCATGGCACCGTGTTGCACCTTTATCTGATGATTTAGAATGTTTCTTAGAGTTTTATTGTGAGCCAAAAAATTATTTCGCTAACAAATACAATATTAATCCTGCTCATTCTGAAGTGGTAGAGGCCATAGAAACTATCAAACCTTGTAAAACTTTAGACCTTGGATCTGGTCAGGGACGTAACTCTCTATTCCTTTCTAAACTTGGTTTCGAAGTGACTGCGGTAGATAATAATATTCCTGCTTTAGAATTTTTAATGGAAACGTCTAGAATTGAAAATCTAGACATTAAAATTGGTAGTTACGATATAAATACAGCAGCTCTTAGAAATACTTATGATTTTATACTATCAACTGTTGTTTTAATGTTTATCGAAGAACAATCTATTCCTAGTGTAATAAAAAATATGCAAGAACAAACTAACATCGGTGGTTATAATTTAATTGTAGCTGCTATGTCTACCGAAGATGCTCCTTGTCCTCTTCCTTTTCCATTTACTTTTAAAGAAAATGAGCTTAAAGAATATTACAAAGACTGGGAATTTATAAAATATAATGAAGATTTTGGACAACTTCACAAAACAGATGCTAATGGAAATAGATTTAGATTGCGTTTTGCTACTATGTTAGCCAAGAAAATAAAATAATCTACTTTTGTAAGCTAGTTTTTTGACACCGTTGTCAAGCGGTGCTATAATTCTAATTAATCATTAAAACATTTGGGGTGCTTTTAAGCTGAGATTATACCCATGAACCTGATGTTGTTAGTACAACCGTAGGAAAATGTTTGTTTAGCTATGTTTATTTTTAAGTATATGAAATTTAAAAGTACCTCTTGTTGTTTTAATGAATATAAAATAACAGGAGGTTTTTCTTATGAAAAAATGGTCTACAAAAGACATAATTATTATAGCTTTAATAGGTTTCTTATTCGGAGGTATTTTTCTTGCAACAAGTTTAGTTTATGTTCCATTAAAAGCCGCTCTTGGAGCAATAGGGTACGCTCCTTTCGCAAACTCAATTTTATTTGGATTATGGGTAATGGCTGGTCCAGTAGCAGCGGCACTTATTAAAAAACCAGGAAGCGCAACTCTTGGGGAAGTTCTAGGCGCTCTAGCTGAAATGTTATATGGTTCATATTTCGGAGCTGCAGTTCTTATTTCAGGATTAGTTCAAGGCCTAGGCTCTGAAGTTGGTTTCTTCATAACTAGATACAAACGTTATGATACATTTTCTTTATTCCTTTCTGCTGTAGGCATTACACTATTTAGTTTTGCTTACAAATATTTCCAAGCTGGATACGAAGCATTCTCTGTACAAATGATTCTTGCACTTCTTTTAGTGAAATTTATCTCTGTATTCTTCTTTGGTGTTGTTTGTGTAAAACTAATTTTAAATATTGTTAATAAAGTACAAAACAGCGGTAATAAATAATGAATATTATAGGAATCGATAATTTTTCTTTAAAAATTAAAGATAAAGTCTTATTTGATAATGTTAGTTTAAAAATAAAAGAACATAGTTGGTTAGTTTTAACTGGTAATATTGGTAGTGGTAAATCTACCCTACTTCGTACTATTTGTAAATTATATAAAGATAAATATGAGGGAGTTATTACATATAAAGATAAAAATATAGCTGATATTCCTATGCAAGACCATGTGAAGAATATAGGATATGTAATGCAACACGCTATAAATCAATTTGTTATGCCCAGTTTAGAAGAAGAGATAATCTTTGCATTAGAAAATTTATGCTTAGACTCACAAGCGATTAACGAAAAACTGGAGTATGCTTTAGCAATTACAAAAACAAAAGATCTTGCGCACAAGCATATACATACACTATCAGGAGGAGAAAAACAACGTGCTGCATTCGCTGTGGCTTTAGCAATGGGCAGCGAGATATTAATATTAGATGAACCTTTTGCCAATGTTGATAAGAAAACTCGCAACTCTCTATTAACCTTACTTAAAGACTTGAACAACCATGGTGTGACAATAATAGTTTGCGATCACGAGTATCAACTGTATTTAAACTATGCAGATACTTTCTATCGCTTAACAAATGGACATCTAGAATTAATAAAAAATCCTAGCTTTACACCTAAAAACTTAAATTTATGTAATAATATTAAAACGGATCAAATTCTGAGATTAGAAAATTTTAGTATTAGTCAAGGTAACAAAGAATTATTAAACACAACAGATTTCAAAATACACAAGGGAATTACTACTCTAACAGGAGATAACGGAACAGGAAAAACAACACTATTACATGCTATCTCCCAATTAAAAAAATATAAGGGAAATATTTATTTTAAAGATTCTAAAGTAAAAAAATCAAGAAAATTATACAAAAAAATAAGCACTTGTCTACAAGATGCATTTCAGCAGTTTATTAGTTTAATGCCTCGTGAAGAAATTTCTATACAAAAAGACATTTGGAATCATGCTACCTTATGGCAAGAACGACTTTTAAAAGAATTCGACTTAGAAAAAGAACTCGATAAAAGTTTATATTATTATAGCGGTGGACAAAGAAAACTTATTCAACTTATGTGTTTATTAAGTCAAAAAACTGAGCTGTTACTGTTAGATGAACCTTTTACTCATCTAGATGAAAGAGCTTGTTCATTCATCATGGATTGGATAGAAGAGAATAAAAGACTTGTGGGACAGTCAGTTATTATTGTTAGCCATAGATTAGAACCACTAAACAATAGAAGTGATTATCATATCGAAATTTCGGGAAACACTTTACATTACTTAAAGGAGGATTATTATGCAGAAGAAAATAATTAGTCCTATTTTGGCCTTAATAATAGTAATATTAACTATTTGGATCTCATTTAGTAAATTATTGGTTCTAAACTTCGTAATTATTGGTTCAACAATCTTATATTTTTGTCTATCAAGGCATTGGAAAAAGCTACTATATTTTATTCTTGTTCCTCTATTACCAGCATTGGGATCTGGATGGGCTATCATTGTTCATAGTTCTAATTATAAATTTGCTCTATTAATTTTTTCTAGAACATACAGTTTTGCTGCATTAGGATTGAGTTTAGCAACATACGTATCTTTAGTAGAATTACTAAAGTACTTCGAACAACATGGACTCTCTTCAAATATAGTTTACGGACTCTTAGTAGTTATTCAAGCTTTACCAAGAATACAGTACGAAACTCAAATGATTACAAAATCTAGTCGACTTCGTGGGGTTTTCTTACCATTCTGGTCACCATATTACTATGCTAAAGCTATATTTATCGCTTTAACCTGGCAACCTCAGATTTCAGAGGCAATGACAATTCATGCCTATGAGGATAATAAACAACGAACTCACTATAATAAATATGTTATTGATAAAAATAAAAGTATACTTATTATAGTACTTTTCACATTACTTTCTAGCACATTATTATTACTAAATAAATAGAAAGATGCCATCATGAATTTAATCCATGATGGCATTTTTATATTTTAAAAAATAAAAAAAACTGGCGGGAATGTGTGGGAATCGAACCCACCCAAGAGGCTCTTAACCCCTCATACTAGTTTTGAAGACTAGAGAGCACACCAGAACTCATCCACTCCCAGGTATGTTTATATTATACAATAAATACTGCAAAAATGCAAGATGATATGTTAACGTATACAGAAACTCTACTCTAAGCAGAAAATCTGAATTGTTTTCATATATCCTAGGTTTACCACTTACAACTAGTTTTTTACCACTTACATAAAACCTATTAAATTTTACATTGAAATAATATATAATATAGCTATAAACATTTAGAAAGGAGACAATATGAAAATTAATATAGAACTAGATTCAACTCTTAAAGAAATTGAACTAGTTATTAAGACACCGGACTTAAATAATGATGTCATCTTAATTAAGGAATTAGTCGAAAAAGCCCTATTAAATTCTCAAAAGATAATTTTCTATAAGGGTGATTCTGAGTATTTTATCCCCTTAGAATCTATTTTATTTTTTGAAACCGATGATAATAAAGTTTACGCTCATACTACTGATGAGTTTTTTGAAGTGAAATTTAAACTATATGAATTAGAAAAAATGATTCCATTTTATTATTGTCGAATTTCTAAAAGCTCAATAATAAATACAAAAGCAATTTATTCGCTGGAAAAGTCTTTTTCTGGCTCTAGTACCGCTTCTTTCTCTAATTCAAAGAAGCAAGTCCATATTTCAAGACATTACTACAAAATATTAAAAGATAAATTAAAAGAAATGAGGTAACAATAAATGAGACGAAGTTTTATTGGATTATTTTTTATAATCCTTGCAGTAACTACTTTACTTGATGGTTTTAGCATTTTCCCAAACGGATCAATCTTCTTAGCTATTTGTACTGTAGTTCTTGGTTTTTTTGCAATCAGAGGTTTAATGGATTTTGATTCATTTGGAACTATCTTTCCTTTAGCACTATTATTCTATGTGTACAATAAAAATTATCACTTTGCAAACATATCAGGATGGAAAATATTCTTAGTTGCTATTTTCCTTAGCTTAGGTATTTCTATGTTTGTTCCTAGAAAATATAAATATAGAGAATTTAAAAGTTTTTACAAAAGAAATAAACATCAAAAGATAAAAAATGGTAATGATTTTTCTGATGTAACATTCGGTGAAAATGTTCAGTATATAGATATAACTAAATCTGATTCATTTTCTGCTTCTACAACATTCGGAACTACTACTATCTACTTTGAAAAATTAGACACTTATCCTATTAAGAACTTTGACCTTAATGTTTCTATTTCTTTTGGTAATCTAAAAGTTTATGTACCAAGGGAATGGAGAATCGAGAATAATACAAATAACTTCCTTGGAAAAGTTCAAAAAAACTCTTATAGCATCGGTAAAGATGTTAAAATTATCCTAAATGGTTCAGTAACATTTGGAGAAGTTGAAATAATTCATGTATAAAATAAAAACTCTCAAGAATTCTAATAATCTTGAGAGTTTTATTTTTAATTGTTTTCAGTTTTTTTTTGTTGTTCTCTTTTTTCTACTAATTTAGATAAGTAGATAGAACCAACCGTTAATAAAATTACCAATAATGATGCTATTAAAAACTCTTTACTAAAGACATTTGTACTAGTAGCTCCGAAGTTTAAAAACACTACTGTTCCTGGAATTATTCCAAGTACACTCGCTATCATATATTTTGTTAAACTTATATTAGTTAAACCATATCCATAATTTATCATATTATATGGCACTAAAGGAATAAGTCTCAAAATTACTAGACTCATCATCAACTTTTCATCACTAACATTAAAGATTCTATCGTGTTGCTTAGGTGTCATTTTTTTCTTAAGGTAGTTTTTTACCCATTCACGCCCAAAACGACGAGAAATTACAAACATAATATAACAATTTAACGAAGCTCCAACAAAAGTTAGTAAACTTCCCTCAACAAATCCAAACGCTACTCCTCCAGCAACAGCAAGTATTGGAACCGGAAAGAAAAATACCGGTAAGAACATAAACATTAACACATAAATAATAGGTGCTAAAACACCAAAACTTTGAATAAACTCAGTCATTACTCTCCTCCTATTTAAAGTGTGCTGATACTTTTTCTAAAAATTCTAATTCAATATATGAAGCTATTTTTTTAAAGGTACTATCATCCATCAGCATTTTATCATTTTCACTATACTGTCTAAATGCCATACTACACCAAGTAACTCCTCTCAGACAATTAAATATTAGATATCTTTCAAATCTTTCTCGATCAAAAGTGCGATATTTATTATACTCTTCTAGGAATTCATCAATTTCTTCTTTCGATAAAATAATATCAGTCTTCCAAAATGTTGTTGTCGGCGCTAGGAAGTGAGCTAAATCTTGTTCACACTCTCCTATTAATGCCTTCTCCCAATCAATAACATAACTATCTTCTTTTCCTTCTCCAATTAAGAAATTCCCTGAATTTAGTTCTGTATTTATAATACATGGATTGGCTATACTATACTTTTCAGGTATAAGAGTTAAACATTTATCTAAGAAAGATTTGATGTAGTCGCTAACCTTGTCATCAGCTTTATCCCAAGCTAAATACTCACCTGCCATTTGTTTACATTCATCAAACATAAGTTGGAATGGATTCGCTGCATTGATTAAGTTATTGTCTCCATACGGTGTATTGTGAACCTTACTTAATAAATAAGCTGCAATATACATATCTGTTTTGTAATTAAGTGGTCTTCCTTTTAAAAATTCCATCGTTAAATATTTATATGGCAGTAAACTTGTTTCTGTCACTAGTTCATAAGGTTTTGGCGTAACTCCACTATCTTTCAACAATTGTAGAGTCTCATATTCATACTCTATTTGATTTTCAAGATTCATCTGGCTCTTCATATTTATTCTAAGAACTTTTTTCAAATCTCTATCGTCAAAGGTAAAGTTAATATTATATTCTCCTGCACCTAGTAACTTAATATTCTTATAACCTGTTTCCGCAAGTAGAAGGTCTTCTTTTGTATCGATATCAAGCCCACTTTCACCTAGATAATAACTTAATCCTTGTTCTTTACAAACAACAAGCAGATTCTCTAAAACACTGTTATCTCCGTAACTAGGAAGATCAAATACTTCTTTAATGGCATTCTTCATACCTATTAAAAAGTACCCACCGTCAATACTAGGGTTTATAACAATATCAAAATTATCTAATTTCTCAAAAGCAGTATTAATCATATCTTTTTTTAAATTATAGATATCAGAACCTAATAAAATCACCTTGTCACTAGTTTTTAATTCTTGTTCAATAGCATTATACATCTTGTCACCAAGTGTTTTTCCTTCTTGATAAGAAAATTCTCTATTTTCTAGAATATCCTTCATCGTATTATCGTCACTAATCTGACCATCGTGATAAACTACTAATTCTTCTCCGCTTTCTTTTAAAAGTCTATAATTCAATTTCATTAATTTTTTTTGAATTTCGATAGCATTTTCTGGTGAAACAAAGTCATATAACCTTGTTTTTGTTGTACCTACCTTCGGTACTCTTGTAAAAAATATTATTTTGTTTTTCATCTCTGAAATTTTCCCTTTAATTTAATCTCTAAAATTATTCTAAATTTACGATCGATATTATATATAAAAAAGGGTGACTCAATAACAATATTTCTAATTGAAATTTCAATTTTGAGTCACCCTGTACTTTAAATATTAATGATTATGCCCTGAATGATCATCTTTCTTCTCTGAAGAGTGATTGTGTCCAGCATGTTCATCTTTCTTATCTGAAGAATGATTATGTCCTTCGTGACCTTACTTATGCTCTGCACCTTTTACTGCGTCACTTAGATCTTTACAGCAATCTGCAATTTCAAATTTATAACTGTGTTCTTTAGTTCCATCAATTGCATTACATACATTTTTGTATCCTAAATCAATAAGTTTTTGAGCAACTACTGAAGAACTATTTCCTGTAGAACTATATACATATATTGGTAATTCTTTATTTTCCGGTAAAATTGATTTTAAATCATCTAATTTTTTAACATCGATATTTTTTGCTCCAGCTGCGTGACCTTTTTCAAAATCAGCTTTATCTCTTACATCTAAGAAGACATTGTTTGCAGCTGTGTCTAATAATGCATCTTGGAATTTCCCGCTACTTAATAATGAATATTTTACAAGATCATAATTATAATCTTTTAAATTTTGAGCTCCAGAAACATCTTTAAATCCTTGTTTCGTTAATTTTTCTACAGCATCTTTTGTTTTATCAGATTTATCACTATAAATAACTACTTTCTTCTCTCTCCATGTACGAATTTCTTCTATACTTTTATCTATTTTTGACAATGGAATGTTAATTGCATGTTTAAGGTGTCCTTCCTTATAAGAAGCCTCATCTCTTACATCAATAACTAGATAGTTTTCTTTTTCCTTATCGTCTTTTTGGATTTTGTTTAACTCTTCACCTTTTAATTCTTTTGCAGACGAAGTAGTTGAACATCCTACTAAAGCTAATGATAAGACTGCTGACATACTTACAGCTAAAAACTTATTATATTTCATTTATTTTTCTTCCTCTCCTTATTTAATAAAAGACAAGGTAGTACCTTAAATTTTTGTGTATTTACGTAGAACCTCATCTTATATTAGTATAACTTAAAAATAGTTTTTTTCCCAATAAATAATTTTATTTTTTACTGTTTTTTTACAATATTTTCTTAGAATTTGTATTCGTGTTCTTTTGTACCATCCCATGCATTATACACATTTGTATAACCAAGTTCTACTGCTTTTTGAGCTGCTTTCGAAGAACGGTTACCACTATAGCAGTATGTATAAACTGGTGCATTTTTATCTGCTGGTAATAATGCTGCTAGATCTTTATCAATGTTTTTAACATCAATATTTTTCGCTCCAGATACGTGCCCTTTTTCATAATCTTTTGCTTCACGAACATCAATAAATGTTCCTTCTTTTTTATCAATTGCTGCTTGGAAGTCACTTGCTAATAATGTTGTATATTTAACTATTTCATAGTCTTTGTAGTCTTTGACACCTTGTGCATTAGAAACTTTTTTGAATCCTGCTTTAACAAGTTTATCAGCAGCTTCTTTACTTTTCTTACCAGTATTACAAACTGTTACTACTTCTTTATCTTTCCATGCACTTAAGTGTTCTGCATGTTTTTCAATGTCAGCTAATGGAATGTTGATTGCGTGTTTTACATGACCTTCTTTATATTCTTTAGCATCTCGTACATCGATAACAAGGTATTTTTCTTTTTCTTTGTCATCTTTTTCAATTTTATTTAATTCTTCACCTTTCAGCTCTTTTACAGCAACAGTTCCATTGCTACTGCTTGAGTTACTATTCGAAGCTGAAGAACAACCTGCTAAAGATAAAGATAATACAGCTGCCATACTTACAACTAATAATTTATTGTATTTCATAATTTTAACTCCTTTGTTATTGCTTTCATACATAGTATAACAAATCAAATTCATTCAATCAACATCATAAATTAGAGAAACAAAGAAATATTTTACTTTTTTATCAAAACTTTAACTTTACATAAAAATAAAATAAAGCCTATAAATAAAACTATTTATAAACTTTATTTAATACCTTATTTTTTTTATACTTTCGTTATATTCAGAAAAATAATAATATTTTTATAACTTGTCTAATTCTGTAAAAAGTTGTTTAATGTTCTTAACTTTATACCCTGTATAAACTTTTAACTCGTCATCAAAATGCCATTTTTTTTCAACTAAACATGTTTTCATCCCTAATTTCTTAGCTGGATTTATATCATGATATAAGGAATCACCAATCATCATAGTCTCCTCAGGTAGTATTTCCTCAGATTCTAATACATTTAGAAATGCTCCCTCTTTTGGCTTACTAATATGTTTTTCACCAGATATATATAACTTAAAAACATTTTCTAAACCTAATTTTTTCAGTTTCATTCTTTGTTCTTTTGATTTTCCATTAGTCAAGATAATCATATTGTACTTATCTCTATTTTTATTAATCCAGAAATTCACCTCTTCATCCGGTTCAATTAATGCTAAGATAAATTCAAACTGCTTATCATAATAAAACTTACACTCTTCTTCCGTAAGTTCTAAACCTAATTTTTCTAAAGTTAATTTTAACCGCTTATTTCTTAGTTCTACTAAACGTAATTTCCCTTGAAATATTTCTTCTGCTAATTTATTATTGATACTCTTATATAACTTAAAAAACTCATCATAGCTAATCAACTTGTCATATTCTAAATATTCAAATACTAGTCTGTTAGATTTTTTCCATATATGACTAAAGTCATACAAAGTATTATCTAAATCAAAAATTAAATTTTTTATCTCAGTCATCAACTTCACCTCCAATCTTAATGATGAATATTATTTATATTGTACATTTGAAAAAGCTAAATTCCAAGTAAAATCACTTGGAACCTAGCTTTTATTTTTCTTCTTCTAAATATCTTACTACAGGTCTTGCTTCATAAACTATAGTCCCATCTGGAATACTATGTTTTACTACTGCATTAGCTCCAATTTTAGAATCTTTACCAATTGTAATATTTCCTAAAACTTTTGCCCCAGCACCTATCATAACATTGTCCCCAATAGTAGGATGTCTCTTTATCGGATCTAATGTAGTTCCTCCTAGAGTAGTTCCATGATACATAGTTACATTATCTCCAACTACTGCGGTCTCTCCGATAACTACTCCCATTCCATGATCAATAAATAAGCCTTTACCGATTTTTGCTCCAGGATGAATCTCTATTCCTGTTAATCTTCTCGCTCTTTTTGATAAAAGACGGGCCAATGTGTGCCAACCTTTTTTATATAATTTATGTGAAAAATAATGATAATTTAGCGCCTTTATGTGAGGATATGTAAGATAAATCATAAGTTTCGACTCTGCTGCAGGATCCTCTTTTAAAACTCGATTTAAATTGTAATTTAAATTATCAAAATAGCCCATTACACTTCTACATGTGTAACATCTTCGAAATCAAGGACAGATAAATATTTATCAACCCCGTCAGGTAAGATAGTTACAATGTTTTTACCAGGGTATTTTTCAGCTGCTTTCTTAGCACCAACTATTGCTGCTCCTGATGAAATACCAATACCTATTCCAGTAGAACGTAAGAAGTTTTTAGTTTCTTCTATCGCCTCATCACTTGTTACTGTAAAGACTTCATCCATATATTCTTTTTGGAAGTTTTCCGGAATAAATCCTGTTCCAATACCTTGAATTTTGTGTGGACCACCATGTCCCTCGCTAATAGCTGGCGACTCTGCTGGTTCAACAGCAATTGCTAATACCTCTGGTTTATTTTCTTTTAAATATTTAGCAACACCTGTAAATGTTCCTCCAGTCCCAACTCCAGCAACAAAGATATCAATATTAGGTACTTGTTCTAATATTTCACGTCCTGTTGTTTTGTGGTGATACCCTGGATTAGCAGGATTATCAAATTGACTTAGAGAAATAGCATTGCTATATTTCTCACGAATTTCTGCAGCTTTTTCGATTGAACCTTTAATTCCTAATTCTTTTGGAGTTAATATTAATTGTGCTCCATATGCTTTAATAATATTACGTCTTTCAATACTCATGCTTTCTGGCATAATTATTACAGCTTTTATACCTAAAACAGAAGCTAAAATAGCTACAGCTATACCTGTATTACCACTAGTTGGCTCAACAAGGATAGTATCTTTATTGACAGCACCTTTAGACATTGCTTCTTCTAGCATACCAAGCACAGCTCTATCTTTAACGCTTCCTCCTAGATTATATTTTTCTAGTTTCACAAAAATATTTGTGTTATCTAGTTGATATACGGGTGTATTACCCACGAATTTTAATGAAGTTGAAATCATAAAATTCCTCCTCTTCTGACTTTATAATAATAAATAACTTTTGTTATTTGACTAAGATTATAACATAATTCCTTAGCTAAAAGAAAGTAATTAATCTGACTTTTTTAACGTTTCCGCAACTATTCTACTGTTTAATTTTTAAAAAATATGATGATACTAATATAATATATTATAAAATTCAACTTTATAGTTTTTTTCTCTCAATAATTAATTATATAAATTACTACAATATCTCTAAAAAATATTACTGAAAAATATATAACAAAAAAACATAACAAGTAACATTTACTCGTTATGTTTAATTATATTATTCATATCATTTGGTAAATTTACACTTACATTAATCTTTTCACCTATAATCGGATGGATAAACGCTAAGTTACTACAATGGAGTGCTTGCCTACTTATTAAGCTAACATCTCCTCCATACAACTCATCACCCAGTAGTGGATACCCTAGATACTTCATATGTACCCTAATTTGGTGAGTTTTCCCTGTATACAGTTTTAGTTTAACAATACTAACGTTATTTTTGAGATTATGTTTTTCTAACCAATATTCAGTCTTAGCATACTCTCCATCTTCTCCTACCTCACGTTCTATAATGCTAGAACTTACTCGACGTATAGGTGCCTCAATTATTCCATGTTGTTCTATTTTTCCATTTATTAACGCCGTATAATACTTATCTATCTCCATATTGCTAAATAATGCGTGAATATGTCTATGTTTAGCTATTAATACTAAACCAGATGTATTTTTATCCAGACGCGTTACTATATGAGGGATTGAATTAATATTTTTCTCTCTAAAATAATAATTTACTCTTTCTAACAATGATTCATCTTCGGTATTTCTAGATGGTATTGAAGGTAAATTAATTTCTTTATTCACAATTAGAAAATAAGCATCTTCATACACAATTTCGATAGGTTTATCTATGAATCTAACAAAGTCACTATAAGTTTCACTAGGGAGAGTAATCTCTACTATATCATCTTTTTTTAGGATATATCTAACATTTTCTTCCTTGCTATTTACTTTTATACTGCCATCATTATCAAACTTTATTCTAGTAAGAGTTTTTCTTGAAATATTATTTTCTAGAAGGAATTCTCTTAACACTTGCTCATCTTTAACTACATACTTCAAAATAATATTAGTCATTTTTAATAAATGATCTCTTCACTCGTTGCCAAAAGCTATCATCATTATAACGAATAAAAGAAACTTTCTTATCCTTTGCTAAAGTAATTTTTATTTTTGAAACACTGTCATAATTAAAGTGCATATGATCCACTGTAATACGGTGATTTTCCTTATTTATCGGTTTTATCATAAGCTCATCATCTTGAGATAATATTAAAGGATTTCCTAACGTTCTATAAACAAGATTATTTAATGCTGCAATTTCGGTCACTTGATATAACGGTAACTGTGGGTGAATTACTGCTCCACCTAGACTTTTGTTATATGCAGTTGAACCAGTAGGTGTACTAATGCATAGCCCATCACCTCTAAAACTTTCAAAATGGACACCATTAATATATACCTTAGCAGAATACGTGCTTCCAGTATGATTATTAACTGTAATTTCATTTAAAGAATAATAATCTGAAACTAAATCTCCATTTGAACAATATGCCTTTACTCTTAATAAAGGATATTCTTCGACTTTTGGTTTTAAAGCTAACATATCAAAAAAGATTTTTTCGTAGTTTTCAACTGAGTAATCTGTATAAAATCCTAAGTGGCCTGTGTGAATAGATAAAAATTTGATATTATCTAAATTGTCCATATACTTATTAAATGTTCGCAGCACAGTTCCGTCTCCACCAACCGCAAAAACATAGTCAGGATTCTCTTTATCTTCTTTCATATCACTAGATAAAAGAAACTCTTTTAACTTTAAACCTATCTTTTCTGATATTTCATCGTGTCTGACTTCTACACTAAATTTACCTTCTAACATTTTGATCTTCACCCATTATTTTTTCATAGTTTTCTAACCATACATCCGCAAAATCTGGTGCAAGTGCTCCGTGATTTTTATCAATCCATTCTTGAAGTTTGTTTACATTATATTTTAATATTTTATCTATTTTTTCGCCATACTGATAACGTGCTTTATTTTGATTATATTCATCTTCATCTAGTAAAAAATATTTTCCATCTGGATATTTTTTTATATCTAAATCATAGTCAATATATTTTACTCCATCTACGTCATATGCAAATGGACTACTTAAATTCGAATAATAGTGAACTCCATCTTCTCTAAACATACAAATTATATTAAACCAACATTCATTATGGAAATAAACTAGTGCTATCTCTTTTGTAACCCATGTTCTTCCATCACTTTCTGTCACAAGAGTTCTGTTGTTTGCTAAAATCAGAACTTGTTCATCCGCTTCTAGTACAACATTCTTGTGCCAAATTCTATGAATAGATCCATCATGTTTATACGCTATAATTTTTACTACATCACCTTTTTTAGGCTTTTCTCCTCTGTACATAGTTCCTCCTTTCATACTCATTTTTAATGTCTTTTTAATTATAACATATTTAATATATTTCATTCTACTGTAATAACTATTTTTTTATAAATTTCTCAAACTCATCAATATGTGATTTTTTTAATAACAAAAAAGCAACTTCAAAATTTTTCTTAAACTACATTTTGAAATTGCTTTTTGTATTTATATTCTATTCGTAATCGATCACACCAAGAGCAATCTTAGCATATCGTGACATTTTATCTTTTGTCCATGCTGGTTCCCAAACTATATTTACATCTACTTTCTCTATCTCATCAACACCAAGCATTGCTGTCTCTACTTGCTCGATGATAATAGGAGCTAAAGGACAACCCATAGATGTTAATGTCATGTCGACTATAGCGTGCTTATTATCATCACTCATCTTAACATCATATACTAGTCCTAGGTTCATTATATCGATACCAAGCTCAGGGTCTATTACATTTTCTAATGCTTCTATTACTCTATCTTTTAATGTTTCCATTTGTTACACCTCTTCCTTATTCTTAAAAATCATATTCTACTTCTTTTCCGTATTCTTCTTTTAATATTTTTCCTAATTCAGTAATTTCTGCTATTGCATCTTTATAATATGAACACATTTTTATTACTTCATTTGATTCAAATTCTCTATGAATTTCCGCTGTATAGTCTTGAACTCTATCTTTTGAATCTGAATCTCTTATATCACTAAAAGTAATCTTCGAAAATCCTGATAATAATTCGAAATTAAACACCCCTCCATAAAATACTAATGCATCTTTATATATTAAAACTCTTAAATTTTTATTTATATATTTTGCATCTCGCACTAAAATATCTACATCATATTCTGTCTCTGGATATTCAATGAATAATTCTTCATATTCCGCTTTAGATTTTCTAATACCTTTTATTATAGATCTAATTAACAATAATGTAGCCAAAACAATAGCAGCAGGAAATCCATAAATACCTAGGTAATATATAGTTCCAGGTACTTTTATATAGATATTTGAAATAAAAGGTTTTTCTTGTAATTTACTTTTATAATTAGCTTCTGTCTTATCTAATCCAAGGTCTTTAATTACCTCTAGGATTCTAACTTTAATCAAAGTACTATGGTCTGCAGCAGTATTGAATTTATCTAACAATTCAGAAGAAATATTAGTTTTTCCTTTGCTTCCTTTTTCTTCTATTACATCGATAATAGAATAAAGATTTTTATCTTTCAGATTTATAATCTTGCCTTCTGGAACATCACTACTTTGGATTAATTTCTTAATATCTTTTTGTGTAGCCTTTAATATTACAAAACCATTTTCGTGTTGAACCATATAAAATTTTTCATCGTCAGCTAATTTTTCATCTACTATATCAAGTTTTTCGAGAGCTTCTAATTTAATATAAGTAATTCCGGAATAATTCCCCGTGAATTGATCACCTTCATTATATAACGTTTCAGCAGACTTTGTATAGCTATTATATGAAGCTCTAGTAGCGATCAAACTAACAAAAATCAAGTTTATAGCAATGAATATTTTTAACCTTGTTCCTCTTAAATAACTCTTCTTCATAACTTCACTTCCTTTTTTTATTTAGACTTTTTTACACACTAAAATATTTATAACATATTCTGTCTTTATATATTCAATGATAAGTTTTTCATATTAACCTCTAGATTTTCTAACATCTTTTATTATAGAAGTTATCAAAAACAATGTACCTAGAACAAAAATCGTAGTAAATACATAAGTGCCTATGTAATATAAATAACCAGGTACTGTTAGATATACATTAGAAATAAAAGGTTTTTCTTGTAATTTTTTATAGTAAGCTTCTGTTTTATTTGAGCCCTCTTCTTTTAATACATCTGAAACTCTGTTCTTAATCAAAGAACTATGTTTTGCTGCATCATTGAATTTATCTAATAATTCAAAAGAAATGTGAACTCTTCCCCTGCTACTTCCTTTTTCTCTTTTTACATCAACACGAGAATAAATATTTTTATCTTTTAGATTTATTATTTTGTCATTTGGTATATCATTACTTTGAATTAATTTTTTAATATCATCTTGTGTAGCTTTCAATATTACGAAACCATTTTCGTGTTGAACCATATAAAATTTTTCGTCTTCATCTAGTTCTTTATCTACTATATCTAGTTCCTCAAGAGCTTCCAATTTAACATATGTAATTCCTATACTTTCACCTTCAAATTGATCACCTTTTTCATATGACCTTTCAGGAGAGCTTATGATGTTACTATATGTTGATCCAACAGCTATAATACTAACAAAAATAAACATTATAGCAAAAACTAATTTTAACCTTATACCTCTTGGTTTCCTCTTCTTCATAACTTTCCTTTTCGTCCTTAATTATTTAGATTTTCTATAATTATAATTTTTGTTTTCTTTATAAATTTTTGAAATACCCTCTATTCGCTATTTTCAGGTATTCTCTTAACGTTTTAGTGTTTTTATATTTTTTATCAAAAATTATATCTTACTGTTTTTCCGAAAGTTTCTTTTAATGTTTTTCCTAGTTCGTCAATATCTTCTCTTAAATTTTTATAGTTCGAACAGACTTTTACTTTTTCGTCTGTTTCAAAATTATTATGGAAATATGCTATATAGCTTATACCTCTACCTTTTCGAATTTCCCTATCAAAAGTTACCTTTGAAAAACCTGATAATAATTGGAAATTAAACCCTCTACCATATAATATTAATGCATCTTTGTATATTAGAACCTTTAATTTTTTATTTATATATTTTGCTTCTCGTACTAAAATATCTAAATCTCGTTCTGTCTCCGGATATTCAATGAATAATTCTTCGTACTCAGCTTTATTTTTTCTAATATTTTTTATTACAGATTTAATTAAGAAAAACGGAATAAGAAGAAATACTACTTCCATTGCATAAGCTCCAATATCAGATCCTTTAACAGGTACTGCTAAATAATAGTTGGAAAGAAATGGTTTTTCTTGTAATTTACTTGAATAATCATCTGACATGCTCCCTCTAAATATTAAACTGTGCTCAGCAGCATTTTCAAATTTTTCTTTTAATTCTGGAGAGATATTTAATTTTTCCCACTTACTTTCTCTTTCAAATTTAGCATCAACATGAGAGTAAATATTTTTATCCTTTAAATCTATTATTTTGTCATTTGGTATATCATTACTTTGTATTAATTTCTTAACATCTTCCTTAGAAGCTTTTAACATTACAAATCCATGTTCATGCTGAAGCATATAGAATTTTTGATTATCCTTTAGGCTATCATCTGTAATATCTAATTCTTCAAGGGCCTCTACCTTAATAATAGTATACCAACTAACTTTTGGGAATTGTTTTCCTTCTTTATACTGAACTTCTGCTGATCTTATATGATTTTTATATAGTCCTATGGTTGCTGCGATGCTAAACAAAACAAACAATATTGCAAAGAATATTTTTAACCTTGTTCCTCTTAAATAACTCTTCTTCATAACTTTTCTTTACATCCTTAATTATTTAGATTTTCTATAATCATACTTTTTGTTTTCTTTATATATTTTTAAAATACTCTTTATACCGTATTTACGTGTATTGCCTTAGTTTTCTAATATTATTACATTTTTATCAATAATTATATCTTACTGTTTTTCCAAAGGTTTGTTTTAATGTTTTTCCTAATTCGTCAATATCTTCTCTTGAATTTTTATAGTTCGAACAGATTTTTACTTTTTCATCTGTTTTAAAATTATTGTGGAAGTGTGCTATATAGCTTACAACTCTACCTTTTCGAATTTCTCTACCAAAAGTTATCTTTGAAAAACCTGATAACAATTGGAAATTGAACCCTTTGCCGTATAATATTAATGCATCTTTGTATATTAGGACTTTTAATTTTTTGTTTATATATTTTGCTTCTCGTACTAAAATATCTAAATCTCGTTCTGTCTCCGGATATGTAATGAATAATTCTTCGTATTCAGCTTTATTTTTTCTAATATTTTTTATTACAGACCTAATTAAGAAAAACGTAATAAGAAGAATTACCACTTCCATTCCATAAGATCCAATATAATATCCTTTACCAGGCACTGTTAAATAAAAGTTGTAAAGAAATGGTTTTTCACGTAATTTATCACGGAATTCACTTGAATAATCATCTACACTTTTCTTTATTCCAATTTCTTTAAATACATCTAAAACTCTTTCGCTAATTAATAAACTGTGCTCTGCAGCATTTTTAAATTTTTCTTTTAATTCTGGAGAGATATTCTTCCTCCCCTTACTTCCTCTTTCAAAGATAGCATCAACACGTGAATAAATATTTTTATCCTTTAAATCTATTAATTTTTCATTTGGTATATCATTACTTTGAATTAATTTCTCAACATCTTCCTTAGAAGCTTTTAACATTACAAATCCATGTTCATGCTGAAGCATATAAAATTTTTGATTATCTTTTAGACTATCATCAGTAATATCTAACTCTTCAAGGGCTTCTACCTTAATAAAAGTATAACCACTAGATTCTTGGAATTGATTTCCTTCTTTATACTGCACTTCTGCTGATTTCGTTCTATCTTCATATAGTCTTATGGTCGATGCGATACTAAACAAAACAAACAATATTGCCCAGAATAGTATTAACCATGTTCCTCTTAAATAACTCTTTCTCATAACTTTCCTTCATGTCCTTAATTATTTGGATTTTGTATAATTATACTTTTTTTTCTTTATAAATTTTTGAAATACCCTCTATTCTATATTTTCAGATATTCTCTTAACGTTCTAATATTTTTATATTTTTTATCAACAATTATATATTACTGTTTTTCCGAAAGTTTCTTTTAATATTTTTCCTAATTCGTCAATATCTTCTCTTGAATTTTTATAGTTTGAGCAGACTTTTACTTTTTCATCTGTTTCAAAATTATTGTAGAAATGTGCTATATAGCTTACAACTCTACCTTTTCGAGTTTCTCTATCAAAAGTTACCTTTGAAAAACCAGATAATAATTGGAAATTGAACCCTTTGCCGTATAATATTAATGCATCTTTGTATATTAAGGCTTTTAATTTTTTGTTTATATATTTTGCTTCACGTACTAAAATATCTAAATCTCGTTCTGCCTCCGGATATTTAATGAATAATTCTTCGTATTCAGCTTTATTTTTTCTAATATTTTTTATTACAGATATAATTAAGAAAAATGTAACAAGAAGAATTAGCACTTCCATTCCATAAGTTGCAATATAATATCCTTTACCAGGCACTGTTAAATAAAACTGTGAAGTAAATGGTTTTTCTCGTAATTTACTTGAATAATCATCTACACTATTCTTTTTTCCAATTTCTTTAATTATATCTGAAACTCTTGTTCTAATTATTAAACTATGCTCTGCAGCATTTTTAAATTTTCCTTTCAATTCTGGAGAGATATTCTTCCTCCCCTTACGTCCTCTTTCAAAGATGGCATTAACAGGAGAATAAATATCTTTATCCTTTAAATCTATTAATTTTTCATTTGGTATATCATTGCTTTGTATTAATTTCTTAACATCTTCCTTAGAAGCTTTTAACATTACAAATCCATGTTCATGCTGAACCATATAGAATTTTTGATCAGCACTCAGGCTATCATCTGTAATATCTAACTCTTCAAGGGTTTCTACCTTAATAAAAGTATAACCACTAGATTTTTGGAATTGTTTTCCTTCTTTATACTGCACTTCTGCTGATTTCGTTCTATCATCATAAAAGCTTTTGGTCACCCCGATACTCAGCAGAACAAACAATATTGCACAGAATAGTATTAACCATGTTCCTCTTAAATAACTCTTCCTCATAACTTTCCTTCACGTCCTTAATTATTTGGATTTTCTATAATTACAGCTCCCTGTTCTGTTCCTTTAATGCATAGTTTGCACATATTTAAAAATAAACCATGCTCTACTACTCCAACTATACTTTCTAGTTTTTCTTTTACAGCTTTAATATCAAATCCATAACCTAAGTGTAAATCTACAATGTAATTATTGTTGTCTGTTATAAGAGTTGCTCCATCTTTTAATCTTAACACTGGTTTTAAGCCCGCTTCTTCCATTTTTCTTATAGTATGACTATATCCAAATGGTAAGATCTCTACAGGTAGGTTGAAATTCCCAAGTTTTTCTACATCTTTACTTTCGTCATAGATCCAGATTACTTCACGAGCAATATCAGCAACTATTTTTTCTCTAAATAATGCTGCTCCTCCACCTTTTATCGCATTAAAATCCTTATCAATTTCATCTACTCCATCAACAGCAAGATCAATATGATCAATCTCTTCTAGTTCTTTGATTGAAAGACCCAAACTTTTAGCTAGTTCAACCGTTTGTATCGACGTTGATACCATTTCAACATTCAATCCTTCTTTTACTCTGTCAGCAAGTGCATGAACAAAATAGAATACAGTCGAACCTGTCCCTAAACCAACGATCATACCATCTTTTACATAATCTACAGCTTTTTTACCAACAACTTCTTTTAGATTCATTTCGGTTCCCCTCTTTATGTATATGTTACTTTTAAATTATTTATATTCTACTAATAAATATTTCTTCTTACCACGTCTAAGTACTGTAAATCCATCTTCTAGTCTATCTTTAGCTTCTACAACATATTCTAAGTCTGTAACTTTATCTCCATTCACATAAACAGCACCATTGTTTACATCTTCACGTGCTTGACGTTTTGATTGAACTAGATTACTTTCAACTAGGAAATCAACGATATTGTATTCTTTTTTCTCTAATTCAGATTTTGGCATTCCCTTAACAGCTGCTTTTAATTCATCGTGAGTTAGTTCTTTAATGTTTCCTGAGAATAATGCTTTTGTAATGTTTAATGCACTTTCTAATGCTTTTTCACCATGAACAATTTTCACCATTTCTTCAGCTAATGCTTTTTGAGCAAGACGTAGGTGTGGTTCTTTTTCTGAACTTTCTCTTAATGCTTCAATTTGGTCTTTTTCTAAGAATGTGAATTTTTTAAGTGCAGGCACTACTTCTGTATCCGCAGTGTTGAACCAGAATTGGTAGAATTCATATGGTGTTGTTTGTTCTGGATCTAACCATACTGCTCCACCAGTAGATTTACCAAATTTAGTTCCGTCAGATTTAAGCATTAATGGGATAGTGAATCCATATGCCTCAACATCTCCACGAAGTTTTCTCATTATTTCTAGACCAGTAGTAATGTTACCCCATTGGTCTGAACCACCAATTTGTAATTTTACATTGTGGTGTTCATTTAAGTAAGCATAGTCAATACCTTGTAGTATAGTATAACTGAATTCTGTAAATGATAATCCATTATCTAGACGGCTTGAAATTGAGTCCTTCGCTAGTAAGTAATTGATGTTTACTAATTTTCCGTAATCACGTAAAAATTCAATCATAGATAATTTTCCTAACCAGTCACGGTTGTTTACGAATTCGATATTGTCATCTCCACGGAAAATATTACGAAGTTGCGCTTCAAGACGACGAGCGTTATCTTCGATTACTTCAAGGCTTTGTAATTGACGTTCTTCACTTCTTCCTGATGGGTCTCCGATAATACCAGTTCCTCCACCTACTAAAATAACGGGTTTATGTCCATGTTGTTGAAATCTTTTTAATGTTAAAAATGGAAGTAAGTGACCAATGTGTAATGAGTTTCCTGTTGGATCTGTACCACAGTATATCGATACACTTTCTTTCTCTAATAATTCTTTAATTCCTTCTTCATCAGTTTGTTGGTAAACTAAGTCTCTATATTTTAAATCTTCTAATAATTTACTCATTAAAATGCCTCCATATCAATTTTTATACACTTAATTCAATTATATCATATTTTTATTTTTTCTTTTATCTTTTTCTTATATTTTGAATATAAAATCTATTATTCACTTGCATATAATTTAGTCTTTCATATGAAAATATGGTATAATGTAGCTAATAGTATGCAATCTAAGGAGATTACAATGAAATTTAAGAAGATACTAACTTCTATTACTCAAGCCCTTCTTCTTTCAATTGGACTGCTAATCAGTCTAAGCATGGGGCTTGCTATCGGGTATGTAGGTGGCTTAGTTAAAGATCAACCTGTCTTAACCCAAAAAGAAATGAAAGAACAAATAAATAACATTAGTAAGAACAGTGAAGTTTATTTTGGAAGTGGTGAAAAATTAGGTACTATTAATTCAGAATTAATAAGAAAAACTGTTACATATGAAGAACTTGGAGATAATGTTAAAAATGCTATTATCGCTAGTGAAGATTCTAATTTTTATTCTAACAGTGGAATTGATATTTGGGCTGTTTTAAGAGCAACTCATAGTGAAGCAACGGGTGCTAGAACATCTGGAGGAAGTACTATCACTCAACAATTAGTAAAAAATCAACTTCTTGACAATTCTAGGTCTTACGAAAGAAAAGCAAAAGAAATACTACTAGCACTACGTGTAGATAGTCACTTCTCAAAAAATGAAATTCTTGAGAATTATCTGAACGTTGCTCCATTTGGAAAAAACAGTTTAGGTCAAAATATCAGTGGTATAGAAACTGCAGCACAAGGTGTTTTCGGTGTTCATTCTAAAGATTTAAATATAGCTCAAGCTGCATATTTAATCGGATTTGTTCAATCACCATATAAATATACACCTTTTGATGCAGCCGGTAATGTTCGCCCAGATGAAGAACTTCAAGCTGGATTAGATAGACAAAAATATGTACTTGAAAGAATGTTAGCAAATGATTTCATCACAAAAGAGCAAATGGAAGAAGCTAAGAAATTTGACATTAAAGGTGCATTCACTAAACAAACATATTCTGAATACACTGACTATCCATACATTCGTGATGAGGTAACTAGTTCAGTTGCAGAAATTCTGGCTGAACAAACAGCAACAAGAAATAATAAACAAGAAGAATTCAAGACTAACTCGGATTACAGAAATGAGTTAATCGAAAAAAGTCGAATTAAATTTATTACTGGAGGATATAAAGTAAAAACTACACTTGATAAGAAACTTTATGACACTCTTCAAGAAACGAAAAAACAATTCGCTTCTTATCCAACATATTCTCAAGGAGGAGTTGTTTATCCACTAGAAATTGGTGCCTCAGTAATAGAAAATAACAGTGGTAAGATTTTAGCTTTTATCGGTGGTATGGATTATAACAAACAACAACTTAACCATGCAACAAGAACTCGTCGTTCACCAGGTTCTACAATCAAACCACTATTAGTTTATGGACCAGCTATCGATAAAGGTTACATTACTCCTAACTCGACAGTTTTAGATAAAAGATTTAACCACTATGGTTGGAAGCCTGAGAACTATGACATGTCTCAACGAGGCTACCTACCAGCTAGAGAAGCTTTAGCTAGATCTCTTAACTTACCTACGGTAAGGCTATACTCTGCATTTTATAAAGAGGATCCTGTCACAAATTACCTAGAGAAAATGGGGGCTGAAGGACTTACAGAAAGTGATAAAACTAACTTAGCTACTGCCATCGGTGGTATGACATATGGTCTATCTGTTACTGAGAATACTAGTGCCTTCTCTACTTTCGCAAATAAAGGTGAGCACAAGAAAGCACATATTATCGAAGAAATAGAAAATAATGATGGAGAACTAGTTTATAAAGCTGATTTCTCTCCAGTTAAAGTATTCGAAGAATCTACAAGTTATCTAATCGTCGATATGCTTGGAGATGTAATCAATAAGAGTTACGGTTTATCTCATGATATGCCAAGCAAACTAAAATTTAGCTCGAAAAATCTATTTGTTAAAACAGGAACATCTGAATACTATAAAGACCTTTGGGTTATTGGTGGTACTACTAAGGTTACTGTTGGACTATGGAATGGTTATGATAGTCCTGCAAAAGTACCAAGTTATGACTACGCTCAACGAAGTTGGGTTGCTGTTATGAATGCTATATATGCATTAGATAAAAATATAATCGCTCCAGATACTGCCTTTAGCCGACCTAAATCAGTTGTTGATGCAAGTATCAACGGTTACAACAATGCTAAAGGTGGTACAAAAGATCTTATCCCTACTGGATTTAAAGAATTATCTAAAGAAAAAACATTGGCTAAATTAGGTTCTAATATAGATAAGGCCGTTTCATTCGGAGATCCAGCAAAAGTAGTAGTTAAGAAACAAGAAGTAAAAAAAGAGGACAAAAAAGAAGATAAAGAGAAGAAAGAAACAAATAGTAGCTCAACTACAGTTACTCCTACTGCTCCTACTTCCCCTCCTCCTATATTGAAACCAGTTGCTCCTGGTGAAAATTCAGATTAAATTAAAAAGTCAACATGAAAATGACATTCATGTTGACTTTTTTGAATTATTTTGACTTTTACAATTCGTCATACAAAGCTGGTAAATCATGTGCCTTTGCAATATCTCCCCAATTTCCTACATCAGCTAAACCATTTGCATGGGTTACTGTATAAATTACCTTAGTTAATGTATAAAACTCCTGCAATGGTTTTAATAAATTCTTAAGATTCGATTTGTTTACGTCACATATTACTTTTTCATAGAGTGTTGTAGCTTTTTTACTTTCATCACAATTTATTACATCATCTGATATGATGCCGGCATGTGCCAAATACAACAAGTAATTATATACCGCCTTAAATGTTCTATATGAATCTGCAATTCCTACATTATTTTCTGTTTTAGTTACTTTTTTATATGAAAAATTACTAATTTGATGCTGAATTGGTGTTTTAATTTTCTCCACAAGTAATGCTACAAATTCATCTGTAACCTGTTTTTGATTTTCCACAATATTATTTGGTGTGATATTTTTTTCAATCAATCTATTATAAAAATCCCCAAAGATTTTATCTAACTCATAAGTATCTTCTTCTGTTAAAAATTCTTCTGGTTCTACAAAGTTCTTTATTATTGCGGGAAATTCAATAGTTTTACCTACATTAAATGTACCTACGGTCATATTTAACGATTGTATAAAATCATTTTTCCTTACAAAATTATAAATATGATGAGAATTTTTTGCATAATAATTAGCAGTAAATTCTTGAAGTTTATTAGTCTCCTCTAAATCTTTTTCTAAAAAATACTCTTCCAGTTTTTTATTAAATTTTTTATCGTATTTTCTTAGTTGTTTTAACTGCGGTAATGCTGTATTAAATGTATAAACTCTCTGATATGTTTTCTTCAACAATTCAACAGTAATAGCCAAATGACCACCAAGGGAATGCCCTGCTGCAACTTTATAACACGTATCAAAGTTTACAATTTTTCTTTTTAAAAATTTATTAAAGTGACAGGCTGAATCAATCTGACTAGTATTTTCACCAGAAACAATTCCTGTATAATTATAAAACCAATCGCTAATATCTTCACTCTCACTACCTCTATAAATAACTAAAAGCTCATTAAGCTCTGGAATGTAAATTGCTGTAGCTTGAAATCCATTTTTCGTAATTTTTGGAATTGATAAGCCACTATTATATACTTCGATATTCTCAAAAACTTCTCCGGTAACATCTTTTATAATTCTTTTTATTTTATATTCTACTGTACTCTGTTTCTTGTTTCCTTTAATTAAATACTCATACTCTGCTAATTTTGCTACAAGTAATGGATTATGGAAAAATCTTAACATAGTAAAATCACCTCTTTTATATAAAAATAATTATAACATATTTTATAGAGAATATAAAAATTCTATATCTTCCCACATAATGAGAAAATATAGAATTCTATTTTTATTATACGTTGAATCTAAATAACATAATGTCGCCGTCTTTTACTTCGTATTCTTTACCTTCAAGACGTACACGACCTGCTTCTTTAGCTTTTGGCATACTTCCGTATTCAACTAAGTCATCATAACTTACAGTTTCAGCACGGATAAATCCACGTTCAAAATCTGAGTGGATAATTCCTGCACATTCAGGAGCTAACATACCTTTTTTGAATGTCCATGCACGTACTTCTTGTACACCTGCTGTAAAGTATGTTGCTAATCCTAATAAGCTGTAACTTGCTTTGATTAATTTATCTAATCCACTTTCATCAATTCCTAGTTCTTCTAAGAACATTGCTTTTTCTTCATCTTCTAATGAAGCCATTTCTTCTTCGATTTTTGCACAAACTACGATAACTTGGCTTCCTTCGCTTGCAGCAAATTCACGCACACTTGCCACGTGCTTGTTAGCATCAACGTCTAGTAAATCATCTTCACTCACGTTAGCAACATAAAGCATAGGTTTCATTGTTAATAAATGTAATCCTTTTGCGATTTTTTGTTCTTCTTTATCTAATTCTAGAAGTCTTGCTGGTTTTTCTTCTTTAAGAATATCACGCACTTTAGAAAGTACAGCAAATTCCGCAACAGCATCTTTATCTTTTTGTTTAGCTTGTTTTTCAACGCGTCCAATACGTTTTTCAACACTTTCTAAGTCAGCTAAGATTAACTCTAAGTTAATAACTTCGATATCATATAATGGATCTACTCCACCTGCTACGTGTGTAATATTTTCATCTTCGAAACATCTAACAACTTGACAAATTGCATCTACTTCACGAATGTGACTTAAGAATTTGTTCCCTAGTCCTTCACCTTTAGATGCCCCTTTTACGATACCAGCGATATCAGTAAACTCGAATGATGTTGGTACTGTTTTTTTAGGTTCTACTAATTCTGTTAATTTATTTAATCTGTGGTCTGGTACTTCTACAATACCTACGTTTGGATCAATTGTTGCGAAAGGATAGTTCGCGGCTAATGCTCCTGCTTTTGTAATTGCGTTAAAAAGTGTACTCTTTCCTACGTTTGGTAATCCTACTATTCCGGCTGTTAATGCCATAGTATCAATCACTCCTTTTCTTCATTAATTTCTTATATTACTTAGGCCTTGCCTACTCAACTTAACTATTATAACATAAAACGCAAAACTTATCATTTAATATTATGCTATTTAAAAATATTTTTGTTAATAAGCACTAATTTTATCTATTAGTATATTGAAAGATACTAACTATTATAAAAGTATGTACTTTACAAAATATATTATAGTATGTAAAATATATTACAAGATATAAATTTCTGTGAAAAAAATTAAAAGGATGGTAATTAACTATGAAAAAATACAATTCAAACATTAAACTTGGAACTGCAACACTTAATGTTGTAAACTTTGACAGACAACTTAAATTCTACACAGAAGCTATGGGGATGACTATAATTTCTAAAAAAGAAACTGAAGCTACTCTAGGGACTTCAAATAACACCCCGCTTCTTCACTTAAAAAAAGTTGATGGCCCACTAGTTCGTTCTTATGGACTATATCACATAGCATACCTAGTTCCAGATGAACAAAGTCTAGCTAATATACTACGTCACTTTATAGATTCAAACATTCCTTTAGATGGTGGCTCTGACCATGGTTATAGTAATGCCCTTTACCTAAGTGATATAGAAGGTAATGGAATAGAAGTATACTATGATAAAGATGAAAGTACTTGGGATAGAAAAGAAGACGGTAAAATCATAGGAGTAACTGAACCTATAGATGCTAATCATCTACTTAATATTTCTGAAACTATAGTACCTTATTCTTTACCAGTGGGTACTATTATTGGTCATGTTCATCTAAGTGTTCAAAATTCTACAGTTTCTTCTAACTTCTATCAAGAAGTACTAGGATTTAGTGATAAATTCACTGTGGCTAGTGCAAGTTGGATTGCTTATGGTGATTATCATCATCACCTTGCTGTTAACCACTGGGGTGGTCCTAACCTAAGTTTTAGAAAAAAAGGTACACCAGGTTTAGATCATTTTGAAATTATATTTATAGATGATATTACTTACAACAAAGTTGTGGAAAATATCAAAGCTAACAATACTAAAATCGTCTCTGAAAATGATGATAAGATTATTATAACTGATCCTAATGGTATTGAAATTCATCTAATAAAAGAAGTATAATATTTAAAAATCTTTATGTGGGTGACTCATCAAAATCGATTTCTTTGAAATCACAATTTTCGAGTCACTCACTTTTAGTTTTTATTCGCTTATTTCCCTAGCTTTATGATATAATAAGAATATTATTTTACCAGAAGGAGGAACTATGCAAGATTTTATAGCACAATTTGGTAGCTTTGCACCTATAGTATTTTTAATACTAGCATCTGTATTACCAATATTTTTATTCCCACCAGGGATATTCTCTGCAATTGGTGGTTATTTATTTGGTTTTACTCATGGTTTTATCCTTTCGATAATTTCATCGATAATCTATACTAGTGTGATGTTTCTTATCTCAAGATACTTCGCAAGTGACTACGTTGAAAAATACTTAGCTAAAAAACTATCGAAAAAACAATATGATACAATTTTCGGTATAAGTGAAAATAAACTAACAATGTTTCTAATAATCTATAGATTAATCCCAGTTCTTCCAAACAGCGTTATCTGTTACTCATATGGTTTAACTAGAATATCTTTTAAAAAATATTTCATCGGTAACATTATAGGGTTGATTCCTGGAAAAATGATTTGGTTACATTTTGGTACTACTCTAAATAATGTTGGAAGTATGGACTTTTTATATGCAATAATTATTGTTTTAACTTTTGTCTTTATTAGTTCTAAAGTAGCAAAACGATTTAATAAATAATATTAATAAAAAGCTAGTGATTCTGTATAAAGTTTCACTAGCTTATTATTATTATGAATTTTTCTCAATAATTTTTTTAATTTTCTTATTAAATTCACGTCTTGGCATCATAATGTTGTTATCACACTTTAAACATTTTATCTTTATATCTGCTCCCATACGTGTAATTTGCCATCTATTCGTGCCACAAGGGTGTTGTTTTTTCATTTCAACTATATCATTTAATTCGTATTCCACAATCCAACCTCCTATTTTTCTTCATTCGATGTTAATGAAGATTCAAACTCTCTATAAAAATCACGTCTTAACATTGTTTCCACATCTTGTTTTTTCCCAACTTTTGCTTTTCCAATAACATGAATCGTAACAACGTTGTCAGCAATTTTTTCTATATAATCGATATGGAATTTATCGTTCTTATATAATAAATCATGATATTCTTTTTTATTATTGGCATTATTAATTACTTTGTTTACTCGGTTTTCTATCTCTTCAATAGATTCATCAATTTTTATCGGTAACTCTACTAAAGCTAAGTTGTACATTAATGAGTAATTTACAACTTGATTAATAGTTCCATTCGGAATAAAATAAACTTCACCATTTTTAGAACGAATCTTAGTAGAACGTAAACCAAGTGACATTACATAACCACCAGCAATAAAAGCTGCTTGGTTGTATATTTTCACATTATCTCCTACATCAAATTGTCCTTCAAGAATAATGAAAAATCCAGATATAATATCTTTAACTAAGCTCTGTGCACCAAAACCAATAGCTACCGATGCTATACCTGCACTGGCAACAATACTCGTAGTATTAACCCCTAGGATTGACAATACTTGGAAAAATGCAATAAAGTATATTGTATAACGAACTGCACTTCCTACAAGTTTATGTAAAGTTTCTGATCGTTTCTCATTAAACTTTATATTAAATTTCTTATTGGCATTATCTCTAGTTGTCATTATATAATCAATAATTCTATTAAATATACGTACTAAAATTGATGCAATAATAAAAATTACAATTATAAGTAATATTTTTTCTAAAACTGTGATTAGTAAGTCAGTGTTGCTTACTGATGTTTTTATCTTTTCAATAAAATTCATAATTACTCATCCTTGAATAATGAAATAATACGTTCAAATTCATCGTTATCTTTGAACTCAATTTCTATCTTACCTTTTTTATTACGACCTTGTTTAATCGTTACAGAAGTTCCTAAGCGTTTTTTAAGAATATTCTCTTGCTCCTCAATAAAAATATCCTTAACCTTTACTTTCTTAACTTCTTTTGGTTTTAATAACTTAGCTACATATTCTTCTAATTCGCGAACAGACATTTTTCTTTCAATTACTAGATCACAAACTTCTACCATAGCTTTTTTTGTTTTTAATGAAAGTAATGTTCTTGCGTGAGCTGCACTTATTAACCCTTGCTCAAGCTTATTTTTTATTTCTGTAGGTAATTTTAATAGTCGTAAGCTATTGGCGATATACGGTCTACTTTTACCAAGTTTCTTAGCCAATTCTTCTTGAGTTAATGACATTTTATCCATCAGATTTTTATAACTTTCTGATTCTTCTAGTGCTGATAAATCTTCACGTTGTAAGTTTTCTAGAACCGCAAAAATCATCATTTCTTCATCTGTCATTTCTTTAATAATAGCTGGAATTTCTTTTCTACCTAACAGTTCAAACGCTCTATAACGACGTTCCCCTGCTATAATGTAGTAACCTTTTACAGCTTTTTTTACAATAATAGGTTGTAATAAACCATTTTTTTCGATAGATTCTTTTAATTCATTTAACTTCTCTTCATTAAAAAATGTACGTGGTTGATATGGATTTTTCTTAATCTCTTCTAAAGAAATTTCTACAATTTTATCATTATCAGTAGTCAATTCTACATTTTCAGTAGCGAAGATCGCATCAAGTCCACGCCCTAAACCTTTTCCTAATTTCTTAGCCACGTTCAATCACCTCTTTAGCTAAAGATAAATATTGTTTTGCTCCATTAGAATTTTTAGCATATTCAATAATTGGCTCTCCAAAACTTGGCGCTTCACTTAAACGTACAGTTCTTGAAATAACTGTGTTAAATGCTTTATCTTTAAAGTGTTCTCTAACTTGCTCAGCTACCTGATTAGATATATTAGTTCTACTATCAGTCATAGTAAGTAATACACCGAAAATATCTAATTTAGAGTTCAAGTGCTTTCTAACTATATTAAATGTATTCATAAGCTGGCTAAGCCCTTCTAAGGCATAATATTCTGTTTGTACAGGAATTATTACCCCATTAGCTGCAGTTAGTGAATTTAACGTAATAAGACCTAATGATGGAGGACAATCGATTACAACATAGTCATATTTTTCTTTAATTTCTGAAATTGCATTTTTCATACGTTGTTCACGACTAATTGCTGAAACAAGCTCAACTTCTGCACCCGCTAAAGCTATACTAGATGGAACTATATCTAAGTTCTCATAAGCTGTTTTCAATATAACATCATTGATATTAACTTCATCAACAAGTATATTATAAATAGATTGCTCTATAGCTGCCTTATCAATACCTACGCCGCTTGTAGCATTAGCTTGTGGATCGGTATCAATTAATAATACTTTTTTCTTTAAATGTGCTACAGATGCCGCTAGATTAATTGAAGTAGTTGTTTTTCCTACTCCGCCTTTTTGATTACATATCGCTAAAATTTTCATCTTTTACCTCTTTATTAACATATCTTGGTATAGTAACTTTAATAACTACACTATCCATATTTTCCTCTTCTTCTTTATTAAGATTAACATTATATTTTTCTTCTAATTTTGCTATTTCCTTTGTAAGTTTTGCTATAACTTTCTGACCATCATAATTAACAGCAGTATTAAAAACTTTAATATCTTTTTTAATCTTCAAATAAGTATCAATTTTTTCTTCTGTTTGAGAAACATTTAGATTTTGTGATAAAATCTGAATTAATAATTTCTCTTGAGCAGAAGCATCTAATTTAACCATAGCTCTACCATGTCGCTCAGTAATTTTTTTTGTATTAATAGCATCAATAACTTTATCACTTAATTTTAATAATCGTAACTTATTCGCTACGGTAGCCTGTGTTTTACCTAAAGATTTTGCTAATTCATCTTGAGTTAGTTTATTTATACTTAGGAGCTCTTGATATGCATGTGCTTCTTCTATAGGTGTTAGCTCTTCTCTTTGAATATTTTCAATTAAGGCTAAAGTAGCCATCTGCTCTTCGGTTAATTCTTTTACAATCGCCTTAGTTGTTGGATACTGCAAAGACTTAATAGCTCTAAGTCTTCTTTCACCAGCTATAAGCTCATAAAATCCGTTCCCTATATCGCGTACTGTTATAGACTGTAGCAATCCATTTTGTTTAATAGACTCCGCTAATTCCTTTATTTTCTCTTCTGTAAATTCTCTTCTAGGTTGATATTTATTAGGTACAATCTTTTCTACTAGGATTTCTCTAAGAACGTCATCATCAGAAATACCAACTTTTTCTGCTCTTTGTGTTAAATCATACAGTTTACTAAATGGTTTTACACTTTCACTCATATTTTACCTCCTATTACGCTCTTCTACACTTATACAATAACATAATTAATATGTTTTGTCAAAAATATTTCCCAAATTAAAACTGCTCAATAACTTGTATAAATATAGCTTAATCTCAATTATTTCCTAATAATAATTAATTACAATAACTTTAAACAAAAAAAAAGTGTAATCAATTTATGATTACACTTAGTACAGGGACGGCAGGAATCGAACCCACACCAAAGGTTTTGGAGACCTTTGTTCTACCGTTAAACTACGTCCCTAAGAATGGTGGGAAGAAGTGGATTCGAACCACTGAACCCTAAGGAGCGGATTTACAGTCCGCCGCGTTTAGCCTCTTCGCTATCTTCCCAAAAATATAAAAAAATGCCGGCCAGAGGACTTGAACCCCCGACCTACTGATTACAAGTCAGTTGCTCTACCAACTGAGCTAGGCCGGCAACATGGTGCCTCGAGACAGAGTCGAACTGCCGACACATGGAGCTTCAATCCATTGCTCTACCAACTGAGCTATCGAGGCAATATTTAATTTTTACATAAAAAAATGGCGGTCCCGACGGGAATCGAACCCGCGATCTCCTGCGTGACAGGCAGGCGTGATAACCGCTACACCACGGGACCTAATTATTAAAAATTGCGGGAGATGGATTTGAACCATCGACCTTTGGGTTATGAGCCCAACGAGCTGCCAGACTGCTCCATCCCGCGATAATAAAAATGGAGGAGGAAAGGGGATTCGAACCCCTGCGAGCTTTTACACTCCTGTCGGTTTTCAAGACCGATCCCTTCAGCCGGACTTGGGTATTCCTCCTTGATAAATGGTGGACTCTGCAGGACTCGAACCTGCGACCGATCGGTTATGAGCCGATAGCTCTAACCAACTGAGCTAAGAGTCCGTGTTCCTAGAGAATTCACTAACTATTATTGGTGGCGGCAGAGGGGATCGAACCCCCGACCTTACGGGTATGAACCGTACGCTCTAGCCAGCTGAGCTACGCCGCCAATAAAGGCTAAATTCATTATTTAAAATGGTGGAGCCTAGCGGGATCGAACCGCTGACCTCCTGCGTGCAAAGCAGGCGCTCTCCCAGCTGAGCTAAGGCCCCTTATTTAATAATGCTAATATTTTCAATGGTCGGGAAGACAGGATTCGAACCTGCGACCCCTTGGTCCCAAACCAAGTGCTCTACCAAGCTGAGCTACTTCCCGTGTATTTAAATGGCGCGCCCAAGAGGAGTCGAACCCCTAACCTTTTGATCCGTAGTCAAACGCTCTATCCAATTGAGCTATGGGCGCTAATATAATGGTGCCGAGGACCGGAATCGAACCGGTACGGTATTGCTACCGCAGGATTTTAAGTCCTGTGCGTCTGCCAGTTCCGCCACCCCGGCACTATATTAACTATTGGAGCGAAAGACGGGATTTGAACCCGCGACCCTCACCTTGGCAAGGTGATGTTCTACCCCTGAACTACTTTCGCGAATATTTAGAAATGGTGCGGGTGAAGGGAGTCGAACCCCCACGCCGTGAGGCGCTAGATCCTAAGTCTAGTGCGTCTGCCAATTCCGCCACACCCGCAAAAGAATGGTGAGCCATGAAGGACTCGAACCTTCGACCCTTTGATTAAAAGTCAAATGCTCTACCAACTGAGCTAATGGCTCTAAATAAATGGTGCCGGCCAGAGGACTTGAACCCCCGACCTACTGATTACAAGTCAGTTGCTCTACCAACTGAGCTAGGCCGGCATAAATGGTGGAGGTTAACGGGATCGAACCGCTGACCCCTTGCTTGTAAGGCAAGTGCTCTCCCAGCTGAGCTAAACCTCCAAATCAAAAGCCTGGCAACGTTCTAGTCTCACAAGGCGTAAGCCCAACTACATTCGACGCTAAAGAGCTTAACTTCTGTGTTCGGTATGGGTACAGGTGTGTCCTCTTCGCTATCGCCACCAGACGAAAACTTCATATACATATTATATCATCT
>PNGU01000012.1 GCA_002871655.1 Streptococcus sp. UMB1385 | reverse complement strand
AGATGATATAATATGTATATGAAGTTTTCGTCTGGTGGCGATAGCGAAGAGGACACACCTGTACCCATACCGAACACAGAAGTTAAGCTCTTTAGCGTCGAATGTAGTTGGGCTTACGCCCTGTGAGACTAGAACGTTGCCAGGCAACAGTGAGAGCCTTCCTTTTGGAAGGTTCTTTTTTTATACATAAATTCTACTAATAAAGAAATGTATTTTTTAGATACTACAATTTCATATATTATTATAAACAAAGAACTACTTAACATTTATTTGCTAAGTAGTTCTTTTTATTATTTCTTAGTTCTATGAATATATGGTTTTCTTTCTGCTGGTTTAATCTCACCCATGATTGAATAAATATTAGTTTCTGTAGCTAATAAAGCATGGCCACAAGGTGCTTCAAAAGGAATTTCTCCTAATTTGTGCCAGTGATTTTCTTTCAAGTTGTATACTAATTCTTTTTTATTCCATCTGTAGTCACTTACAGGACGTCTGAAGTATGCATCACGATATTTTGCGTGATCTTCACCTTGTAATGTTGTTAAATTGAATACAGCATCTTTCCAAACATCTTTATTGAATCCACCTATTACTAGAAGTTCATGGTCATTTAATGGTGCCCAATCAGCACCAAGTAGAGATACTTCTTCATTATCGATAACTACATTAGCAAGTTGAGTCCATTCTTTTGTTTCTAAGTTTACTTTATATCCATCGTTATAAGTTTCACTAGCACCACCACCATATACATAAAGTTCATTGTTGTATACATAGCTAACAGCTTGATTACGTAATTTTCCAGGAAATTCTGAAAATACTTCGAATTTCTTAGTTGCTAAGTCATATGCATATAGTTCATTGTTATTAGATCCGTTAATAGATCCGATACCGAAGTATAGTTTATTGTCATGAACTTTAGCGATAACATTTTCTACAGTAAGTGGAAGAGTTTCTACTACTTCAACTTTTAATTTATTATCAACAACTGTGAATGCTAAAATTTCTGATGATGTTTCAGTTTTATTTGCAATATAGTATAAAGTATCATTATATACTGCACTTGGCCCATATGCTAAAGGATAGTCAAATTGAATTTGATCTAATAATGTTACTCCGTCAGATGTTTCCTCATATAGGTATAAATCTTTATGATTTACTTTGACTCCTCCATCTACAGGAAGTCCACCCGGAAAGTTAGCGCCGCCACCAAAAATTAATTTATTTCCGATAACTCCTTTAACTAATCCTGCTGTACCTATATTATTTTCGTAGCCTTTTTGAGCTGCTACGGTAGCTATATTTGTCCATTTTAGTTGTGTACTCATTATTTGTACCTCCCTATTTTAAAATTTAAAATCAAACGCTTACATCGATGTATTTATTTTAGTGGGAGGATTCGACTTAGTATGAAGGGTTAGTCGAGAGTCACTCCCACTTTATTAATTATTTAAAATCTGCTTCTTTATCTACTAGTACATAAACACTTGGGTGATTTTTTAGAACAGTACAAGGAATATTTTCAGTTATTTCTTCACCTTCTATTAAACTTTTTATCGCTTGTTGTTTTGCTTTTCCAAATGCTAATAAGATAATATGTTTTGCGCGCATAATATCTTTAATTCCCATTGTTACAGCTTGTTTTGGTACTAGGTTAATATCGTTATTAAAGAATCTAGAGTTTGCTTCGATTGTTTCTTGTTTTAAATCAACAACGTGCACTCCAGCTTCAAATGAAGTTCCAGGTTCATTAAAACCAATGTGTCCATTAGATCCAACACCAAGGATTTGGACATCGATTTGTGTGTTATTTAGCTCTTCTTGATATGATTTAAGAGCTTTTTCTAAGTCTTTAGCACTAGCATCAGGAACGTGTGTATTTTCTTTATTTATATCAACATGATCGAATAAATTAGTGTCCATGAATTTATGATAACTTTCAGGGTGATCATAGCTAATTCCAACATACTCATCTAAGTTATAAGATTTAATATTTTTATAGCTGAAGTTGCCGGCTTTATAGTCAGCGATCATCTCTTCGTATAAATCTGTTGGAGTTGATCCAGTCGCAAGCCCTAATGTTGAATTTTCATCTATTAAACTTTTAATAATTTTATATGCTTCTTGTGAAGCTTCTTTTTTAGAATTAAAAACTAAATATTTCATATAATGACTCCTTATAAATTAATCTTCTTTTTTATATACTTCTTTACCACGTGCAAATGTTGTCAGTACTTCATAGTTAGGACTAATAACAACAAGGTCAGCGTCGTAACCTACTTTAAGTTTACCCTTACGATCAGCAAAACCTAACATTTCTGCAGGATTTTTTGTGCAAGAGTTAATTGCTGCATCAACAGGAACTAAAGCATCTTCTATTAGCACACGTAATCCATCGATAACTCTAAGAGTAGAACCTGCCAGACGACCATCATCACGGTGAGCACTACCGTCTTCATATATTTCCATATTTTCTCCACCGAAGATGTAAGAACCACGACCACAACCTTTTGCGCAAAGTGAGTCTGTAATCATAATTCCATGATCGCGCCCTTTTGCTGTGAAGTATGTGTTAAGTGCATCTGTGGTAGAGTGAATACCGTCGCAAATAATCTCACCATAAGCATCGCGAGCGCGTAGAGCAAATCCTACTTGACCACCATCACGGTGATGGAAACCAACCATACCATTGTAAACGTGAGTTTGAGAAGTTGCACCGTTCGCAAAAGCTAAGTAACTCTCTTTATAATTACAAGCTGAGTGACCTAAACTTACACGAATTCCTTGACTTACTAAGTATTTAGTAAGTTCGTAATCTACATCTTTCTCACAAGCGATAGTAATAAGTTTAATTAAGTTATTACTAGCTGCTTGGAATTTTTTAAATTGTTCAACACTAGGTGTTTGGATACAACTTAACGGTTGAGCACCACGTCTTTCTTCATCAAGATATGGCCCTTCAAAGTGAATTCCAAGAATTTCAGCTCCTTCATAACCTTCATCGTAAACTTTTGCTACATTCGCAACTGCTTTAAGAAGTACTTCTTCTGTTTGAGTTATTGTTGTAGGTAAAAATGATGTTACACCTTCAGAAACGATATTTTTTGTCCAGTTACGAAGTCCCTCTTCGTTAACATCATTAGTGTCATAACCATAAGCACCATGAGTATGAACATCTATAAATCCAGGTAAAACACGGTTAGTTCCAAAATCGTAATCTACTTCTTCAAATGCATCGTAGTCGTAAACTGCTGTTATTTTTTTATCTTCAACTTCTAAAATTAGAGGAAGAAATTGGCCGCTAGACCAAACTTTTTTACTTTTTATTAACATAATAACACCCCTTTTTTATAAAATTTGTTTGTTTTAAATTTAATGTGTTAAATCTTCGTTAACTTAATTTTAACACTTTTTAAATAGGTTTGTAAAGTAGAAAAGTAAAAGTTTTCAAATTTAATTTAAAGGTGTTTTTGATATTTTTTATAGGATGATGAGTAGGTGTTGTTTAAATTAAATAATTTAAGGTGTTATATTGATATGAAAGAGGAAAAAGGTAGTGTATATATGATTTCGACATTTCATTAAAATAAATTATATAAGATACTTACTATTGACTTTCTTCATAAGAGGAATATAATAATATGTGAGAATTATATTACTAATTTTATAGAAGTGATATAATTTCAATTATTTTATAAGAGGGTATAAAAATGGATAAATCAAGATTGACTTTTCTTGGTGTAATAATAACTATTGGAATAATATTTGGGGATATAGGCACCTCGGTACTTTATGTTATGAAATCATTCGTCCATAGTAGTGATGCTATGATGAGTGAAAATCTCGTATTAGGATTCGTGAGTTTAATATTTTGGGTAATGACCTTACAAACAACGACCAAATATGTGATGATAGCGTTAAAGGCTGATAACCATGGTGAAGGTGGAGTATTCTCATTATTTGCTTTAATAAAAAATAAAACTAAACGAGGTGTGGTTCTCTTAGCGATGATTGGAGGAGCTACACTTCTTGCGGATGGGATAATAACACCAGCAATTACAGTAACATCAGCAGTAGAAGGATTACACGATATAATTCCAGCTATAAACACAAATGATGTAATAATTTTAGTGTTGATAATTTTTATCTTTATCTTTTCATTTCAAAGATTTGGAACGAAAAAGATAGGATCGCTATTTGGTCCTATAATGAGTTTATGGTTTTTATCTTTATTTTTCTGGGGAGTAAAATCAATAGGTACTAGACCAGAAATATTAAAAGCTATAAATCCAAAATATGCACTTAATCTATTAATTACCTATCCAGGAGTATTCGTCTTATTAGGGGCGGTATTTTTATGTGTATCAGGAGCTGAGGATTTATATGTGGACTTAGGTCACTGTGGAAGAAAAAATGTTAGAATGGCTTGGTTTGCGGTTAAAGTGTGCTTACTTGCGAACTATTTTGGTCAAGCGGCATATTTATTATCGACAAATTACAGTTCAGAAAAAAATCCATTCTTTGCGATAGTTCCAGAAAGTTTTATAGTATTTCAAGTAATACTAGCAACATTAGCTGCGATAATAGCGAGTCAAAGTTTAATAACAGGATCTTTCACATTAATCTCAGAGGCGATAAAATTAAACCTATTCCCAAAATTAATAATTAAATATCCGACGGAATTAAAAGGACAGGTTTATGTCTCTGCGGTTAATATAATACTTTTCATCTGCAGTAGCTGTGTCGTAATATTCTTTAGAACAAGTAGTAATATGGAAGCGGCGTACGGTTTAAGTATTAGTATAACGATGTTTGTAACTACACTACTATTAAGTATTTACTTGTACAAAGTGAAAGATAAAAAAATATTTGCTGCAATCTTCTTGATTTTTTTTGGGATTGAAGAATTATTCTTCCTATATGCGAATAGTTTAAAATTTGTAAATGGTGGATACATTACGGTATTCATAGCGTTACTAATATTTACAATAATGTTTATCTGGTATAGAGGAACAGAGATAAAAGAGAGAGAAAGTCAATATTTAACTGTGAAAAATTATACAAAACAATTACTTCAGTTAAGTATGGATAAAAGTGTACCGAAATATGCTACAAACTTAGTATATTTAACAGGTGCGAAAAAAGAAGAAGATGTAGATTATGCAGTATTGTATTCTATATTAAACAAACAACCGAAAAGGGCGAATGTCTACTTTTTCGTACATATAAATGTTATAGATAAACCTTATAAACGAGAGTATAAAGTTACTAAATTTAGCGACAAGAAAATACTCAAAATCACCTTTAACTTAGGATTTAGAGAACACCAAAGGGTAAATATGTTTATGCATCAAGTAATAGATGATTTATTGATGAATAAAGAATTAGAACTACAACCTACTAAGTACAACTTAAGAGGAAAAGCTGAGACGGTCGGAGACTTTAGATTCGTATTGATAGAAGAAGTACTAGGTAATAGTAATGGCTTATCATCATTCGATAACTTTATTATGGGACTAAGATTAAAACTGAAAAAAATAACGGTAACTCCAGAGAAATGGTTCGGATTAGACACTAGTGTTATAACGAAAGAAGCGGTACCGTTAAACGTAGTACAAACTAAGGTGAAAAGATTAACAAGAATTCAATAATAAAAATCAGACTTAGAGTAAGAAAATGTAAAATAGAATTACATTACTTATGAAGAGTCTGATTTTTTATTGTTTTTGATAATAAGAGCTATATTAAATCTTTAATATATTTTAATATGAAATTTTTGTTAACATAAATATTATGAGTAAACTTAAAGAAGAATTATTTGATTAAATAAATGAAAGATTTAATATAGGAAACTAAATTTTAAATAGCATAGCAGGTTAAACTGTTACGCTATTATTATTTATTTTTAATAAAAGGAAAAGAGTATGGAAATCCATACTCTTTAAAGTTTTTATACACTAATTGACTATTTAGAAAGTTTACGTCTTACAGCAAGACCAACTAAAGCGATTAGACTTAATCCTAATGCAGTAGTGCTAGATGAATTAACACCAGTATTTGGTAATGATTTTTTATTTTTAGCTTCAACTTTTGGATGAGAATTTTCAAGTTTAGATAAGTCAAACGCTGGTACTTCATTGATAGCTGGTAAGTTTTCGTATAACGTATCAAAAGCTTCAAGTAAATCTTTGCGTCTTTCAAGTAATTTAGGATCTTTGTTTCCAGCATCAATATCTTTTTGAATTTGTTCTAATTCTTTTAAGATTTTTTTGATTTCAGGATTATTAGCACCAAAATCATGAATTTCATTAATAGCAGGTGCAACTGCGTTTACACCACCTTTGAATTCAGGAAGTTCCGGTTGTACAAGTGCGTCACCGTTTGAAGTTTCAGGATTTGTTGGTTTTGGAGCTTCTCCGGCAGGATTGTTAGGAACAGTAGGAGGTGTTGTATCATTCACACCACCAGTGTATTCAGGAACTTCATTAACGGCAGCTTCAACATAGTTCGCTCCACCAGTGAATTCAGGAGCAACTTCAGCTACAGGAGCATCAGCAGCATTAACTCCACCAGTAAACTCAGTAGCGTTAGCTGCAGTTGGAGGAGTTGCATCATTTACTCCATCATTGAAATCAGATCCATTATTTCCAGAAGGAGAGTCACTAGGGTTAACCCCACCGTTGAAATCAGGGGCATTAGGAGCTGTAGGAACTTCGTCAGGTTGTTTAGCTTCATCAGAAGGTGCATCACTAGGGTTTACGCCACCTGCGAAGTCTTTAGGTTCTTCACCTTTAGGAACTTCTTTTAAGTTTTCGATATAACCTAAAGTTGCGTTGTAATCGTCAGTTAGCTCATCGATTGCAGATTTATAAGATTTTACTACTTCGTTAACTTCGTCAAATTTATCTTGAGCTTTATCAGCTTCAGTTTTAGCAGAAGCAACAGCTGCTTCTAGTTTAGTTACAGCATCTTGTAATCCATCTTGGATAGTTTGATCAGCATTATTTTTCTTAGCAGTTTCAAGTGCAGTTTTAGCTTTTTCTAAAGTTTCTTTTTGTTTATCTAATGCAGCAGTTTTTTCTTCTACTGCTTTAGCTTTTTCAGTAGCATCAGCTTTATCTTTGTCAGCTACTTTAGTTAATTTTTCGATTTTTTCAGCTAAATCATCAGCGATATCTTGAAGTTTTTTAACGATTGGTTTAGAAGCTTCTTTTTTAGCAGCTTCATCAATTTTTTTAGCTTCTTCAGCATCTAATTTTTTAGTTTCTTCAACTTTTTCAGGCGCTTTATTTCTAGTGTTATAGTCGTTTTCTAATTCTTTAAGAATATCATTAGCAGTTAAATCACCATTTTTCACAGCATCTAAGATTGCTTCTTTACCGATTTCAGCTTTTTTATCAGCGATTGCTTTTTCTTTATCTGTGATACTTGCATCTTTATTGATTTCAGCGATTGCATTTTCTTCAAGTTGATCTAATGCGTCTTTAAGTTTAATTCTAGTATCGGCTTCATCTTTTTTAAGTTCTTCAACTTTAGTTTTAGCTTTTTCAGCCTCTTCTTTAGCTTTAGCTAATTCAGTTTCTGCATCAGCTTTAGCTTTATCAGCTTCATCTTTTTTAGTTTGAGCAGCTGTTACATCGTCAGCTTCTTTTTTAGCTTTAGCTGTAGCTTCTTCAACTTTTTTGTCAGCTTCAGCAGCTTTTTTCTCTAATTCAGCAACTTTTTTGTCAGCTTCAGCTTTTGCTTCAGCAGCTTTATCAGCTTCTGTTTTTTCTTTTGGAGCTTCAGGTGTTGGTTCTTCTTTTTTAGGTGGGTTTTTAGCTTCTTCTTCTTTAGCAGCTTTTACTTCATTTAGAGTTTTATTGTACTCGTCAGTAAGTTTGTTAAGTTCGTCAGCATAAAGTTTAGTATCTGAAGCAGCTTTATCAAATGCATCTTGTGCAGCATCTTTAGCTTTTTCGATGTCTTTTACAGCTTTATCTAATAAAGTAACGATATCACTAGAAGAACCGTTTTCTTGAGCTGATTTTAATGCTTCTTTAGCTTCTTTTAATGTATCTTCTTGTTTTTTAAGAGCTTCAGCTTTTTTATCTTCTTTAGCTTTTAAAGCTTCAGTATCTTTTTTAAGAGCGTCGATTTCTTCCCCTAAATCATCAGCTTTATCTTGAAGTTTTTCTGATGCAGGACGAGCAGCATCGGCTTTTTCAGCTTTTTCGATTCCAGCTTTAATATCTTTTGGAAGTTGATCTTTAGTTGAAGGGTTAGCTTGAGTTGCACCAGCATCAGCAGTAGCAGCTTGGTCTTTATTTCTTAATTTTTTCTCAGTTTCTTTATTAGCTTCAGCTTTTTCGTTATCATCTGCCAATTCTTTAAGAACATCACCAGCTTTTAAATCACCAGCTTCTACTGATGCTAATAAATCTTCTTTACCTAGTACTTTTTTAGCTTCTTCTTTGTTTGTAATTTTAGAATCAGTGTCTATTTCTTTTTCAAGGTTAGTTAAAGATTCTTTTAGAGCATCTTTAGAATCAGCTTCTTCTTTCTTAGCGTCTTCTTCTTTTTTAGCTTCTTCTTTAGCTTTAGCGTCAGCGTCAGCAGCTTTAACTTTAGCAGCGGCTAATTCATCATCTGCAGTTTTTTTATCTTCTTCAGCTTTAGTTTTTGCAGCATCAGCGTCAGCAGCTTCTTTTTTCTCAGTTTCAAGTTTTGTAGCTGCTTCGTTAGCGGCAGGAGTAGTTGTGTCTACTTTTGCTTGGGCTTCAGCAACTTTTTCTTCAGCTTTTTTAGCGTCAGCTTCAGCTTGTTTAATTTCTGGACTTGTAACTTCTGATTTAGGAGTTTCAGTAGTTCCAGTTGCAGGTTGTGTTGTTGTTTCAGCAGCGTGTGCTACAGCTGCTCCGGTAGTCGCAACTCCTAATCCAACAAGGACAGAGGCTACACCAACCTTAAATTTACGTAATGAATATTTTCTTTGTGTTGTCATAAAATAAATCCCCTTTTTTTCTTAAAAATAATAATGATTTTGTTTCTGAAATGTTTTAATTTATATAATTAATAGTACATATAGAGACAATTAGTGTATTTATAATATCTATTATACTAGAAGGAGGGTGTATAAAACAAGGGATTTGGAGACTTATGTAAGTTTTTAGGTGTATAATAAAGAATAATTTCAATGATTATCTTAAAAATATAATTATATAAAAATTATAACATGAAAAATATGTAAAATGTTATGAAAACGTATTATCAAGGGGTAATTCTTAGAATAATATAGGATGATAAAAATATAAATAAATTACCTTATATAAAGTAATCTATATATAATAAAAATAAATGTTAAATTTGTGTGACAAAATTTATGTAAAGTTTGAAATGTTAATATATATAATTTAGAAAAGTGTAATTTAAAGGTTAATTATATGATTGGAAGAATATAAGATGTGTTAAATTTTTAAGAAAATATATGAAGGTTGTAAATGTTTTTTTAGCTATATTAAAAAAAGTAGAATTTCAAAAACTGAGGTTTTTGAAATTCTACTAATTATATAATTTAATAATTTTCTTCTAATTTTCTAAATTCATCCCTAGTGTGCTGTGGTAGTGAACGTCCGTAGTCCATCATAAGTACGATATCTTTAAACGCAGCTTTAGGGATAGCTAAACGATCTATATCTTCAACACTGACATCCAGATTTATATCTTCTATATGATTTGCTTTTAGTTTTTCAACGAAATCTGGTTCTGCGACAAATGGAGAAGATAAACCAATCATATCAGCATGTAGTATTGCAGCTTCACATTTTTCTACAGTATTGATACCACCTGATGCAATTAATGGTATTCTTCCATTTAAATGTTCATAGACTACCTCATTAATAAGACGTCCATGGTGTGGACCTTCTGCGCGTACTGTATTTAAAAAAATGTTTTGCCCCCAACTTGCTATTGCCATATATGATAGAGGTACTCTTTCTAATAACCAGTCTGTAAGTTGATTAAATTCTTCTACAGTATAACCAACTTCTTCACCACGAGTTTCTTCAGGGGTTGCACGATAACCGAAGATAAAATCTGCCGGAGCTTCTTTTTTTATTACTTCGTATACTTCTTCAAAAACTTCAAGGATGAAACGTGAACGGTTTTCTAACGTATCTACTCCGTATTCATCATGGCGTTCGTTCGAGAAGGTAGAAAAGAATGTTTGTAGTAAAAGACGTTGTGCACTAGATATTTCGATACCATCAAAACCAGCTGCGATAGCACGGCTCGCAGCATGCTTATAATCTTCTTTTATTTTTTGTATATCTTCTATAGAAAGAGGATGAACGATGTGTTCTACAGGTGAGTTTAATTTCATATAACTTGGACCGACGGCACGTTTGTTAGTAGTAACATAGTAATTAGCGAAACGACCGGCGTGAGTAAGTTGTAAGATAGCTTTTGCTCCACCAGACTGCATAGCTTTTGCCATTTTGGTTAAACCAGGAATACATTCATCATCATGAACGCTAAAACCATATTCAAATAGTTGTCCTTCTAAATTTATATAGGCAGCACCGGTAATTTGTAAGGGTGCTGTATTTTTTCGTCTTTTTGCGTAAAGAAGATCTTCTTCTGTAATGAAGCCTTCTGCGGTAGATGAGTTTGTAGTCATTGGAGAAAGGACAAAGCGATTTTCAAGTTCTATTCCATTAGCCAATTTAACAGGTGTTAATAATTTTGATTCCATAAAAAATACCTCTTTAAGTAATGTAAATAACATACAACTATACCAAAAAATATACAACAATAAAAAATAATATAGAAAATAAACTGCTGATATTATCTAAAATTATGTAAATTAAAGGTAAATTCAGTAGATTAAGTTACCATAATTTTTTTATAAAAAATTTAAAGTAGTGGTGCTAGGTATGTGTACTTTTACTGAAAATATGATATAATAAGTTCGTAATTTCAGAAAAGGTTTTCTTATAATTTATTATATCAGATTATTAAGTATATAAAAAGGTAAAAATAAATTGAAGAGTGTGAAATAAAATACTAAAAAGAAGAAAATAGATATTTGAAGTTATATAAAATAAGATAAAATATAAGAGGATAATACTATGAAACTTAGTATTTTAGATTATGCTATTGTAGATGAAGGGAAAACTGCATTAGAGGCTATAGAAGAAAGTACGGAGCTAGCTCGTTTAGCAGAAAAGTTGGGCTATAGTCGTTTTTGGATGGCTGAACATCATCAGGTACCAGCGCTTGCGAGCAGTAGCCCAGAACTACTTATGTTGCATCTTTTGCAAAATACAGAAAAAATACAAATAGGTTCAGGTGGAATAATGATTCCTCATTATACACCATATAAAATCAGCGAATGGATAAAACTTCTTAGTGCTTTGTATCCAAATAGGGTGAATCTAGGGATAGGTAATAATCCTGGAACTAAAGTAGTTCAAAAACTGATGGATACTGCACCGATAACACGAGATGAATACAATGAAAGTTGTACGAAATTGCTGGAGCTTCTAACAGGAACTGAAATATTAGTGCAACCACCAGAAGCAAAGGTTGATCCAATATGGCTACTATCAACTAGTGAGAAAAGTGCGAATCTAGCTGCAGAGTTAGGTCAAAACTATGTTTATGGTCTATTCTTTAATCAAGCTGTAGACTATATAGAAACAGCAAAAAGATGTTTACAAACTTATCGTACTAAGATGCATGAACAACAAAAAACGCCACAAGACGTGGTTGCCGTGTTTATTGCGATAGGGGAAGATGAGCAAGAGGCAAAAAACTTGGTACGTTGTTTAGATGTATGGCTTCTTGGTAAGAAAGAATTTACAGAATTTGATAGATTCCCTAGTATAAATACAGCAAAAGAGTATGAAATTGCTGAAATTGATAAAGAAAAAGTAGAAAAGAATAGAACACGTTTAGTTTGGGGTACAAAGGATGTTGTAGTAGAAAAACTTAGAGATTTAGCAACAGAATTAGAGTTGAAAGAACTTATGTGTATACCTTTAGTACCAACTATAGAAAGAAGAAAAAATATTATAGAGATTTTAGCAAAAGAGCTAATGGAAAAAGAGGGGAAAAATTAATGACTTGGAAGGCGATAGAGTTAGAAGAAAACAATGCCGAAAAATTAGCGCAGTTAATAGAAGAAGCTGAGGCGATAGTCATAGGAATAGGAGCTGGAATGTCAGCTGCGGATGGATTCACCTACATAGGAGAGAGATTTACGAGTAATTTCAAAGACTTTGTTGAAAAATATAAATTTTTAGATATGTTACAGGCGAGTCTATTTGATTTTCCTAGTTCACAAGAATATTGGGCATTTCAAAGTCGTTTTGTCTTATTAAATTACTTTGATCAACCTGTCGGAGCGAGTTACGTAGCCTTAAAAAACATTCTAAAGGATAAAAATTATCACATTATTACGACAAATGCGGATAATGCCTTCGATGTTGCTGGTTACGATATGGATAAGGTCTTCCATATTCAAGGGAAGTACGGGCTTATGCAGTGCAGTAAACATTGTCATGCAAAGACGTACCAAGATGAAGCTTTAATGCGTAGATTGGCTGTTGAGCAAGAAAATATGGAAGTTGACTACAGGTCTATTCCATTATGTCCGGAATGTGGTGCGCCACTTGAAGTTAATAAACGTAACGCTGAAAAGGGAATGGTAGAAGATCCAATCTTTTTCGAACATCTAGATAAGTACAATGAATTTTTAGAAAAAAATCGTGATAAGAAAACATTGTTTATCGAAATAGGAGTAGGATTTACGACACCTCAGTTTATAAAATATCCATTTTATAGAGAGTTAGATAAAAATCAAAAAGCGTTGATGATTACTATGAATCAGAAGAAATACCAATTCCCTGAAAGAATAGCTTCAAGGGTGTTATGGTTTAATCAGAATAGTAAAGAGTTAACACTAGATGTTGAAGAGTTGTTGAAGAAAAATTGCTGAGAAAAGTTACAAACTACTCTTTAAATAAAATTATATTAGCTAAAAAATACATTTAAAAAAATTAACAAATAAAGGAGAATAAATTATGTATTTAATAGAACCAATTAGAAATGGAAAATATTTACCAGATGGAGCGCTAGTAATGGCGATGCAAGTTTACGTACTTAATAACATCGACATTGATGAGACAGTAATCTTCCCGTATTACTGTGAACCAAAAGTAGAAATCGGATTATTCCAAAATGCTGAAACTGAAGTAAACCATGAATATATGAAAGAAAAAGATATTATCCTAGTTCGTCGTGATACAGGTGGTGGAGCTGTGTACGTTGATAATGGTGCTGTTAACGTATGTTTCTTAATGCCAGGGGATACTGATGTATACGGAAACTACAAAAAATTCTATCAACCAGCAGTAGACGTACTTCACAGTTTAGGAGCTACAGAAGTTGAACAAAGAGGACGTAATGATTTAACTGCTCGTGGTAAAAAAGTAAGTGGAGCTGCGATGACATTAGTACGTGGTAAAATCTACGGAGGATATTCATTACTTTTAGATGTAAACTATGAAGCGATGGTTAATGCTTTAACACCAAACCGTAAAAAAATCGAATCAAAAGGTATTGAATCAGTAAGAGCACGTGTAATGGGTATGCGTGAACTATTAAAACCTGAATACCAAAACGTAACAATCGATGAATTCAAAAATTTAATCATCTGTGGATTAATGGGAATCGAAGACATCAAAGATGCGAAAAGATATGAACTTACTGATGAAGACTGGGCTGCAATTGAAAAATTAGCAGATGAAAAATACCGTAACTGGGATTGGAACTACGGAAAATCACCACGTTATAACTACAACCGTGATGCTCACCTTGCGATCGGAACAGTTGATTTCAGCTTAGAAGTTGAAGAAGGTCGTATTACGAAAGCGAAAATCTACGGAGACTTCTTCGGAAAAGGTAACGTACGTGACGTAGAAGAAAAACTTATCGGAGTAAGAGTAAAAGAAGAAGACTTACTAGAAGCTCTAGGAAGTATTGATTTAGCATTCTACTTCGGTAATGTAGAAGCTAAAGAATTAGTAGATTTAATCTTAAGCTAGTTTTGCAAATTGTGTAAAAGAGGTGTGAGTTTGTGGAAAAATTATTAACTCCCATAAAACTAGCAAATGGTGTTCAGTTAGAAAATAGGTTTGTGCTGTCGCCGATGACGACTAATTCTTCTACAAAAGATGGAATTATCACAAAAGAAGACTTAGATTATGCGTTAAGACGAGCTAAGTCAGCTCCATTACAGGTGACAGGGGCGGCTTATGTCGATGTTGATGGACAATTGTTCGAGTTTGGCTTCGGCGCACATGATGATAGCTGTATTCCAGGACTTACTAAGATGGCGGATGCTATGCAAGACGCTGGAGCGAAAGCTATTTTACAACTGACTTATTCAGGTGCGGGTGCTAATTACTATGGGGTACATCATAAAGTTTATGGTCCAAGTAAATTGAAGTTGCACCTTCCGTTTGAACATGAAGTAGAAGAGTTGTCTCATGAGATGATCAATGTGATTAAACAAAAATATAAAAATGCGACGAGAAGAGCGATAAAAGCAGGTTTTGCAGGAATAGAAATATCTACAGCTCAAAAACTAATGCTACAGACGTTTTTCTCAACGGTATCGAATAAACGCCATGATGAATACGGTGTAGATTCACTAGAAAATAGAGCTAGGTTCATTCTTGAAGTTTTTGAAGCGGTGTATGAAGTTATAAAAAACGAAGCACCTGAGAATTTTATTTTAGGATATAGAGCAACCCCGGAAGAAACACGTGGTGCGATAATAGGTTACACTGTGGAAGAATTTAATCAACTTACAGATTGGATACTAGAAAGAGTGCCGTTGTCTTACATTGCGATAGCGAGTTGGGGACAAAATATTTATCAAAATAAAGTTCGTGCTGAAGGACCTAACGAAGGTCGTTTGATAAATGAAGTAGTCCATGAACATCTAGCAGGGCGTGTTCCTTTGATGGCGACTGGTGGAATTAATAGTATAGAAAAAAGCCGTGAAGCTATTATGCATGCTGAGATGGTAGGTTTATCTAGCGTCTTTGTTGCTGAGCCGGACTTTGTAGCTAAATTCCAAGAAAATCGAGAGGAAGATATTAATTTAGATGTAAGTGTAGATGATATTGAAAGTTTAGCTATTCCGAAAGCTGCATTTAAAGATATTGTGCTTATGATGGATTATGGTAAGAGTTTGCCACAACATACGAGAGATGAATTTAGAAAATTAGAAGAAAATTATTAAGAAATCTGTTAAGATTTATAGAGAGATTAATTATATTAATAGCAGACTATTAAGGCAAAGCGGCTACTATTATAGGTTGAACTTGAATAATAGTAGCTGTTTATGTTGTAGTGTGAAAAATGAGGAGTGCGCATGTATTTAATAGAGCCGATAAGAGATGGACAATATATTTATGATGGGGCAGTAGCCTTAGCGATACAGGTTTATGTTTTGAATAAATTAAACTTAGATGAAGATATAATATTCCCTTATTGTTGTAAACCGAAGGTACAGATTGGTCTTTTTCAAAATGCCGAAAAAGAGATTAATCATGAGTACATGAAAGCTCACGGAATCACTCTTGTTAGACGTGATACAGGTGGAGGAACAGTGTTTTTAGATGAAGGAGCTGTGAATATTTGCCTTATTATGAATGGTGATAGTAATGTTTATGGTAACTTCAAAAAATTTTATGAACCTGCGGTAAATATATTACATGATCTTGGTGTGAGTAAGGTAGAACAAACAGGACGAAACGACCTTGTTGTCGACGGGAAGAAAGTAAGTGGAGCTGCGATGACTCTTGTTAATGGTAAAATTTATGGAGGGTATACTCTACTATTAGATGTAAATTACGAAGCGATGGTCAATGTTTTGACACCTAATCGTAAGAAGATTGAGTCAAAAGGGATAGATTCGGTGAGAAGTAGAGTTACAGGTCTTAGAGAGTATTTAGATGAGGAATATAGAAATTTATCTGTAGTAGAGTTCAAAGACTTATACTTATGTCGTTTATTTGATTGCGAAAGAATAGAAGATATAAAACGATATGAACTGACAGAAGACGATTGGCGAGCGATTGACGAATTACTCGCTAAGAAATATCAAAATTGGGACTGGAACTACGGGAAATCACCACGCTATAATTACAATAGAGATGCTCGTCTTGGGATTGGGACTGTCGAGTTTAATCTGGAAGTAGAAGCGGGACGAATTACAAAAGCTAAGATTTATGGTGACTTTTTCGGAAAAGGTAATGTTGTTGACATCGAGGATAAACTAATCGGAGTAAGAGTAAAAGAAGAAGACTTGCTAGAAGTATTAGAAAGTATAGACTTAGCTCATTATTTCGGAAAAGTAGAAGTACAAGAATTTGTAGATTTGATATTGAGTTAAGAGAATGGTTTAATATATTAAACTAATCGAAAGCCAATATCACTTTTATTATTATTTTAGTTGATTTTTAATTTTATAAAATGTATAATATATCTTTGAGTAAAAATCGATGATGAAATAAGGTCATCGATACTTAGAAAAAATTATAAAGAGAAAGAGGTTGTAAAATGAAAAAATTAGCAAAAGCTTTATGGATTGAAAAAAGCGAAGGTGTATATATTATTGGACCAACTGCAGAATTACAAGATGATGTTGGTACTGTAGGATTTGTAGAATTCTCAAGAAAAGAAAAATTAGAAAAAGATGATGTTATCTTACGTTTAGAAGCATCAAAAACTGTATTAGACATCAACACTCCATTAGCTGGGGACGTTGTAGAATACAACAAAAAAGCTGAAGAAGAGCCAACAGTTTTAAACTCAGCTGATCCAAAAGAATCTTGGATTGTTAAATTAACAAACGTTGATGAAGCTGAATTCAACAAATTTGTAGAATACAAATAATAACTTTGGTTATACAATAGATTCGAAGTATGAGGGTTTCCTTATACTTCGAATCTTTTTTGTTTCGGCAAATATGAGTCTTGATATAACCTTTTGAAATAGCTATTAGATAGTATGTATTAGAAATTATATTTTAGGAAATGAGTTAATGAGAAGATAGGTGAAAAAGCTTAGTCAGTGCTTGAAAAAATAAGCTAAATATAGTAATATAGAGTGGTATGTAATAACTTTCTGGCTGCATTATAGCGAGGAAGTTTTACTAAAATGGAAAATATTTATAAAAAGAAAGAGAGATTAAAAGACTATGGGTCGTAAATGGAATAATATTAAAGAAAAAAAAGCGGCAAAAGACGCTAACACTAGTAAGATTTATGCTAAGTTTGGACGTGAAATTTACCAAGCTGCAAAAACTGGAGAACCAGATCCAGAAAGTAACAGAAATCTAAAAGTAGTATTAGAAAGAGCGAAAACTTACCGTGTTCCTAAAAATATTATTGACCGTGCTATTGAAAAAGCAAAAGGTGGTAGTGAAGAAAACTACGATGAATTACGTTATGAAGGTTTCGGTGTAAGTGGAACAATGGTTATCATCGATACACTTACAAATAACGTTAATCGTACAGCTGCTGAAGTGCGTACAGCATTAGGTAAAAACGGAGGTAACTTAGGTGTTACTGGTTCTGTTAACTACATGTTCGACAACACAGCAGTAATCGGTGTTGAAGGTAAGAGTGCAGATGAATTATTAGAAATTCTTATGGAAGCTGATATTGATGCTCGTGATATTATTGAAGAAGATGAGTTAACATTAGTATATGGTGAACCAGAAAACTTCCACGAAATCCAAGAAGCTCTTAAAGCAGCTGGAATCGAAGAATTTGAAGTTGCTGAAATTTCAATGATTCCTCAAAATGAAGTAACATTAAGCGAAGAAGATAAAGCTAAATTCGAAAGAATGTTAGAAATGCTAGATGATTGTGAAGATGTTCAACAAGTATACCACAACGTTGACTTAGAAGCCTAGGTGAACTATGGTTAAGAAAATTAAAAAAAATAGTTCATATAGCTATAATGATAGAAATATAAAACCAACTTTAAATGATATTTCAGCACCAACAGCAGAACCATTATTAGATGTACACGGTGAAGAAGCTTCGCCTATAAAACGTTTAATAGCGTATTTAATTGACTTAGGTATTTACTTGCCAATAGCGATTATTTTCCAATATTCTACTGTGAACTTACGTGCACAAGGTGGAGCGGAAAACGAAAGAAACGCATTATATATGACACTTTCAATAGTTATCTTTGCAATTCTTTTATATGGATACCTACCGCATAAATGGCAGGGTCAAACTATCGGGAAAAAACTTCTTAAAGTAAGACTAGTGCCTACAGATAACAAAAAAATTGAATTTTCTAGATATTTAATTAGAGAATTCCTAATTAAAGTTACTATTGGTTGGGGTGCAGTACCAGTTTCTGCAATATTCTGGTTATATGAGAAATATGTACTTAAACGTAAGAATCCTATAATGTTGTATGATAAACTTCTGAACATGAGAGTTGTTGCAGCAACAGAACAACCAAAAGTGGTTAAAGAAAAAGAAGATAAAGAAAAATAATTAATAAGAACTAGTTGCTTGAGGGCTGATATAGTCTAAAAGCAGCTAGTTTTTTTGTTTTTATGTTAGATTTAATGTTTGTTTTGATAGTTCTTTTATGTTTTTTGTTTTATATTTTCGAAAAAAGTGTTAAAATATAAATGTTAAATTTATTATTTTAGAGTGGAGAAAAAATGTTAAAAATAGACAGACATAGTTATATCTTAAATGAATTAAAAAACAAACATTTGGTACGTGTTAGTAATTTAGCGAATGATATGAAAGTTACTGAGATGACGATTCGTCGTGATTTGCAAGAATTAGAAGATTATGGACACCTTACTAGAATACACGGTGGAGCAAAATTAAAACCGAAAAATTTCTATCAAGAAGATAATTATAACAAAAAAATATCTGTAAATGTTGAAGAGAAAAAACAAATTGCTAGAAAAGTATCCGAGCTTATAAAAGATAATGAAACTATATTTATAGGTCCAGGAAGTACTACGAGTTACTTGGCAGAGTATCTTCAAGATAGAGATATTAACATTGTAACGAATTCATTAACGGTATTCGAACAGTTTAAGGACAATCCATCTTGTGATCTTATTTTTATTGGAGGAAGATACCGTCAAAAAACAAAAGGTTTTATCGGATATTTTACACAAGATGCACTTAGTAAAATAAGTGTAAATAAGGCGTTTGTTGGGGTAAATGGAATAGATTTAGAGAAGGTTACTATCTCTGATGAAGAAGAAGGACGTTGTAATGAAACGATTCTTAATAATGCGACTGAACGTTATGTCCTTGCAGACCACAGCAAGTTTTCAACACATGCATTTTACACATTTTTCCAACTAAAAGATCTTACAGCAATTATCAGTGACGATGTTCTTGATGAAAATATCAAAGAGCAATATAAAAAAGAAGTAGATATAATATAAAAAAAATTAATTCAGGGCTAAGTTAAGTTCTGAATTTTTTTAGGTTAAGAGGATGAGGTTTACGTAATTTTAACTCTCGAAGAAAGAGCTTTGAAATATGAAAAAACCTAGATTTAGGAATTTCTAAATCTAGGTTTTTGTTGTTCAAATTAATCTTTGAAAAGTTTTCCTGTGAATCCATCAGTGTTTTTAAGTAATGCTTTGTACACTTTCCATTTAAGATCAACCGTATTCTTGAAGTCGGTACCTTTAAGGTCTTTTTCAACTGCGGCATCGAATAATTCTTGAAGTTTTTCGTAAGTTGAAATCTTAACTCCATCGATTTCGATTTCAACGAATCCTTTCTCAGCTTTAGCTTTAACCTCGTGGTACCATGCTTTCTTCCAAGCTTCTAATGTATCGAATCTACCTTTAGAAACTTTCTTGATGATGAAGTCATCACCAACTAGGCCTTTATTTTCTTTATTAGCCTCAGCTTTATATTTATTAGATGCATAGCCTAAGAATCCATCAAGATAACCGAAGTAACCCCACATACGGAATGTGTTATGTTTGAATGAGATTGAACCAACAGCACTCTTACTTGTGTTACCACCATAGATACCAGACATCATATTAACAGTTTGATACGCTGTATCAAAACCTTCAGCACGATAACGTCCATTTCCTGGCATACCATGTTTTGTTACAAAGTTATTATCAACTAATTGATCAATGTTTGTGATTTTCTCAGCTTTCTCGCTATCGTTTAAATCACGAAGTTTATCCCATTGATGAGGTTCGCCTTTTAGATTATTACGATCTGCGTTTGAACGCCATTCGCGATCCATTTTCTTGAACCATTTATCGTTAGTTCCAGTATTTTTCTTGATTACAGATTCAGCTTCTAAATAATCAAGCATCATCATAGATTCATTGTAATTCTTCATGTAGTGATCAATCTTCTCACGACTACTTAACATGTTAGGGTTATAGTTGTAAATTTGATTTCCATCATTTTTACGTTCGTAAGCCATGTTTAATCCTAATGCACCATATTCACCGTTTGGATTTGATAATGATGGTGATTGCAACATACCTTGAGCGAATGCTTCTACGTCAGTTCCTTCACGGTGACGCCATGTTCCTAGGTATGCCATACGGTCATTAATATGTGTAGTTTCGTGAGTAAATGCAGATGTACCGAAATCACTAATCATACTAGATAAGATATAATATACAGCCTCTTGTGGTTGTGGATCTTGGAAAATATACGCATATGCCCCCATACCGTTGTTACCATGCCATTTATCAGTTGGACCATAAAACTCACGAATTGGAGCGAAGTCACCCTTCTTAGTGTGTCCCATACGGTCTACCCAACCAAGGTCTGGTGCGAAGTGGTTATCCCAAATAGCAGATGGAACCATGTTTTCACTCTTAAGTAACTTATTACGTACATTATCGGCAGCTAATCGAGACCAGAAGTCTAGGTAATTGATTTGTTCTTGTGCACGTAAGTTGATTTCTTTCTTGAACGCTTCACGCTCTTCTGCTGTGTTCTTACCATATTTCTCAAATGAACTGAATGCAATTGTATTATACGTTGTAATTAAGATCATGTGAGCTTTTTTCAAATTCAGAAGTGGTAAGATATAACGTCCGTGATGACCATTATTAATCACTTCATATAATTTATGTTTCTTATTAGCGAAATCTGGATTTGATGATTGTTTTTCAACAACATAAGCGTTCTCTGCAATGTTATTCTTGAACCAAGTGTTCATATCAGTATCATTTGTGAATAATTCCATGTTGTATTTCAAGAACTCATGTAAGTTAGCTTTACCAGTATTTCCAGCTAAAGCTCTATTGAATGCATCATGTGATTGATCACCTTTTAGGTTGTTACCATTTGATGCGAAGCTGATTAATCTATCAAGTACGTTAACGTTCTTACCGTAGAAATCTGGTTTGAATGTCATCATGTTTTTGATATTTAATCCGTCAAATTTAATTCCATAGTATTGGTTTAGGTAAGCAAGAGCTAACATAATCTTAGCTTTGTTATCTTCAACTTTTTTAACTAATGCACGTTGAGCAGCCTCGTCAGTATTAAGTTGGTGATCTTCATTTTCAACTAGAGCTTTAACAAACGCATCCAGGTTATCTTTTACTTCTTTGAAGTTTTCATCTAGGTATAGCATTTTCGGATCACCGTGGATCTTACGAACTTCATCAGAATATAATTCAACAGAAGATAATTTAGCTTTAATATCATTGATTAATTGTGTTCTCTCTTTAACAACCATATTTGGTGTGTAGACAATATCACCTAAACTTTCAATACTATATTCACGAACTTGTTGTACTTGAGATTCTTTTTGAGTAATAGCTTTAATTTCTTTAGTCTTATCAGCATAGTGAATCATAATGTGACTAGCATCAGATAAGTCGGTCACGAATTGACCATCTTTCATACCTGTAACAGATAATACTTCTGTAGTTAATAACTTAGAGTCTGCAGGAATCTTGTTACCTTGGTTTATAATCCACTCTTTATTGTAGAATGGTTGAAGTTTTTCGATGTTACGGTAAGCAAGTTCACGATCTGCTTTGTAATCTTGAGTATCTTTATAAGTATCAGCTTTTGGTTTGATGTTGTTAAGTGTATTAACTACTGGTTCGTTAATTTCATAGTTATGAGCAGTGATTCCTAACGACGCAATTTTCGTATCTGCTTCTTCTTGAGATACTGATTTAATTCGATGTTGTTGTTTAGAGAATCCATATGATGATTTACCTTCACTAACCCCATTAACAACAAGGTTTCTATTCAATCTCATTCCAGACCAGTAACCGCCATCATCATCTATATCTTCAGAACCATAGAAAATTTCTCCATTACCTTTATTAACTTTCATCATAGATACACTATCTTCAACTGAACCTAAAGCGTGGTTACTACCAATGAAACCACCAACTTTGATTGGTTCATCTACAGTAATATTTCCTTTGGCTACAGATTTCTTAATCGCACCCTCTTTACCTACGGTATTGTTATTTCCACCATTTTGTGACCAATAAACAACACCAGCGGCTTTAGCTTTCTTACCTGTGATATTAGCATCAACATACGCACGTTCAACTAAACCTTTCCAGTTTTCGCCAACGATACCAGATAGATATTGTCCACCATTACCAACAGATGTTACATTTCCGATGAATGCAACATTACGTAATGTACCGTTACCGTCAATCTTATCGATAAATCCAGATACCCAGTCACGACCAACTACGTTACCTGTAACTTTAACATTTTCAATAACAGCACCATTTTTGATAATATTAGCTATCGGAGCAACTTGATTATCTCCTGGCATATTTATATTGACATTACTAAAATTAATATCTCGAACACTACCACCTTCAATATTACCAAACAATGGACGTTCTGTATTATGGATTGTATATCTACCGCCATCGTTACTTAGTAATTTACCTTTAAATGGTTTCGTTACATAAGATTTTCCATTTGGTTTCACGTTTGCTGCATTAAGATCTGCACCAAGTTTGAACTCACCATTAGGGTTAGCTTGCATGTCTTTTACAAGTTCGTTGAAGCTATAGTAAACATTACCTTCTTTTAATTTTTGTTTTTCGAAGTAATGAACATACTCGTTTGCTAATTTAGTAGAATCTGTGTGTTGAACTAAATCAGGAGCAGTTGCAGTAACTTTGTATAAAGTTTTTCCATCTTTAACTACTTCTTCAACTTTATCAACAGAAAGTCTTGTCACTTTGTTATCCTGAGTTGTAACTCGTAGGTAAAGTGGAGCTACATTTCCTGGATTTTCTGAAAGTAAGCTGATGTCAGTTTCGTTACCAGCATCATCAACGCTTATTAAGCTTGTTTCTTTAATGTTTTTAATTTCAACTTTTTTAAGATCTAATTGAATTGGTTGATCTTCTAAAGTCTCAGTTTCTTCACCGTTACCTCTATCATAAACCATAGTAGTAGATAGAGTATATTCTTGGAAGTATTTTAGATTATCTAATAATGCATCTAAGTTGTTTTCTGATAAATCAATTGTCTTAACAACTTCTCCATCTTTTTTCAGAGTAGCTGTGATTGATTTAATTTTTGTCTTAGTTGGATTTTCTAGAGAATACTTAGCAACTACTTCTTTATCTAATACTTTCTTGTCAGTATTTACAAATTTTAGTATTGGTTTCTCAGTTAATGGAACTAAGTTTTTAATAGCTTGTTCTAATTTTTCAGTAGCTACATTCACTTTGCTTTGAGTAGTAGCATCATCTGCATTTACAGTGTTTGCTGCTGCAAGAGCTTCTTCTAAAGCTTTCCATGTTTGAGTAGTGTATTCTTCTTTACGTTTGCTATTAGCTGTGTTAATAGCATTTTGTAATGCAGTTTTATCTACAGCAAGAGCTTTAATAGCGTCTTGAAGAGCTTTGGTAGCTGTATCTATCTCGCTTTGTTTAGGAAGCGGAGTAGTTTGGTTGTTAATTTCTTTAGCTTTTATTTCAGCATTTTTGAAGTCATTCCAAGTTTTTGGACTGTAATCAGCTTCTTGTTTAGTAGCTGCATCTTTTATTTGTTCTTGTAATTTTGTTTTATCAACATTTAGGGCAGCTATAGCTTCTTTTAGTTTTTTAGCAGCTTCATCGATTTGAGTTTGTGTAGCAGTTGCGTTATCTTCTACAGTTTGAGCTGCATTTTTAGCTGCTTCTAATGCAGCCCAAGTTTCAGGACTGAAATCTGAAGCGGTCTTAGAGTTAGCATCTGCTAGTTGTTTTTCAAGCTCAGTTTTATCTGTGTTTAACCCAGCAATAGCAGCTTTAAGCTTCTCGTTAATATGATCAACTTCGCTTTGTTTTGCAGTCGGATTGTTTGTAACTTTTTCAGCTTCAGCTAATACAGATTGAAGATTAGCCCAAGTTGTATCACTGTAGTGATCTTTAGTTTTTGATTTTGCATCTGCGATAGTATTGTTTAAGTCTGTTTTATCTACGTTAAGAGCATCAATAGCTGCTTTAAGTTTAGCTGTCTGGTTATCTACTTCAGGTTGTTTAACACTATCAGAAGCATAGACATTTTGCGCAGCTTCTAAAATTGGTTTAAGAGCGTTGTAGCTTGCTGCAGAATAATCAGCAGGAATAAGTGCAAGAGCTCTATCGATTTGAGATTTTAGTGCTGTTTTATCTACTTTTTCTTCTGGTTTAGTTTCTTCAGGTTTTTCAGGTTGAGGGGTAGGTTTAGTTTCCTCAGGTTTTGGAGTCTCAAGTTCATTTTGTTTAATGTCAACTAGTTTTGGAGCTTCAGGTTGTGTAGGCTTAACGTCAACTGGTTTTGGAACTTCAGGTTGTGTAGGCTTAACGTCAACTGCCTTAGGAGTCTCAGGTTGAGTTGGTGTTGTAGCAAGATCTTCTTTTGTTCCCACAGCAATTACTCTATTAACAGGTTGTTTTATAATTGAAGTTTTGATAACTTTGCTAGATTGTTTACCGTCAGCAGTAGTTACTTCGCTAAATACGATTTGTTCACCATTAACTCCTTCTTGAACAACTTTAGTTTGTCCTTTAGGTAGAGTAGCGTCAGGTTGCTCGATTGTTTCGAAAGGAACAACTTCAGTGGTAGATTTTAGTTCAGGTTTGTTTTCAACTAAAACTTTAGGTCCTTCGTCAGGAGTTGTTTTGCGGTCTACTGTAGGTGCTGGAGTAGGTTGTGTTGGTTCAACTGTAGGTTGTGTTGGTTTTGGAAGAACTTTTTGTTCAGCTTGAGGTAAAGTGCCTAAATCACTAAGTGTGAAGTAACCAACATAGCGATAGCCATCGATGTTAATTACACCATTTGCAAGTTCTGTAGAATCAGTAACTGTTGTTTGTGTGTTGTAGCGTACTAATTCTTTATTCTCGAAAGCAAATGATTGATAAGGCATAACGATACTTTGTCCCATAGCGCCTATTAATACGACACTAAGAACCTTGTTTCTGTGTTTTTTAGACATTAAAAGAACTACTAATACTGCAGTACCGATTCCAAAGCCAGCTAGTGGAAGAGAACTTTGTCCAGTATTTGGTAATGATTTTAATTCTGTCGTAGGTTTAGTAGAAGATTGAGCTTCTTTTTTATAAATCATGTAGTATGTTTCGTTGTTTTTTACATTGTTTGGTATACTTCTTTTAATTAAACTTTTTTCTGCTTCGGTCAATTCATTTTCAGCTAGATAAGTATATTTAACACTTGTGTTGTTTTCGTTGGCAAGTGCTTCACTTGGTGCATGACTTCCAAAAAATAAAGCCCCGATAACGACCGGTGCTGCACCAAGAGATAATTTTCTAATTGAAAACTTTAAAATTTTATTATTATTTTCATTTTTCAATCGCATGAAATTATTTTCTCCTATATATTTTTTAGTTACCTCTTAATTCTATCAAAAAACCAAGTTTAAAGCAATTAATCAAGCTCGAAAAATAGTATGTAAAGTGCATTAATTTTATATTTTTATAACAATTTTAGTATAAAAACACTAGATTTTTTATGATAATAATACAAATATAACACCAAAATATGACTGTACTAGTACTATAGAATTATAAAAGATAAAATATAAATATAATTAATTTTATTTTTTAAGAAATTATTTAGGGGAGGTATGTTCTGTGAATGTTGTCGTAAAAAGGTTAAATTGGAATGTGCTTATTTTATTCTGAAATTTTTATAATAGTAATTTAGTTTAGTTAGTTTCGGAATTGTTGAAATAGTTGCAAGGGTAAAGAATCTATGATATAATATTAATATAAGTTGTATTAGTACAGTATAAAATATGTAAACTTAAGGATAAATATTTAAAAACAAAATCAGAAAGGACGATTTTTATGGACGGAGATACAACCAAGAAAAAGAAAAGTAAGAAAAATGTAGTGGTGAAAAAAGCAATAAGCTTAGAGACATTTGTTTTCTTAGCTATATTCTTCCTAATATTTGGTTTAATGGCTAGAAAAATGGGGACACCACTTATGTTTAAAACGATGATGGCAACAGCCCATGATTTACTGCTTAACACAGTATTTTTCATTATGGCGATGGCGGTTATCGCAGGTGCTATTAGTGCGCTATTATCAGAATTTGGTGCAATAGCGTTAATCAACAAGATTTTTGCACCTCTTATGAAACCTCTTTGGGGAATGCCTGGAGCAAGTGTTACAGGTGCGGTAGCTACATATCTATCAGATAACCCGGCTATTATTCCATTTGCGAAAGATAAAAGATTTACCTCTTTCTTTAAAAAATATCAAGTGCCAGCCCTATGTAACTTAGGAACAGCTTTTGGTATGGGACTTATCGTAACGATGTTTATGATGGGGCAAGGAGAAGGATTTGTTAAAGCGGCGATTATCGGTAATGTTGGAGCAATCCTAGGTAGTATTATAAGTGTTCGTTTAATGTTAATAGAGACTAGAAAATACTACGGAGATGAAGCAGATGAGCCAGCAATTGAAATGGATGAGGCAGATGAAACATCGGATAAGGTAAGAATAATACGTGATGGAAATATGTTCCAACGAGTTCTAGATACTGTTTTAGAAGGTGGTAAAACAGGGGTTGAAATGGGTCTAGCAATCATTCCTGGTGTACTTATAGTATGTACTTTCGTAATGATGTTAACATTCAAAATGCCAGCCGGAGGATATACAGGTGCGGCATATGAAGGTGTTGGATTCTTACCTTGGTTAGGAGAAAAACTAACATTCATCCTAGAACCACTATTTGGATTCCATTCTGCAGAAGCAATTGCCTTCCCGATTACAGCCTTAGGAGCAGTAGGAGGAGCAATCTCATTAGTACCAGAATTCTTGAAGAGTGGACTAATTGGAGCGAATGACATTGCGGTATTTACAGCGATGGGTATGTGTTGGAGTGGATACTTAAGTACTCACATCGGTATGATGGATGCTCTTGGAGTACGTAAATTATCTTCAAAAGCAATCGTGTCACACACAATAGGTGGTCTTGCAGCGGGAGTTATCGCCCACTACTTATTCTTATTGTTAGGATAGTAAATAATAGAAATTTAAGAAAAAGATGCAACTTTTAAGTTGTATCTTTTTGTTTGTTAAAAAATAGAAGAATTTTATTTTATGTTTATTTGTACCTTAGTAATAGTTGTAGTTTTATTAATAGTTGCGAAAATGCATTAAGTTTGCTATAGTATAGTTGATTATAAAATTAAGAATTTATGGAGAAAAATAATGAAGAAAGAGAATTTTAAAAAAAGACAGAATTTCTCAATAAGAAAGTATAAGATGGGAGCTTGTTCAGTGTTATTAGGAACAAGTTTGTTTTTATCTTTAAATTATACAGATGAAATAAAAGCGGCAGAAGTGCAAGAGGTTACCACTCACGCGGTAGATAAGGATAGTTTATCAGAACAAATAAAAAATCAATTGAAAGTTTTTGAAGAAAATAAAATAGCAGTAGAAGAAGGAAAAGAATATTATTTTGTTTATAGAAAAAATAATTTATTGCCGAATACTGGTGGTATTCCAACAGGAACGTTAGCTCTAGGTGGAACATTGTTGTTGGTGTGTTTAACGTTGATTAAAAAGAAAAAAGAGAAGTTGATCTTTTTAGTTAGTATGTTAACTGTCAGTGGTAATTTAAGTCAAGTGATGGCTTTTGAAGATTTTAAAGAAATCCAACCAGTGATGATAAAAACTTCAATAGGCGGAATGTTACCAAGTCCAGAGGAAATATCTGGTTATAGTTTTACTGGTTACTATTTTGAAATAGGGAAAACATATACAAACAAAAGTAGTTCTATTAAGATAGAAAAACAAGGAGAGTTTACTCCTGGAGTAGTAGAGGGGAAAACAGGTGTAGAGGAGGAAGTTGTAGTAAGAGAGAAAGGAGAACCTTTAGTACAACCAGAAAACCCAGAAGCAGTAATAAGTGAGAAAGGGGAACCTTTAGTGCAACCAAAGAAACCAGAAGCAGTAGTAAGAGAGAAAGGAGAACCTTTAGTACAACCAGAAAACCCAGAAGCAGTAATAAGTGAGAAAGGAGAACCTTTAGTACAACTAAAGAAACCAGAAGCAGTAGTAAGTGAGAAAGGAGAACCTTTAGTACAACCAAAGAAACCAGAAGCAGTAATAAGTGAGAAAGGAGAACCTTTAGTACAACCAGAGAAACTAGAAGGAGTGGTGAGTGAGAAAGGAGAACCTTTAGTACGACCGGAGAATCCGGTAGGGGTAGTAAGTGAGAAAGGTGAGAGCTTAGTACAGCCAGAGAAACCAGAAGGGGTGGTGAGTGAGAAAGGAGAAAGTCTAGTACAACCAGAGAATTCAGAGTTAGAAATAAAACCAAGCCCGGAACAACCGATACCAGATGTAAAGCCACTGCCAGATGAAAAACCAATTCCAGACGTAAAACCAGTACCAGAGGAAGATGATAAAGTAGACGTAAAGCCGACTATACCAGACCCAATAACTACCGAAAAAGAACTAGACTATAAAACAATTTATAAAGCATCGTCAGATCTAAATTATAATGAGCAACAAGAAGAAACACCAGGGGAGAAAGGTAAGGAAGTGACTACTACTTCATATACTCTTGATAAATCTACTGGAAAAATAGTAGAAAATATTTCTACAAAAATAGAAAAACAACCAGTAAATAGAGTTGTTAAAGTTGGGAATGTTGAGAAAACAGTAAGATCTATAGAAATCACTGAATTGAAAAAAGGCGATTCTGAGCTTCCAAAAGGGAAAGAAGTTGTTAAAGAAGTAGGAGAAGAAGGTGAAACAACAATAACTAAAACTTATGAAGTTAATCCTGAAACAGGGAAATTAACTAATCCAACAGAAAAAACTGAAACAACTAAAGCTATGCGACAAAAGGTAATCTTAGTTGGAACTAAAGAAGATAAACCGCATTTACTACCAATTAATAGAGAATTAGAAAATGCAGTGAATGTAACAGAAGCTAGTTCTAGAATGAAAACTATAGATTTATTAACGGATGAAAAATTAAAATCACAACTAACGCCGTCAGATACAGAAATAAATCGAGATTTATACTTAAAACGAAAAGAATTACAACGAACTAATCCAACGATAACTGATGCAGAAGTGAAAGAAGTTTTACGAAAAGAATATCTAGAAAAATTATCAATTAAAGAAACGTTAGAAGAGACTAAAACAGATTTAGATGCTAGGTTGAAAAAAGTTGCTGCACACACGTTGAGTATTATTGGAGACACTCCACAAAATAGAGAAAAAGTAAAACGTGATATTGAAGATAATAAAGAGAAAATATTATTAGGATTATCATATATAAATAGATATTATAATATAGATTTTGGAGATACTAATATTCGTGATATATTAGCGTATAATCCGAGTTCGTTTGGAAAAAAAGATGTTACTTCTCTAGAGTGGCTAAAACATCTTGGATCTATGAGCTATGACGAACTAAAACTAACTAATAGTCCGAAGACATTCGAAAAATATTTCGGAAAAGTAACGGATAAATCAACATTATTAGAGTTCTTAGATTACAACAGAACCATATTTACTAATATGGACGGGGATACGTGGTTGAAGAAAGCGACTAAAGCTATAGTAGTTGAAAAAACTTCGAAACAAAAACCTGATGAAAAAGTAGAATTATATACTAAATTAACTACTAATCCTGAAAAATATGGAGCTGAAGGACTTCAAATAAATAATAGAAAACAACAAAATATTGCTACATTGTTAGGTTTGGTGAACATTAAAGAACCAAGCGTGTATGCTATAACTAATATAGCGACGGTGACTTACGGAAACATCGGAACGTATATGGATACTTCTTTAGAGAAAACAAATAAAGCTAAGTACACCGAAGATCTTAATAAGGTTAAAGAATTGATAGAGTTAACGGCGACAAGGCAGGCTAATTATGTTGATACTTTATACAGAATAACAAAAGCAGAAAATCGTTCGAAACTAATTACCAATAGAGTGATTGTAGATACAATGAAAAAATATACGCCTAATGAGTTTGCTGGAATAGCGACAACATGGTCTAAAGAATCAGGTCCAACAGCAGATAAGGGGGTTAAAGATTTCATGACGCCTCTAGGGCTGTACTCACCATCGCAAATTGTAGGTGCAGAAGCAAACGGTGTGGGTGTACGTTACTTCATAGATAGAGTTCTAGATGATAGAGGTTCAGCGACTTATTCTCATGAAATGACGCACTTATTAGATAGAACGGTATTATTTAATAATCATGGTCGCCGAGATGGTACAGCTGCGGAATTTTATGCTCGAGGAATCTTCGAGAATTCTTACACACCAGAAAAAGATACATATTTCAACTTAAACTTCGTTTATGATGAAACTAACAAAAATGGGTTCTACAACAAAACGCCAGATAGATTTAAGACGGATGCAGATTTGAAATCTTATATGCATGGAAGCTTTGATGTACTATATAGTTTAGATTATCTAGAAGCGGAAGCAACAAGTAAGCTTTCAGCAGAAGATAAAACTAAATACTTCAAAAAAATAACGCCGATAAAAACAATAGGAGTGAGAACACCTGTAACATATGCAAATCCAGCGGTTCAAGCTACGCATAATAGTGAAAGAATCTCAGAAATCACTTTAGATGAAGCGAGAAAGCTATCAGATATCAATAGTCTAATTGACAATAACATTCTTGTGAATCGTTATATTATAAATGGATTTAATGGCAAAGGTGATGTAAAAGCTAATGGATATTATTTTGTAGATATGTTTGATACGATTTTCGGAGTTAGTGAAAATGATAAAGGTATGAGTGGGGATATTACATTCAGAAAACAAGCCTTTGAACTTATGGGAGCTTTAGGTTATTATGAAGGATTTGTGCCTTATGTATCGAATCAATATAAAAACCAAGCTGAAGCGGAAAGCAAACCGTTATCTGATAAATATATTTTCGAAAAAATTCTAAGAAAATCGTATGCGGAGTTTAAAAAAGAACAAATTAATGAGCGTGTTACAAAATTAGATAGGCTGAAATCTATTACGATAAATTACAACGGAAGAGAAGAAGTAATTGAAAGTAAAGAAAAATTACAATCACTTATGAATGAAGCTGTTTTAGCTGAAGTAACTCAAATAAAAGAAGGAAATACAACAGCGTTGAAACGTTCGTATATAGAAACTCCAGTACAAAAACTTAAAAAAGAAATATATAAAGCATATTTAAAACAATCACAAGACTTTACAGAGTCTATTTATAAAAATTAAAGAAAATAGCCATGAGGATGAATTTAAAATTTATCTTCTTGGCTAATTTGTTATTTAAAAAATAAGTATAGGGTTAAGTGAATTTCTTGATATTTTATATTTACTTTGAGGTAATAAAGTATTATTTATGTAAATTTGATTATTTATTGAACATCCGCTTTTAGTGGAGTATAATTAAACTATAAATAGTTTTTATTTAGATAAATATACAAAAGGGGAAATCTCGTATGGAAAGATTCAAGAGTGTTAATTTTTATTATACCTTAGGTATAATGTTAATTATTTCGTTAGTAGCGAAATATCTTGCTCAGGTACCGGCGTTAAAATTATTTGGGCATTTAGTAATTGCGCTTGTTATAGGTATGGCATTGCAAGCATCAAAAGGATTAAAAGAACAGGTTAAGGCGGATATTCCATTTATAAGTAATAAATTCTTACGTCTTGGAATAATTTTATTAGGATTCAAGTTAGCGTTGGATAGACTTCTATCAGAAGGTAAAAAGACGTTGATTGTAGCGTTCTTTATCGTGTTATTCATGGTGACTTTAACTTACTTTATGTGCCGAGCTTTTAAAGTGGATCATGAGCTTGCGTTACTTTCTTCATGTGGTTGCGGTATTTGTGGTGCTGCAGCAGTTATGGGGGTAAGTGGTCAACTTCGAGCGAAAACAGATAACAGCGTTCTTGCAGTTGCGGTTGTTGCGATACTAGGTACAGTATTTACCTTAATAGAAGTAACTTTACAACCATACCTGGGGCTTGATGCATACAACTACGGAGTATTTGCAGGAGGAAGTCTTCATGAAATAGCTCACGCAGTTGCGGCAGGAGGAGCAGGTGGACAAGTGGCGCTTGATGCTGCGATTCTTACTAAATTATCACGTGTTCTTATGCTTATTGTAGTAGCAGGTGTATTGATTGTAGTTAACAAAAAAACTCAAGATGAAACAAAAGGAAAAGTTCCGATGCCGTACTTTATTTTAGGTTTCATTTTTATGAGTATTTTAGGAAGTTATGTTACTTTCTTAAAACCATTAGCTCCATTTTTCGTAGATGCAGCGTATGTATTCTTAGGTATGGCGATGGCTGCTTTAGGAATGAGTGTTAACTTCAAAGTTATTAAAGAACGTGGTGTAAGAGTATTTACAGCGTGTTTCTTATCATCTATTATTTTAATGGTAGTTTGTTACTTTGTAGCCAGATTTATCTTTTAGTAGTAGATTAAAGAAGGTTTAAGAGATAATAAAAAAATAATATCAAAGAGGAGAACAATTATGACAATTACAAAGTTATTAGGGATAAAGTATCCAGTATTTCAAGGGGCAATGGCTCAAATAGCTAGACATGAACTTGTTTCAGCGGTATCAAATGCGGGAGCATTAGGTATTTTAGCTTCAGGAGGTGTAAGTCCGGAGGAGCTTCGCAAAGAAATCCAACAATGTAAGAATCTTACAGATAAACCTTTTGGGGTTAACCTTATGCTTATGATGCACAATATCGATGAAATAATAGATGTTGTTATTGAAGAAGGTGTAAAAATCGTTACAACAGGTGCAGGTACTCCGAGAAAATACATGCCACGCTTAAAAGAGGCAGGGATAAAAGTAATTCCAGTAATTCCTTCTGTAAAAGCTGCGGTGAAAATGGAAGAATTAGGTTGTGACGCGGTTGTTGTAGAAGGGATGGAAGCAGGAGGACACGTAGGAACTAGTACTACAATGGCGTTGTTGCCGCAGGTAACTGCTGCGGTAAATATTCCGGTTATTGCTGCTGGAGGAATCGCAGATGGTCGAGGTATGGCTGCTGCATATTGTTTAGGGGCGAGTGGAGTTCAGATGGGAACTGTATTCTTAGCTTCTGAAGAATGTCCAATCTCTACAGAGTATAAAAATATGATTTTAGAAGCGGTTGATACATCAACTACATTAACAGGGGAAAAATTTGGAGCTCCTGTCCGTGGTATTAAAAATGAACTTACGAAAAGATATCGTGAATTGGAAGAAAAATCTTCAACGCTTATGGAACTAGAAGAATTAACACTAGGTTCATTAAGACGAGCGGTTTATGACGGAGATGTCGAAAATGGTTCTGTTATGGCGGGGCAAATCGCAGGGTTAGTAAGTGAACTTCGACCAGTTAAAAATATAATAGAAGAGACTGTAGGCGAAGCAAGAGAAGTCTTGAGAAAAACAGAAATATAATATTGAAGAAGCGACTTAGGTGATTTTGCGCCTGAGTTGCTTTTTTGTTTATAATTAGGAACACAATAATATTTCGATGATAGAATAAAAATCTCATAGAAAAATTAAAATTGAATTTTAGTTTTTAGATAAGTATCATACTAATAGTAACTTAACTTATTTTCAAAAGTAGTAAATAAAAAGGATATATTGATTTCTTGATAATTATAATTTGAAATTTAAAAAGAAGAAAAATAAAGTAAAATTTACATACTTTAACTATATTTCAATTGACTATGCTGCATGTTTATTATATTATAGTTATATATTTATTTAATTATTTTATAGGAGGGTTTTTATGATAGACCAAAGATATAGAAAAGTTAGTTTTGGTACTGCGGTTTCAGATTTCTTCAAAGGTTCTGTAGATTATTCAGGGTTTACATCAAGAGCTGGTCACTGGTTTCCTGTAGGGCTGATCTATCTTATTTTTGCTGGTGTATACACAGGAATATTTGCGAGTGTTTATAAAAAATATAATTCAATCGGTTTCTTTAAAAACGTAATAGGTTTTTCTGATGCAGCAGAGTTATACTTAAGAAGTAATAGTGAATTTGCATCATTATTATACATTATTACAGGTGTATTTGTTTTATTACATATTCCAATCGCAGCAAGTTTTTGTAGAAGATTAAGAGATGTTGGGTTTACAACACTGTTTTCAGCTATATTAATTGCATTATACGTAATATTAGCCTATTTCTATGTAGCTTTAATTACACCAGTTTATGTTATTGTTTTCTTTTTTATTTTAATGTCATTACCAGCGAATAAAGTTGAAACAAATAATAATGATGAATTTTCTAAATTTGTATTTAGACAATCATTCCAAGCACAACAATATTACGCACAATTTAATAATCAACAGTTTGATCAATTTGGAAATCCAATTCCAAATCAACAAAACTTTAACAACGAAATGAATCAAGGATTTAATCCACAAGGACAACCAGGATTCAATCCGAATGCACCGCATGGGCATCAAAACCCAGGATTCCAAGGACAACCGCAACAAGGATTTAACCCACAAGGGCAACCAGGGTTCAATCCAAATGCACCACAAGGGCGTCCAAACCCAGGATTCCAAGGGCAACCACAACAAGGATTTAACCCACAAGGACAACAAGGATTCAATCCAAATGGATCGCAAGGACGTCCAAACCCAGGATTCCAAGGACAACCGCAACAAGGATTTAACCCACAAGGACAACAAGGATTTAATCCAAATGCACCGCAAGGACGTCCAAACCCAGGATTCCAAGGGCAACCACAAGGATTTCATCCACAAAGGCAACCTCAACAAAATGTAAACCCAAATGCACCTCAAGGGGGACAAAATCAGGGTTTTAATGACGCTGGAGCACAAGCTCAACAAGCTCCAGAAGTAAAACAAGAAGAGGTTGTAGTTGAGCAACAAAATGTAGAAGTAGCACCACAAGTTGAGGTTACTCCAACAGTAGAAGAAGTACAAGTTGAAACTGCTCCAACAGTAGAGGAAGTAGCGCCAGAAGTAGAAGCAACTCAAGAAGTAAAAATTGAAGTTGCAGGTGGAGCTAGAAGCAGAAGACTTCAAAAGTTAAATAAAGCTGAAGAAGAAGCTGTATTCAAAAAAAGAAGATAAGAATTTGATCTAATAGATCAAAATTAAGAGGTTCAAGCAGAAATGCTTGAATCTCTTTTTTGTCTGAGTTGGAATTTTTGATAAGTATACGTCCTATAAAAGGAGATGTAACGGTGGTTACTCTAGAAATGTTATATAAGTAAGGTGTTGACCCAAAAGTCCTAAAATTTAACAAGGTTTATATGAAAACTCATAGACGCAGTGGTTTATTGATATCTAAATTCGCTTTATAAAATCTTTTTAGATATCTAATAAACTGTGCGGTGGTGACTCTAAAAAATCGATTTCTACGAAATCACGATTTTTGAGTCACTCCCTTACGAGTAGTAAAATTCTAACATATAGAATTTTGAGAACTATTTGTTAATCGAGTAGAATAATATTAAACTGCTCATCGTTAATTTATTTGGAAAATAGAACTGAGATAATAGAAACCTTTTACCTATGTCGATTATGAAAATATTTTGAAAATAACTTTGAAAATCAAAATCGCTCATCATTTAGAAAAATAATCAAATACAAAAATAAAAACAGTCATTTCAATCGATTATTTTGATTATTTATGAGTGTTTTTGCTTGAAATTGATTGAATAGCTGTATTATATTGTATATAATAATCTTGTGAGTTAGGAGAGAAGAAATTGATAAATGAAAGATGGAATATAATTTTAGATTTGTTGGATAAAAATGGATCTTCGAATATAAGAGAGCTTATGGAGCACTGTGGTGTATCAGAAGCAACTATTAGACGAGATCTTACAAATTTAGAAGAACAGAATTTATTATATAGAACTCATGGTGGTGCGATGAAACGTTCTGCAGCTCGTGGTAGCGAAGAAAGTGTACAAGCAAAGCGTGCAGAATTTCTACAGGAAAAAAGAGAAGTAGCAAAGTATATTTGTGGAAACATCTTAGAATCTGGTCAGACGATTTATCTTGATGCTGGGACATCAACATATGAAATGATTGATTATCTTAGAGATAGAAGGATAACGGTCGTTACGAATTCAACGTATCACCTACCGAAACTTATTAATAACAAAATCCATACTATTATACTAGGTGGAACACTGAAACATTCTACACAGGCGGTGATAGGATATTCAGCCGTTGAACAACTAAAGAAATACAGTTTTGATATATGTTTTGTCGGTTGTAATGGAATAGATGAAACTTTTGGTGTTACGACTGCTGAAGAAAATGAAGCTTTTATAAAAGCTACGGCAATAAAAAACAGTAAGAGAAGATATATTCTTGCTGATAAGTCGAAATTCGGACATAGAAAATTTCAAAAATTTGCTGAGTTAGATGATGTAACTATCGTATCATATGAAGTTCCAAAAGAGTATAAGAGGTATAAAAACATAATAGAAGTAAAAAGTATAAAGGAGGACTAATAGTGTATTATACAATTACTTTAAATCCAGCTGTTGATATGCTGACGACGGCGGAGAATTTCGCGCTTGGGAAACTAAATAGAACTCAAGAAGCGAAATACGTAGTAGGTGGAAAAGGAATTAACATCTCAATATTACTGAACAATGTTGGTGTTGATAGTAAAGCATGGGGATTTGTTGCAGGATTCACAGGATATTTTATAAAATCAGAACTAGACAATTTAGGTGTAAAACATGATTTTGTAGAAACTCGTGGAGCTACGAGAATTAACATGAAATTAACTACAGAAACTGAGACTGAGATTAATGGTCAAAGTAGTAGTGTAAATCTAGATAATGTGAGCGACTTCTTTGTGAAGTTAGAAGTATTAACTGAAGAAGACGTAGTATTCTTATCTGGTAATGTTATCGCTGGAATGGGTGTAAATGACTTTAAAGCTATTGCGAAGAAAGTATCGGAGTCAGGTGCTACATTAGTAGTAGATAGTAACAAAGAACTAGTGTTAGATACACTTCAGTACAAACCATTTGTAGTTAAGCCAAATGAATTTGAACTTGGAGAAATGTTCGGTGTAACTTTAAATAGTATAGAAGAAATCTTACACTATGCTGAAAAATTACAAGAACGTGGTGCTAAAAACGTACTTGTTTCACGTGGAGCAGACGGAGCATTACTACTAACAGAAGATAAAGAAGTATTTGAAGTTAACGTAGCTAAAGGTAAGATAGTGTCTACTGTTGCGGCGGGAGACAGTATGCTTGCGATGTTTGTTGCGAAATACAACGAAACAAAAGATTACCAAGAAGCTCTACGCTATGCATCGGCTGCAGGTGGTGCAACATCATTCTCGGTAGGAGTAGGAAGTAAACAATTAATAGAAGAATTACTACCTCAGATTGAAGTTAAAAAATTAAAATAAGACTAAACAAATTATTTGAAGAAAAATAAAATATTTCCTCGGAAATATGAAATTAACAAAGGAGAAAGAAATGAAATTAACAGATGTTATAAATTATGACTTAGTTCAATTCGGATTCAGTGCTGCTGATAAAAAAGAAGCTCTGGATAAACTAACAAGCATGTTAGTGGAAAAAAATATTATCGCTAGTAAAGATAACTTTTTAAACGCGTTACTAGCTCGTGAAGCTCAATCAACTACAGGGGTAGGAGAAAATGTAGCTATCCCGCATGCTAAAAGTGCAGATTTTGACAAAGCGATGATCGTTTATGCGAAAAGTAACGAAGGTGTTGAGTGGGAAAGTTTTGACGGACAGCCTGCAAAACACATCTTTATGATCTGTGCACCAGATGGTGGAGCAGACGAGCACCTTAAAGCTCTAGCTTCATTATCACAAGCTCTTATGGATTCAGATGTAAAAGCAGGATTAGATAAAGCTACAACAAAAGAAGATGTAGAAAAAGTATTCGCAGATTTCGTAGTTAAAACGGAAGCTCCAAAAAAAGAAGAAAAACAAGTAGCTCCAAGTGGAGAAAAACCATACATTATCGCGGTAACAGCTTGTCCAACAGGTATTGCTCACACATTCATGGCTGCGGAAAAAATCAAAGAAACAGCTAAAGCGATGGGACTAGATGTTAAAGTAGAAACAAACGGTCAAATCGGTGTAGAAAACAAACTTACAAAAGAAGATATCGAAAGAGCAGCGGGAATTATCGTTGCAGCTGATAAAAAAGTAGAAGTTGCACGTTTTGATGGACGCCCAACAATTATGACAAAAGTAGCTGATGGAATTAACAAACCAGAAGAACTTATCCAAACGATCTTAGATGGAAAAGCTTCTATCTACAAACATGACGGAGCAGCAGAAGATTCAGAAGATTCTTCAGCAAATGAAAGTATCGGACGTCGTGCTTATAAACACCTAATGGAAGGTGTAAGTAACATGCTACCATTCGTAGTAGCTGGTGGTATTCTTATCGCATTATCATTCATCTGGGGTATTAACTCATTTGATCCGAAAGATCCATCTTACAACAAAGTTGCAGAAGTATTATTCTACTTCGGTAAAATTTCATTTAGTATGATGTTACCAATCCTAGCTGGATTCATCGGTCGTTCTATTGCTGACCGTCCTGGATTCATCGTAGGTATGATCGGTGGTATTTTAGCAGACCCAGGAATTTTAAGTCTGAAAAGTGATTTATTAGCGTATACTCCTTCGGGATTCTTAGGGGCATTAGTAGCCGGGTTCTTAGCTGGTGGAATTATCCACGTATTAAAAATTGCGTTCAGTTGGATGCCTCGTTCATTAGATGGTATTAAACCAATCTTCCTATTCCCTATCTTAGGGTCACTAATCATGGGGTTACTAATGATTTTCCTAATCAATGCGCCGATGGCAAGTGTTATGGAAGGATTAAAACACTTTATCGAAAGTCTTAACGGAAGCGGTAAATTCATTCTTGGATTCGTAGTAGCTGCGATGATGGCTATCGACATGGGTGGACCAATTAACAAAGCTGCTTACGTAACAGGTACAGCGTTATTAACATCTGCAGGTTCAGCAGGAAGTGATGTAATGGCTGCGGTTATGATCGGTGGTATGGTACCTCCATTAGCAATCGCAATCTCTGCAACAATCAACAAAAACATCTGGCCAAAAGCTCAACGTAGTGGAGCATTAGTAAACTACGTAATGGGATTATCATTCATTACAGAAGGTGCTATCCCGTTTGCAGCAAGTAACCCAGCACGTGTTATTCCACCGTTATTCATCTCAAGTGGTATCGCAGGAGCTCTAAGTATGACTTTCGGAATTGTATCGAAAGCTCCACACGGAGGAATCTTCGCTATTCTTGCAAGAGCAGTAAGTAATCCACTTATGTACTTATTAGCTTTAGTAATCGGAGCAGTATTAGGTGCATTACTATTAATCGCATCATTAAGCTTTGGGAAAAAGATAGTAAATTAATACATTAAATATTTTTAAAATAAACACTACTTTATATATTGTAAAAGTAGTGTTTATTTTAATTACGAAAATTCATATAAAGGCTGTAGTAAGATTACTTGTTTTATGAAAAAGAAAAATTTAAAACATTAAATATATTTTTTAAATGGTGGAATATTTAGTTTTGAAAATATCTAAAATATAAGAAAATGTATGTATTTTTTTTTTTTTTTTTCAATTTACAAAACTTTAAAATATATGATTTATATTATTTTTATAAATAACATTTGAAATAGCATTCATATTAGGTTTCTTTTTGTTTTCAAAAAAGTTTATATTGATTTTATTTTTCAAAAATGATATAATTAAGCGTAAAAAATTTAAAAAATATAGTTAGAATTTTAGGTGCATTTAAGTCAAGGGTGTTTAAATAATATGCTATAGCTGTTTTAATTTTTTATGCGTTTTTATTTATAAAATAAGAAAAAGGAGAAGATAATGTTTAGTAAAAATAACATAAAAATGAATAACAAGAAGCAATTCGAAAAAGTTAACCATTATGGTATTAAGAAATTTAATGCTGGAACGGCGTCAGTTTTAATTGCTTCTGCTTTTATGTTTTTAGGGGGAGCAGCGCAAGCGGCAGACACTAACAAACAAGAAGCAATAGTAGCGACTACTGACAAAGTAGCGGCAGAAAAATCAATAGAGGAAAAAGTTGAAACAAAACCAGCTGTAGCAGAAAAAGTTACAGAAGTAAAAGAAGTAGAAGTAGCGCCAAAAGCTGAAGCTAAAAAAGAGGTGAACAAAGCTACTCTTCAAGCAAAAATTAGTCAATTAGATAACTTATTCGTGTCATTAGCAGGACAAGAGTTATCAGAAGACAAACAAGTTAAAACTGTAAGTGTAGCATTAGAATTAAACAAAGCTAAAGATTTAGCGGCGTCAGCATCAGCTACACAAGCTGAAGTAGATGCACAAGTAGCAGCATTAGAAGCAGCAATCAACAACTTAAACAAAGTTGAAAAAACTGCAGAAAAAGCTACAGATAAAAAAGAAGAAAAATCTGAAACAACAGTAGCTAAAGAAGAATTAGAAAAAGCAGTTTCAGAAGCAAAAGCAGTAAACCAAGCTGCAACAACATTCGCAACAAAAGAAGTTAAAGAAGAAGCTAAAAAAGCAGAAATTAAAGCAGCGGTAGCGACATCTGAAAAAGAAATCGCAAAAGCATTAGATATCTTCAACTCAGATTCTTCAACAAAAGAAGATGCTGATCAACAACGTAAAGAATTAGAAAAAGCAATCGAAGCAGTGTATGTAACAATGCAACGTGCAGGACACCGTGGGAGAGTGGAAGCTATTTTAGCTGATGCAACAAGTGGTGACAAAACTATCACAGGTAAAGGTGTTATCAGAAATGGTAATGCAATAGTAACTGTTAACAATGCTTATGTGACTATGAACGCTGATAATACCGCACCTAAAAAATGGGGGATTGATGTAGTATTCGATACATCTCAAGCTCAAAATGGTGATACTACTACAATTGAAATGAAAAACTTAACGGGATTTGGAGATAGCTTTAAACCTGGTACAAAAATAACAGCAGCAGATGGAACTGTAATTGGAGAAGTTGTATCTAAAGCAACTACTAACTCTGCAGGAAGTAGAGGAGGAGAAAGTCCATTCTGGTCTCAACGTAAGAAAGATGGTAAGACTTATGAAGAGCGTCTTGCTGAACAACCAGCTATTCCGAATGAAGTAGGGACTACTACTTACACAATTAGATGGAATGACAAGGCGAAAAACTACGCTGTAACAACTTTCTATGCAGAAAACTTAACAGCCATTGATTACTATGCACCTAATATTTCTAAAGATACAGAATACACAGCTGCGATTAGTGTAAATGGACAACCGATTCTAGAACATAAGTATACGCATAAAGCATCTAAGTCAGCGGCACAAAAACAAAATACTTCTGCTACTATTATGGGAGATAACATTTTAGGGTATAAAGGAAGTGAACGTGTTAGAAAGAGTGATGCAGTAGTTATTAATACTGATAGTGATGTACGTTACGGAAAAGGTTCTAAATTTACGATTACATTACCAAATGATGATTTCACATATTTTAAAACAATTGATGGTTCAAAAAATACTGCCACAAATACTAATAAAGATGATAGTATAACATACCGCCCTGCAGGTCGTTGGAATAACGTTCAAGCAAATGCAAACAACGTTTGGATTCTTAATGACGGTCGTGATACAAACTTTACATTAAAAGCGACGGTGAAATCACCGACAGAATTAGAAATAGAAGTAATTGACGGTGCGATTCAAGAAGATTCAATAGTTTCAATAGGTTTAGATAAACTTGGAGTTGAAAAAGTTATAACAAACCGTACATTCTCAGACGAGTATTCTAAGTTTATATACGATGAAGCAGGTCGTCTAAAAGATGGAAGTGTAGTAGGGAACACAGATAAAACTGCTGCGACTCTTACTGTATCAGGTGGAACACCTCTTAATGGAGGAGAAGAAAATGTAACTACCAAAGTTGCGAATGGTTGGAAAGTTGAAGTAGGAGCGGGAGGGAATAGTCAGTTTGAAACAGGTGCTGTTACTATCACTTTAGTGAATATTGAAACGGGTGAAGAGTTCGCATATGAACCTACAAATTATGATGGTTATGCTAAGCCTAATGAAGATGGTAGTTATGAAACTAAGAACATTTTAGGTAAAAAATATGATGTTTCAAATCAAGTTCCTGATTTAACTAAAACTATCAATGGTGTTGAGTATATCCGTGTTGATGTTCCAGCTAAAGGAACAACAGGAACAGTTAATATCGCTCCAAAACGTGCTAGCGCTATTTATAGTTCAGAAGAACTTCAAGCGAATGGAGTAAACCCTAATGCTTTTGTAAATAACGTTGTTTACTACTATGTTAAGAAAACAAAAGTAGAAGAAGTAAACCGTACAATTAAATATGTATACGCAGAGGATGCTAAAAATCTTGCGGGACAACAAGTATTTGAACCAACAACTCAAACTGTAAGTTATACAGGAACTATCCAAGTAAATGACAAAAATGAAGCTCAAGTAGATGCTAATAGAAAACCGATTTACATTAACTGGGTTGGTAATGGAGATACTACTCTTCCAGAGGTAACAGTACCTCAAAAAGAAGGATACATTGCAAGTGTAGAAAAAGTAGCTGCGCAACCAACAACAGCAACAGATGCTGATTACGAATACGTAGTAACTTATTCTCCAATCCAAAAAGCTAAGACAACATTTGTTTATCAAGATAAAGACGGAAATGTTAAACAAGTAGAAGGAAACACACCTATAACTGAAACAGGTAAAGGTGGAGACAAACTTACAAAAGCAGAAGAAATTGCTAACAAAATCAAAGAAGCTCAAAACAAAGGATATGAATTAGTGTCTAATACATACCCAACAGATGGAGTATTTGATAAAGATAAAGATGTTGACCAAGAATACACAGTAACACTTAAAGAACGTGTAGTACCAGTAACACCAGATCAACCAAAAACACCAGGAACTCCAGTAGATCCAAACAACCCAGAAGGACCTAAATACCCAGCAGGATTAGAAGAAAAAAATCTAAACAAAACAGTAAGACGTACAATTACATACGTATACGCAGATGGGACTCCGGTTATGGAAAATGGAGAACCAAAAGTAGTAACACAAGAAGCTAAATTCACACGTGAAGCAAAAGTAAACTTAGTTACAGGAGAAGTTACATACGGAGACTGGACACCGGCACAAGACTTAGCTGAAGTTAAATCACCAGAAATAGCTAAACACACAGTTGATAAAGCTACAGTGCCGACAGTTAAAGTAACTAACGCTTCAGAAAATATTAATGAAGTAGTTACATATACACCAGTTCAAAAAGCAATAACAACATTTATTTACCAAGATAAAGACGGAAATGTTAAACAAGTAGAAGGAAATGAACCTATTTCTGAAACTGGTACAAATGGAGAAAAACTTACTAAAGCAGAAGAAGTTGCTAACAAAATTAAAGAAGCTCAAAACAAAGGGTATGAAGTAGTGTCTAATACATATCCAACAGACGGAGTATTCGATAAAGATGTTAACACTGATCAAGAGTTTACAGTAACACTTAAAGAACGTGTAGTACCAGTAACACCAGATCAACCAAAAACACCAGGAACTCCAGTAGATCCAAACAATCCAGATGGACCTAAATACCCAGCAGGATTAGAAGAAAAAGATCTAAACAAAACAGTAACACGTACAATCACATACGTATACGAAGATGGAACTCCAGTATTAAATGAAGATGGAACACCAAAAACAGTAACACAAGAAGCTAAATTCACACGTGAAGCAAAAGTTAACTTAGTTACAGGAAAAGTTACATACGGAGATTGGACACCAGAACAAGAATTATCTGAAGTTAAATCACCAGTAGTAAAAGGATACTTAGCTGATAAAGCAACAGTACCAACTAAAAAAGTAACTGCAGACTCAGAAAACACTACAGAAGTAGTAACGTACAAGCCAATCGGATCATGGATTCCAAATATCCCAGGACAACCAACAAGTCCAATCAAATATCCAAACGATCCAACAGATCCAACAAAACCAGGTAAACCAACAGAAACATTACCATACGTACCAGGATTCACACCGAAGGATAAAGATGGAAACCCACTTAAACCAGTGGATCCAAAAGATCCATCAAAAGGATATATCGTACCAGATCTTCCAACAGATCCAAGTCAAGATACTCCAATCAACTACGTAAAAGATACTCAAAAAGCGAAAACAACATTCGTAGATGAAAAAGGAAACCCAATTCCAGGAGTAGACGCTATTACTGAAGAAGGTGGATCAGAAACTCCATTAACAAAAGAAGCTGAAGTAAAAGCTAAGATCAAAGAACTAGAAAACAAAGGATATGAATTAGTATCTAATACATACCCAGAAGGTGGTAAGTTCGATAAAGATAAAGATACAGATCAAGAGTTCAAAGTAACACTTAAAGCTAAAGTAGTTACAGTAACACCAGATCAACCGAAAACACCAGGAACTCCAGTAGATCCAAACAACCCAGATGGACCTAAATACCCAGCTGGATTAGAAGAAAAAGATCTAAACAAAACAGTAACACGTACAATCACATACGTATACGAAGATGGAACTCCAGTATTAAACGAAGATGGAACACCAAAAACAGTAACACAAGAAGCTAAATTCACACGTGAAGCAAAAGTAAACTTAGTTACAGGAGAAGTTACATACGGAAACTGGACACCAGCACAAGACTTAGCTGAAGTTAAATCACCAGTAGTAAAAGGATACTTAGCTGATAAAGCAACAGTACCAGCTACAAAAGTAACTGCAGATTCAAAAGATACTACAGAAGTAGTAACATACAAACCAATTGGTTCATGGGTACCAAATATTCCAGGCCAACCAACAAACCCAATCAAATATCCAAATGATCCACAAGATCCAACAAAACCAGGAACTGAAAAACCAAAAGTACCATACGTACCAGGATTCACACCGAAGGATAAAGATGGAAACCCACTTAAACCGGTAAATCCAAACAATCCAGAAGAAGGATATGAAGTGCCAAACATCCCTACAAACCCAGGTGAAGATACTCCAATCAACTACATAGCAAATAAAGCAAACCTAGTAGTTAAATACGTAGATGAAAAAGGAAAAGACTTAATCCCTGCAGAAACAACAGAAGGAAAAGTAGGAGATGAGTACTCTACAACTGGAAAAGTAATTAAAGGATATGTATTAGTACGTGTAGACGGAGAAGCTAAAGGTAAGATTGGAAAAGATGGTTCAACAGTAACATATGTTTACAAACCAATCGGATCATGGATTCCAAATATCCCAGGACAACCAACAAACCCAATCAAATATCCAAACGATCCACAAGATCCAACAAAACCAGGTAAACCAACAGAAGTGTTACCATATGTACCAGGATTTACTCCAGAAGATAAAGATGGAAACCCACTTAAACCGGTTGATCCGAAAGATCCATCAAAAGGATATGTAGTACCAAACATTCCAACAGATCCAAGTCAAGATACAGTAATTAACTACGTAGCAAATAAAGCAAACCTAGTAGTTAAATACGTAGACGAAAAAGGAAAAGATTTAATCCCTGCAGAAACAACAGAAGGAAAAGTAGGAGATGAGTACACAACAAGTGGAAAAGTGATTCCAGGATATGTACTTGTAAGAGTAGATGGAGAAGCTAAAGGTAAGATTGGAAAAGATGGTTCAACAGTAACATATGTTTACAAACCACTAGGATCATGGGTACCAAATATTCCAGGCCAACCAACAAACCCAATCAAATATCCAAATGATCCACAAGATCCAACAAAACCAGGAACTGAAAAACCAAAAGTACCATACGTACCAGGATTCACACCGAAGGATAAAGATGGAAACCCACTTAAACCGGTAAATCCAAACAATCCAGAAGAAGGATATGAAGTGCCAAACATCCCTACAAACCCAGGTGAAGATACTCCAATCAACTACATAGCAAATAAAGCAAACCTAGTAGTTAAATACGTAGACGAAAAAGGAAAAGATTTAATCCCTGCAGAAACAACAGAAGGAAAAGTAGGAGATGAGTACACAACAAGTGGAAAAGTGATTCCAGGATATGTACTTGTAAGAGTAGATGGAGAAGCTAAAGGTAAGATTGGAACAGATGGTTCAACAGTAACATATGTTTACAAACCAATCGGTTCATGGATTCCAAATATCCCAGGACAACCAACAAACCCAATCAAATATCCAAACGATCCACAAGATCCAACAAAACCAGGAACTGAAAAACCGGTATTACCATACGTACCAGGGCATACACCAGTAGATGGAAATGGACAACCACTTAAACCAGTAGATCCGAAAGATCCATCAAAAGGATATATCACTCCAGATCTTCCAACAGATCCAGGCCAAGACACTCCAATCAACTACATTGCGAACCCACAACCGCAACCAAACGAAGATCCAAAACCTGAGCCGAAACCGGAACCAAAACCAGAGCAACCAAAAGAAGCTCCGGAAAAAGGTCCAAAAGCGACTCCAGTTCAACCAAAAGCAAACGGTCAAGTTAAGAGATTAGCTAATACTGGAACAACAGAAACTAACACTGGACTAGCAGGGGTAGGACTAGCAACACTTGCTGGACTCCTTACAGCGGCAAGACGTCGTAAAGAAAAATAAAATAAAAAAAAATATAATAAATAAAATCATAAAAGACAAAATAGAATAAAGTAATGACTTGAAAGCACCCTTGATAATTTTCGAGGGTGCTTTCGTATGTATAAAGGCGAATTACATTAATCATAAAATTTTAATTTAAAGCAAGGTGATTTGTAGTTTAATTGCTTTATTATAGAAGAAAAATAAAAAAATGTAGGAAATAATTAAATCGTAAAACGCTTTCTTCAAAGTTTTAAACTATATTTAAAGTAAAAATACAACAAATATTGATAATTTAATACAAAACATATATAGAAAAACAATTGTATTTTCATAACTTACAAAGTGTAACAACTTTAATTTTAAATTAACATAAACTTAAAATTTATTTATAAATCAACGGTTAGGGGTGTTTTAGATTTTTAGGAATATTGATATAACAGTATTTCTTCTGTGTTTTAAAATGAAAAATATTAGTTGTAAAAATTATGAAAAATATAGTTGGAATTTTAGGTACGTTTAAGTTTACTTTTGTAAAATGTTATACATAGTCATTATGATTTATATTTATTCAATTTATTCAATTTTAAATTAATAGAAAAAGGAGACGGTAATGTTTAGTAAAAACAATACAAAAATGAATAATAAAAAACAATATGAGAAAGTTAACCACTACGGTATCAAAAAGTTTAACGCAGGAACAGCATCTGTTCTTATCGCGTCTGCTTTTATGTTCCTAGGTGGTGCAGCACAAGCAGCGGACACTAACAAACAAGAAGCAACAGTAGCAGCTACAGAAAAAGCAACTGCAACTGAAGAAAAAGTAGAAGTAGCTAAAGCTGAAACACCTGCAGTAGCGCCAAAAACTGTAGAAGTTAAAGAAGAAACTACAGTAAAAGCAGCTGCTAAAGAAGTAAATAAAACTGCTCTTCAAGCTAAAATTAGCCAATTAGATAACTTATTCGTATCATTAGCAGGACAAGAGTTATCAGAAGACAAACAAGTTAAAACTGTAAGTGCAGCAGTAGAATTAAACAAAGCTAAAGACTTAGTGGCACAAGCGTCAGCTACACAAGCTGAAGTAGATGTACAAGTAGCAGCATTAGAAGCAGCAATCAACAACTTAAACAAAGTTGAAAAAACTGCAGAAAAAGCAGCAGACAAAAAAGAAGAAACTAAAAAAGAAGAAAAATCTGAAACAAAAGTAGCTAAAGAAAACTTAGAAAAGGCAGTTTCAGAAGCAAAAGCAGTAAACCAAGCTGCAACAACATTTGCAACAAAAGAAGTTAAAGAAGAAGCTAAAAAAGCAGAAATCAAAGCAGCGGTAGAAACATCAGAAAAAGAAATCGTAAAAGCATTAGATATCTTCAACTCAGATTCTTCAACAAAAGAAGATGCTGATCAACAACGTAAAGAATTAGAAAAAGCAATCGAAGCAGTGTACGTAACAATGCAACGTGCTGGACACCGTGGGAAAGTAGAAACAGTATTAGCTGATACTGCTTCAAAAATCACAGGAAAAGATATTCTTAAAGACGGAGAAACAGTTAATGCTGTAACAAATGCTTATGTTGATATGAATGCAGATAATACAGCTCCTACAGGATGGGGATTTGATACTACTATTAGTACATCAACTCTTAAAGCGGGTTCTATTACAAAAATTGAACTTACTAACTTAGCTGAGCTAGGTGCTGGTTTGGCTGTAAATACAGAAATCAGAGCGACTGATGGAACAGTAGTTGGTAAAGTTAAATCTATCGACTTTAAAACAACTACAGGAAACAACAATAACAAATCTGTACCATATTGGGCGCAACGTACACAACGTGGTATGACTTATGATCAGCGTGTTGCTGAGCAACCAGCGGTAGCTAACGAAACTGGTACATATACTTACAACATTGAGTGGAACGATAAAGTAAAAGACTATCCGAATGTGTCGTTTGGAGCGAGTAATTTATCGGGTAATGGATATTTGGCACCACAAATTTCAAAAGACACTCCATATACAGCAACTATTAAAATTGATGGTCGTACGGTTCTTGAACACACTTATACAAGAAAAGGTCAACAACCTAGCTATCAAAAACAAGGTACTAGTGCATCACTAAGTGAAAACAATGGATTGACATACCTTAACAATGAGCAAACAGGTAGAAGTGATTCAATCGTATTAAGAACTGATTCAGATGTTCGTTATGGAGTAGGATCTAAATTTACGATCAAACTTCCTAATGCTGATTTTACAGAATTTAAAGAACTTGCAGGAAGTTCTAACTTTGTAAATGGATTAAATACAGCGTCTACTATTAACCCTAATAAAGGTGATAGTATTACTTATCGTCCACAAAATCGTTGGTCTAATGCTAGAGCTAATGAAAACAATGTATGGATTTTACAAGATGGTCGAGATACTGGTTTTACATTAACACCTAGATTAATTTCACCAACGGAATTAGAACTTACTGTTACAGAAGGAACTATTCAAGAAGATTCTATAGTCTCTATGCCTCTTCAATCTTTAGGTATTGAAAAAGTAATAAAAGACAAAACTTTAACAAGTGAATATTCTAAAATTACTTATGAAAATGGATTAATTAAACAAGGTTATGTAGGAAACGATAAAACCGCAGCAACTCTTACTGTATCAGGTGGAGAATCTATTAACGGTGGAAAAGAAGATGTTATAACTAAAGTGCCAAATGGTTGGAGTATTAATGGTGATGGTAAAGTTCAAGGTGAGCCGCCAACAGGAGCTGTTGTTAGAACATTCAAAGATTTAGTGACAGGTGAAGTTATAGGTTTCGAACCAACAAGATATACGGGGAATATTCCTTTAAGTGAAGATGGTTCAAAAGATTATACTAATGTGCTTGGAAACAAATATGATGTAAGTAATGATCACGTAGACTTAGTTAAAGAAGTTAATGGAGAAGAATACATTCTTGCAGATCTACCTCCTGAAAACGTAAGAGGAACACTAAGTGTTACGAAGACAAGAGCAAGAGATTTATATTCTGAAGAAGAATTAAAAGCTAAAGGTATAAATGGATCTGCATTTGTTACCCCAGCAGAGTATGATTATGTTAAGAAAACAAAAGTAGAAGAAGTAAATCGTACAATTAAATTTGTATACGCTGATAATGTTGCAGGTCTAGCAGGAACTGAAGTATTCCCATCACAAAAACAAACTGTAAGCTACACAGGTTCAATTAAGTTAACTGCAGAAGGTAAAGCGGTAATTAACTCTAATGACAGACCAGTTTATATTAACTGGAAAGGAACTAATGGTCAAAGTACTGATCTTCCAGAACTTGCAGTACCTCAAAAAGAAGGATATATCGCAAGTGTTGAAAAAGTACCAGTACAAGCAACAACAGCTACAGATGAAGATTATGAATATGTTGTTAAATATACAGCAATCCAAAAAGCGAAAACAACATTCGTAGATGAAAAAGGAAATGCAATTCCGGGAGTAGCTGAAATTACTGAACAAGGTGGATCAGAAACTCCATTAACAAAAGAAGCTGATGTTAAAGCTAAAATCAAAGAACTTGAAGATAAAGGATATGAATTAGTATCTAATACATACCCAGAAGGTGGTAAGTTCGATACGGATAAAGATACAGATCAAGAGTTCAAAGTAACATTAAAACAAAAAGAAGTTACAGTAACACCAGATCAACCGAAAACACCAGGAACTCCAGTAGATCCAAACAACCCAGAAGGACCTAAATACCCAGCAGGATTAGAAGAAAAAGATCTAAATAAAACAGTAACACGTACAATTACATACGTATACGCAGATGGAACTCCAGTGTTAAACGAAGATGGAACACCAAAAACAGTAACACAAGAAGCTAAATTCACTCGTACTGCTAAAGTTAACTTAGTAACTAAAGAAGTTACATATGGAGACTGGTCAGAAGCTAAAGACTTACCAGAAGTCAAATCACCAGTAGTTAAAGGATACTTAGCTGATAAAGCAAGTGTTGCAGTAGTGAACGTAACAGGTAATTCAGAAGATATTAAAGAAGTAGTAACATACAAACCAATCGGATCATGGATTCCAAATATTCCAGGACAACCAACAAACCCAATCAAATATCCAAATAATCCAGATGATCCAACAAAACCAGGTAAACCAACAGAAACATTACCATACGTACCAGGATATACTCCAAAAGATGGAAATAATCAACCACTTAAACCAGTAGATCCAACAGATCCAACAAAAGGATACGAAGTACCAAGTGTCCCAACAGATCCAAGTCAAGACACTCAAATCAACTACGTAAAAGATACTCAAAAAGCTAAAACAACTTTCGTAGATGAAAAAGGAAACCCAATTCCAGGAGTAGACGCTATTACTGAAGAAGGTGGATCAGAAACTCCATTAACAAAAGAAGCTGAAGTAAAAGCTAAGATCAAAGAACTAGAAAACAAAGGATATGAATTAGTATCTAATACATACCCAGAAGGTGGTAAGTTCGATAAAGATAAAGATACAGATCAAGAGTTCAAAGTAACACTTAAAGCTAAAGAAGTTACAGTAACACCAGATCAACCAAAAACACCAGGAACTCCAGTAGATCCAAATAACCCAGACGGACCTAAATACCCAGCTGGATTAGAAGAAAAAGATTTAAACAAAACAGTAACACGTACAATCACATACGTATACGCAGATGGAACTCCAGTGTTAAATGAAGATGGAACACCAAAAACAGTAACACAAGAAGCTAAATTCACACGTGAAGCAAAAGTAAACTTAGTTACAGGAGAAGTTACATACGGAAACTGGACACCAGCGCAAGACTTAGCTGAAGTTAAATCACCAGTAGTTAAAGGATACTTAGCTGATAAAGCAACAGTACCAGCTACAAAAGTAACTGGAGATTCAAAAGATACTACAGAAATAGTAACATACAAACCAATCGGATCATGGATTCCAAATATTCCAGGACAACCAACAAACCCAATCAAATATCCAAATAATCCAGATGATCCAACAAAACCAGGTAAACCAACAGAAACATTACCATACGTACCAGGATATACTCCAAAAGATGGAAATAATCAACCACTTAAACCAGTAGATCCAAAAGATCCATCAAAAGGATATGTAGTACCAAACGTTCCAACAAATCCAAGTGAAGATACAGTAATTAACTATGTAGCGAACAAAGCAAAATTAGTAGTTAAATATGTAGATGAAAAAGGAAAAGACTTAATCCCTGCAGAAACAACAGAAGGAAAAGTAGGAGATGAGTACTCTACAAGTGGAAAAGTAATTAAAGGATATGTACTTGTAAGAGTAGAAGGTGAAACTAAAGGTAAGATTGGAACAGATGGTTCAACAGTAACATATGTTTACAAACCACTAGGATCATGGATTCCAAATATTCCAGGACAACCAACAAACCCAATCAAATATCCAAATGATCCACAAGATCCAACAAAACCAGGTAAACCAACAGAAACATTACCATACGTACCAGGATACACTCCAGTTGACGGAAATGGACAACCACTTAAACCAGTAGATCCAAAAGATCCGTCAAAAGGATATGTAGTACCAAACGTTCCAACAAATCCAAGTGAAGATACAGTAATTAACTATGTAGCGAACAAAGCAAACTTAGTAGTTAAATATGTAGATGAAAATGGAAAAGACTTAATTCCTGCAGAAACAACAGAAGGAAAAGTAGGAGATGAGTATACAACAACTGGAAAAGTAATTAAAGGATATGTACTTGTAAGAGTAGAAGGTGAAACTAAAGGTAAGATTGGAACAGATGGTTCAACAGTAACATATGTTTACAAACCACTAGGATCATGGATTCCAAATATTCCAGGACAACCAACAAACCCAATCAAATATCCAAACGATCCAACAGATCCAACAAAACCAGGTAAACCAACAGAAACATTACCATACGTACCAGGATACACTCCAGTTGACGGAAATGGAAATCCACTTAAACCAGTAGATCCACAAGATCCAACTAAAGGATATATCGTACCAGATATCCCAACAAACCCAGGTCAAGATACACCGATCAACTACGTGGCAAATCCAAAACCACAACCAGGTCAAAACAATGCTCCAGTTCAACCAAAAGCAAATACTCAAGTTAAGAGATTAGCTAACACTGGAACAACAGAAACTAACACTGGATTCGCAGGATTAGGACTAGCGACATTTGCTGGAATGCTTGCTGCAGCAAGACGTCGTAAAGAGAAATAGGATTAAGATATAAAATCATAAAGACAAAGTAGTAAATAAAAAAAATAAATGGCTTGAAAGCACCCTTGATAATTTTCGAGGGTGCTTTCGTTTGTATTTATAAAGTTTTAAAAGGGGATTTATTCCGAATTAGGAATTTATTTGCATAATCTAAGTAGTTAGGATAATCAATATGAAGATGCGTTCTTTGTTTACATATTCTCAACCAGCTATAATATAAAATTTTCACCAGAGTAATCCTCACCTACTTAATTTGACTAGAATTTTCCCTCGTGATAAAATATTTATAATCATGAAAGGAAAAGGCTTTTTGGCGTAGTTTTTAGCGCCTAATAGAGTGCTTAATAGAGAGGTATAGTGTATGAATATTGTTTTTTGTACCTCACCATTTCAAGTCTTAGTCGCGCGAGAAGTTGCTAAGGCTACGGGTGAGAAGTTTTTTGGAATATATTTAAAAATGTCTAATGATAATAGGCAGAAAATATACGCTGAGAAAATGAAGGAGTTTTGTGAAGATACTCTATTTATTGATGACAGAGAGTGGCCTAGCGAACTTAGAGAAAAATTGGCGAATATCAAGATTGATAAGTTTTATCTAGCGAGTTTAGATAATCCGGTCGCACACATGATCTTTAATCCTAATTTTATGAGATTATTTACGTTTGATGATGGTAGTACTTCGATTATTGCACCGAACATGTATACCCGATATACAGACAGGGTAGTCGGACCAAATGAAATAACTCTGGAGAAGGTTATAAACTTATCTCAAAGTCATTACACAATATTTGACACAAACACTGTATTCCCAACTGAAAAATTAATAAATATACCTTTCGATATTAAGCCAAGAGATTTCAATAGAGCGAATAATGAAAAAAAAGTAAAGGTCTTTTTAGGACAAGCACTTGGTAATTATATAGACAAAAAAGATATAAAAATTACAGAAAAACTGACAAAGAAGGCTTTAGAGATGCTTGGGGATGTATTATACTATGCTCATCCACGTGCTTCAGTCAATGTAGAAAATGCTGAGACCATCCAGTCAGATAAATGTTTTGAAGAAGAAATTTACGACCTGTTGTCTAACTATGAGAATATAGAGGTTTATGGTTTTTATTCTACGTCACTGCTTCTTGTGAAAGATATTCCTGGTGTGAGTGTTCATTGTTTTAGAACATTCTTAACGACTAATGAGGTGGAAATTCTAAGTAATTATGGTATTGAATCGACAGATTTACCTTTATCGGATACAGCGGTAGATATTGTCATGCCTGTTTATAATCGTGAAAAAACTGTAGGTAATGCGATTGAATCGGTGTTAAAGCAAACTCATAAAAATCTCCGATTGATTATTGTTGATGACGGATCTCGTGATGGAACTGAAGAAGTATGTAGAAAATATCTAAATGATGAGAGAGTAGTTTATCATAAAGTTCTTCATGGAGGTATATCGAGAGCTCTTAATGCGGGGGTTTCGCTAACAACTACGGAGTATATCGCAAGGCAGGACTCTGATGATGAATGGATGCCATGGCATCTAGATTTTCTTCTTAATGAATTAGAGTTAAACGACAAGTTAGATATCATTGGTTCGAAAGTTAATGTTGATAAAACTAAGTTACAAGGTGGGATTAAAAGAAATAATTTCAATAACCTATCAGGAGAGGAACTATGGTTTAAGTTAGCCTATAAAAATATGTTTAATCATTCCACTGTAATTTATAAAAAATCTGTAGTTATAGAATCTGGAGGGTACGATCCAGAGTGTGATGGTTTTGAGGATTGGCATCTGTGGGCGCGCATGGTAACGAAAGATAATGCGCTCGTGGTGAACACACTGACTGCCTGCTACGGTCTTCCTGAAGAAGATGATAAAGGTATGATTTTTAGAAGTAGACTTGCGAAGAGTAGAGGGTTAAGATTAGAAGATGTATTGGAGTAGAAAATGGTTAAAGTATTTACGATAAAAGAGGGGGTTCCTCGTAGTATTTATGGATTTGAAAGCAGTCAACTTGCGCGTCAAAATATTTTCGAAGAAATAGGTGTTGAACAAAAAATGATTTTGACGAATCTAGATACTTTTGTTCCTAATTTTGTAGAAACTCTTGAAAGGCTAGGATTTAAAAATTTCTATCATGTAATTTTTGAAAAATCTGATATTGCTAGGGATAAACCTAGTGTTGATAAAAGCTTTCTAGAAAATTTAGAGGATGTTTTAGAAGTGGAATACACTAAAGAAGGTTATGTAGGTCTAGTTTACTATAAAGACGGAACTGTAGAGTGTTATACTTCACAACTATTGTATAAATATATCCCTAAAGAAGATAAATTTATTCTTTTTAACAAAAATGGAGTAGTATTAGAAGGTGATGTTTCTGAGAATTATCATGAGTATCACATAAAAGAAACTGGTGTGATAATGTCGCAATGGCAGTTGGTGAGTGAATACCTAGCGGAAAATTCAACTGTTGATGATAGATTTATTATAGATATGGTTAATGAGTATCCTCTGCAGCTAAGGAAGTTTTTCCAAAATACAGGAAGAGAGCTTTTTGCCTATACGCATTATAATATTCTTGCTCCATTTATGAAGTTTGTCTTGCAAACTTGGTGCAGTAATGTTGTTGCGAGTCCAGTTTTAGAAGAAAGATTAGGAAGTGATAAGGTAAGTTTCTTACCGCCTGTCTATGTAGAAGAAGTCGCGGAAGAAGTATATACAACCATCAAAGATTGGTGTATAGTTGGTAATATGACGGTTATAAAAAAATGTGAGGTTGCGATAGAGGCGTTTAGACGTACACCTGATAGTATACTTACAATCTACGGTAACTTACCAGAAGGGTATACGAAGAATAATTTACCTGATAATATTAAATTTGCAGGTTTTGTAAAACAAATACCGTATGAAAATCATGAAGGGTATATATCTTGTTCCTTAAGTGAATGCTTTGCTAATTCCGCGGTAGAAGCATCTTCGAAAGGATTAGTATGTCTGCTTTCTAATGTAGACTTAGGTCATAGATATTACGCAAGTATCTGCGAAAACACGAAAACCTTTAGTTCTTTTGATGAATTATTAGAACTTCTTGTGAAATATCAACAGGTAGGTGAATATAAGTCTTCAACTTTCGCTATAGAATATGTGAAGAGTAAAGCGATAGAATACTATAAGAAAGTATTGAAACTATAGTAAATAGATACTTGTTGTATCAAAAAGGTAAATAAATATATGTTAACTTAGTATCTTCTTGGTAAAAATCCAGGAAGATATTTTTATATTTTCAAGAGTTTATATATAAAATATACAAATTTAGATTAACATAAAGTATCACCTCTTTATGTGTTATTTTATGAAATGGGAATTTTCAGAAAAGTTTATAATAATACAGTTGATTATAATTGTTAATGAATAAAAAATGTGTTGAATGCATTGATAAAAGGGTAACAAAATAATTGACTAATTTTTCTGGAAATGATAAAATTCAATTGATAAGCTTATTACTGTATAAGCAAGTTTACATAGAGTTATTTTGAAAAAATAACTAGGAGATTTAATAAATGTTAACATTGAAACAATTTATTTTGTAATAAATGTAATTTATGTTAATAATCCTGTAGTTTTATGGAGTTGAAAGAAGCAAGTTTATAAATTTTATGAAATGGAGAAGGAAAGGTTATGTTAAAAAATAATAAAAAAGAAAAATTTTCTTTAAGAAAATATAAAGATGGACGTACCGATTCGAAACTAATAGGTGCGACACTATTAGTAGGTATGGGATTATTAGCTAGTGGTGGAACAGCCTTAGCTAATGTAAGTTCTAATGGGGCAGATACGGCAACAATGGTGACTGATACATCGAAAGTATCTTCGACAGCAGCCACAACTTTTACGGACGATAAAGATGCAACAAAAACTGTAAAAGTTGACGCAGTATTAGAAAAAGGAACTGCTGAACCGACAAAAGCTAATAACAATACTGGTGATGCTGATGGAACTGATACTCTAAATGTTAAATCAGAAGCAACTGTAAATTATAAACTTGATTCTGATAAATCATTACTAAAATCAGAAAAAGTAGAAGCGGGAACAGGTACTGTAAAAACTCCTTACGATAAAAAAGGTCTAGATTATGATAAAGATGGTAAAGACTACCGTGAATCAACTGTGGCTCAACCAGGAACTGTTGTCTCAAAAGATACTGGTAAGAAAGACACAGTAGAAGCTAATGGTAAAGTTTACGAGTATGCTGGAAAATCTGAAGTAGAAGGCGCTGAAAAACTTACTTACGATAAAACACATTTCAATGATATCGAAGCTCCAGTGTCTCCTGAAGGAATGCACAATAAACTGGGAGAAATTGATTATACTAAAACAACTGGTAAAGTCTACCTAGTTGAAGAAACTGCAGATGGACAATACGGAAAATTCGTAGAAGCGAGTGGTGTAACTAGTGATGAGGATGCAGTTGCGAAATGGAAAGCAGGTCAAGCTACGGCTAAAGATTTCACAAAAGCAAATGTAACGCTTCAAGAGGGCGACACAGTGCTTGTTCTTGATAAAGATACTTATGCAGTAGGAGAAGGGAAAGCTGTAAAGAAAATTACAAAAGGAACGATTACTTTCTCACCGATTGATAGTACAGAAATAACGAAGAAAGATAGAAAAGGGGATTTTCCAACGTACATTACAAATGATTATACTTTTGATGGATCTATAAAAAATCATTATTTCTTACCTGGACCAGATGGAGTTTATGGGACTGCTGACGATATAGAGAAAATACCAAGTGAATCTCCAACTTATGCTTTAATCGGATTTGGGACTGGATATGATGGTGTTTTAGCTAAAAATGTCGAAACAGGTGAAGAGTTTGGTCCGGAAAGAATTGATCCAACTAAATCATCTTTAAAAGATGTTTTGAAAAACTATACGATTGCAAATTATAAACTTTTAGACTTTTTAGAAGGTAAAGCGACAGATGCAATTGAAAGAGAGAAAGTGCAAGCAGCTAAAGCACGTCTAGATGCTCATCTTAAAAAACTAGAAGATGATATTCAATCTGGTAAACTTGATATGGGGCTATTGAAAACTGGACAATATAAAAATAAGATTGTATTACATTCCCCTAGAGATGTGAATGCAGGATATGCTCCTGATGACAAACTTAGAGAAGCATTATCAAATTTCCTGAAAATTGTTGGAGAGTTATCGGTTACTGCAAGTAAACCTATAGATACTACAGAACTTAAATATGGTAGGTATAGAGAAATCCACGCAACTACAGAGTATAAATATTCTCCAGATGGACCTAATGCTTATATTGATGTTGTAACAACTAAACATATTAAAGAATATATAGCATATGACAGTCAACCTGATTTCTTCATTGATTTAACTATGGATGAACCTGATAAGATAGAAGAAGTAACGACTTTAGTAAAAAAAGGTAAAGTTGAAATTGCTGCGGATGGTACAGTTACAGTTACAGGTGATACTAAAGAAACAGATAAAAAATATATTCCAACAACAACGGTTGGTGATAATAAATATATTGTTACTGGTGATACAGGGGAAAGAACTCGTACAAGAACAACTGAATCAGCAACATTCACTAAAAAAGAAATTATCACGCCAATCCGTGCTTATAAGGTAATGGGTGAAGAAAAACCAGTCGTAACTCACTACTACAACTTAAAAATCACAAAAGAAGAAGCAGGAGAAGCAACAGCTACTAAACAAGGTAGCGTAGTTATTAAGTATGTAACTACTGATGGAAAACAATTAAAATCAGAAACTGATAAAGATAATGTAACATTAGAAACAAAAACTATCGTAAGTTTATATTCAGGTGAAACAAAAGTTGATGAACGTACTGATATTAAAACTGTAGAACAAAACTATGACACAACTCCAAAACAATATCCGACATTAGTAGATGCTGATACTGGATTCACATATGAGTATGTAGGTCTAAAACAAGGTTCTCCAGCTGCTAGCGGTAAAGTAGTAGAAGGAACTACAGAAGTTGTTTACGAATACCGTCTAGTAAGTGAAGAAGAGAAAACTCCGTCTAATTCAGTTGTGACTAAAACAGGATCAGTTGATGTAAAACATGTTGTAATCAATGAAGATGGAAGTTTAAAAACTTTAAAAACAGAAGTAGTAAAAGATAAAGTGCCAGTTGAGTATGAAGACACTTATGTAACTTACTCAAAAGGTGTAAAAGTATCTGAACGTAAAGAAAAACGTGCAGTTACTGAAAAATACGACACTACTGATAAACAATACCCAATGCTGAAGGATGAAGCTACAGGGTTAGTATATAAATATGTAGCGCCAACATCTGACTCAGCTCCAGCAACAGGAGACGTAACTGAAGGTGAAAAACACGTTATCTATAGCTATGTGTTAGATAAAAAAGAAGATGCAACACCGACAGTAACTGAAACTAAAGGATCGGTAGTTGTTAAATATGTAGATGTTGATGGTAATGAAATCAAAGATGCAGAAAATGTAGTGACAGACGCAGTTGTAAAAACAACAAAAACATACGCTACTAAATCAGGTGATGTTGTACTATCAACACGTGACGAAGTAACAGAAAATGATGTAAACTACAATGCTGCTGAGAAGAAAGTTGAAACTATTATTAAAGATGGTAAAAAATATGTCTTCCGTGGAGTGTATGAAGTTTCTGATAAATACAATAACGTATTAGAAGAAACTGGTAAGGTAAAAGAAGGAACTACGACAGTTGTTTATCAATACGACTACTTAATTCCGGTAGATCCAACTAAACCTAACGAAGGAGAACAAAATCCTCCGAAACCAGAGGATAAAATTCCGAATGATCCAAAAGGTCGTACATATAAAGATTTAGGGCTATTAACAGAGGTTAAACGTAACATTACTTATGTTTATGAAAATGGACCAAAAGTAGGGCAAGAAGCAAGTGCACCAGTTGAACAAACTGCTCGTTTCACAAGAACTGCCGAAATCAACAGTAGAACTGGTGAAGTGGTGTACACAACAAGCTGGACGCCAGAACAAAAACTATCTGAAGTTGTGTCACCGACAATTAAAGATTACACTGTGGATAAAGTGAAAGTAGATGAATTAACTGTAACTCATGAATCAAAAAATTCAGAGGTAGTTGTTAAGTATTCTCAAGTTTCATCAGTGACTAAACGTGATTATGAAAAAGACAAAAAAGGAACAGTTGTCGTTAAATTTATAGATGTTAATGAAAACTTCCTTGCTGATGATGTAGTAGTTAAGAACAATGTAATTGTATCTGAAGCAACAACTACAATCACAGGAGATAAAGAAGAAACTACATACAAAGCTACAGGAGAAGATTACGCTGTAACAGCACCTGAGACTATCGAGGTAGATGGAGTAACGTTTAAACTGAAACGTGTTCTTCCAGCTGGTGATAAATTCAAAAATACTGTAGATGAAAAAGGACTGGTTAAAGAAGGGGTAACTACTATTGTTTACCAATATGTAATGCAACTGGATACTCCAACAGTAGAAAAACCAGATTATGATGGAGGAGCAACTCCATTAGACCCACCTACGGTAGATATTCCTGAATACGAAGGAGGAGTAGTTCCATTAGATCCTCCAATCGTGGATAAACCTGAGTTTGAAGGAGGGGTAGTTCCGTTAGATCCACCAATTGTGGAAAAACCAGAACTTAACATTCCAGAAGAACCAACTCCAGCTCCTAAACCAGAGCCAATGCCTGAACCGAAACCAACACCAGAAGTACCAGGTAAACCTGTAATGACAGCACAGGTGAAACGTTTGGCTAACACAGGTAGCGAAACGTCTAATGCAACGGTATTAGGATTCGGTGCTCTAATCGCAGGGATAGCTTTAGCTGTAAGAAAACGTCAAAACGAAAAATAATTAGTTTAAAAGATGATTAATTTCATTATCTAAACTACAGAACAGGGCTGCCCCAAAAGTCCTAAATTTTAAAAAAGTGTATATGATAACTCATAGACGTAGTGGTTTATTGATATCTAAATTCGCTTTATAAAATCTTTTTAGATATCTAATAAACTTTGCGGGGGTGACTCGACAAAATCGATTTTGATATGTACCCCTTTTACTGGACAAGCCAGTGAAAGGGGTATTTTTTATGCGTTATAGTTATGAATTTAAAGTAAAATGTGTTGAGATGTATGAAAGAGGAGAATATCCAGATACACCTAATGGAATAACCACTAGAAAATTTAGAGATACTATTAGGAAATGGAAAAGAATGGTCGATT
>PNGU01000011.1 GCA_002871655.1 Streptococcus sp. UMB1385 | reverse complement strand
ATGGATGCCTCCTGTACAATACAGGATAACATCCACTTGTATAAATTAAATATATATGTGTCCAGAATTTTGGGTACATATCAAAATCACGATTTTTGAGTCACTCCCAGTTATCTCTTTAAAATTATAAAAAAAGATATAGTTCAACTAATATGAACTATATCTTTTTTATTACTTTCCAGATACTTTTAGACGAGCTACTGCTTTAGCTAAAGCTAATTCTGCACGTCTAACATCAAGACCATCTTCTTTTTTTGCAAGACGTTCTTCTGCACGTTGTAATGCTCTTTGAGCACGTTCAACGTCAATATCTTTATCTAATTCTGCTGTTTGAACTATAATAGTTACTTCGCCTTTATGTGTTTCCACAAATCCTTCGCTTACAGCTAAATATTCTTCTCTGCCATCAGGAAAAACTACTTTTAATGGTCCCACTTTTAATGATGCAACCATTGGAACGTGGTTAGCCATTACCCCAACTTGTCCACTTGTAGTCCCTAATACAACCATAGAAGCCTCTTTTGCGCTATAAGCTTCTCCATTAGGAGTAACAATGCTTACACTTAAAGTATTCATTTATTTACCTCCTATTTGTATTATACTTCTACTCCTAGTTTACGAGCTTTTTCTAATACATCTTCAATTCCACCAACTAGACGGAATGCATCTTCTGGGATATGGTCATATTTACCATCTAAGATTCCTTTGAATGCTTCTACTGATTCAGATACTGGAACATATGATCCAGGTTGACCAGTGAATTGTTCTGCTACGTGGAAGTTTTGAGATAAGAAGAATTGAACACGACGTGCTCTATCAACTGTTTTCTTATCTTCATCACTTAACTCGTCCATACCTAAGATAGCGATAATATCTTGTAATTCACGATATTTTTGAAGAGTTCTTTGAATTCTAGTCGCAACTTGATAGTGTTCTTCTCCTACGATTTCTGGAGCTAATGCTCTTGATGTAGAAGCTAATGGGTCAACGGCTGGATAGATACCCATTTCTGTTAACGCACGCTCAAGGTTTGTTGTTGCATCTAAGTGAGCGAATGTAGTAGCTGGAGCCGGGTCAGTATAGTCATCGGCTGGTACATAGATCGCTTGAATAGATGTAACAGATCCTTTTTTAGTTGATGTAATACGTTCTTGTAAACGTCCCATCTCAGTAGCAAGTGTTGGTTGGTAACCAACGGCTGAAGGCATACGTCCTAATAACGCAGAAACCTCAGAACCTGCTTGTGTAAAACGGAAGATGTTATCGATGAATAGAAGTACGTCTTGTCCTTCTTCATCACGGAAGTATTCCGCCATTGTTAATCCTGTTAATGCTACACGCATACGAGCACCTGGTGGTTCGTTCATTTGTCCGAATACCATGGCTGTTTTGTTGATAACACCTGAGTCTTTCATTTCGTAGTAAAGGTCATTACCTTCACGAGTACGCTCACCTACACCAGTGAATACAGAAAGACCACCGTGTTGTTGTGCAACGTTGTTAATAAGCTCTTGGATAAGAACTGTTTTACCAACTCCCGCACCACCGAAAAGACCGATTTTACCACCTTTGATATATGGTGCAAGTAAGTCGATAACTTTAATACCTGTTTCAAGAACCTCAACGTGTGTTGATAATTCTTCGAATGTAGGAGCTTCTTTATGAATTGAATCTTTACGAACTTCTGCTCCTGCTTCTTCACCGTGGTCAACTGCTTCACCTAATACGTTGAACACACGACCTAATGTGTAGTTACCAACAGGAACTGTGATTGGTGCTCCTGTATCTACTACTTCTGCTCCCCTATTTAATCCATCAGTAGATGACATCGCAATTGTTCTAACTACGTTATCACCGATTTCTAGAGAAACTTCAAGAACTAATTTTTCTTTTTTTCCATCACCTTTTTCTATAAATACTTCTAAAGCATTTAATAGATTAGGCATATGCCCTGATTCGAATTTTACGTCTACTACAGGTCCCATAACTTGGAGAATATAACCTTTATTCATATGTTGTTTGCTAACTTAATAGCTTCTCCTTTCTCATTACTATTTTGTTGCTGCTGCTCCACTTACAATCTCTGTAATTTCTTGTGTAATTGCAGCTTGTCTTGCACGATTATATTTAATCGTAAGTGTATCAATAATATTTCCTGCATTATCAGTTGAGTTTTTCATTGCTGTTTTTCTTGCAGAATGTTCACTAGCTTTACTATCTAATATACTTCCGTAAATCATACTTTCAGCATATTGTGGTAGTATTACATCTAGTACTGCTGCCTCACCAGGTTCAAATTCATAAGCTCCTGTAGGTTGCTCATCAGAATTTGCGAATTGATCTGTATTTTCTATAGGAAGAACTTTACTTTCAGTTACAACCTGTTGAATCATACTAACAAAGTGATTGTAATGTAAGTAGATTTCATCATATTCTTTATCTATGAAATAACCTACAACTTTATTAGTAATTTCCTTAACCTGTGTGAAACTTGGCTCATCTGGTATATCTCTATAACTATCAACTACATTATAGCCATTTTTTCTGAAGAATTCTGCACCATAGTTACCTATAGCTACAATTCCATACTCGCTATCATTATGTCTTTCGTTAACAGTATTAACAAAATTTCTTATGATATTAGAGTTGAATCCTCCACATAAACCACTATCACTAGTAATTACCACATAAAGAGTTTTCTTAGCTTCTCTTTTTTCTAACATAGGATGCTTGATATTAGCTCCTTTACCAAAAATTGTTCCCATCACTTCTTGCATTTTTTGCATGTAAGGATTGAATCTCTGTGTGTTAGATTGTGCTTTTAAAAGTTTAGAAGTGGAAACCATCTCCATCGCTTTTGTAATATGACTAGTTTTCTTTGTAGAATTGATTTTGTTTTTAATATCTCTTAGTGACGCCAATTAGTTCACCACCTTTACTCTACTACTTCTCATCTTAAGCAAAAGTTTTTTTGAATGCAGCGATTACTTCATCCATAACTTCTGTTGCTGGTAAGTCTTTTGTTTCTTTAATGTGCTTAACTGCTTCATTTTCATGAGCATCTAAGTACGCATATAATTCTTGTTCAAATCTGTGAATATCTTTAACTTCAACATCATCTAAGAATCCGTGTGTTAAAGCATAAAGAATCATAACTTGTTTTTCTACTGGAATTGGTTTGTGTAAGTCTTGTTTTAGAACTTCAACTGTACGTTTACCACGTTCTAGTTTTTCACGAGTTGCTGGATCTAGGTCAGAACCGAATTGAGCAAAGCTTTCTAACTCACGGTAAGATGCTAAGTCAAGACGTAATGTACCTGATACTTTTTTCATCGCTTTAATTTGAGCAGATCCTCCTACCCTAGATACTGAAAGTCCGGCGTTAATCGCTGGTCTAATACCTGAGAAGAATAAATCTGATTGTAAGAAGATTTGTCCATCTGTAATCGAAATTACGTTTGTTGGAATATATGCAGAAATGTCACCAGCTTGCGTTTCTACGAATGGTAACGCAGTGATACTTCCTCCACCGAAATCTTCATTTACACGAGCTGCACGTTCAAGAAGACGTGAGTGTAAGTAGAATACGTCCCCTGGATATGCTTCACGACCTGGTGGTCGTTTTAATAGTAATGATAACTCACGGTAAGCTGCTGCTTGTTTTGATAAGTCATCATAAACGATTACTACATCTTTACCATTAAACATAAACTCTTCTGCCATAGCAACCCCTGCATAAGGTGCAATGTAAAGAAGTGGTGCTGGTTGAGATGCTGATGCTGTAACTACGATAGTGTAGTCTAGCGCACCGTGTTCTTTAAGTGTTTCTACAACACTACGTACTGTAGATTCTTTTTGCCCAATTGCAACATAGATACAAATAACATCTTGTCCTTTTTGAGCTAAAATTGAGTCGATAGCTACTGCAGTTTTACCTGTTTGTCTATCCCCGATAATAAGCTCACGTTGTCCACGTCCGATTGGTACTAATGCATCGATCGCTTTAATACCAGTTTGGAAAGGAACTGATACAGATTTACGTCCCATAACCCCAACTGCTGGAGATTCGATTGGACGACGTTTTGTAGTATTTACTGGACCACGTCCATCAACTGGTTGTCCTAATGGATCGACTACACGTCCTATTAATTCTTCACCAACAGGAACGTCCATAACACGTCCAGTACGACGAACTTCGTCTCCTTCTTTAATATCAGTTGTTGGTCCTAAAATTACGATACCAACATTTGTGTCTTCAAGGTTTTGAGCAAGACCCATAACCCCTGTTTTAGTGAATTCAACTAACTCACCACTCATTATTTCATTAAGACCGTATACACGAGCTATACCGTCCCCTACTTCTATAACTGTACCGACATCTGTTGACTTAACTTCAAACTGATAATTTTCTATTTGTGATTTTAGTAATGAACTAATTTCTTCAGCTCTAATAGCCATTTATGTCCCTCCTTGTTTCAACTTCTTCTAGATTGTAGAAATTTTTGACTTTATAGCGTTTAATTTTGCTCTAACACTAGCATCTACTACTTTGTTATTGTAAGTAAGTTTAAGTCCACCTAGAAGACTCTTGTCTACAAGGTTATTAAGTTCTACTTTTTCTAGTTGTAACTCATTTTTAAGTTTTTCTTTTAGATTTTCTAACTGAACTTCAGTTAGTGGCGAAGCTGATTCAACTTTTACAACAACGCTATTTGAATGTTTATTAAACAATTCAGTAAATTGCTCTAAAACAAAATTTATTAATGAGATTTGCAGATTTCCCGCTAAGATTTTCACAACATTTACAACATATTTGTTTACTCCTGCAAATGATGCTTCAATCAAGTTAATTTTTTTTATTTTTTCTAAATTAGGGTTGTTCATCAATGTAACAAAATCAGAGTTTCCATTAATAACTTTTGCAACTTCTGGTAACTCATTAGCTACTTGTTCTAATTCGTTATTTTCTTTTGCAACTTCAAATAATGAATATCCAATTTTATTAGCTAATACTGACTTACTCATTATTTCACCCCTACCTCTTTAATGACTTTATCAACATATTCACTTTGTGTTGAGTCATCTAATTCTTTTTCTAAAATTTTCGAAGCTACAAGCACTGATAAATCAGCAATTTGTCTGTTGATTTCTTCAAGCGCTCTTTTCTTCTCATCCTCAATATCTCTTTGAGCATTTACTTTTAATTGTTCTGCTTGTTTGCGAGCTTCTTCAAGAATAGCTTGTTTTTCAATCTTAGATTGTTCACGAGCATCTTCCATCATAACTTTAATTTCTTGTTGAGCATTTTTTAATTTTTCTTGATTTTCTTCAAGTAAAACTAATGCTTCTTTTTGATTTCTAGCAGCATCATCAAGTTGATCTTCAACTAATCTTTGACGCTCATCTAACATATCAATAAGTTTGTCCCAAGCAAATTTTTTCAGTAATACTAATAAGATTAACACAGCTATTATGTTAATAGCCATATTTCCTAAGTTCCATCCTTGATGAGAAGCGTGTTCAGTAGCTAAAAATACTAAATTTTCCATTTACTAAATGCTCCTATTCTTAATAGTTATTTATTACAATATTAGACTGAATTATTTTGCTAAAATCATGAATGCAATAACTACTGCTAAGATAGGCACCGCTTCTACAAGTGCGAACATAATGAATGCATTTGATTTTAATTTTGGTTCAACTTCAGGTTGACGAGATACACCTTCCATGAATTTACCGAATAAAAATCCGTTACCAATACCAGCTCCAACCGCTGCTAATCCTGCTGCTAATCCTGCTCCAATTAATTCTACCATAATTATATTTTCCTCCTTGGATAATAAATGAATTTTATTAATTATTAATTTTTACACAAAATTGTGTACTTATTTGAATTAATGTTCATCACTAATTTTATGTGATAAATAAATAAATGATAATACTGTAAAGATATATGCTTGGATAAATCCTATAAATAGTGAGAATCCTTTCCATACTACTAAACCTGTAATACCTGCGATAGCACCGAAAACACCTGCTGTTGCTAGTGTCGCTAAAAGTGCTAATAGTACTTCCCCTGCATAAATGTTACCGAATAAACGCATTGAAAGTGTCAATAAGTTTGTAAACTCTTCGATAACTTTAAACGGTGCAATACCTATACCTGAAGAAGTATATGTACCAAAGTAATGTTTAGTACCTTTATACTTAATTCCTGCATAATGAGTAAACACAATAACTAATAATGCAAGAGAGAAAGTAAATGTTGGATCGGCTGTTATAGAATTTACATATACAACTTCATTGTAACTAACTTCTATAAGTACACCAATCGTATTTGCTACAGCAATAAGTGAAATAAGTGTTAACGCTGTCGCCCATAATCCTTTACCATATTTTTTCCAACTAACGTTACCCTTAATTACATTATCACTAACGAAATAAGCAAGTAACTCAGCTGCATTTTGACGTTTACTATCTGGTCTTAATTTAATTCTACTAGTTAGAAACATCACTATAATAAAGGTAAGCAACACTGTTATTAAAGTTGTGATTACACTAGGAATATTAACCGTTATATCATAGCCAAATAATTTGGTAATAAGATATGTATGTTTTTCCATATATTCCCCTCACCTCTTTTCTTAAGTATCTTTTATATTTCTAAATCTGTTGTAATATAAAATTAGAAATACATAATTCATATTATAATATTATTTTATAATATTTGCTAGCGATTTCTTAAATTTTATCTAAATTATTTAAAAATTTATTTGTTATTATTTTGTTCCGAAGATCCTGTCTCCAGCGTCTCCTAGTCCTGGTACGATATACCCATGATCATTTAGTTTTTCATCTAATCCTGCGATATAGATGTCCACATCTGGATGTGCATCATGTAAAGCTTTCACACCTTCTGGAGCCGCTATTAAACACATAAATTTAATATCATTAACTCCACGTTGTTTTAGTGAGTCGATTGCTGCAATAGCTGAACCACCAGTTGCTAACATTGGGTCAACAACGATGAAATGACGTTCTTCTGGATTACTTGGTATTTTAACAAAATACTCATGTGGTTGAAGAGTTTCTGGATCACGGTATAAACCTACGTGACCTACTCTTGCTGATGGAATTAAATTCATTAAACCATCAACCATTCCTAATCCTGCACGAAGAATTGGAACAAAAACTATCTTTTTACCTGCAAGACGTTTACAAGTAGTAGTTTGAATTGGAGTTTCTACTTCAACATCCTCCAATGGAAGATCACGAGTAATTTCATAAGCCATTAAAGAACCTACTTCATTAGTAAGTTGTCTAAAGTCTTTAGAACCCGTTCTCTTATCTCTAATAAAAGATAATTTATGTTGGATCAATGGATGATCAAATACATGAACTTTTGACATAATTATAGTTCTCCTTTGTTATATTATTATATTTATTTTACTCTAATTATTTCATTTTAACAAGGGATATCCGAAAATATTTTACCTCCTTTAAAAAATATTTTTTTATTAATTTTGCTATATTACTAGACTTCACTTATATAAAATATTACAATAATAAAAACAAGATAAACGGAGACTTTAACATGCAAAGAAAAACATTTTTAGGGATATTTTTACTTACTAGTATTTTCTACTATATTATCCCACTACTTTTTTTGAAATTTTACAATGGTACTAGTGATAAAGCTGGTTTCATTTTAATATTAGTTTATGGATTCACTTCATTTGCTATAACACTATTAATATCATACTTTATTCAAAAAACTATATTTATACCCGTATTAAGTACTATTCTAGCACTTCCTTTATTTTTCATTTTTAATTCAAGTGCTCTAGTTTTAATACTTATTATATTAGTTTTTTCATTTATAGCTTACGGTCTATCATCATTATTAAAATAATTAAGGAGAACCTATGACGATATTCAAACGCAATTTAATAATAGCAACAGGTATATATTTACTTTTTTATCTCACACCAATTTTAGCTAATCCTTTTATGGCTTTAAATCTATTAGAAGCTACTATTGTTGGGATTCTAATTTTTGGTGGATTTTACTTAAGTTATATATTTATGTACACAAATAAAAGCAGACTCGATGAACGTACCAAAAGTACAATAATTACAATTTTAGTACTATTAATAGCATTACTGATATTTTTTAATCCTTTTAAATTTCCAACATCTTTTAATATAATAATAAATAAGTATTTAGCAATCATGATTCTTCTACTTATACTTATTTTCGTAATATTATTAGCGAGAAAAATGGATAATTCTGTGATAGTAATTTTACTTTTTGCTCCATCAATTATCCAGGGATTATTTATGAGATTATCATATAAAGCAATGTTGTTTTATATAGCTAACCCTAACTTTAATCTATATTTAATAGCTGCAATTTTTATTGGATATTATATTTATAACAATAGGAAGTAATCAATACAACGAGAATTGACAATTCTCTTAATATAAGAAGTCAGCTTCTATCAAATAATAAAAAACTGATAACCTAGATTTTTCTAGATTATCAGTTTTTCTTTATTAGTTATCTATTTCAACTTTCAAAACTTTTCCTGACACAGCATCAACAACTACATCATATTCTAATCCATTGGCACGTGCTTCAACTTCATAAACGTACAATGGCATCCCATTGTTTTGCGTTGCATAATCATCTTCATACTCTGGTCTAACTTTAACAAAGTTAATGTTTTGCTCAGGAGTAGAAATAGCTTGCGCTACTATTGAACGTATTTCTTGTTGAGATTTAGCATTTTGTACGTTTTGTTGTGTATTGTTATTGCTATTATTTTGAACATTTGAAGACTGGTTATCATTTTGTGAATTAGTATTTGAACCATTATCCCCATTGTTACTATTGTTGTTATTTACGTTATTATTATTTTGAGCCGTTTGGTTTCCTACATTCATTTTTACATTTGAGTAAGCTTCTTGAATTTTAGCTCTTTGTCCTTCTTCATACTTATCATAAGCATATGCTCCAACACTACCAGTAATTATTACTGCTAAACTTCCTATAATTAGTGGTTTTAAAAAACTTCGTTTAGATTTTTTAGGTTGCTCATTATATTCATACTGATCATTCATTGTTTCTTCGTATCGTTCTTCGTAAGTTCCATCTAGCATTTCGATTTCGTTGTTATTAATATTTTTTGTCATTTTTAATTTACCTCTTTTTCTTTATATTCTTATTTTATATTTCTTTTATTAATCTTAAATGAAGATTAATATATTATTTTTTCTAATCATCAATTTTCACTTTTAATACTTTTCCTGAAATGGCATCTACTACTACATCATACTCTAATCCGTTAGCTTTTGCTTCAACTTTATAAACATATAAAGATACTCCATTATTTTGAGGTGCATAATCATCCTCGTATTTAGGTTTAATTTTTACAAAGTTAATATTTTGTTCCGGTACTGATATTGCATCTGCTACAATTGTGCGGATTTCTTGTTGTGATTTAACATTTTGAGTATTTTGTTGTGCATTATTGTTCTGAGTATTATTATTTGAGCTATTATTTCCACTATTGTTATTGTCATTTGAATTAGTTTCATTTCCTGTATTCAACTTAATATTAGAGTAAGCATCTTGAATTTTAGTTCTTTGCGCAGTTTCATATTTATCATAAGCATAAGCTCCAACTCCGCTCGTTACCACTACAGCTAACGCTCCAATAATTAATGGTTTTAGAAAATTCCTCTTAGTTTTTTTAGGTTGTTCATTATATTGGTTGTCATATTGGTTGTCGTTTTCGATAGTTTCAACATAAGTTCCTTCAATTGTTTCGATTTCGTTGTTATTAATATTTTTTGTCATTTTTAATTTACCTCTTTTTCTTTATATTCTTATTTTATATTTCTTTTATGAACGTTAAATGAAAATTTTATTTTTGTTCTTTTCTTTTGATATTTTTATTATATCTTCGTTTTATGAATGCTAAATGAAGATTTCACTTTTATTCTTCTCTTAAGATATTTTTATTATATCTGTGTTTTATGAATCTTAAATGAAGATTCATATTAATATATAATTTTCTGTAGAATAAAAAAGGAGTGACTCAACAAAATCGATTTCTACATTACGATTTTCGAGTCACTTCCCCTTATTTTTTAAAGATTCACTACAAATCTTGTTCCTTTTGGCTTATTATCTAAAACAGCTATTTTACCATTATGTAATTCTACTATTTTTTTCGTAATAGATAACCCTAACCCTGAAGAATTATCCTCTGTTGTAGTTCTAGATTTATCTACTTTATAAAATCTATCCCAAATATGTTTTTTCTCAGCATCATTTATTCCTATTCCGTCGTCTGCAACTTCAAGTATTATTCTATTTCTTTTTACTAAACACACTTTTACTTCTGTTTGAGCATACTTCAAGGCATTAGATAATAAGTTATCTATCATTCTCATAATCAACGCTTCATTAGCGTATACTTTGATATTTTCTTCTATATTTATAAATAACTTTATATTCTTATTATCAAATAATATTTTATAATCCTCTAGTGTAGATTTAATTTTATCAGACAATAAAAGTTCTTCTTTTGGAATCTCTAAACGACTATCTAATCTAGCTAATTCTAGTATTTGATTTATCATAGATGTCATTCTCTTACTCTGTCTTTCAATAACATCAAAAGATTCTTTCGCATCTTCTACAGAATCTATATACTTAGCTCCATATTCACTTTCTGCCATTATTACAGAAATTGGTGTTCGAAGTTCATGAGAAACATCCAAACTAAATTGACGTTCCCTTTTTGAGGAATTTTCTAATGTTTCTAACATTTCATTAAAAACTTTACCTAACTTATGCACTTCATCAGTACCATCTTCTATAGTAATTCTTTTACTAAGGTCATTACTTTTTGCAATAGCATCAGCTGTTTCAGTCATATCTCTAACAGGTTTCAAGGAACTCCTAATAATTAAATATCCACCATACATTATAACTATGATAACAAATGGACTGCCGATAGTAATAATTATCGGTAATAACCAGCCATTAATATTATTAGTAACTTGTACGATTCCTCTAACATATTTCCCATTACCTAATCTAGCTGAACTAGTTTCTGAATCATAGTATAAATATTTATTATGATTTATATCCTTATACTCTGAAATAGCCCCAAGACTAAAATCATTAACTTTGAAATTTCTAGGCACAGATCCCGCGACAAGATTACCATCTTTATCATATACAGATAAGGTCACACCATCTTCATAAGGTGTAAACTTATCCGTACCACTTGAAATTTCCGTTACTTCTTCTATTAATCTTTTCTTAGCCCCGCTTTCAACAACAGTATCACTAACAAAAAACGTCCCTATTATAAGTGAACCTATTAATAAAACTATAAATGTTGTATACCATAAAGTAATTTTAAAAGTCAGCGATACTTTTCTAAATGGAAATATCGATAATTTCTTAATTTTATTTAACAAAGTATCCTAACCCCCTTTTAGTGTAAATAATAGTCTTATCTGTACCGTTATCTAGTTTTTTTCTTATATTTTTAATAATAACGTCTACTATATTAGAAGCCCCGTCATAATCATAATCCCAAACGTGGTTAAGAATTTGATCACGACTCAAAATACTTTCCTTATTTTTCATAAGGTATTCTAATACTTCATACTCCTTACCAGTTAAACCAATATTTTGACCATTTCTCAACACTTGTTTTTTCGAAATATCCAAGACAACATCATCAACTTGAATAACATTAGTTGCTAACCCATAGTTACGTCTCATTAAAACTCTTATTCTAGCTAATAACTCATCAAATTCAAATGGTTTAACTATATAGTCATCAGCTCCGCTGTCAAGGCCGACGATTTTATCCTCTAATGTGTCTTTTGCTGTTAACATTATAACAGGTGTATTATTTTTACTATCACGAAGTCTCGCTATAAACTCATAACCATCAACATTTGGCATCATTATATCTGTAATAATCAAATCATACTCACTATAACCAACAAAATCTAAAGCTTCTTCACCATCAAAACAACTATCTACGCTATAATTATTTTTCTTTAAGTGCTTAGTAATTATTCTATTCAAATCGCGTTCATCTTCAACAACAAGTATTTTCATAACAATCTCCTCGTACTAAATTTCTACTATATTTTACTTAATTCACACATAAATGTAAAACAATACTTCTTACTTATATTTCTGCAACTAAATATATTCTATAGTAAAATAATGAATCTAAAATGAAAAAAGACACCTATTTATAAATAGATGTCTTAGACGTAATAGCCAGGATTTCAACCTGAGCCTCCTCCATCAAGGCGTACTCACTCTATACTACTCCTTACGTTTATCCATATTATATCATATTATCATGTAAAAAATAAATAGGAGTGACTTAAATACGATTTCATTAAGTCACCCCCCCCATGAAGTTCTATTCACTTTCTTCTAAATTATAAAGTAATTCATATAATGCTTTCGCATCTAATTTTTCTTTTTCTTCTTTACTAATATCTCGAACTAACTCTCCACGGTGCAGAACTATTATTCTGTTTCCATATTTGACTGCATCTTGGATATTATGAGTAATCATTAAAGCTGTTAAGTTTTTCTCTTCAATCTTTTGTCGAGTAAGCTCCATTATTTTCTTCTGTGTTTTCGGGTCTAACGCAGCCGTATGTTCATCAAGAAGTAAAAGTTTGGGTGTCGTCATAGTAGCCATCAATAGTGCAATAGCTTGTCGTTGTCCACCAGATAAAAGACCCATTTCACTATCTAATCTATCTTCAAGACCTAAGTCTAAAGTCGATAATAATTCTTTAAATAGCTTTCTATCTTCTTTTGTCGTACCTACTTTAAAACCTCTAGTTTTCCCACGACGAAGTGCTAAAGACATATTTTGTGCTACGGTCATACGAGGAGCTGTCCCGTCTAACGGATTTTGAAATACTCTACTAATAAATCCAGCTCTTTTATGTTCTACTATATTACTTACATCTTTTCCTTCAATTAAAATCTCTCCACCATCTAGTGAAAACGAACCTGCTAGTGCATTAAGAAAAGTCGATTTTCCTGCTCCATTTCCTCCGAGAATAGTAATGAAATCACCATCTTTTATTTCAAGGCTAACATTTTTTAATGCATGTTGTTCTCTAATCGTACCTGGAAAGAACGTTTTATCTATTTTATTAATTTTTATAAATGACATTATCTATACATCCTTTCTCTTAGTTTTTAGTTTTAATTGCGGTAATGTTAAGAATAAAGCTATTACTAATGCTGAAACTAATTTGAAATCATTAGCACCTATAATGTTAAGTTTTAACACTCCTACTAATAATAATCTATAAATTATCGCACCACAAATTACACAAATTAATCTTGTCGTAAAGCTCACATCCTTGAAGATTACTTCACCTATAATTATCGCTGCCAAGGCTACAACTATAACTCCAATTCCACTATTTACATCAGAATAACCATTATTTTGAGCTAAAATAGCACCAGCTAAAGAAATAATTCCATTAGCAAGCATCAATCCTAAAATCGTCATTGTTTTAGTAGAAATTCCTAGAGCTGTTGCCATTTTCTCATTATCACCAGTTGCAATTAGACTCTGACCTAATTCTGTTGAAAAGAATAAAGACATAGCAATGATAATTAATCCAGAAAGAATAATTCCAACAAGAACAGTATCATAATGAGTTGGTAAGTCTAATCCTTGAATTTTACTAAAGATCGTATCTTTGTTGATTAAACTTAAATTTGGTCTTCCCATTATTCTAAGATTCACAGACAATAGTGCAGTCATTGTTAAAATTCCTGCAAGTAAACTTGGTATTTTACAAACAGTAATTAAGAACCCAGTCACTAGACCTGCTAACATTCCTGCTACTATAGAAATTAATGTAGCAATAACAGGATTAATCCCATTATGTATACAAATCACACATACCGCAGCTCCTAAAGGATAAGCACCTTCAGTTGTCATATCTGCAATATTTAATACTCTAAAACTTATAAATAATCCAAGCGATAATATTCCCCACAGCATTCCTTGTGAAATCGCTGAAATAAATAAATCCATTTTACACCTCTTTTTTTATTTTTCCCCTAAATTAATATTATATAATTTAGAGCGACTCATAAACAACTATTTATAATATCCATTTTATGAGCCGCTCCTTTAATATATTTACTGCCTAAAATAGTTTGTTAATAATATAATATCAATAATATTATTTTTTATCTACTACTTTTGCTTTATCTTTAATTTCTTTTGGAATTTCAATTCCTAATTGTTTTGCTTTTGCTTCATTTAGGTAAATTATACCCTCATTAGCAAGTACGATTGGCATATCTTTAGTATCTGCACCTTTTAATACTTTAGCAACAACTTTAGCTGTTTCTACACCGATTTGATATTGGTCAACACCTAGTCCTAGAAGTCCTCCATCAGCTACCATCGTATCTGCAGATGGGAATACTGGAATTTTCTTAGCGTCTGTTACTTTCACTACTGTTGCCATTGCACTAGCAATTGTGTTATCGATTGGTACAAAAATCGCATCAGTTTGTGAAGCAAGGCTTTCTGTTACTTGTTGAATATCATTTGTGTTTGCTACTGTTGATACTTTAACTTCTAATCCTAATTCTTTAGCTAATTTTTCAGCTTCTTGAGCTTGTTTTACAGCATTATCTTCACTTGCTGTGTAAAGAATTCCAACTTTCTTCATGTTAGGTAATACTTTTTTCATGATTTCAAGTTGTTGTTTAATTGGAGTTCTATCACTAACACCAGTAATGTTGTTTCCTGGTTTGTCTTCAGCTTTAATTAATCCTGCTTCAACTGGATAAGTAATACCACCCATGATAATTGGTTTATCTTTAGTTGCATTTGATAAAGATAAAGTAGCTGGTGTTGTAATACCTACTAAAATATCGTTGTTATCTGTAACTAATTTTTGACCCATACTTGCTAAGTTACTTTGATCACCTTGGGCATTTTGAAGATCAATTTTTAAATTCTTACCAACTTCATATCCTTCTTTTTTAAGTCCATCTTCTAAACCTTTATAAATTTGGTCAAGAGCTGGATGACTAAGTAATTGTAGTACTCCTACTTTCACTTCTTTATTATCAACTTTTTTAGTATCTTCACCTTTTTTACTTGAGAAGAACCCATAACCTAATACACAAATTAATAATACCACAAATGCTACAAAAATTTTATTTACTTTCATTTTAATAATCTCCTTTTACTTTAATAATATTTTTTGTAATCAAAATTTTAGAAGCGTATCTATATAAAAAGACCACTAGCATAATATGCAGTGGTCCTCACAATATATTTTTTTCATATATAAAAAACCACCTAGATATTTCTATGTGGTCTTGATTTTTTTATCACAAATAATCCACATAGATACTTACTTCTCACCTGAGAGCCGTATCTATGTTAAAAAGAAACAAGATCGACTCAGTATCTAGTGGCTTTGCCAACGAATATTTAATTGTAGCGTGTCAACTTGATACAGTTTCATAAATCTTTTTTCTCCTTTACGTTTAATTCTTGTTTACATTATAGCAACAGTTTTTTTTGTTGTCAATATATTTTTTGAAAAATAAATAAAAATTCTGACAATTTATAAAATATATCTATCTTTCTAGTGAAAATAACTATGTTAGATATAACATATATTATATCTAACATAGTCACTACTCTTATCAACTACAAAGTTGCTATTCTACATCTTTTTTCTGTGCTTAATAAGTAAACCTATTCCTAATAAGGTAAATAAACTTCCCAATAACGTATTGGAGTTAGTTCTTTCTCCTGTATTTGGTATCACTTTTTTATACTTTTGTTTTACTTCCGCATTCGAAGTTTTAGGTTCTTCTTTTATTTTTGATTTTGAAGATTCACTAGATGGTTTGGAATCAGGTTTCAGATTCTTTCTAGGTATTTTTGGATTTGATTTTGGTCCTTCTCCAGGGATCTCAGGTTTATATGAATTAATAATATTATATCCTTCTACTTTACTTTCATACCCTACTGGAACATCACCTTCTACAACAGCATAAGTTATTTCTTTTCCACCTTCGTATTTTGGTAAGTCTGTGAATTCGTAACTCCAGTTGTCTTTTGTTACTTCTTTTTCACCAGCTTTCGTTGTCTTACCATCTACTGTTTTATTTAAAAGAACTTTAATCTTGTCTGGGCGTTTTCCATCTTGATTTTCTCGATCTTCCCATGTTTTTGTTCCTTTGATTGAAACTTTTTCTGGTGTGTATTTATTTGTCAGGTTGTAGCCTTTGACTTCTTTTGTATATTCTGCTACTGCTTCTTCATCGATTGAATATGTAATCTCTTTTCCACCTTCATATTTTGGTAAGTCTGTGAATTCGTAACTCCAGTTGTCTTTTGTTACTTCTTTTTCACCAATTTTCATTCTCTTACCATCTACTGTTTTGTTTAAAAGAACTTTAATCTTATCTGGGCGTTTACCATCTCGATTTTCTTCATCTTCCCATGTTTTTGTCCCTTTAACTGAAGTTTTAGCAGATTTATTCGATATGAATACTTGAATTCCATCTGCGGTTACCACTGCTTTATAGAAATTATCTTTCCCTTTATTTTCAGTTTCGATTCCAGCCTCTTTTGGAAGTAAATAACCTTCTGGTGCTTTTACTTCTTTCAAATAATAAGTACCCGAAATTAACTGTGGAGATTGTGCTGTACCATCAGCTCCAGTTTCTAAAACTACTGGTTGTCCATCGTGTTGAACTGGAGTCTGCTTATCTTCATTGTATAACTCAAATTTTGCTTTCGCTAGCTTTACACTACCATCATCAGCATCAAATTTAATTATTTTAATCTTACTAGCATTATCTCCTACAGCACTTCCCCCAGCAATCGATTCTTTAAAAGAACTTTCTTTATATATTGGAGTTCCCTCATCATACCTAAGTGTTGCATTATTTCCAACTTTCAAATTAGAACCTGGTGGATATGTTGTATAGTATACTAAGAAATAATTCTTTTTATCAACATGTCCTAAATTATAAGTAAAACTTCTCTTATCAGGTGCCAACTGAACATCACTTGATATATTTCTAATATTTTTTATATTTATTGCTGAACCATATTCATCAGTATCTCCCTCAAATATTGCAAAACTTCCTGGAATCATTGTAATATCGCCTAATTCGTCACCAATTAAACGGTCAGAAACTACAACATCATGAAGATCAGCCTTTTTTACATTTATTCTCAGCAACCATCTTGTCGCACCTTTACTTATTGTTTTAAGGACCTCTGGATCTTTTATAACGAGATTCTCTCCACCCGGGTACATTGACGTTAGAACTCTACCTAGAGCCCATTTCCCGAAAATTTCATTTGGATTTTGTGTGCCAGGAGGTCTAATATAAAGCCCATCTTCTATTATTGGATAATTTTTTGCTCCAACAGTAATTTCAATTCGATTCTTTTGATTTACAACAACTTTTTCCTTAACAGCACGGAATCCCATATTAAAATTTCCTTTAATATTACCATGAGTATTAACGAATTCTGTGAAAGTAAACTTAATAGTTCCTCCACCAGTGCTGATAGGGGTTATCACAGCTTTAGCTACAATATTATTTTGTGCATCTCTTATGTCTAATTCCTTATTTGCGTGTTCTTCAACAACTGACATTGATTCTGGTAAATTTACTGTGAAGTAATCACCTTGTTTTAAAGTTGCACCATAAGCAGTTGCATCCCAATTAAACTTAAACTCATACGAATCTCTTAAGTAAATTCCACCTACTGGAGTATCCTCATTTGTACGAGTAATCTTAAGATTAGTAATTTTTATCTTTGTTCCATCAGTTACATCTCTCAGACTTCCTTGCGAAAAAGTTAGCTTGTTATTACCAAACCCTAACATAAATATTATCGTCAGAAGCGAAAGTATAACCTTTATCACCTTGTGACCTTTCATTCTATTAATATTTCCTCCTTAAATATCCCTAAATTTCAATCTTTTAACTTCTTAAATTTTAAGGAATTATCTATTAAATTAATTATATATACATTACTCTTGCTTTATTTTTTATGTTAAAAAAATATCTATCCTAACTCCATCTTAGTTTAGCGTTTTCTTTAGGTCACAACAAAAGAAATCATATCTACACTTTCTTTTCTAGGTTGTTTTAAGTTGTGTTATAGATAAATGTATTTGATCCTTTTTTATATCTCAACTGTTTTCTCTCTAAATTAAAATGTATCAGATAATATTACAGGTTAATAATATAAATTTAATTTTTATTACTTAGACATTAGCTATTTATATATTTATTGAAGTTTATAATTAAAATTAAAGATTTATTTAAAACAATATAAGCGTTTTTTATAACTCCTTTCTTTCAAACTCTATTATATACCTCTATAAAAGATTCTCAAGGACATCCGTATTATACCCCCAAGTTTCTTAATATAGAATAAACTATACTTTTCCTTGATAATTAAGTATGTTTTAAAAATATAATTATTATTTAATTATAATAACTATTATATCTAAATTATACACCTCACTACTAATACCGTCAAGTATTCCATAATTTAAAATAAAGAAAGCAAATAGAAAACACTTATAAAACTCATTAAAATAAACTAATAATAAATATATTTAAAGTTAATTAGAAACATAATACATCTATATAAATATAAAAATATTTAATTTAATAATTTTAAAATGTTAATTTTGAAAAGATTTATTTCTTTTTAGAAACTTAGTATGAAAAGATTTAAATAAATTTACCTAACATCATAATTTCGCTTTTTTTTACCTCTCTAAAATCATTAAATAAAAAAATAAATCTACATTATCATAAGAAATATTTATAAATATACTTCTTGATCTGTTTAAATTATGATAAATTATATTAGTATAGTTTTTTTATCCATTTACCAAAAATTAACATTAACTATTCAACCTACACTTTTATCAATAACTCATTAATATTTTCAAAAAAATATTAAAAAGATATTAATGGTATTTTAAACATTACTTCTGTACTAAAAAAATCTATTGTATTATAAAGTATTTTTTGAAACTTATGAAAATAATTCGTTTTCACAACTATTTTTTTCACATTTTTAAAAATAATACACCTTTGGTTACTTGAAAATACTGTTATACCAACTTCATTTTAAAAAATCAATAAATTGGTTTTTTCATGAAAATAAAATTGAAAATATATCATTTCCATGAAAATTTGCACTTGAAAATATATTTTCATAGGAGTATGATAAATATATGTTATTAAAAATAAGTTAGGAGAATTTTTATGGATAGCCAGATAGCTATAGAAGAAAAAGACAAATTATTTAATAAAGGATTTATAACAATAACTACAATTAATTTTATAGTATTTTTAATTTATTACTGTTTCGTAGTTATTACAGCTAAATATGCAACTTCTCAATTAGGTGCGACTGCTGCTCAAGCAGGATTTGCAGCTGGTATTTATATTATCGGTACACTTGTTGCTAGACTTTACATTGGTAAAAAATTAGAAATTGTTGGTCGTAAACAAATTTTACGTTTTGGAGCTTTAATTTACTTAATCACAACAGCAGCATATCTAATTTCATCAAATATTCTTATTTTAGATACTGTTCGTTTCTTAAATGGATTCGCATATGGAACTATCTCTACTGCAGCAAATGCAATAGTTACTACTTACATTCCTAAAACTCGTAACGGTGAAGGTATTAACTACTACGGATTAAGTACAAGTTTAGCTGCTGCAATTGGACCATTTATCGGTATGTTATTACTTCCTATTACAGGATTTAATGCAGTTATTATTTTAGCAATCGTATTATCTATTGCCGTTACAATTGCTTGTTTCTTATTCCCAGTTCAAAATATCGAATTAGATGAAAAACAAAAAGAATTATTAAACAGTTGGTCTTTAAATACATTTATTGAATACAAAGTATTATTCATTTCTACTGTAGCATTCCTAGTTGGTTTAGCTTACTCTAGTGTATTAGGATTCTTATCTATCTATGCTGATAGCCTAAACTTATCTACTGCTGGAGCTTTCTTCTTTGTGGTATATGCTCTTATCGTTACAGTTACTCGTCCATTCGCAGGACGTATATTTGATGCACGTGGTGAAAATGCGGTTATGTATCCAAGTTTTGTATTCTTAACATTAGGATTATTAATGTTAAGTTTCACAAATGGTAGCTTCATGTTATTATTCTCTGGTGCTTTAATCGGTTTAGGATATGGAACATTTATGTCAAATGGACAAGCTGTTTGTTTAAAACTTGTTGATTCTACTAAAGTAGGTATTGCATTATCTACATACTTCATCGGATTAGACCTTGGTCTTGGATTTGGACCATATGCACTAGGAACAGTTCAAGGAATCTTATCATACAGAGGAATTTACATCCTTTGTGCAATAGTAACAATTGGAGTAACTGTTCTTTACGCTATGTTCTACAAAGGTAAAGAAGTACAAGTGCTAAAAACTAAAACTAGTCGATAGTAATATTAAAAACTCAAAAAAAGTAGTCCTAATCAAGGGCTACTTTTTTAAATAATTATTATTGATAACAAAAGAGGAATGATACTGTATCACCCCTCTTTTAATTTTTATTTTTCCGGATACCGTCTTGCGACATCAACTAACTTATCTTTTATAATCTTTTTAGGATCTTCATTAAGATGATAACACATTGCAAGAGCGTAAATTAGTACGTCTGCCAATTCATCTTTTATCTCTTGTATATTATCTCCTTCTTCACTCCATTGAAAATGTTCTAGTAATTCTGCCGCTTCTATCGATATACTTTTAGAAAACCTATCTAAAGTATCATACTCTCCCCAACCTCTTTTTTCTCGAAACTCAGTTATTATAGTTTTTAACTCTTCCATCTTTTTATCCTTAGATTAAGCTATTATTTGTTAAATTATTATATAAATTGTAAAATTCCGCTAAACTTAGAGTTTCACTACGTCTTCCAGGTTCAATATCACTATCAAGACAAGCGTTTTGTAAGTCTTGCTTTTTATCTTTACCATAACTTGAAATTAAGTTGTTTAATAAAGTTTTTCTACGTTGTACAAAACATGAGCGCACAAATTTAAAGAATTTAGCATCAGTTTCAAATTCACGAGTTTCTTTCGTCATAATTTTTACAACTGCACTCTCTACATTCGGTGCAGGTACGAATACTTTTTTCGGTACAGTAAATAAATACTCAACATCTGTATAGTAATTTAATAAAATTGTTAATGAGTTATAATCTTTTGTTCCTACCTTAGCATTAAGTCTATTAGCAACTTCTTTTTGCATCATAACTACATAACCATCAATTTTCTCAGTGTTCTCAATTAAATGAGTTAAAATTGGTGTAGTAATGTAGTACGGTAAGTTAGCTACTACCATTATTTTTTCACAATCTGACATCTTCTCAGTGATTATTTTATCAACATCAACTTTTAATATATCGTTATTAATAATCTCAACATTAGGATAATCTGCAAGTGTCTCAGATAAAATCGGTAAAAGTCTACCGTCAATTTCAAATGAAATTACTTTTTTTGCTTTTTTAGCTAACGCTTCTGTAAGAGAACCAATCCCAGGCCCAATTTCTATTACTCCTACATTTTCATTTACTCCAGCTCCATCAACTATTCTATTTAAAATATTCGCATCTATTAAGAAATTTTGTCCTAAGCTTTTCTTAAATGTAAAACCGTGTTTTTTTAGTATCTCAAAAGTTTTCTTGGGTGTTCCTATCATTATTTTAATCCTTTACTTATTTTTTCCATTTCATCTAATAAACGTTCTTTAGAAATATTATACATATTAAGTTTATTTAGTAGTTGTTTTGCATTAGTGTAGCCTATATTTAATCTTTCACAAAGTTCTTCTCTTAGAACTTTTGAAGTAGCTCCTCCTACTAACCCTAATTCTATTAATATTTCATTAGTAATATCATTTTTCACCTCATCCATCGGTGTGTAATGATTTTTTATAGCTGCTATAATATCTTCTTTACTCGCAGCTTCTATTCCAATTTTCCCTTTACTATCAACGGCCTTTTTATTTGATATATATGCATGTTTTGCCGTAGGTATATTTTTTTCTATAATACTTCTAATTCTTTTTCCCGCATAATCAGGATCAGTTAGAACTATTAATCCTCTTGTTTTTTCTAAAAAGATTAGACGCTCAATTTTTTTCTTAGTAAGGGCAGATCCATTAGTTTCAAATGTATCGCAATCTAGCGCTTCTTTAACCCTATTGGTATCATCTCTTCCTTCTACTACTATTATTTCTTTGATTTTCATTTTATTATCCTTTAAAAAATTTATCAGTCTATTATAACATATTTAGACAAATTTTGCTCATACTAGCATACATATTTCAAATGATTGTATAGTTCATGCGTAATTTCATGATGCACTGTGTATTTATAGTCTCCACAAAGAAATTTCTTTTTCAATTCAAATTTCTCTTTAAGCTTAATTTTTTCTAGTGCTTTTCCTTTTTTACACACTAGTATTTCCCAATGTTTTTCAAACTTAACTAAGTAACAATCGTAAGTCTTATCTTTTCGATATTCCCCCCAAAAATATAAAAATACAATAAGGTCAAATAGTATATGCCACCATTTAACTATTTTTCTTCTTTCTAACAAATAAACTTTCTCACTCTTAATAAGATAATTATATAATTCTTCCATAATTCCCACCTCTTTATAGTCATTATAACACAAAAAACCCTTTGCAGAAAACTCTGCAAAGGAATGTTTATTAGTGTATATCTTTTTTCTTAAAGTTAGCTCCAGTTACTTCACTAACTGTTCCAATCGATAGAAAGGCATTTTTATCGTTCCTAAAGACTATTTTTTTTAGTTTTGATTCTTCAATACGTGTAATTACACAAAAGATAATTTTTGTTTCTTGACCTGAATAACCACCCTCACCATGTAATAGAGTCACTCCACGACCAAGTCTGTCTTGAATTTCTTGACTTATTACTTGATAATTACTTGTAATAACCATAACAGATTTAGAATCGTTTAGTCCCTCAATAACAATATCCATAACTTTAGATGCGATGAAATAACTTATCATAGAATATAATGCCGCTTCCCATGTGAAAACAAATCCAGATGCGATAAAGATAACAACATTTATTCCAAGAACCATTTCACCTACAGAAATCGGTAATTTTTTAGTAGCATAAATTGAAAACATCTCACTTCCATCTAATGTTCCACCATTTCTAATAACTAATCCAACCCCTATTCCTAATATTATCCCACCAAAGATACACGCTAAAAATGGATCCGTAACAAGTGGTGGAATACTATGAAAATAAGACGTTGCTATAGATAGGATAACAATACCAAAAACAGATGCAATCGAAAATCCTTTACCAATCTGTTTATATCCTAAATATAAAAATGGGATATTGAAAATGAAAATAAATAACCCAAGTGGTAATCCTAAATAATGACGAGCAATAATTGAAACACCAATCACTCCTCCATCTAATATATTATTAGGAATTAAGAAAAATTCTAACCCCGCTGCAAAAATTAATGACCCTATAATTATACTAATGTACTTTTTAAAAAACTCTATTTTGCTTTCCATTGATTCTCCTTTTTATTTTATTTTTTTTGACAAACAGGACAAAAATGACTAGAACGGCCTTTTATTGTAACATTTTCTACATCATGACCTAACGGACAAACTTTCTTTCCATATATCTGATGAAAATTTTGCATGTTTCCTTCTCCACCATCAGCATGAACATAATCTGAAATTGTAGATCCACCCTCTCTTATCGCTAGATCTAAAATATCAACTAATTCTTTAAATAAACTTTCTTTTTTCTTTTTAGAAAGTTCACTAGCCTTAGTTAAAGGATGTATTTTTTGACGATATAACACTTCACAATCATAAATGTTACCACATCCACAAAATACATTTCCTTCAAGAAGAAGAGCCTTTATCGACTGATCCTTATATTTATTTTCAGCTAATTTATCTAGAAAATATTTTTTAGCTTTTTTATCAAACGGTTCTGGAGCGAGATTAACAAAAGGTTTAAATTTACTAACATCTTCTATGTACCTTAGTTCTCCGAATCTTCTAATATCACTGTAGACTAATTTTTCACCAGTCGATAATTCGAAAATCACATGTTGATGTTTGAAGTAGTTTTTATTAGTAATTTCTGCTATATCTTTTACTAAAAAAAATGCTCCCGTCATTCCAAAATGTGTGATAATATATCCTTCATTTAATGTAAAATATAAATATTTCCCTCTTCTAGATAATTTCTCTATAGTTTTACCTTTTACATTCTCCGAAAAAAAATTTATATCCTGCTTCACTATCGCCATTTTATTCAATTTATGACTTTCTGTTACAACATTTGAATATTTCACATCTAGAATTTGCTTATTTATTACTACTTCTTCAAGTCCAAATTTTATATTCTCTACCTCAGGTAATTCTGGCATAATATACTCCTATTTTTATACTTACATTTTTATTTTAATATAAATATTTGAAAATATCAAAAATTTCCCACTTTTCCTTTTCTAATTTTCAATATTTATCTCCAATTTTCACCTTTATTATGGCAACAAATTGAAATTTGTAGTATAATAATAAAGTTATATTGTATAGAAGGGATTATATTAAATGAAAGAAAGAATATCTAGAAGAGATAGAATTAGTTCTAGATCTCAGAAAAAAGATGAACAATCCCCTAAAAAAAGAGGATTCAAAAAAGTAATATTTACACTTATAGCACTATTGTTTTTAGGAACTGGAGCATTTGCTGCATATACATTTTTCAACTTCTATAATTCAACTCATAGAGGATACAAAAAAGTTGATTACTTGAAAGAAGTTGATCCTAACTTTAAGAAATTTTCAGTACTAATTTTAGGAATTGATATGAATGATGACCGTAAAGCTCAAGGTCAAACTCGTGAAGATAGTCGAACAGACTCAATGATTCTAGCAACTGTTAACAAAGATAAAAAACGTATGGATATGGTTAGTATTCCTCGTGACTCACTTGCTTTAATGCGTGAAAAAAATGACGAGAATAATAATAGTGCATATTTCTATGATAAAATTACACATGCTCATGCTTATAATGATGTAAAAGGAACAACGAACGCTGTAGAAAACTTATTTAATACACCTATTAACTTTTACGTACTTATAAACTTTAAGGCTTTTGAACAAACAGTTGATGCCTTTGGTGGAATTGATTTATACGTTCCATTTGATATGGATGAACAAAATGCTAATGGTGAAGAAAACACTGTTAAATTGAAAAAAGGATGGCACACTCTAAACGGTGAACAAGCTCTTGCTTTTGCTCGTAGTAGATATTACGATAGTGATATTGAACGTGGTCAACGTCAACTTCAAGCTATCCATGCTCTTATCGATAAAGCAAAAAGCTTAAACGCTCTAACAAAAATTAATGATGTTATTAATATCGCTGGAGATAATGTAGAACATAACCTATCTACAACTCAAATTTCTTCTGCAATAAAAATGTTCTTTAACGATGATATTCAAATAGTATCACATAGAATTGATGGATATGATGTAATGTACAATGATGTTTATTACTACTATCCACGTCCACTATCTCTACTATATGCATCATCTGCGTTAAGAGATAATTTAGATTTACCATTACCAAAAGCAAAAGATCTACTAAATATATATTACCAAGGACATATAAATATTGGGTTAAAAGAATATAGAATAACTGATTTATTACCTAAAACTATATATCCAGAAGTTTCACTTACAATAATGTCACATGGAGATTTATTAACTAATCTTCCTGAACAACTTACAAGAGAAGATTTAAAAAATGATATAACAGTAAGTAACGAAAATAGACCTGATGGAAATAGTAATACTACTAACAATAATAATGTAGATCAAAATAATACAACTGGTGTCGGTACTACAAATGCTAATCAAAATACTGGCGTAAATAATAATCAATAATAATTAATATCCCATCAAAAATAATTTTTGATGGGATATTAATTATTTATTTGAAAATTTTACATTTACAGTTCCAGCATTTGAAGATGTGAATAATTGTTTCTTTTTATTTGAGCTATTTGTAAAATTTGATTCTTCATCACTTAATTCAGCTATAATATCACCTTTTATTGACTTAAGAGTAATAGAATTATTTGCAGTAAGATTACTTAAAATAATATTACCAGTAGTTGTTTTTAAGTTAATATTATCTGAACTTTCACTAGGAAGATTACTTACCTTAATATTTCCTAGTTTATTAGTTATATTAATATCTTTTATTGTTGATGATGACAAATCTATATCTCCTGTTTTATTATCAATACTAATATCTTTTAAATCATTAATATTATTTAATTTAACATTTCCTGTAGCAACATTAATTTTTAGAGAATTATTTTTACTATTTAAGTTATCTATATTTAAATTTCCAGTTGCTAATTTAATGTCAGCATCTGAAGCTGAAATATTAGTTATATATACATCACCTACTTCACTATTAATTATAAGAGATTTAATATCTAGATTCTTGATAAAATAATCTCCTATTTTATTAACTGAATTGATATCGATATTAGAAGATTTAGGTATTTTTATAATAAGTTTTCTTTTTTCAGTAAAGAAATTAAAATTAATACCCACAATATTTTTATTTTCTTTTATAGATAACTTATTTCCTATGTGCTCTATATTAACTTTACGTTCTATAGCAGTATAGTATTCTATTTCCATATTTTTAGAAGCAGTATTCTCTTCTATGGTTACATCAGAATCAATAATATCTAAATCTAAATTTTTAACATCATTAATTGAGACAGTATAATTCTTTTTCTCTAAATTAGAAGAAAATCTAGGTATATGACCATTATTTAAGTAAGTTGCTAATCCTATCAATACTAATCCAAAAATTATAAAACTAATAGAAATTTTTATAAATTTATTCATTTATATACACCTCTTTTTTGAAAATCTTCACAAAAATTGTTCTGATGTTTATACCATTTTGACGTGATTTTTTATATATTTTTATCAACCAGTAAATACCAATTAAACCAGCCCCTGAATTAACAAATCCAAATCCTAAAGTATCTAAGAAATACGAAATATTTCTTTCGTAAATAAGATAAAATGGGGATTTTAATATTAATAAGATTCCACCAATGAAAATAGCTATAATAGAAAGTACAATACTAAATATTATAGATAGAATAACTATAAAAAGACTAACGATCAGAGAAAATATAGTTATCCAAGCAGGAAATAATAATACGGTAATAATAAAGCCGAGCTCTGTAGGGATTTTTCGTGGTATAAACCTCCATACTAGTTTTGTTTGTTTTTTTTCAATATTATGTTCATCTAAAATTTGATCAACAATGATATTAATATCCCCTAATTGCGATACAGCTTCTTCTTCACTTAAGCCCTCATCAATACGATCATCAATCATTTCTTCGAAAAAATTGAGTGTTTTATACATCTCTTTTGGCGATAAATATGGTTTTAATTTATTTCCCAAAAGAGCGCAAAACTGTGTCTTATTCATGTTTTTCATCTCCTAATATATATTTATGTGCATTACTTATTACTTTCCAGTCGATAAGAAATTCCTGAATTTTATTGAGACCAACATCTGTAATTTTATAATATTTTCTTAGTCTACTATTATGTTCTATCGAATATGAGGTAACACAATCGTTTGCTTCTAAGCGTTTTAAGATTGGATATAACGTTGATTCCGATATAGGAATTACATTTGAAACATCTTTTATAATTTTATACCCATATGATTCAGAATTACGTAAAGTAGCAAGAACACATATTTCCAATAAACCTCTTTTTAATTGAGCTTCCATACAAATATCTCCTTTCACGTAATACTATACATTACATAGTATAATTTGTCAAGTAGTATAATGAGAAATACATTCTAATTATTGACATTTTTTTTATAATACATCATAATTAATATAGTAAATTCAGCAAATTATAAATTACAAAGGAGGTACTATGGCGAAAAAATTTATTACAATCAAAGAAGATTCATACGATGAATTTGTAGAGAAAAAATCTACATTCATTACTCATCTTATAAGAATTAATAGCGAAGAAGAAGCCCGAGAGTTTATTCAAAAAATGAAGAAAAAACACTACGATGCTACACATGTTTGCTCATGCTATGTAGTTGGTGATAATAACGAAATAACTCGTGCTAATGATGACGGAGAACCTAGTGGAACTGCTGGTGCTCCAATGCTAGACGTACTAGTAAAGAACGAAATTAAAAATGTCTGTGCCACAGTAATAAGATACTACGGTGGAACTAAACTAGGAACTGGTGGTTTAGTTCGTGCATATGGTGGTGGAGTAATTAACGCGCTAAAAAATGCAATATTGGTAGAAAGAAAAGATGCTTTTGAAGTTAGATTAGAATTAGATTATAGTCTAAACGGAAAAATAGAGTATGAAATTGGAAAAACTAATTTCATCGTGAACAACTTAGAATACACTGACAAAATCATTTATACAATTTATGTAATGCAAGAAGACTATGATAACTTTGAAAATTGGATTGCTAACCTAACTAACGGTCAATTCAAAATTCTATCTTCAAAAGAAAAACAACTAGAATTCGATATTAAATAAAGATAAGAAGGAATCAGAAACCATATTAAACAGTCTCTTATTCCTTCTTAGCTTATTTTTTATTTTTTTTCGAAAATTCTTCTATCCACTCTTTTAAATCAGAGATACCCTTCTCTACTATTTTTTCTTTATTATTGAATACTAAATCCAACCCTTCTACTCTAATAACTTTAACTTTGTCTATTCCTAAGATGCTAAATACTCCTCGTACATATTGAACTGCAAAGTCTAGATTAGTATATTGGATATGTTTATCAAATTCTCCACCACTAGTTATGACAAAGGTTATTTGTTTATTAGAATCATCTAATCCTATTAAAGACTCTACCTCACATTTAAAAGTTTCATTTACTATTATTATATTATCAATATAGTCTTTAAATTTTGATACTACATTAAAATTATGAAGCGGCATATAAATAAACACTGCATCAGCATTTTTCCATTGATTTAGAATCTCTTTTTGCCTAATTTTATCATATTGTTCTTTTTCTGTTAATTTTTCTCCTTCATAATTAAACATAAACTTATCCATGACTGGAATATGAACACTCGGATCATATAAAGTAATCTTTTCTATACTACTGAAGCCTTTTTCGATTAATTTACCTTCACCAATTTTCGCCAAAATATTAGAAACTCTATGTTCTCCATTATAATCCGGATGACACATAATCTGTAAAATTTTCATACTTTCACCTCAAAGAATAATTCATTATAAGAAATAGCTCCTTATCTAAAGTAAGACAAGAAGCTATTAATATTATTTAAATTCTGAATAAATAGTGTTTATAGTTTTTTCATAATCATCGTTATGAACACCGACGATAATGTTAATCTCATCATTAGTTTGTGAAATTAGTGCAATATTTACTCCAGCTTCCCCTAGTGCTTTGAATAATCTACCAGATAGCCCTTTTGTATTTTTCATTTTTTCTCCAACTGTAGCAATTAGAGAAATCTCATGAGTTACATTTACCTCATCCGCATCTAAAACTGCTTTAATTTTAGCTACTAACTCATGAATAAATGGTCTAACATTACCTGTTTCAACAACTACAGAGAATGAGTCAATTCCACTTGGAATGTGCTCGATACTAACATTGAAGTCTTCAAAAATTTTCAGAGCTTTACCAATTAATCCAACTTCATTTGCCATGTGACGTTTTTTAATAGTAATAATAGAGAAATCTTTTTTCCCTGCAATACCAGTAACTATTTGTTTCGCATCTAGATGTTTATTATCTGAGATAATAGTTCCTTCTGCTGTTGGATCATTTGTGTTACGAATTTGGATTGGAATGTCTTTATCACGAACTGGGAAGATTGCTTCTTCATGAAGAACACTTGCACCCATATATGAAAGTTCACGAAGTTCTGTATAACTAATTACTTTAATCTCATGTGGATTGTCAATAATACGAGGATCTGCCATTAAGATCCCAGATACGTCAGTCCAGTTTTCATAAACACTTGCATTTGCAATATTAGCAACAATCGCTCCACTAACATCTCCTCCACCACGAGTCATAATTTTAATTTCCCCATTTGGTCTACTTCCATAGAACCCTGGAATAAGAAGACGATCATATTCTTTTACAATTGCATCAAAAGCTGCTTGAGTTTTTTCAAAATCAATTTCACCTTGGTAGTTGTAGAAGATTAAGTCTTTAGCATCTACAAAGTGATATCCTAAATACTCTGCCATTAATAAAGCTGTTAAATATTCACCACGGCTTACTAAATACTCTTCATCAATTCCTTTGCTGATTTCAGATTTTAATTTAGCAAGTTCACCTTCAATATCAAATTTTAAGTTTAATTCATTTTTAATAGCAATAAATTTATCTTCAATCATTTTAAAGATATTATCAAAATTTATATTGTATTTAGTGTGTGCATAGCATAAATATAGTAAATCTGTAACCTTATTATCTTCTTTATCCGCCTTACCAACAGCACTCACTACAACAAAACGACGTGCATCGTCTAATTCTACAATATTTTTAACTTTTTTAAATTGTTCGGCACTCGCTACCGAGCTCCCTCCAAATTTTGATACTCTAACCATCTTAACTCCTTTTTCTAATTCATGTTATTTGTATTTTTATTACTAATATATATTATATAACTATCTGTAGAAAAATCAATAAATTTTCTGAAAAATCTAACATTTATTTTTAATAATCACTTTATTACTTATTTTTAATTATTTATGAAACTTAGCAACTACAAATTTACTATCTTTCTCTTTTACTTCATCAACTAAAGACTTCAGTTGTTTTAATGAAATTTCTTTTGTTTTTACATAAAAATTATCTTTATATTGCTCAACACTCTCTACTAATTCACCAGATAATTCAACTGATGAACGTACTAAGTAATTTCTTCTAGTTAATTCTTCTGAATAAGATAAGTCATTCTTAATTACTACATCAACACGAGTTGAACCTTCATTAATATCAACTATATCTTGAACGATAGCATTTCCTGTTGGAAGTTTTCCTGCTCCTTGTCCATAGAACTTAAGTTCTCCGATGAAAGAACCATCTAAAGTAATAATATTATTATTTAAAGGAACAGCCGCTTCTTGAGATTCTTTTCCAAATATAGAAAGCATTACAGATGTTTCATACTTCCCATCTTCTACATTTGTTTCTCCAATATATTTAACAGCTAAGTCGTATTTTTTTAAATAATCAATATCATTTTTTGTAATATTTCTCATAGAATATGTAGGAAAATCAGCTTTAACATGAATATCAAAAGCAAGTGCATTACTTAAGATAATTTTGTTCACAACATCCCCACCGTCCACATCAGCACTAGGGTCAGCCTCTGCATATCCTAACTCTTGAGCAGTTTTTAGTGTAGAATCGAATTCTTGATCATTTCTGTACATGTTATCTAAGATATAGTTACTTGTTCCATTAAAAATACCATAAACTCGTTTTACTTCATCAACGCGTCTAGTTCTTTCTAAGTTTACAAGCCATGGAATTCCTCCACCAACGCTGGCTTCAAAAATAAACTTAACACCATTCTTCTCAGCTAAAGCAACAAATTCATCTAAATGCTTCGCGGCTACAGCTTTGTTCGCTGTAACAACATGTTTTCCATTTTCTAAAGATCCTTTAATAAAATCATACGCAGGATTTAATCCTCCTAAGCACTCAACTACTACTGAAATTTCTTCATCATTAATAATCTCATTAATATCATCTGTAGCAAGATGCATTTTATCACGACTTCTTGCAAAAACACTCTTTACTTCAATTTTATCTAATTCTTCAGTTTTACCGTTAGTAATAATATCATATACCCCACTACCAACAGTTCCATATCCTAAAATCGCAATCTTCATAATTATTTTCTCCTAAGTTCATTATTTATTTTCAATTATATAGTTAAAGTTTATCAAGTATTTTATTTATGTCAAATAAATCAATTTGAAAATTTTCAAAAAATTTCAATTTTTTGATTATTTCGACTGTTTTTATAACTTATTTTGGTGTAAAATTATAATTATAAAAATTAATTAAGTTCTTTTTGTAAAAAACACTTGTATTTTTATAGAGAACATTGTATCATATATACAACGATAAAGCAAGGAGATTTTAAATGATTTACGAAAGTACAAGAGATATTAATAGAAAATTAAATCCAAGTGAAGCTATTCTTCAAGGTTTAAGTGAAGAAGGTGGACTTTTCGTTTTAAGAGATTTAGGAAAAAATAAATTAGATTTAGAAAAATTAATCGGAAAAAGCTACTATGAAGTAGCTGAAGCCGTGCTACGTCTTTTCGTAGACTTTAGCGATGAAGAAATTAAAAAATGTGTAGAAGAAGCATATAGAGGTAAATTCTCTCATGAAAACATTACTCCTCTAGTAGGATTAAAAGATAGCTATGTTCTTGAATTATTCAACGGACCAACTAGCGCATTTAAAGACGTAGGTCTTTCACTTCTTCCACAACTTACAAAAACGGCACTTACAAAAGTAGAAGACAAAAATGATATCCTTATCTTAACAGCGACTAGTGGAGATACAGGTAAAGCTGCACTAGAAGGTTTTAAAGATGTAGATAGAACAAAAATTATGGTCTTCTATCCTAACGATGGTGTAAGTACAGTACAAAAAACACAAATGCAAACTCAAGAAGGTAAAAATACAAAAGTTTGTGCGATTCATGGAAACTTTGACGATGCTCAAAGTGGGATTAAAGAACTATTTGTTGATGAAGAATTCAAAAAAGAATTACTTTCTAAAAACATTAAGTTATCAAGTGCAAACTCAATCAATATCGGGCGTCTTATCCCTCAAGTAGTTTACTACGTTGTTTCTTACTTAGACTTAGTAAATACAAACAAAATTAAATTAAATGATAAAGTAAACTTTGTAGTACCTACTGGTAACTTCGGTAATATTCTAGCTGGTTACTACGCTGAACAAATCGGTTTACCTGTAAATAAACTAATCTGTGCAAGTAACAATAATAATGTACTTTATGATTTCTTAACAACTGGTGTTTATGATAAAAACAGAGACTTTTTAAAAACAGTATCACCAAGTATGGATATCTTAATTTCTAGTAACTTAGAGCGTCTACTTTACTACATTAGCGGTTGTGATAACGCATATATTGCTAAACTTATGAAAGACCTAAAAGAAACTGGTCGCTTTGAAGTTACTGGTGAAGTATTAGATAAGATAAAAGACAAGTTCCAAGCTGGATTTGCTGATGATGAACAAACTAAAGAAACTATTAAAGCTATCTATGAAAAAGATAACTACCTATTAGATACTCATACTGCCGTAGCTTACAAAGTTCTTCTTGATAATTTAGATAATGAGCATGCTAGTATTGTATTATCAACAGCATCTCCATATAAATTTACTGAAAGTGTCTACTCTTCTCTATTCGAAACTCATGGAGAAGATGAGTTTACTCTTATGAACAAACTTCATGAACAAACAAAAGTTGTTATCCCTGAGAATTTAAGAGATCTTGACAAAAAAGAAATTAGACATAAAGATGTAATTAATAAGGAAGATATGAAGAAATACATCTTAGAGAAACTAGGTGATTTATAATGGTAAGTGTTCGTGTACCTGCCACTTCTGCGAATGTTGGATGTGGATTTGATAGCCTTGGTGTTGCTTTAACACTTTACACTACTTTTGAATTCGAAAAATTAGACAATGGTCTAGAATTCGTCGGATTTGAAGAACGTTTTTCAAATGAAAATAACCTAGTTTATCAAACATTACTAACTACACTAAAAAAATTAAACAAAGAAATTTCAGGTGTTAGAATATCAATCGATAATGATGTACCGATAAGCCGTGGTTTAGGTAGTAGCTCTACTTGTGTAGTCGCTGGAATATACGGTGCGTACTTACTAACTGATACACCCATTGATAAACAAGAAATCTTTACAATAGCTAACGAAATCGAAGGACATCCCGATAATGTTTCGCCAGCCATTTTCGGAAGTCTAAGTTCATCTTGTACTACCGATAGTAAAGAAGCGGTAACTGTAAAATATGAGGTCGATGAGAGATTTAACTTCCTGGCATTAATTCCAAACTTCGAAACTTCTACTGAAGAAGCTAGAAAAGTAATGCCAAAAGAAATTAAACTTCAAGATGCAATCTACTCATTATCACGTATCGGATCTGTTATTAAGGCATTTGAAACTTATAACTTAGAACTTCTTAATAAGGTTATGGGAGATAAAATCCATGAACCTTATAGAAAAGAAATAATACATGAATATCACGAAGTTAGAGAAATTTGTGAAAAAATTGATAGTTCAGCATTTTTCATTTCTGGAAGTGGTTCTACATTAATGAATATCGTTAGCAATACTAACAATATTGAAAAAATAAAAACTGAACTTGCTAAATTAAAATACAATTGGCAAGCAATATTACTAAAAGTTGATAAAGAAGGAACAGTAGTTCTAAATTAATATGTTAACAATTTTTGAACTTCTTCTTTTATTGCAGAGAGGAAGTTCATTTTGAAATAATTTTTATACAAATAAAGGAGAAATTTATTATGCAAAAATCAAGAGTAGCCGTACTAGGGGCAACAGGAATGGTAGGACAACGTCTATTAGTATTATTAGAAAATCACCCATACTTTGACGTAGTTAAATTAGCAGCGTCACCTCGTTCTGCTGGTAAAAAATATGGAGAACTTATGGAAAGCCGTTGGAAATTAGACCACACTATTCCTGAATACACAAAAGAGCTAGTTGTTGAAGACTTATATAAAATTGACGAAGTTTCTGAAGGAATTGATATGGTATTCTGCGCTATCAACCTTGATAAAGAAGCTTTAATCAAACTTGAAGAAGACTATGCTAAACGTGAAGTAGTTGTTGTTTCTAACAACTCTGCAAATAGAAACAAAGACGATGTACCGATGATTATCCCAGAGATTAACTCTGCTCACCTAGATGTTCTTCCAGCTCAAAGAGAACGTCTTGGAACTAAAAAAGGATTTATCGTTACTAAACCTAACTGTTCAATTCAAAGTTATGTTCCTATCTTTGAAGCAATTAAAGAATACGGTGTTAAAGAAGCATCTATCTGTACTTATCAAGCTATCTCAGGAAGCGGAAAAACTTTCAACGAATGGCCTGAAATGATTGAAAACATCATTCCTTATATTGGAGGAGAAGAAGAGAAAAGTGAAAAAGAACCACTTAAAATCTTCGGTAAAGTAGTTGATGGTAAAATCGTTCCAGATGATTCTATGAAACTATCAGCTCAATGTATTCGTGTGCCAGTTCTTGATGGACACCTTGCTTGTGTATCATTCAATTTAGAAAATGATCCAGGATTAGAAACTTTAGTTGAAAAAATTAAAAATCATGTTCCTGAAATTGCTAAACATGAATTACCACTAGCACCAACTCCATTCATTAAATATTATGAAGAAAACGATCGTCCACAACCGGTTCTAGATCGTGATAACGAAAAAGGTATGCAAATAACTGTAGGTCGTCTTCGTGAAGATAACCTATTTGACTACAAATTCGTAGGACTTTCTCATAATACATTACGTGGAGCAGCTGGTGGAGCTGTTTTAACTGCAGAACTAATTAAAAAATTAGGCTACTTAGATTAATATTATAAAATAATACTCCAAGAGAATTTCTCTTGGAGTATTATTTTTATTAGTCTCTTATTTTCTATTTCACTATTTCTCTCAACTCTACTTTTCTATTTTCTTTTAAAGACAATGTGCATGCATCAGCAGTCGCAATTGACTCTAGAGCTGCGACACCATTTAATAGTTTTTCATATTCTTTTGATACTTTTTCTCCATTCAAAATATTATGCAAATACAACATTTCTTTATCTATACAGCTTTGTAACCAAAGAGGGCAACGTACATTAGGATTTCCATAAGCTATTCCTCCGTCCATTCCTCTACCTGTATAAATAGCCGTTCTGTCATCATCTTCTTCTTTTGATTCATGGATTAAGAAATAACTCTCTCCTTCTCCTACTACTCTTAAAGTACCTTTAGTATTATATAAATCTAATTTTATAGCTCCTTTTGTACCTTCTATAAGGACATAGTGTTCACCCCATCTAAAAGCATTCCCATATTCAAGTACTGCGTATCGTTTATTAGAAAATTCCAAATTAACTATTAAGAAATCATCTTCATCACCGAAATTTTCACCAACATGACATACATTTCCACCTATCATAGTTGCTTGCTCTGGTAGACCATCCATAATAAATTGAATACAATCAAGTTCATGAATGTGATGGTATAAGTGTCCTCCAGACTGTGATCGGATTTTTTTCCAAGAAACAGTTTCTTGTTTTTCCTCCCATCCTGTTCTTGCAGCATGACAAAATATTACATCTCCTATTTTCCCTTGCTTAATCAATTCTTTTGCGTGACGTACTCCATTAAAAAAGTTCATAATATGACCTGCCATAAAAATCACATTATTTTCTCGACAAGTTTCAACCATAACCTTACAATCTTCATAAGATAAAGCGATTGGTTTTTCACAGAATACATGCTTACCATTCTTAGCGGCTAATAATACTGGCTCACGATGTAAATTACTCGGTGTTGCGACGATAACACAATCTACCTCATCTAGACCAACCAACTCTTCCAACGACAAACAATTTTTTGTATTAAGCTCCTTAGAAACTTTCTCTCCATTTTCCGGATCAAAAACTGCAGTCACCTTCGCATCTTTTATTTTTTCTAATGAACGAGCTAAATCTGCTCCGAAATAACCTGATCCAACAATTCCATAATTTGTCATAATAAAATCCTCTTTTCATATTCCTAAACAGTTAAGAAATAATATTCTATACCCTTATATTTATTATACAACTTACTAATACAAATTTAAAGATTTATTTTCTGTTCATTTTAATATAAATTTAAATCTTTAAATGCAAATCTGATATATTTCATTTACTAACTTAATTTTAAACATAAAAAAACCCTAAGGACACCTCCTTAGGGTTTGGTAATATTTAAATTATTTAACGTCTAGAACTTGTCTACCTTTGTACATACCAGTTTTTCTATCAACACGGTGACCCATTACGTAGTTACCAGTTGTTGCATCGATAGTAATTGATGGTGCAGATAGTTTTTTGTGAGTTCTTCTTTTTCTTTTAGCTGTTTTTGATGTTCTTCTAAAAGGAACTGCCATAGTTAATTTCCTCCAATTATTTTAAATAATTCTTATTGTTCTTTAAATAGTCCGTTAAGAGCTGCAAACGGTGATTCTTTCGTTTCTTTAACATCAGTTAAAGACTCTTCAGAAACCAATTCCCAGTCGTTACCAGAAACCATCTCTAGCTCTTCTTCATCAGAAGTAGTTATTGGAATATTTAAAATTATAAGCTCATTCACTAAAGGTGTTAAGTCAATATACATATCCATTAAATTAACATCGAATACCTCTTCGCCTGCAAATACAGACTTATCAACGTATTCTTCTCTCTCTTCGATTTCAAATGGAACAACAACTTCTTTTAGTGTTTTTCCTGAAATCATTTCGAAGTTACCTTTAATTAATAGATCAGCATAGATTTTATCTTGTCCACCTCGAGTTAATTTTCCACTAACAACAACATCTCTAATATCTTTTAAAGAGCTATCGTAGTGTGCTACTTTAACATTTATATTTTCTTCAAAAACAAAAGTATCACTATTATTTTTGAATAACGAAGATCTTAACCATTTCATTAAATATCACCTCATAAACACATTATTTATTATATATCTTTTAGTTTAAGATGTCAACAAAAAAAGTTGACTCATTTGTTTTTTTTTTAATTCATTATATATTTCAATATATTCGCTAACGACATTATGAATCCTACAAAAATCGTTAACTTAGCTGTTAACACCATGTACGGTGCCATTGTTTTTTTGTGATTATTCGCACTAAAACCTTTAATTATTTTTATAGCTAAAGGAATAGTAATAAACACCAGTAGATTCCACCACGAAGCATATTTAGTAATTATAAATAAAACATTTAATAAATATACTATGATAAAGCTAATTGCCATTGTTTTAATCGCATTATTTCTTCCGACTAATATCGCATAAGTTCTTCTTCCTGATTCTTTATCATTATCTAAGTCACGGATATTATTCGCTAATAATATAGCTCCTATCATGATAAATAATGGTAGTGAAACGACAATAATATCAGCATTAACAAAGCCAGTTTGGAAATAGAATGATAAAGCTATTATAATTGTTCCCATGAAAAATCCTGAAACAACTTCTCCAAACGGAGAATAAGCTATAGGATACTTACCTCCAGTATAAAAATATCCAGCAAGCATACACACTAAACCGACTAATAGTACATAGACACTAGTCATGAATGTTAAAATTAATCCAAGTCCAAAGGCTAGTGCGTACAATACCAAGGCTCCTACCATAACCTCTTTTGGACTTAAATTTCCTTTTACTATCGAACCAGAAATCCCTTCTGAATCAACCTTATCTAACCCGTGTTTGTAGTCATAATACTCATTAAATAAATTAGTTGCCGCTTGAATTAATAAGCAAGCCAGCAGAAATAATATAAATTTTAAAATTGAAAATTTACTCTCGTATCCTAATGCATACGTAGCTCCAAATAACACTGGTGCTATCGATGCTGGATAACTATGTGGTCTTGTACACATAAAAAATTCTTTTAATTTACTTTTATTCACAACATCCTCCTAGTTATCTTCTTACCTTGAATATTATATCATATATTCGGATTCGATGTTATTAAAAATCTTCCTCATCTTAGCCGAACTACAAATTATAACGTTTTCACCTTTTGTGTTATAATTAAAGAAGAATATTAATTATACATGGAGGAATTCATTATGAAAATTGCATGGATCGGAACAGGAGTTATGGGTGAAAGCATGGCTGGGCACCTATTAGATGCTGGTCATGAACTTTTCGTCTACAATAGAACAAAAAGTAAAACTGACAACTTAGTAAAACGTGGTGCTACGCTTCTTAATGAGATTAAAGATGCACCCGAATTTGCCGAAATAATATTCACCATGGTTGGATATCCTAAAGATGTTGAAGATATTTATCTTGGTGAAAATGGTTTAATTACAACTGCTAAAAAAGGACAAGTATTTGTAGATATGACTACTTCATCACCTAGTCTTGCTGAAAAAATCAATACTGAATTCCTAAAAGTTGGAGCGTATGCGTTCGATCTTCCTGTTACAGGCGGAGACGTTGGAGCAAGAAATGCTACTCTATCAATCATGGCGGGTGGAGATAAAAAGGTATTTGAAGAGATTGTTCTTCCACTAGTTGAAAAACTAGGTAAAAGCATCACGTATTTCGGTGAAGCTGGTAAAGGGCAATATGCAAAACTTGCTAATCAGATCGCAATCGCTACAACTATGATTTCTGTTGCAGAAAGCTTCAAATTTGCTAAAGAAGTTGGACTAGACTTAGACTCGTTCTTCAAAACAGTATCATCAGGTTCTGGTGGAAGCTTCTCAATGACTTCATACGGACCACGTATCCTAGGCGAAGACTTCAAACCGGGATTCTTCACACACCACTTTATTAAAGATATGAAATTAGCATTAGAAGAATGTGAAAAAATGAATATCAAACTTCCTGGACTAGAAACAGCATATAAAATTTACAACGAGTTAGAAGAAGAAGTTCGTAACACAAACGGAACTCAAGCAATTTCTAAATGGTATAAACTATAAAAAAATGAGTTGATCTAGGCGATCAACTCATTTTTAATATTTATTTTTTCTCCAAGTTTCAACGCTTTTGAATCTTTCGCATGTCCAACTTCTTGTGTTTTTGCTATCGGTAAAGAAGATGGAACATAACTCTTCACAATCTCAAATATTTCATCTACAGAAAATTCTTTTTCAATTTTTGTGAAGGTTCCTATTAACAATCCTGAAATTTTATCAAATACTCCTAGATGTTTTAATTGGGCCAGATGTGTTAGTAGACCTTCTATTGATGTACCTAATCCTTCTATGAAAAGCACCTTGTTTTCTACTTCTGGAAAATACTCTGTCCCAGTTAATTTCAAGAAACATCTAATATTTCCCCCAATAACTTCTCCTTCAATTTTTATCCCTTGTAAAAATTTCCAGTTAACATCAAATAAGGAGTTTTTGTTCTTCAAAAAAGTATTCTCAAAACTTGTTCGTATTTCTTCATTTTCAATAATATTTAAAATCTGATATAGATAATTTATATTATCTGTTTTGCTTACTAAAGCATTTAATACTGTTGTTAAGTCACTATACCCAAAAAATGGTTTATAGTTTTCTTTTATTACGTCATAATCTAAATATTCCAAGATTTCATTAGCAATATCTCCTCCAGAAATATCAAAAATTGCTTTAATCTCATTATTTTTATAAAATGATATCAACTCTTCAGCTCTAAATTGTGGACTTGATCCGCGTCCATACTTATCTTTATAGATATATTTAGTAAAGATAGGTACTAAACCCATCTCTACTAAAATATCCTTTAAATTCTCTAGTCGAGCTTTATCTTCAATATTCTTTCCATTAGAACAAACTACTAATGCTATTTTATCGTTTACTTTTAACATAATTATTTATTAATACTTTCTACATAATATTTAAATTTACTTTGCCCACCTTCATATTTTTTATTATTTAGACGTAATACTATATTACCAGCAGGTTTTCCTCTTTCGAAAGTATTCACAAGAGGTATTGTAATTTTATCTCCCTCGATAATCCATTCGTTTTGTGGTGAGAGATCAAGAGTCATAACTCCTCCAATTCCTCCCATTCCTACTACATACATTTTATCTTTTTTAAAATATACTAATTCTCCAATATTTATACTAGCACTATATTTACTTTCATTCCCTGAAAAACTATCATCTATTTCTTTATATTTATTAGTATACTTCGAAACTTCTTTTTTTACCTGCTCTTCAGTGTAAGTTTCTTTATATGCAGCATTATATAAATCTACTAATTCTGGTAAACTTCTTGGAACAATACTCGTAACTTGACTTCCTCTTGGTGGAGTTATTTTTTTACTTTGATCGGCTAAATATCCAAAAACAGACGTCATGTTTAGACCTTTCCCTCCTAATAAAGCACCCAAGAATTGTTTACCTATCTCTCCAGCTACTGCTTTATCGTGTTCTTTATTGTTTAAGTTAAGATTATTCCATTTTAATTTATCATTCCCATTAATTTTAGAACCAATTTTATCTAAATCATCACCTGTTGATGATAATTTTCCACCATCAATTTTATAGGAACCGATAATTTTGTTCATATCATTCATCTTACGATCTACAAAATATCCACCTAAACGGAAGTAGATTTTATCATGCCCTTCATTATTATCTATAGCATAATTTACTGTCGGAGCATATTTTTTCAAGATATCAACTACTGCTTGTGATAGGTGTAGCTCAGAATTAAGAGCATCGATATCATTTAATGTTGATAGTTTTTCAATAATTATCGTAGTCTCTTTATCTAATTGTTTTCCATCTACACTTCCTAAGTTAGCACTATTATTCGTTGTACTTCCTTCTTGTATTTCTTCATATTTGATAATCCCAAATACGCATATTACAGCCGCAACAAAAATTGCAACAAAACCTAATATATATTTTATTCCTTTATTCATACGTTCTTCTCTTTCTATAATTGTTTCTTTAATTATCTTCTCTATCAAACGTAGGAACGTAGAAATGTCTTCCCTCAAGACCAAATAATTTATCACTAAATGTTCCAGGCTCTACATTCGCTAAGTTTTTCTCAAACATCATCATTCTGGCATCTATATTATCGATAAAATGAATAATCTCCGCCTCTTTAATCATAGGTAGTTTTGGTGAACCAAATTCATACTTACCGTGATGCGCAAGAATCATATGTCTAAGTAAAATAATCTCTTCAGATTCAATCCCTAATTTTTCAGCCATTCGAGCTACTTCATCACTCATAATAACAATATGCCCTAATAGCTCACCTTCTAATGTATAAGAAGTTCCTACAGGTCCACTAAGTTCTACAGTTTTTCCCAAATCATGCAAGATGATTCCGCTATATAATAAATCTTTATTTAGTGATGGATAAATAGCTACTAAAGCTTTCGCTATTTTTAACATCGTTGTAGTATGATAAATTAGACCTGAATAAAAATCATGATGCATTGATTTAGCTGCAGGATAACTAATAAATTGTTTTTTATATTTATTTAACAATTCAATAGTTACATTTCTTAAATTATCATTTCCTATTTCTTTCAAGAAATAATTTAATTCATTTATCATTACATCTTTTGGTACTGGTGCTGTTTGAATATAATCTTGTATATCGATGTTGTCATTTTCTGTAGCCATTCGATAGTTTTTAATTTTCAACTGTAGTTTTCCACGATAATCTAAAATCGTTCCTTCTACATAAATCATCTTACCAGCTTTTAAGTTTTCACTATCTTCGTCTTTAACTTCCCAAATTTTCCCATCAATGCTGCCAGTTTTATCTTTCAGATACAATGTTAAATATGGTTTCCCACTCGTTGCAATTCCACGAATTACATTATCTAATAATAAAAACATACTAATCTCTTGATCAGTCTTAAACTCGCTTATGAACATTTCCTCACTCCTTCTTTTGTATATTTTATATCCATCTTATATTTTACTTTGTATTACAAAAAAATTCAAATAAATATAGTATAATACTTGATAAAATAGAAAAAAAGCCCAGAAATCTCTGAGCTTTTTGTCTTATTAGTCAAATAGATCTTTTGCTTTTCTACTTACCTTGTCCAGGAAACTTTCATCTTCTTCGACTTTTTCATCATTCAATTTTGCAAGTTCTAGGTATAATTCACGTTCTTTTGTTGATAAGTTTTTAGGAATTTCAATAGATACCACGATATAGTGATCTCCTTGACCATATCCCATAACGCTTTTAACCCCTTTACCTGCAAGACGGAATTTACGTCCATGTTGTGTTCCTGCTGGAACATTTAGTTCAATTTCACCTGTTAATGTACGAACATCAACTTTTGTTCCTAAAGCAGCCTGTGCTGGAGAAAGTTTTAATTCAGTGTAGATGTCATCATCTTCTCTATGGAAGTATGAATCCTCAGCAACGATTACCTCTATGAATAAATCACCTGCTGGACCTCCATTTTCTCCTGCTCCACCCTTACCACGAAGACGAACACGTTGTCCTGAGCTAATTCCTTCTGGAATTTCCACTTCGTATTCTACCTCACGGTTATTGTATCCTTTTCCGAAACAGTGAGCACATTTATCTTTAATGATTTTACCGCGTCCTTGACATTCAGAACATGTACGTTGACTTTGCATACGTCCGAATGGGGTATCTTGAATTACCGCTTCTTGTCCACTACCATTACATCTGTGACATGTGTTTACAGATGAAGAATCTTTAGCTCCACTTCCGTGACAGTGATCACATTCTACATCTTTACGGATTTTAATAGTTTTTTTCGTACCGAATACGGCATCCTCAAAACTTATACGAATGCGGTGTAATAAGTCTTCTCCTTGACGTGGAGCATTTGGATTACGACGTGATCCTCCTCCACCGAAGAAACTTGAGAAAATATCTCCAAGGTCATCAAAACCACCTGAGAATCCAGAGAAACCTCCACCGAAGCCACCAAATCCTCCTTGACCGGCTCCACCTTCAAATGCTGCGTGACCAAATTGATCATATTGAGCTTTTTTAGTATCGTCACTCAGTACTTCATACGCTTCTGAAATTTCTTTGAACTTATCTTCAGCGCCTGGCTCTTTGTTGATATCTGGGTGATATTGTTTTGATAATTTACGATATACTTTTTTAATTTCAGCTGCACTTGCGCTTTTACTTACGCCAAGTACCTCATAATAATCTCTTTTAGCCATCTTAATCTCTCCTATAATTATTTAACAAAGGGCTAGCGCTTAACACTACCAGCCCTTCGACTATTTATTTAATTATTTTTTCTCAGTGAAATCTGCATCGATTGTGTCATCATCGTTATTAGATGAAGTTGCTCCTGCATCTGCACCTTGTGCTCCTGCTGCAGCATTTGCTTGTTCATAAAGTTTCATAGTCATTTCTTGAACTGCTTTGTTTAATTCATCTTTAGCAGCTTTAATTTCTTCTAAGTTATTGTTTTTAATAGCTTCTTTTAATGTATCATTTTTAGCTTTAATGTTATCTAATAAGCTTTGATCTACTTTATCTTTAGCTTCTTCTAATGCTTTATCTGCTTGGAATGAAAGTTGGTCAGCTTCGTTACGTATATCAGCTTCTTCTTTACGTTTAGCATCTGCATCAGCATTAGCTTCTGCTTCTTTAACCATTCTATCGATATCAGCATCAGTTAATGAACTGCTTGATTCAATAGTAATTTTTTGTTGTTTTTGAGTTCCAAGATCTTTAGCTGTAACATTTACAATACCGTTTTTGTCAATATCAAATGTAACTTCGATTTGAGGTACTCCACGTGGTGCTGGTGGTATATCTGAAAGTTGGAATCTTCCAAGAGTTTTGTTATCAGATGCCATTGGACGTTCACCTTGTAATACGTGGATATCTACTGCTGGTTGATTATCTGCAGCTGTAGAGAATACTTGTGATTTAGAAGTTGGGATTGTAGTATTTCTTGGAATTAATACTGTCATAACTGATCCCATTGTTTCAATACCTAATGATAATGGAGTTACGTCTAGTAACACAACGTCTTTAACGTCACCTGTAATTACTCCACCTTGGATAGCAGCACCCATAGCTACTACTTCGTCAGGATTTACTCCTTTATGAGGCTCTTTACCCATTTCTTTCTTAACAGCTTCTTGTACTGCTGGGATACGAGTAGATCCACCAACTAAGATTACTTGGTCAATATCACTTGGGTTTAATCCAGCATCTTTAAGAGCTTGACGAGTTGGAATTAATGTTCTTTCTACTAAGCTGTGAGTAAGTTCATCAAATTTAGCACGAGTTAATGTGTTTTCTAAGTGAACTGGTCCATTAGCTCCAGCTGAGATAAATGGTAATGAAATTTGAGTTGAAGTTACACCAGATAAGTCTTTTTTAGCTTTTTCTGCTGCATCTTTAAGACGTTGCATTGCCATTTTATCTTGTGATAAGTCGATAGCTTGTTCTTTTTTGAATTCTTCTACAAGGTAGTCGATAATAGCTTGGTCAAAGTCATCTCCACCTAGTAAGTTATCTCCTGATGTAGCTAATACTTCGAATACTCCATCTCCTAATTCTAAGATAGATACGTCGAAAGTACCACCACCTAAGTCGAATACTAATACTTTTTGATCTACATCTGTTTTTTCTAATCCATATGCTAATGCTGCTGCAGTAGGTTCGTTAATAATACGTTCTACTTCTAATCCAGCGATTTTACCAGCATCTTTAGTTGCTTGACGTTGAGCGTCATTGAAGTAAGCTGGTACTGTAATAACAGCTTTAGTTACTTTTTCACCTAAGTAAGCTTCAGCAGTTGCTTTTAAGTTTTGTAAAATCATTGCTGAGATTTCTTGTGGTGAGTATTTTTTACCATTTACATCTTCTTTATAATCTGTACCCATGTGACGTTTGATAGAAATTACTGTGTTAGGGTTAGTGATTGCTTGACGTTTTGCTACTTCCCCTACTTGGATTTCATCACCTTTGAATGCTACTACAGAAGGTGTAGTTCTGTTACCTTCTGGGTTAGGGATTACTTTAGCTTCCCCACCTTCTAATACTGATACACATGAGTTAGTTGTTCCTAAGTCGATACCTATAATTTTTGACATATTCTTGTCCTCCTTAAATTTATAATAACTATATTTTCAAATTTATTCGTTAAAATGATTATTTCACTCTAACAAAGTCTTATATTACTTTTTTATATTCACAGTGGCTACATACCAATCATTTCGTTGCTACGCTCCTCATTCTTGGTGTAGCTGTGCGATTCTTACTCCTAACTTTTTTCTTCACCTTCTAGGTTTGAAAAAACTAAGGCTCAGTCGATACTTGCAAATCATTTCGTCTCTGCATTCCTTATTCTTTGAGTATCTTTGAGAAGCTTCCTCGTAACCATCTCTTCGTATTTACAATACTTGAAATGCTAACGATGTAGCCTTTAAGAATTAACTTTCACCATTGCTGGTCTGATTACTCTATCTTTTAGTTTGTAACCTTTTTGGAATGTATCTAAGATTACTCCGCTTTCTTTGTCGCTTTCTTCTCCTTGCATTACTGCGTGGTGGAAGTTTGGATCGAACTGAGCATTTTCAGTTTCTACTAGTTCAACACCTTCTGATTTAAGCGCTGCTTGTAATCCTTCGTATACCATTTGTACACCTTTTAGAACTGTTTGTACTTCTTCATTAGTTGACTCAACTTGTAAAGCACGTTCTAAGTTATCCAAACTTGGTAAGATTTCTGTAATCACTTTTTGACTCTTATAAGCATTTATAGTGTCAATTTCTTGATTTTTACGTCGTTTAAAGTTTTCAAATTCTGCGTAAAGACGTAAGTATTTATCTTCTGATGCTTTTACTTCTTCTTGCAGTTTTTCAATTTGTTCTTGTAATAACTCTTCTGTAGTTTTTTCAACTACTTCTTCAGAGTCTGTAGTTTCTTCAGTTTCAACAGTTTCTTCTGTTGTTACTTCTTCTTGTAAAGTTTCTTTTTGTTCTTCAGTAGCCATCTCTACCTCCTAATTATTTTAAATTATTATTTAAATTATCACGAACACAAGCTATAAGTGTCATGATTTTTGAATAGTCCATTCTCTTTGGCCCAAACACGGCTATTACACCTTGACCTTTAGATGTGTTATAACTACTAGACACTAATGAAAGATCATCTATATTCCCAAGCTTAAGCTCAGTTCCTATTTTAATAGATGGTTTGTCTGTTACTTCATTATTATCTAGAAGCTCGACTATCTTATCATCTTCTAAGAGCGATACTACTTCTTTTAATTTTTCTACATTGTCTATATCGGGTTGTTTAAGTAAATTGTACTTACCCCCTAATGCTATAGTCTTTTTAATTTTATTTTGCAACAATCTATTTAAAGCCACCACTATCATATCGTAGTTGTTAACTTTATTCTTTAGATATTTTTCTAACTCACCATGAATCATTACGTGAGCTGTTGCCATATCCACATCATAGAAATAACTTTGAAGAAGTTTATTAATCTCCGCTATATCTTCTGCAGTGAAATCCGCATCAAGTTTATAGTTTTGTTGGAATACCTCCCCTATATTTGTTACTAATATAACGAGAATACTACGACTACTTAGAAGAATAACCTCTATTTTATTAATGCGCCTATCCGTTTTTGTCGGGGCTAGTATCACCGCCGTACAATCAGTTAAATCCGATAGTACTATTGCATTTTTTTCTAGATAATTATTTTCTGAAACTATATCACCACCAGAAAGTTGTCTAAGTTTTTCATTCTCACTATTCGATAGTTCATAATCTTTTTTTATGTAATCTACATAATAGCGATAACCTTTTTCTGAAGGTACTCGACCTGATGAAATATGAGTCTTTTTAATCAATCCTTCTTTTTCTAATTTACTCATATCATTTCTTATCGTTGCCGAACTGAAATCAATATTTTGAGCAATTTGCTTAGAACCTACAGGCTGATTAGTCGTAATAAAATTTTCGACTATAGATTGAAGAATGAGTACTTGTCTATCTATTAACATCGTCATCACCTATTCTCCAATTTTGTGTTTTAGCACTCTAAGTATCTGACTGCTAATCACATATATAATAATACCATTAAGGTCAAAATAAGTCAATAGCTTTTTTAAAATTTTTTTGACTTTTTTTGACCTTTCTGTTTTCCATGTAAGACAAACCTTGTAATACCAAGTTTTAAATGCGTCTTAGAAAGTATATATTGAAACAAATAATAATAATAATAAAACCCTTCAAAAATTTTCATCACTTATGATATAATAAAGATTAATCAATAGAAAAGGAGTTTTTTATAATGAAGAAAATAATTAAAATAATTACACCATTACTTGCAGCACTTTTCTTACTTACAGCATGCGCAGGTGAAAAAACAAAAGTATTTACTACAAAATATGGAAGTAATCAAGAAAATGAAACAACATTAACTTATAAAGGAGATGTTGTTAATAGATTAAAAACTATTTCTAATATCACCGATCTAGGAACTGATGAAGAAGCAGCCTACAATAGTATAAAAACATCTATCGACCAAGAGAATAAAGATATCGATGGACTTTCTTACACTATTGAAAAGAAAGATGGAAAAGTAGTTATTACTTGGGATTTAGATTTTACTAAAATAAACTTCGAAAAAGATAAGGATCGCTTGCATTTCAAAAAATCTTCTTTAGATGAAGAAAGAAAGTTAAGCTACATAGAAGAAAACCTTAAGAAAAATGGTGCTGTAGAGAAAAAATAATATTTTATAAATATAGTGTTTATCAGCTGGAACTTTTAATCTTGCTGATAAACACTTTTTTCTTATGAATACACTGGATTTTATCCTCACCTTCCTTGTATCTTCAGTAAAATTCTTGTATAATAAGTAAACGAAAGAAGTTAATAGAGGTAAAAATTTTGGAACTTATTGAACTTAGAAAAGAACTCGAAGAAATTAACAAAAAAATAACGGAATTTAAAACTTCATTAAAAATAGAAGATAAAACTGAACGAGTTGCTGAAATTGAAAATATGATGCTAGAATCTGATTTTTGGAATGATAGCGAAGCAGCCAGTCTATTAGTTACCGAATCAAAAAGTATAAAAAAAGAACTTGATGAATTTAGTGAAATGATAGACTATTTAGAGCACTCTGAAGAGATAGTTGAATTTCTAAAAGATGAAGATGATGAAGAAATTTATCAAGATTTACTACAAACAGTAGTCAATCTTAAAGATAGTGTTGAAGATTTTAGCTTTAGATTATTATTCTCAGAAGAATATGATAACAACACTGCTATACTAGAAATACATGCCGGGGCTGGTGGAACTGATGCTACAGACTGGTCAGAATTAATGTTACGTATGTATGAAAGATTCTTCACAAAACAAGGATTAAAATATAGTTACTTAAACTATCAATCTGGTGATATCACTGGAGTTAAATCAGCAACTATAAAAATTGAAGGTGACTTTGCATATGGATTATTAAAAGGAGAAAAAGGTGTTCACCGAGTTGTTCGTATCTCACCTTTTGATCCATCTGGTAAAAGACATACATCTTTTGCTTCAATCGATGTAATTCCAGAATTTAATGATGATGAAATTAATATCGAAATTAATAATGAAGATTTAAAAATAGACACTTACAGAGCTCAAGGTGCTGGTGGGCAGCATATTAACACTACTGATTCAGCAGTTCGTATTACCCACCTTCCTACTGGTATCATCGTTCAATCACAAGCAGAACGAAGCCAAATTAAAAATAAAGATGCTGCGATAAAAAATTTAAAATCAAAACTTTATCAACTTGAAATAGAAGAAAAAGAAAAAGAATTAGCAGCAATTCGTGGTGAACAAAAGGATATTGGATGGGGATCACAAATTCGTTCTTATGTATTTACTCCATATACAATGGTAAAAGATCACAGAACAAACTATGAAGTATCTACAGTAGATAAAGTAATGGATGGCGAGATAATAGATTTTATCGATGCTTATCTACATTACAATATGAAAGAAAAAGAAGTATTATAGAAAAATGGACCTACCGGTGTGTACCGATAGGTCTATTATTTTTTATTTTTTCTCATCAAATCTTTCTTCTATAAGTTTTTCTTCTGTTTTTTTCAAACTTACTTTTTTATCTCCAGAACTTGTCCATGGAAGACCTTTTAATTCATTAATATCAGCTACAGAATAATCAACCGTTACAGTTTCTATGGCAACATTATCTTGATAATCAACCTTGTCTTCTAAACCTTTTATACCTTTGAACTTTTGTCCTAATTTCTCCGCTTGCTTTTTAAAAGCTTCTTTAGTTAGTCCTAATTCAGAATAAGTAATAATATTTTTGGCTGTTTGTCTTGTTACAACATCACCTTTATAATAAAGTGTAATTTCCATTTGTACACCAGGTTGTTTCTTAACATAAACCTTACTACCTTCTTTTTCAGCACATCCGACTAAAAATACTAATAAAAAAACTGATATAATTTGTAATATCTTTTTCATTTTATAAACTCTCCTATCCTTTAGATAACAATATTATACCATAGTTTGAAAACAATACAAACATTATTAGAAAAAGCGATACAAATTTGTATCGCTCTTTATTATTATAATTTTTCGTATTCGGCAGGTACATCAAATGGATTTTCTTTATTAATATGATCGTAAAACATAATTCCATTTAAGTGATCAATTTCGTGTTGGAAACAAATTGCTGGTAAATCTGTTAAAGTTAAAGTAACTTTTTCATCGTTTTCATTATAACCAACTACTTTAATTTTTGAATAACGAGGAACATATCCTTTAATTTCTTTATCTACTGATAAACATCCTTCTCCACCAGCTAAGTAACATTTTGCAACTGAGTTTGAGATGATTTTTGGATTATATAATGCATAAGAAACTGTATTTTCTGGGAACTCTTCGTCTGGAATGTGCACTGCGATCATTCTTTTTGAAACATTAATTTGCGGTGCCGCTAATCCTATCCCTGGTTTTAATCCTAATTTTTCTGCTTTCTCATCATCTTGAGATGCAATTACATATTCTAATAATCCACGTAAAATAGCTTTATCTTCGTCTGAAATCGGACTTTTTACTTCTTCAGCACGTGCTCTAAGTGTTGCATGTGGATCAATAATTATATCTTTAGTTGTAATCAAATTTTTTTCTCCTTTATTTCTAATTATTTCTCTCGGTCTTTCATCCTTATTTTATTATTTCATAAATATCTCAGAATGTCAAAGTTTCCTACCCGACAGTTTTTTAGAATTCTATTTTACAAAACATATTAGTGTAATTTTCAATCTTTGTTTTAGAATTTTCTGAATTTTACTTTTGTGTTTTTCTATATTTCATGATATCATAGTAGTATTGATAATTTATAAATAAGATTTTTAGGAGGGTGTATTATGACTTTTGAAAATTACCAATATACTAGACCAGATACTGATCAAATAAAAAAACAATTAGAAACATTAATAGAAAAGTTAAATTCGGCAAATAGCGTTGAAGAAACTTTAGAAATTTTTAACGAATACAACAAACTTCGTAATAGCGTTGAAACATTAGCTCAATTAGTAGAAATTCGTGCAACAATCGATACTACTGATAAGTTTTACGAAGCTGAAAGAGATTTTTGGGATGACTTCAATCCTGAATTAACTTCTCTTCTTAGCAAATTCGACAAAGCAATATTCGATTCTAAATTCAAAGAAGAACTTAAAAAAGAAATTGGGGAACACTACTTTAACCTAATTGAATCTTCTCTTAAAGTATTTAGCGATGAAATTATCGAAGACTTAAAAGAAGAAAATAAACTGACTTCTGAATATACTAAGCTTACTTCAAGTGCTAAAATTCCGTTCGATGGTGGAATTCACAACTTAAGTGGTATGGCTAAGTATACTCAAGATGCCAACCGTGAGACTCGTCTATTAGCAAGTCAGGCTGTCGCAAAATTCTTCAAAGAAAATTTAGAACAATACGATAGCATTTATGACCGTATGATCAAAGTTCGAACTCGTATCGCGAAAAAACTTGGTTTTGATAACTTCGTAGAAGTTGCTTACCTTCGTCTACGTAGAACTGACTACAATGCAAAAGACGTAGCAAACTACAGAAAACAAATTTTCGAAGAAATCGTTCCTGTAGTTGAAGAACTTAAAAAAGCACAAGCTAATCGTCTAGGACTTGAAAAACTTTCATTCCATGATGAAGGTGTAACATTCAAATCTGGTAACCCTACTCCAAAAGGTGATCGTCCTACACTTGTTGATTATGCTAAAACAATGTATAAAGAATTATCACCAGAAACTGATGAATTCTTTACATTTATGACTGAAAATAATCTATTAGACTTAGATACAAAACCAGGAAAAGCTGGTGGTGGTTACTGTACATTTATTCCAGATTACAAAGCACCATTTATCTTCGCTAACTTCAACCAAACTCCGCATGATGTTACAGTTTTAACTCATGAAGCTGGTCATGCTTTCCAAGTTTTCCAAAGTAGGAATCATATGCCAGATTACGTTTGGCCAACATTTGAAGCTTGTGAAATTCACTCAATGAGTATGGAATTTTTAACATGGCCATGGATGAACCTATTCTTCAAAGAAGATACTGATAAGTTCAAGTACTACCACATGACTACAGCTATTAAATTCTTACCTTATGGTGTTACTGTCGATGAGTTCCAACATGAAGTATACGAAAATCCAGAACTAACACCACAAGAGCGTCGTATGAAATGGTTAGAAGTAGAAAAAAAATACCTACCATCACGTTACTACGAAGAAATTCCAGAACTTGATGAAGGATTATTCTTCTATAGACAAGGACACTTATTCAGCGTACCATTCTACTATATCGATTATACTTTAGCTCAAGTTTGTGCCTTCCAATTCTGGAAAAAAGCTAACGAAAATAGAGAAAAAGCATGGGAAGAATACCTACACCTATGTAAACAAGGTGGAACTAAACCATTCTTAGAATTAGTTAAAGAAGCAAATCTAGAAAATCCATTCAAAGATGGAACTATTTCTAATATTGTACCAGAGCTTAGAAAGTACATTGACTCTGTAGATGCTTCAGAATTTTAAAACTTCTTTATAAAGGCGAGTTAACCTCGCCTTTAAATATATAAAATATAGAATTTTATATTCAAAAATTAGGAGGACAAAATATGAAAGAAAAAAAGATAGCGGCATTTTTTGATATTGATGGAACTCTATATAGAGATTCTTTAATGACAGAACATTTTAAAAAATTAATTAAATACGAAGTTGTAGATGAAAGATATTGGATAAATGGCGTAAAAGATACATACATCAACTGGGATAAACGTTTTGAAGATTATGATAACTATCTATTCGGGGTATCTGAAGCTTATGTTCAAGCAATAACAGGTCTTCATAAAAAATATATTGATTTCGCAACTGAACAAGTAATGAAACTTAAAGCAGATCGTGTTTATAAATTTACTAGAAATATTATTGAAAAACATAAAAAAAATGGACACCTTATTATTTTTATCTCAGGTAGTCCAGACTATCTTGTTGAAGCAATGGGTAAAAAACATCATGCATTTCTTGCAATTGGTAGTAAATATATCATGGAAAATGATAAATTTACAGGTGAAGTAATTCCAATGTGGGATGCCGATAGTAAAAATAAAACGATTGACAAGTTAGTTGAAGAATATAATATTGATCTTTCTGAATCATTCGCATATGGTGATACAAATGGTGATTACAACATGCTAAGACGTGTCGGCAATCCCGTTGCAATGAATCCAAGTCGTGAACTTCTTAGTAAAATCAAAGAAAATAAAGAGCTAGCTGAAAAAGCTACTATTTTAATCGAAAGAAAAGATGTTATTTATAAAACACGAGCAACTATTGACATTGTTGAAATATAAAAAGACTCAAGGCAATTGACATTATGTCATGCCTTGAGTTTTCTCAATTATTAGCTTATGTATTATATAAAAATTCAAAGCCTTCTTCGCTGTTAAGATTAACTCCAGAAACTAATCTATTACCAACTTTTCTATAAAGTTGAGCTTGAGTAGTGAAGGTAAGTTTACTTCCATCTTCCTTAATAATTTTGAAACTCTTACCATTGATAGACCATTCAATTGACACTCCATCATATTTTTTTAGAAGATACCCTTTATATCTATTAACAAGATCAGAACTCATTTTTCTTGCGCCTTCTTCATCCATTGCTCCACCTAATCCTTGAGCATCAGCGGGTAACGAATTGCTATCATTTAATAACGCAGGGTTCGGTCCACCTAATTCGACATCAGATCTTTTGTTCTTACGCTCAAACTCTCTTGCTTTTTCTGCAAGTTCCTTAGTCTTTTGTGCAGCTTCCTGAGCTTTATCATAAAGCTTATTACCCACATCACTTAACAATTGTTTTAAACTATTATTATTAAACTTGTATTTTTCTAAAATTTGAGATAAATCTTTACTAAAATTAACATCTGTCTTAATATTTTTTATCTCTTCTTCAGCTCTCTTATAATTTTCAATATCAGCATTTAACCAGTTAATAGCAGCTGAAAAATTTGAATTTGTATCAAGTTTTTTGGCTTTATCTAGACTATCTCTTGCTTCATCAATTTTTTTATCATTTAAGCTAATAGACGTATTTCTAACCTCCTTTGCAACTTTTATATCAGTTTTGATAGTAGGAATAACCTTCTGCGCAACATCAGTAGTTAGAGTCTCCAATCCTTTCGCTCCAGCTTCAAAATCATGACTAATATTTATCATATCAACATATTTTTGATACTCTTCTTTTACATTCTCATCTTTCCCACCACCAAACATAAAATAATACGCTATAGCACAAACAATAAGTGCAACTATAATACTCGAAAATATAGCAATACTTTTTTTCATATATATTCTCCTGTTATCTAAAATCTTTCCACTCTTCGCGGACTATAAAATTATTATCTCATAGAAAATCATATTTTACTAGAAATAATTTAACATACAATATTTTTATATAAGTTTGATATTAACTTGTATTGCTCTGGATATGCAGAAAATTTTAATCCATGTATTCTTCCCTTATTAAAATATTTAATAATACATTCTTTTTTATTATGATTATAATCTAGCCCCACAATATTCTTGTAGTATATCTTATAACCCGAAAACTTATAAAACCTTTTAATAGAAAAGATTTTTAAGTACTTTTCCCTAAAATATATATCACAATCATAACTAAATGAAATTCTATAATCTAAACGTTCTAAAACCGATAAGTCCTTTCCACTTAGTAGTTTATTTAACCAATTTCTTATTTTAGAAATATTAGAATTATACTTTTTTAGATAATAATCAAAATCCGCTGTTAAAAGTATCCTCTCTACATTAGTTAAAGTATTAAAATTAATTGTATCCATATAAAAAACCTCCTTAATATACTTAGTATATTAAAGAGGTTGGACAGAATGTGGGAAAGTTAATAAGAAAATTATTTTAAATTTAGATTAATCTTTTACAATATTCTCTACTTCTATTTTTTCATTTATCTTCTTAGATGTCACCCTTAATTGGTTAACTAATGCCCCTAAATATAATCTCTGATCATTATTCATCTCATCATAATTTTTTGGATATGTATCTTGAGCTAAAGATAATTTTGATTTTAAAATATCTCTATCTTTTTGCAGTCCACTACCTACTCTATCTATTTCAGCTGATATTAATTTCAATTTTACTATTTCTTTTCTTATATTCGTCACTTCTTCATTATATTTTTCTACAGCTTGTTTATTCTTTCCATTTATTGATAAACCGCTAAAAATTAACCCGGTACCTCCTATAGCCCATCCTATAGGTCCTGCAAGTGCTAAAAGTGCCGTTCCAGCTGCAGTTCCACCGCCGCCGGCAACCAATGCACCCCCACCTAACCAAGCAAGTGCTGCATTAGTAGCTGCTGCTCCTGACAAACTTGAAATAGCCACTCCTGTCGAGGCAGTTCCAAATGTAGTTGCAACTGCCATAGCTGCACTAGGTGCAAAACCTACTACTGTTGTTCCGGCAGCAACCCCTGCTGCCGCAGTTTTTACTCCAGAAGTAACTGCACTAAATTCTATTTTTTCTAATTCTTTTTTTATTATATCTATTTCTTTTTCAAAAGTACTAATTTCTAATTTGGCTGAATTTAATTCTATTATCATTTTTTCTGGTGTATTTTTTAACATATTAAGACATGTTTCAACATTTTTTAGTACATAATAAGTTCTTTCTTTTTCATAATGTAACCAATCTATTTTTTTATTTAAATTTATGACATTTTCATCATAACTTCTTACTTCCTTTTCAAATTTTATTTTTGCCTTTTTTTTATCTCCAAATCCTAACATTGTATTATACTCCTTTTCATTTTAATATTATTTTTCAAAATAAATGTTAATCTCTTCTAAATTTTTTAATATCTGATTTTCTTTTAAATCATTTTTTCTTGCATACTCTACACTAATATTCAATGTCTCATTTGCTGTTAAAGACATATCTAAAAGTAACATTTGTAATTCATTTTCTTTTTTATAATTATCTTTAATTTGATACAGCCACTTTGTATATACTTCTTCTATCTTTTCTATTGCTTCATTATAATTTTTTTCTAACGTCTCTATCGATACCATTGCATACACAATTGTTGTTTTTATTGATTGAACAATTTTTTTGAATATTACACCAATATTTAACGCCGTATATAACATAACTATCGATATACTACCTACAATAAAAATTTCTATAACTGATTTTACTGATTCTTTAATACTCTCTGGAAGTATACTCAAGAATTGTTTCATTATAACTTCTGATACAACAACTCCTATTGAAGTTCCTACTATCGTTGTAAATATTTTTAATGCTTGTTTATATCTTTCTTCTTTAGGTATACTTGTTGTCATCAAAATTTTTGTTGCTCTTACTAATCCATGTAATATGTCATTCAATAATTTTGCAAACTTTTTGGTAGTAGTGGTTATCATATTAATAAGTGTATTCAGAATTGCAGATATAAATCCTGAAACTCCACCCGAAATAAAATTTTCTCCTACCTGTTTTATTATTTCACTTAGCCGATTTTTAATATTATTTATTCTCTCTATAACCTTATTTTTCAGATCATTTATACAAGCATTTAAAGAATTATAAGCTTTCCATGATTTTATAACCTCACCCAATGATAGTATAAATACATCAGAAACTTCATATATTAATATTCCTGTTGCCTGCTTTATTGCTTGAGTTTTCGCTTGTTTGGAGCTATTTTTTAATAACTCCTTCTTAAACGCTTTACTCTTATAATATTCTAGCGCTGCACTTTTATTTAAATTTTTTTTTTTTCTTTTTCTGCTTTTAACATAATTTCTTTATTATGCAATTTTTTCTTTTCAATTTCCTCATCAATTTTATTTATCTTTTCTTTACTTTCTCCTCGTTCAATCGCTTTTTTCTTTTTATCTTCTAATTTTTCTATTTTGTCGTCTGCCCATTTTACATATTCACTTACTGATTTTTGTTTTTTTGCTCTATTTATCCTATAATCTGTAGCAATCAAATTGTCATCAGAATTCGCTCTATCAGCTATTTTTTGAGTAATCTCTTCTTGAGTTTTATGCTTACCTCCCGCAGCTAAAACTTCACTAGTTGAATAATGCATACTATAGCTAGAATTAATATGCTCTACATCAAATTTATCCTTCAGTTTTTGACCACTATATCCATCAATTAATTCTCCTCTTTCTTGCCTTTTTTTAAAATTTTTTCTTTTTTCATTATAGCTAGCATTATTACTATGGTATTTTTCTCCCTCATACTTTTCTCTATTTTTCATAATATTTTGTAACTTAGTTGAAACTGGAGATTCATAATTAGAGTTATTTTTTCTCAAATCACTTTCTTTATCAAATACCCTAGCATTATGTAGTGTATCAACTCCACCACCTCGTTCAAAAGCATCAAAATACCAACTAAGACCAAATTGAGTAATTAAATTTGTTTTAATTTCTTTTTTTAAAGAAGATAATAACTCTTCCTTATTAAATTCTGAATGTATTTTTTCATTTCTTAACACTTCTTGTAATTCAATATCATTAAAAAGTAGTTCTTTTGGCATATATATTCACCTCAATAAATTCTATAACACAAAATATTTTAAAAATATTTTTTTATCATTTTCAATACTTCTCCGTTAAAAATAATTTCATATTTTACCTTTGGATTCAATACTCGTTTTATTGATCTACTCATTAAAATTCTAACTAATTTATTCATCTCTATACCTCCCTCTCTTCTATTATCTTTACATTTTCTCCTTGACTATTAAGCCACATCTTTATTCCATCACCGTAGCTTTCTGCCATAATCGTATGAACTTTATCTTCTGATTTTATGACCTTTGCTGTTGGTAATCTGTCTAACATTGCTTCAAGCGATGGACCGCTAAACTCAAATGTAAATTTCTTTAGTTTTCCTCCGTACATGAACTGGATTCGCTTACGAAATTCTCCGTCCTCAAATCTTTCTCTATATGGAATTATGAATCATATGATGAGATTTTTTTCGGAGGTTCAAAAGAGCAGCATTACTTAGACAAATTTTTCCCTACTGCGTTTGTTCTTGATATTCTATATGAAAAGTACGATGAAAATTTATGGAGATTAGTTTTAGGATACGTTCCACTGAACATAGTATTTGAAAAATTGATGATAGATGTAAATGATGTGAAGAAAATTTATCAAATACTAATTAGGGATCACTGGGAGCTTCTAATGACTGGAGTTTTTAGGTTTATTAATCGATTTTACTTGTTCAATAATAGTAATATTTTTTCGATAGACATAGAAAATTTTATTCAATACTATAACTCAAACTTTCCTGTCAAATATGAAGGTGAGAACCGATTAGCAAAAATAGAAAACGTATTAATGTCCTACTATGATGATGTTTTGAAGGATAAATTAGAAGAGTATGTAGATGAATTTATCGATGTAGAATATTATAGTTTGAATTCTATTATTTCAATACAAAGAAAAATGACAGAGATTCAAAAAGCTATAATTGATTCTGGTCGCTTGGAGTATATGGATATTTATTGTTCCCCAGAGGAAGAAATATTTTTATCAATACTTGAAGATAAAAATAAAGATGAAAAATTTTATGATGATAAAGCAAAGTTGCTTCATGCAACTAGGATAATAAATTATATAGATTGTATTCTTACGGAGTTAACGATATATCAAAGTGAAATAGAAGATAATGCCCATTGGGATGGGAACTATCTTGGATACGTTAAAAAATATGAACATGGAGAAGAAATACTCGATTATTTTCAAAATGGGAATCTGTCTTGTTTAAGAAAACTAATCAAAGAAACAATTAAATCTTATGGAGAGTTTCATGATTTAAATAAAGAGATGTATAAAAAACAACATCCAGATAGTTATATTTCAACAGAGAGTAGAAAATTTAAACATAAATAATTTAAGATGTTTTTCGATAATAAACTATGTTGTATTATAATTTATTCAAATTATTTTGCATTGATTATGAGATTTATAAGTAACAAAAAAGCCAAGGCAATTTTTAAAATTACCTTAGCTCAGAACGAAGACAAACGTCATTTTTGGCGTTTGTTTTTTGTATTTTCAAAAATATTTTCTCTTGTCATCCACAATTCCATCCAAAGGTCGGATTTAGAACAAAATAAAAAGAGATATTCGCTACCCATTTCACTAGTTTTTTGATATTTAAACATGCCAAAGTAAGCCCAACCTTATCTTCCATTTTGGACTTTCCTTTCTCTCTAGTGTATCTCAAGTTATGGTACTCCTTAGCAGTCCCAAAGAGTCGTTCAATTGTTTCTTTGCGATTCTTATAAAGCTCCTTTATTCCTCTTTGGTGGCGGATCTCTTCACAAAATTCAAGATCATCCCTCCATACATGCCTTGTGATTACTTTTTGGTGATTTTGGCTTTGGGTACAAACGGATAATAGGCGGCAGAAAGCACATACTTTTGAATCACTCTTATACTCACGATAACCTTCTCGAGTTGTAATTCTTTCCGTATGTAGTAAAATGAGGAACCTTGTCGTCTAAGGATAGTCCAAGAAACCAACGATAGCGACGTTTACTTCAATGTCTTTAATGGTTTGGCGCATGGAGCGAATGCCATAAAAGCATTGAATCAAAGGGATTTTGACTAACATGACAGGATCGAGACTGGGACGACCATTATCGGGGCTATAGGTATCTTCTACCAAATCATAGATGAAGTCAAAATCAACCTCTGAGTCCACTTGTCGAAGAAAGTGATCCTTTGGGACTAATTCGTCTATCGTATAGAAACCATATTGGAGTCGATTATAATCTGGTTTTTCTTTGTGAAACATAGGAAACACCTCACAACTCTTCTTAGCTCTATTATACGACGTTATACAAAGAAAAGCCCTTGGAAACTTGTGTTCCAAGGACTTTGTCTTCAATCTTAAAGCTAATTCTTTTTTTAAAATTTTTCTTTAATGTCAGCTTTTAGCTTGTCAAATTTTTCTTTAATGTCAGCTTTTAGCTTGTCAAATTTTTCACGACGGGCTTCTTTTTTATCCGCAATTAAACGTGCTTCAGCCTGATGAGCTAGATCTTGTTGGATTTGTAGGGCTGATTCTACTTCTGCTGCAACAGTCGCAATATCCCATCTTGCAATAATAGTCTGATATTTCTCAAAAATAGCATTTAAAACAGATTCATCTTTTTCTTGTACAAGTGCAATAATAGCGACTTCCCCGTTAGTCAATTTTTCACTAACGGTTGTAATTAGCGCCGATTTAGCCAATTCTTTATCTAAATCACTGGAAGCTCCAATCATTCCACCAGCTACAAAACCAAAGAGAACTCCTAGCGGGCCACCTAAAATCCCAATGAGACTACCCATGAAACCGCCTTTGAAATAATCACTCCCAAAAGAATTCATTAAATCAAAGCTGTCCTTCACTTTAATGATTCCATCCTCATTCTTCACAATTGCAACTTGGGCTAATTTTGTATTTTCAGTTTGACCAAATTGTTTTAATTCTGAAAATGCTTGAAAAGCCTCGCTTTCAACACGAAAAATTGAAACAACGATATTTTCCATAACTTATACTTCCTTTCTTATTTAAGTAAATGAATTGGGTCCATGCCCCGTGTATAACGACCTATACAATTGTTATTATAACACTTCACCATACTATATGCAATAAAAAACACAATACAAAGTTCCAGAACATAGACAAATGTCATTTTTGGCGTTTGTCTTTTTGTTGTATTTTCGAAATTATTTGCTTTATCATCTGTTATTCCACCAAAAACCGGATTTAGAACAAAATAAAAAGGGATATTCGCTATCCATTTCACCATTTTTTTGATATTTAAACATGCCAAAGTCAAAATCAACCTCTGAGTCCACTTGTCGAAGAAAGTGATCCTTTGGGACTAATTCGTCTATCATATAGAAACCATATTGGCGTCGATTATAATCTGGTTTTTCTTTGTGAAACATAGGAAATACCTCACAACTCTTCTTAGCTCTATTATACGACTTTGTCTTCAAATAATGACCACCCCTGAAAAGGGGTGGTTTTCTCTTCGGGTATAACCCTTTGTTACTAACACGCACCTCAAGGCGCTGGCTTTCACATTCGTTCAAGCCCTATTGTATTTTAACGCCCGCTACCCGTTAAACGGGTTTATCTATTTTTTCTTAGTTCCAAATGGATTTGTATATTCTTTTGTTGTCAGTTTATCTATCGCAATGTCATGCGATTCTTGTTCTCTGATATATTTTCTTATTGTACTTTCATTTAATCCTACAGTACTTACATAGTATCCTTCTGCCCAAAACTTTCTATTTCCGTATCTGTATTTCAAGTTTGAATGCATATCAAATATCATTAATGAACTTTTTCCTTTCAGATATCCCATAAAACTTGATACACTATATTTTGGCGGTATTGATAGTAGCAAATGTATATGATCTGGCATTATATGTCCTTCTATTATTTCTACTCCTTTATACTTACATAACCTTTTTATTATATCTACTATATCTCGTTTGTATTGATTAAATTCTATTTTTCGTCTATACTTAGGTGTAAATACAATATGGTATTTACACAACCACTTTGTATGCGATAAACTATTATGTTTATTTGCCATAATTAAAATCATCCTTTCTTTATTTTAGAGCTTGAACTACTCTTATTTTATCAAGAAAGGATGATTTTTCAATTGTTTAACTTGTATTTCGCACCCGCATAGCGGGTGGTTTTTTGTTTCGGAGACTTCGCCTCCTCAACTGGCTAAAGCCTTTAATAAAAAAGCCGTTGACTCCTGCATCCTTGCAGTCGTCAACAGCTTTAAATCTATAATTGTAGTTTATTTTATTCCTCAGAATCTTTCCATACAAATAGTGCTCCAACACTGTTGATAATGTAGAAGATGTATTTACCAACATTAGCGAAGTTCCTTTGAACTATTGCTTTTGTAAGTTGAACTATATTGTACAATAACCAGAACTGCCATTGAGTTGATAATTTAAATATATTCAATCCATTTCCAACTAACGAGAATGCAAATGCAATTGTTGTTATATATGCCAACAGACTCATATGACCTTTGTATCCAATATAATTTGTCACATAAGAAAATACAAACGAAACAACAACAATTCCTGTCACTAACATATATAGTTTAGTTTTAGATAATATATTAGGTTTATCTGTAGATTTATTCCAGACATAAATTGCACCTAAATAAATTAGAAATGTCACAGGATATGTAATGATTGCCGCCTTATTTCCTAAAATATAATCAATCACTCCTGATAACACTGCATTGATTATACCTAAGTAATTCCCAAGTTTACTTAGTTTTCCAGTAAATCTTGTTGAAAGCATTGAAAGGCCAACATTAATAACTGATATAAAACCAAATGGTACATACGCAGTCCATGAGCCCCAATCTACAAATTTATCTAACCTTGTTGCTAAATATCCTGAAGCAATAGCAATACTAATAACTAATGCAACACCTAGTAAATCGAAATACTTAGATGTAGCAAATATTTTTAATTTTTGTTTCATAAAGCCTTTTATTCCTTTTTAAAATAATAACATCTTCATCTGATGTTAACCTGATTTTTTTGTTTTTTTAGCAAACATTTTATATCACTTACTAAAAAACTAATTTACATTATACATCAATTTATTTTCAATTTCAATAAATAAATTCCAATGAAAGTGACTCAAAAATCTTGATTTCAAAGAGGTCAGTTTTATCAAGTTACGACCACAAATTTCATTATATATCTAAAAAGTTTTTACAAAGAGATTATATATACCACTACCCCTATTAGTTCTCATAATATCTTTTTTAAAATTTAGGACTTTTAGATTAGCACCTACTTCTTAAAATTAATTCAAATTACTCTATACATCAAATAATTTACTCTTTAGTTTTCTATGAAAAATTTTATTCACCTTGTAAAACTTTTATTTTTTAAAAATTTTCTTTCTAATTACTTTACTTTCTAATTGATAATGATTATAATTTATAATAGGACAAATATTAATCATGAAAGTGAGTTTAAATTAATGAAGAAAAATAAATTATTTTTAGCCCTAATGGCTGGAACTATCGTTATTAGCGGATGTGCTTCTAAATCAGATAAAAAGGAAGAAAATAAATCAGCTCAAGTTGATACATCAAAAGGAACAAAAGAACAACTTAAACAAGCTACTGAGCTTTACAAAAAATTCGTAGAAAATCAAGTAGATACTCTACTTAAAGATACTGAAAAATTTGCTGAAACTATTAAAGCAGGAAATCTAGAAGAAGCTAAAAAACAATATCCACTTATTCGTATGGCATATGAACGTTCAGAACCAATTGCTGAAAGTTTTGGAGAATTAGATGTAAACATCGACTTCCGTCTTGCTGACTACTTAGAAGAAAAGAAAACTGAAGATGGATGGCGCGGATTCCACAAAATAGAAAAAATTATGTGGGAAAAAAATACTACTAAAGGTACTGAAGAATATGCAGACCAACTAGTAAAAGACATTAAAGAACTAAAAGCTAAAGTTGCTACTGTGGAAGTTACTCCTGACTTAATGGTAACTGGAGCTGTTGACCTACTTAACGAAGTTGCAACACAAAAAATTACAGGTGAAGAAGAAATCTTCTCTCACACTGACCTTTACGACTTCAAAGCTAATATCGAAGGTGCTGAAGAAATCTTCAAAATCTTTAAACCTTTAATCGAGAAAAAAGACAGCAAATTAGCAAAAGATTTAGTTGAAAAATTTGCTACAATCAACGGTTTATTAGATAAATACAAAACTGATGACAAACACTATAAACTATATACTGACTTAACAAAAGAAAATACAAAAGAACTTTCTGAAGCAGTAACTAAATTAGGTGAACCACTTTCACAAATGGGTGTAATTTTAGACGAAGAGGCTAAGTAATATGGAAGAATCTGGTAAAAAATGGATCGATAAAAAAATAACAAGACGTGATTTCCTGAAGAAAGCAGGAATGACTGGAGCTGGTGCCGTTGTCGGAGCCTCTGCTCTTGGAGGTTTTTTCGCTAACAAAGCTGAAAATAACAGAGCTATTGCTGATGGAGATGAAAAGATAACATTCTATGGAAAGCATCAGGCTGGTATTACTACTCTTATGCAAAAATGTGTTTATTTCGTCGTATTAGATTTACACTCAACTAAACGTGACGATGTTATTGATATGTTCAAAGAATGGACAAAATACAGTGAAAAATTAATGAACGGCGAACTAGTCGAACCTGCGCTTAAAAACCATTATTTACCACCAAAAGATACTGGAGAAACGGTAGGATTAAACCCCTATCGTTTAACTCTTACATTTGGAATTAGTCCAAGTTTCCTGAAAAAAATGAACTTGGAAAACAAAAACCTTGAAGAGTTTAAAGACCTACCACCTTTTGCTAGGGAACAACTTAAAGAAAAATATACTGGTGGAGATATATGTATTCAAGCATGTGCAGATGATGAACAAGTAGCCTTTCACGCTGTTCGTAACCTAGTTAGAAAAGCTCGTTCTACAGTAACTATGAAATGGAGTCAATCAGGTTTCGCGGCAATAGGAAATCGAGTCGAAACACCTCGTAATCTTTTTGGATTCAAAGACGGTACTGCCAACGCTACTAAAGAAGAGCAATTTGATAAAATCGTATGGTGTGATAAAGATAACTGGATGAAAAATGGAAGTTATATGGCTGTTAGACGTATTCAGATGCACCTTGAAACTTGGGATAGAACAAATTTAAACGAACAAGAAAATACCTTTGGAAGATATAAAGAAAGTGGTGCTCCTTTCGGAGAAACTGATGAATTTGCACCTATTGACCTTAACAAGAAAGGTCCAGATGGGAAACCTTTAATACCTGTAACTTCACATGTCCATTTAGCACATAAACCAGGTGTTGAATTACTTAGACGATCGTATTCTTATTCAGACGGCATAAATGAAACTACAGGTCAATTTGACTCAGGTCTCCTATTTATTTCTTTCCAAAAAGATCCAAAACAATTTATTACAATTCAAAATAGCTTAGGAACTGAAGATAAAATGAATGAATACATAACTCATATAGGTAGCGGCCTATTTGCTTGTTTTGGAGGAATTAAGGAGGGTGAATATATTGGCCAAAAACTTTTTGACTAAGATTATTTTAGCCTTTATCGTGATTCTTAGTTTTAGCTCACCATATTTAAAAACTATTGTAGCTAAAGAATCATATAGTAATCTTTTCATTAAAATTACAGATGCCAACACCGCATTAACAAACAATGATAAAGATAAAGCTAAAAAATTAATAGATGAATTTAAAACAGAATTTGAGTCGACAAAAAATTCAGATTCTGAAGCTGGAAAAAAAGTTAAACAAATATTAAAATCAAATGATATCAATGAAGAGCAACTAAGAGAGCTATCAACTGCCCTACTTGCTTTTGAAAATGAACAAAATCCTCTAGATGTAGAAGCAGAAAAGAAAGCTTTTAAAACGAAACTCTTTCCTGCTTTTGATAAACTAGAAAAAGCAATTGATACTAAAAATGTCGAAACTATGAAAGCAGAATATGTAAAATACAACGCTGCTTGGGTTAGAAATGAAGGTATCGTAAGAACACTTGAACCAGCTTACTATGGAAAAGTCGAAACAACAATGTCATTTCTTCGTAGTTCAATGGAAATTGAACCTTACGACTATCAAACTACAAAAATGTATTTAACAGATTTAAAAAACTACCTTGATGATTTTCTAGCTGGTAAAAAACTAGAACAATCTTCAGATGTAAAAACACTTGAACAAGGTATAAAACTTCTAGAAGAAAGTCACTCAGCATTCAAAGATGGTAACAAAGCTCAAGGTTCTCAAAAAATGAAGAAATTCATTGAAGTTTGGCCTGTTATCGAAGGAGAAGTTCGTACACGTAACGCTTCGTTATATACTAAAGTAGAGAGTGAAACTCCTATTATTATGGTTAAAGGTAGCGAACAAAAATACCAAGATCAACTTAAAAACTTGATTTCAGAGCTTTCTAAAATCGATACGAAGTCTAACTATACTGCACTAGATTCTATGCTAATTTTACTTCGTGAAGGTGTAGAAGCACTTATTATAGTTCTTTCTTTAGCCAGTGCTTTAAAAGCAGCAAAACAAAGAAAAGGATTAATCTGGATATATGCAGGTGCTGTAGTAGGTATTCTTTCTAGTATACTTGCAGCTGTAGTCTTAAAATACTCATTCCCTGCTCTGTCATCTGGTACTAACAGAGAGATTATTGAAGGTGTTGTTGGTATTTTTTCAGTAGTAATGATGATAGGTATCGGAATTTGGCTACATAGTAAAAGTTCTGTTAAAGCATGGAAAAAATATATGGACACTAAACTAAATCTAGTACTTTCAACTGGAAGTTTTATATCTATGTTCACACTTAGCTTCCTAGCTGTGTTTAGAGAAGGTGCCGAAACTATTCTATTCTATGCTGGAATCATGCCACTTATTTCAACAACTAACTTATTAGTCGGTATAGCTCTTGCTATCATTGCATTGATTATTATCGGTATAATAATGGTAAAAGCATCAGGAAAACTTCCTATTAGTAAAGTATTCTTAGTACTATCTTGGTTAATTTATATTCTAGGATTCAAGATGCTTGGAGTAAGTATACACGCTCTACAAATAACTGATATTGTTTCAAATCATATTATAGACTACTTACCTACTATCGAAATCTTAGGAATTTATCCTAGTTACGAAGTAGTAATAGCTCAACTAATTTATATCGTTGTTGTAGCTATTAGTATATTTTATGAAAAATCTAAAAATAAATAGGTAACAAATGATGAAATATGGAGATAAAATATCTACCGTAGATCATCTAACTGAACTGAGAAAGAGACTAATACTAAGCCTTGTGTTTTTTATTGTCTCTTTCATAGTTAGTTTATTGTGGTCAGCGGATATTTATAAATTTTTAACTAGTAATTTTAATAATAAATTGATTGTTCTTGGACCTAATGATATACTATGGATATATCTAACACTCGCAGGTATTTGCGCCTTTACCTTTTCGATACCATTTATCTGTTATCAAATTTGGGCATTTATAAAACCTGCTTTAGAAGAAAAAGAAGCTCGTGCTTTACTTGCTTATATACCAGCTGTATTCATTTGCTTCACAGTAGGTTTAATCTTCGGGTTTTTTCTAGTAACCCCTGCTATTTTAAATGTGCTTCTTTCTATTGGTGATGACCTGTTCAATACACAATTAACAGCTCAAAATTATCTATCGTTTGTTATTAATACAACAATACCGATAGCTATACTTTTTGAATTTCCTGTTGTTGTAGCATTTTTAACATCACTAGGTATTCTAACACCATCGTTTTTAACACGGAATAGAAGATATGCATATTTTATACTAATAGTAATAGCTGTTGTTATTACACCTGCTGACTTTATCAGTGATATCGTTATGTCAATACCATTAATTTTAATTTATGAAATTAGTATCGTTATTAGCAAGTATATTTACAATAAAAGAGGTGAAAAATAATGGGATTTTTACGTGATATCGGGGCTCCTGGAGTTATAGTTCTTATTATAGCTGCTCTAATCATCTTCGGTCCTAAACGTCTACCTGAACTTGGAGAATCAATAGGAAAAATGTTCACATCATTCAAAAAATCAATTTCAGGTCTAACTGAAGAAGAAAATTCAACAAAACAAGACGATAAAAAAGACAACTAATAATAGACTTTACAATATGTTTAAAGCATATCTGTAAAGTCTATTATTTTTGTCTTATTTTGATAATTCAGTTAAATCATATGGTGTTTGTTGATAAACTTGGTTTAACCAGTTGTGATAGAATAAGTAAGCAACACCTCTCCATCTATTTTTAGGAGTCTTAGTATCATCATTTCCTGGGTAATAATTCACCGGAACTTCTATTGGTAGATTACTATTTTTATCACGAATATACTCATTGTGAAGTGTATCTGCATCATATTCAATGTGTCCAGTCACAAATATTTTTCTTAAATCTTTAGTTGCTGCAAGAAGTGTTCCAACCTCTTCTGATTTAGCTAGTACATCAAGTTCAGAAATAGTAGGTAGCTTCTCTTCCTCTATCTTAGTATGTCTAGAATGAGGAGCTAAGAAAGTATCTGTAAATCCTCTAGTTAATGTGTGATTTTCTATAAGAACATCATGTTCAAAAACCCCAAATATCTTATCATCAACTTGCTCTTTTTTTACACCAAAATGGTAATATAAACTTGCTTGTGCTGCCCAACAAATATTTAATGTTGAAAATACATGTGTTTTACTCCAATCAAAAATTTGATTTAACTCTCCCCAATAGTTTACATCTTCGAATTCTAAATGTTCAATTGGTGCTCCTGTAATAATTAGTCCGTCATAATAGTTGTCTTTCACTTCATCAAATGTTTTATAGAATTTTTCTAAGTATGATTGGGCTGTATTTTTCGCTATATGACTAGTCGTATGTAAAAATTCAACAGTTATTTGAAGTGGAGAATTTCCAAGAAGTCTCAATAATTGACGTTCAGTTTCTTCTTTCTTCGGCATTAAATTTAAGATCAATATTCTTAATGGTCTAATATCCTGGTTCTTCGCTCTATTTTCCTCTATTACTACTACGCCCTCTTCTAACAGCTTATTTTTTACTGGTAATTCATTTTGTATACATATTGGCATCGTCTATCTCCTTAACTACTCTTTTTCTTAAATAAAAAAACTCGTCCCTATTACAAACTTATGTAATAGGGACGAGTCTATCGTGTTACCACCCATGTTCGTGAATAAACTTATTCACCTTTATCGATACGTGTTCATATCATTGTGCTATATCGTGCACCTACGTAATTACCTATTAGATAATTATTACTCCGAGACCATTTTCAATTATATCTTTTCTTACTTTCTTCCACCAACCGAAAGTTCTCTGCTTTGAATCGATTATAATCTACTTATCTCTTCAATGTGTTTCATATTAGTTTACTTAACATTATAAAGAATTTAACACTATTTGTCAATAGAAAGCGCCTTAAAAATCTTAGAATCAAAGAAATCTTCGTTTCTCTATTATCTATAAATTACTTGTTAAATTCAATAAGTTCGAACTTGTTTCCATCATAATCAAGAACACTAACTGAAGTATTTACTATTACTCCACGCCCTACTTCTTTAATACCCTTTTGCGTTAAGAAAGAACGGATTAAACCACCATGACATACCGCTAATATTGTCTTATCTGGGTGTTCTTCGTGCTTTTCTTTAAAGAATGCTTCTACTCTATCTGCTGCATCTGAATCTAATTCCATACCTCTTGTTTCTCCAGCCTTAAGACCAGCTCCGTACTCTGCAAAAGATACACCTTCGTATTCCCCATATGATTTTTCTATTAATCTTTTATCTTTTATTACAGATAAATTTTTATTTTCTTCACTATTTGAATTGTCTAGCATGTATCTAGCAGTATCAAATGCTCTTCCTAAAGTGCTACTATAAGCAACATCAATAGTATATCCTTCTATTTTTTTCCCTGCAGCAATTCCTTGACGAATTCCTTCTTCATTTAAAGGAATATCAGTATGCCCTTGAACCAGTTTATTCTTATTGTAATCTGTTTCTCCATGTCGCGCTAAAATTATACGCATATTCCTATCTCCTTTTTAAAAATAGAGGGAACAACTAAATAAAATCAATTTCCTAAAAATCACGATTTTCCAGTCATTCCCTACTTATATTTATATATTAAACTTCTCTAATATAAATTCTTGTCCGTCATAGTGTACTACATTTAATGCAGTATTATTAATTAACATATTAGATTCAGGATATAATCCTAAAGTACGTAAAAATATACGAATAAATGCACCATGACAAACAACTAAAATTGTTTCATCTTTGTGATTTAAATATTTTTCATTGAAGAATGAACTTGCTCTTTCATAAACATCTTCATCTTTTTCTATAGACTCTAAACCACTTTGAGCTTCTAATGCAGAAAAATATTCTTCAAAAGTACTCTCTTCGAAATCACCGAAGAATTTCTCTATTAAACGAGCATCTTCAGTAATTTCTTTATTAACATTAACCTCATTATTAGAATTATCAAGCATAAGTCTAGCTGTTTCTACAGCACGTTTTAGCGGACTACTAAAGGCAAAATCAATGTCATACTCCGTTAACTTTTGCCCTGCGGTTCTTGCTTGATCTCTTCCAGTTTCATTCAATTCAATATCGCTATGCCCTTGAATTAATCTATTTTTGTTGTAGTCTGTTTCGCCATGTCTTACTAATAGTATTTTCATATCTTTTACCTATTCGAAAATGAAATCCTCGTCTTCAATTGATTCTACATTCATACTAACTACGTATCCATCACCTTTAACACTGAAGAAGTCATGGTTTTTAGTATTAGTATTCATCGCATTTTCAATGATTGGATTGATTTCTTTATCTTCAAAGTATCCTGGGTACCCTAAGTTAGCCAAAGCACGGTTAGCATTATACTCTACGTAGTCTTTAACATCTTCATATAAACCAATCTCATCATAAATATCTTTTGTATATTTTAATTCATTTTCATATAAATCTAATAATAATTTATACATTTCTTTTTCAGCACGTTCTTGCTCCTCTGGAGTTAAAGTTTTGAATAATTCTTGTGCATCAAATCCAGTAAAACTTCCGTGAATAGTTTCATCTAATAAGATTTTACGGATAATTTCTCCAGAAGTCGTTACTTTACCTTGTCCAGCTAAATATAATGGATAGAAAAATCCACTATAGAAAATATAACTTTCTAAGAATACTGAAGCTACACGAGCCATATATAAATCATAAGTCGGAACTTCTGGTTTAAATAACTTCATGTAATAATCTTCAATTAATTTCGCTTTGAATTGAAGCTCTGGATTACTCGGAACCCATTCGTCTAATAAGTAATCTGTTTCTTGTGAAGGGATTAATGATGTAAAGATTGTTGAGTAACTTTTCGCGTGAATTTGCTCCATCATTCCCATAAAGCTGTACACAGCTTGTTTTCTCATATCTTCAGTATGTAGAGATACAAGAGGCATACCTTTATCACCTTGTTGAGTATCAAGACCAGTTAAACCAGCTAATACTTTTTTATAAGCTTCACGTTCTTTATCATTTAAATCTTCGTTCCAGCTCTTAATATCTTTTGATACTTTAAACTCAGTATCAACCCAAAATTGAGCAATATTTTGACGCCAATACATAAATGTTAAATCATCTTGTTTATTCCAGTTTACAGCTTTCATAATTTAATAATTTTTCCTCTCTTTTCTATATAGCACATGAAGTACATTCTTCCACAGAAAGTAGTTTATTTCTTGTGTAATACAGTGATTTCAATCCTTTGTGATGAGCATAAATATAATATCTAGCAAGTTCTCTTGTTGTGATATCAGAATTTACGAATAAAATCACAGAAATACCTTGATCTACGTGTTCTTGAATAACTGCCATTAAATCAATAAGTTTCATTTGATCAATAGTAAATGCAGATTTATAGAACCATTGAGTTTTCGGACTTAAGTATGGCATTGGATAAAATGTTTCAGCATTCCCATAACTTCTACGTTCAATTTTATCAACAATCGGCAGTACACTTGATGTTGAGTTTTGAACATAAGAAATACTTTGTGTTGGTGCAATTGCCATTCTATAAGCGTGATATAGTCCATTTTCTTTTACTCTATTTTTTAGACTTCTCCAGTCTTCTCTTGTTGGAATATGAATTCCTTCAAATAACTCTTTTACTTTATCAGTTACTGGTAAGTAGTCATTTTCAATATATTTAGTGAAGTATCTACCATTGTAGTAATCTGATTTTTCAAAGTCTTTAAATGTTTCATTACGTTTTTTAGCAATTTGCATTGAACGTTCTAATGTATAGTAGTTCATCATCATGAAGAAGACATTTGCGAAATCTTTCGCTTCTTCACTCTCATAAGCGATTAAGTTTTTAGCTAAGTATCCATTTAAGTTCATAGCACCTAATCCAACAGAATGGAACTCATCATTAGCTTTTACTACTCCAGGTGCATTTTTAATCTTAGTAGAATTACTTACAAATGTTAATGCATCCATACCTGAGTAGATAGATTCTTTAATTTTTTTACTTTCCATTACATTTACAATGTTTAATGAAGCTAGGTTACAAGAAATATCACGTTTAATAATATCATCTTCACCGTAGTCTTTAATTATTGAAGTTTCTTGTAATTGGAAAATCTCAGTACATAAGTTACTCATCTTAACTTGTCCAATTTCACGAAGTGCGTGATCTTTATTCGCGTTATCTTTGAACATTAAGTATGGGTATCCTGATTGTAATTGAGTTTGTGCTATTAAGTTAAGCATATCACGAGCATCAAATTTACGCTTCATGATATTTTCGTTCGCTACAAATTCATCATAGTGCTTAGCGATATCAATATCATCAAGAACTAATCCATACTCTTCATAAATAGAGTGTGGTCCAAACATGTAGAAATCTTTGTTCTCACGAGCTAAATCGAAGAATAATGATGGTACGATAATACCTGTAGAAATTGTTGGAAGACGTAATTCTTCATCGGCATTAACTTTTTTAGTATCTAAAAATTCTAATACGTCATAGTGGAAAATGTTTAAGTAAACAGCTCCAGCACCAGGACGTTGTCCAAGTTGATCCGCATATGCAAAACCTTGTTCTAAAGATTTAGCTACAGGAATAACACCTTTAGCTACACCTTTAATTCCTTTGATACTCTCACCACGTGCACGAAGTTTTGATAAGTTAATCGCAACCCCTCCACCAATTTTTGAAAGTTGTTTAGCTGTAGAATCGATGTAGTTAATTGAGTTAAGTGAGTCCCCTACTTCTAATAAGAAACATGATACTAACTCACCACGACGACTTCTTCCAGAGTTCAGGAATGTTGGTGTCGCTGGTTGTAATCTTTGTTCAAGCATTGAAATCATAAGTTCCTTAGCTAAAGCAACATCTCCATCAGCTAAATACATAGCAACGATGAATACGTGTTGGTTAAAGTTTTCTAAATATTGTTTTTTATCATTTGTTTTTAATGCATAATCTTTATAGAATTTACTCGCTGCCATGTAACTTTTGAATTCAAATTTAAAGTTTGCAGCTAATTCTAAACATTCTAAAATTTCATCTTCAATATATTTATCAAAAATATTATAGTAGAAATTCTCCTCTACTAGATATCTAAGTCTTTTCATCTCTGAACTAAATTTTACAGTTCGAAAGTCTACTTCACGAAGAAATTCTTCAATAGCCTCAACGTCTTTTTCTAATTTGAAAAATCCATTGTCACCTCTTTTTGTTACTTCATTATTTAGTTCAATATGGTTAAATTTCTCCATTCTTTACACTCTCCAAATATATTTTTTTAAATTTTATTAAGTCTTTTGTATTTCCGTGTAATTCGATTTTCATAAGTAATGGTACATTATACTTCTCACTAATCGTTTCTGAAGCTTTCGCAAATCTATTACCCCAGTTTTTATTTCCACTACCTACTACCCCTTTTAAGTGCTTATGGTTAGTTTCTAAAAACTCTGCTACCCATTCAGGGACTTGTCCGAAACCTATCGTTGGGGTTATTAAAATATAATCAAAATCAACTTCATAATCGATATCAAATAGGTCAATAACATCCTCTTCTGGGATTTTACACATATCTACAAATCTCTTGCAATTTCCAGTTAATGAAAATACAACTATCTTCATTTTTTCTCACACTCCCGCAAAAATATTTCCGAGAATATTTCCCGGAAATTTAAGAACTTATATCAATTATACACTTTATTTTATTATTTTTCAATGATTATTTTTCTTGTGAAAAGGCTTCAATTCTTTTTTGGAAATTTCTATACTTATTTAATATTTTGGAAATCTATTACCTAACTAAGGCATCTATAAACTAAAAAAATATTATAGTAAAAAATTTTTTTTTACCTTTCATTCTTATAATATTTTTTATAATATTATAGAGAAAAACTTTAAACAAAATTACTCTGTTTAAAGTTTTCTTCTATAATCATATTAATTTATTCTATCGCTTTTTCTTCTCGCAAATTCAGAGAAATAGAACTTATCGACCCTATGTCGACTCTCTGTATAATGTAGGAAATCAGTTCCTTCTGTATACACATCACTTCGTAATACTGCAATATGTTTATGACCATTTAAATCAATATATGTAGTATCTTCTTCATTAACAGGTTCAATTTTAAAATCTTTATTTCCATAAGAGATTTTAATTCCTAAATCCTTTTCTAGATATTCATATAATGATTCCTCTACACGATTGGTAGGTAGATCCCCTATTGTACTTTTTCTAATATAATCTTTATCTAGGATTACTGCTTCTCCATCCACTATTCTTTGGCGTACTAAGTAGATTAATTTTTCATCTGGCTTAACAAGACCAAGTCTTACTAAAAAATCTGGAGCATCTACTTCTTTATTCACCAACACTTTAGTAGTTGCATCTACATCTTGAAATTGGCGACGTTCTTTAAAACTTAGTATCCCTGTTACAGGTAATCTAAATCTATGAACATCTAACACTATAGATCCTTTCCCTTGTATTTTGTGAATATAACCATTTTCTAATAATAGTAATAATGCTTTTCTTATAGTTTCCCTAGAAACATTATATTCTCTTGCGAGTTCATTTTCACTTGGTAAGAGAGAGTTAGACCTGTATTGCCTATGCTCTATTTTTTCTCTTAACTCTAAATAGATCTTAAAAAACTTATTCATGATTTCCCCCAAAATAAATAACTATATGTGTATATTTTACCATAATTTATATAAATATTAAATGTTTTTTACTCAAAAACTTTTATAAATCCTCATATTTTTGTTAATTTGTGTAAATATGTAAACCAAATTCAATGCAAACAACATTACTACAACTATGTTTATGTGTTATAATGTTTATTGGAGGTGCAATAATGAGAAAATATATTATACAGTTCCTTATTGTTATAGAAAATTTTTCACTATTTATTAGTGGGATACTAGCCATAATATTTTACAATTGTTTTAATTTGAATTTTTATAAAAATTTCTATCAAAAAGAAAATTTAGCCCCTAAAATTGGAACCACATATGATGAACTAATACAAAACACTACTAATTTACTTGATTATCTCAATCATAAAACAATGTTAAATTTTGATTGGTATTCAGATAAAGACATACTTCATATGCAAGATGTAAGAACACTATACAATGTAAGTTACAAAACTATGGTATTCTTCTTTATATTATTCATTATTTCAACCATATTATTAGTATTTCTTTGCAAAAAAGAAACACTTTTTTATATCTCAAGAACATTTAACAAAGTACTACTATCGTTTATTATAGTAATTGGTGTTTTATCATGTATTATTTCATACAATTTCACATCATTTTGGATAAAATTTCATCAACTTCTATTTTCTAACGATCTTTGGTTGTTAAGTCCTGATGAATCAAATTTAATACAAATGGTACCTGAAGAATTTTTCATAAGTCTAATTACTACAATAATCATACATATATTTATATTATTTATTACATTATTTGTTCTAAATACTCTGATGAGAAAAAGGTTTAAAAATAATTAGTCTTAAAGATGATATTTAAAATTTAATTTATTATAATTATGTGATATAATAAATTCTAGTTTCAAACAAATAAATTATGAAAGGATATAATATGGCTCAAAATGATAAAAATATTGTTACTGAAGATAAAGTAACATTTAGATTATGTGATGATTGCCTTGGTGTTAATCTTAAAACTTTAATTCCAAAATTAAAAAAGAAAGCTCCAAATGCTGAATTTATCATAGGATGTCAATCTTATTGTGGACCTGGAAGAACTCAGACGTTTACACTTGTTAATAGTAGAATTTGTATAGCTGATACTGAAGTTGAGCTAATGCCTTTAGTAGATGAAAAACTTAGAGATCGAATGAGTGCTGAAGACGAAGAAAAATACAGAAAACGTCTTGAACGTCGACTTGAACGTACTTTCTATTTCATTATCCCTGAAAATGCAACAATAAAAGTTGGTGAAGAAGTAGATACTAACAAAGATGGAGTAATTGCTCGTAAAGCAGGGAAATCTTATTTAGATGATCTTATTATCGAAGGTGAAGTTGATAACACTAAACCTGGAACTTATGAATTAGTATACCGAGTAACTATAGATAATAAAGAACACAAACGAAAAAGACTTATTACTGTTATTGATGAAAACGAATAATCAATATTCATAAAAACTTATAAATATATACCTATGGGCCAAACGTTGTATATACGCTTTTCCATAGGTTTTTTCTTAGTTTTTACAAATAATTTTTATACTGTTTTTTTGAAAATAACGTTTACTTTTTTTGTAAATATGATATAATATAAGTAAAGACATAGAAGTCGGAGGTTATGATCATGGAAAACAAATATTCTAAAATTTTAGTCGCAGTTGACGGTTCAAAACAAGCTGAATGGGCTTTTAAAAATGCCGTAGCCATTGCTCAAAGAAACGAGGATGCAGAGTTATACATCGCGTCTGTTATTGATGCGACAATCGCAACTTCTGGTTTATCAGATCCATACATTTTCAACTCATTCTACAAACGTACTAAAGAATTAGTTGATAGCTATGTAGAATCTGCTAAAGAAGATGGATTAACTAAAGTATTCGGTATTGTTGAACAAGGTATTCCTAAAATAGTTCTTAGTGAAGACATTGTTGACGAAAAAGGTATCGATCTTGTAGTTTGTGGATCTTCTGGTTTAACTGGATTCAAACGTATGCTTATGGGATCAGTGTCTGAAGGTATCGTTAGATATGCTAAATCTGACGTAATCATCATTAAACAACGTTCTATCCCAGCGGATTTCGAAGCAACTATTGCTAAAAAATTCCAAGAAGAACAAGATAAATAAGTATCTCTAAAAAAAAATTTAAGTTAATATACTTAATTTAAATTCATTTAAAATTTTTCCTTTTTTTATAGTGAACGACGCATACATCGTATGCGCCGTTTACTTTTTTATTAATATATTTTTTTCACATTTAAACTATCATAATTTAAAGCTGCAAGTTGCACAGAATTCGGACCAAAATACTTAGTATAATCATGAAGTTGTTGCTTATCATCATAAATATAAACCCTATCTCCGATGCTTTCTTCATCACCTATTTCTACTACTAAGTGACTCATCATCGTTGAGTAAATATTTCTCTCTTTGCCATTAATTAAACATGTTTTCCCTTTTAGTCTATCTCGTAATATTCCATCACCATAGCCAATATTAACAACTGCTACTTTTTTATCAGCATCAGCTATATACGAATTAGAATACCCTATGCACTCACCTTTATTCAAGGTTACTATATTAATTATTTCACCATATACGGTAATTGGGTTTTTAATAACTAAATCCTTTAAAGCTACTGGGTTTTCCTTCACATTGTAAGGCATAGCTCCATAAAGAATTATCCCCAATCTCTGGTGTGTTGTTTTGCCAAACGCACCATCTCGTAAAAACGAAGCACTATTTTGTAAATGAATTACTTCAAAATCATAAACTTTCTGTGCCTCATCAAGAACTTTTAGTACCAATTCTTTTTCTTTTTCATAAAAACCATCAAACTCATCAGCAAATGAAAAATGAGACCAAAATCCTTTTAATTTTAGTTTGTTTTCTTTACAGAAATTTATAATTTCTAGCACTTCTTCCAGATTTCTTGCTCCTGCACGTCTCATACTACCTGCAAATTCTAGCTGTAACGTTAAATCTCTCACATTATCAAGATTTTCTTTTAAGTATTCAAGACTCGCAATATTTATCTCAACATTGTATTCTCTAACTAAATCAAAATTATAAGTTGGATTTAATAGAAAAATATTAGCATCTTCTCCTAATGTTTTCCTTATTACTTTACACTCTTCTTCTTTCGTCGTTGCAAAGTAATTTATTCCTACTTCTGAGTATAATTTTATACATTCTTTTAAGTCTAAATTATACGCATTATTTTTCACTACAGCTATTATATCTTGTGCTCGATCCTTTAAATTAATAGCATTTTGTCGTATGTTATTGTAATTTAACTCAATTGTTGCCATAAAAATCCTTTCTTAGATAAAAGGGAGTGACTCAAAAATTATGATTTCAAAGAAATCAATTTTGTAAAGTCACCCCCAAAATTTCATCAGATATCTATAAATCACTGCGTTTATAAATTCTCATATAAATTTTTTAAATTTAGGACCTTTTAATCAGCCCTTTTTATTTCACTTAAAATCAACAAAGTTATTTGTTGTAATGATTCAATATTCCTAGGTAATATTTAACCCCTACTTTTAATATTTTTTCATCAAAGTTGAAAGTTGGTGTGTGTAATCCTGAAACATAGTTTTTCTCTTCATTTCTTAAACCTAAAAAACTATAGTTTATAGGAGACAATCTGCTAAAGAATGAGAAATCTTCTCCGTATAGATAAGCATCTTCTAACTCAATATAATCAATGTTTTCTTTTTCTATAACTTCTTTAATTACTTTATAAGGAACTTCATCATTAATTACCGCTGGATAACCTTCAGCAAAGTCAACACGAATACTTGCTCCAGTAAGATGTTCAAGTCCTACACGCGTATTTTCAATTGTAGCTTTTATTGTAGCCAGGTCTTCCATGCTGTATGTTCTAATAGTTCCTTCTAGGTAGGCATTCTCCGCAACAACATTCATAGCATCTCCACCGTACATTTTACCGATATGAATAATATTAGTATTACGAGCTTTTGTATGTAATGCATTAAGTTTTAACATCTCTTGAAAGAACATTGTAGCCACATTAAGAGCATCGATTCCAGTATTTTTTAAACCAACGTGAGCTGCACGTCCTTTAATATAGATTCTATATTCATTAGCACTAGCCATAATTTCTTTTGGTTTAGAAATGATATGCCCTTCTGGATAATCTGGATTCATATGCAGAGCATAACTTGCTAAAATGTTATACGGTGAAAAATCAAAATCATTGATTAATAAATTTCCACCGCCGAAAGTTTCTTCAGCTGGTTGAAATACGAAAATGCTATTCACCTTCGTATCATTATTTTTGTAATAATCTGCCGCTTCTATAACACTACCTAAAAGCATAGTAGTATGTCCATCATGTCCACAAGCATGCATCACACCATCGTTATTAGATTTAAAATCAACATCATTTTCCTCTGTGATAGGCAATGCATCAATATCAGCTCTGAATAAAATCGTATCTTTAGTTTCTACACTTGCTTTAAAGATTACTACTAACCCTGTCTCAAGAGTTTCTTGATATTCTATGCCAGATTCTTTTAAGATACTAGCGATAAATTCTTTAGTTTTATGCTCTTCCAAAGATAACTCTGGATTTTGGTGCAGGTGTCTACGCCATGATGTTAAATTCTCTTCAGTAATTACTTTCATCTTCTCTTCCTACTTTATTATAAGTTTCTTAATTCTGCGATAATATCTACTTTTTCTTCTGCAACTTCACTACGTGTTTTGATTACTCGTGCTGGAACACCCGCTACTACATCTCCACTAGCTACATCTTTCGTTACTACACTTCCAGCTGCGACAACAGCGTTATCTCCTATTTGCACACCTTCTAAGATAACAGCATTAGCTCCGATAAGAACATTGTTACCTACTCGTACTGGTGTAGCATTAGCTGGTTCAATAACACCTGATAACACAGATCCAGCACCAACGTGAGAGTTTTCTCCAACTTCTGCACGTCCACCTAAAATAGCATTCATATCGATCATAGTATTTTTACCAATTTTAGCTCCGATATTAATAACAGCACCCATCATAATAACCGCATTATCTCCGATACTAACGTGTTCACGAATTGAGCATCCTGGTTCGATACGAGCGTTAAACTGAGTTAAATCGATCATCGGTACACCACTGTTACGGCGATCATTTTCTACGCGGTGATTTACTACAGTAGCTTTATTAGCTTCATAAAATTCCACCCAATCAGCAAAATCCGCAAAGATAACTCTTGAGTTTCCTTCACCATAAACTTCTAAAGTTTCTGGAAATTCTACATCAGCATTAAAATTAACATAAACTTTAACCGGTGTTTTCTTTTTAGATGTTGCTATAAATTTAATAATCTCTTCTGTTGATTTCATTTCTTTCTCCTATTATCTATATGATTTTTTTCTATTTTATATCTAATTTTTACATATGTCAAACTAACTTTATTATAATATTCTTTGTTTAAGTGTTATACTAGATTACTTTCTTCATTTATCTAGTTATAAACTACTCAGAGATGACTCTGTTATCACCTCTATAGACTCATTTGAGTCGCTTCTGACTTTATTATTCTATACCTAGTACATCTTTCATAGAATATAATCTAGGTTCATCAACACTGTTAAGCCACTGTGCTGCTGTAACAGATCCTTTGGCGAACATTTTTTTACTTAGAGCTGTATGTTTAATCTCAATTACTTCATCTTCTCCAGCAAAAATCACTTCATGTTCACCTACTATAGTTCCACCACGAACCGCATGAATTCCAATCTCTTTTTCTTGGCGTTTCATATCTCCGTGACGACCATAAACTCTATTATAATCTTCTACATCTTTAACCGCATCTACTAACATTTTTGCAGTTCCACTAGGTGCATCCACTTTTTTATTGTGGTGTTTTTCAATAACTTCGATATCATATCCTAATAACAATTCACTAGCTTTTTTCACTAATTCTACTAAGACATTTACTCCTAAGCTGTAATTCCCAGCGTAAACTACTCCAACATGAGTCGCTAGTTCATCGATTAATTCTAATTCTTCTGCAGTATGACCAGTTGTCGCTATTACAACCTTCGTTGTTGTACGTTTAGCATACTCCACTAGTTCAGCAGTCCCAGCATGATGAGAAAAATCAATAATCACATCAGCCACCTTTTCTAAAGATTCATATGAAGTATAAGTAGGAAATTTCTCTTCTAATAATTCACGACCTACACCTACAACAATTTCTAAATCAGTACTGTCTTGAATATAGTTTTTTAGAACTTGTCCCATAGTTCCATTATAACCACTTAATAAAACTCTCATTTTTATTCTCCTTGTAATGAATTAAGTCTTGCAATCTCTTGTTCTAATCTTGTTGCTAATGTTGGAGCAACGTGTGTCATAGGTAGACGGTAGTGACAAGCTGATTTCCCAATTAATTCTACACATTTTTTAACTGGCATTGGGTTTGGTTCAGCAAATAACATGTGGATGAAGTCTAAGTATTTAAGTTGTAATTCAAACGCTTTATCCACTTGTCTTTCTAAAGCATATTTACACATTAAGTGCGTAGCTTTTGGATAAACGTTAGCTAAAACAGAGATTGTCCCTTTACCACCTGCTAAAATAATAGGTACATTAATGTCGTCATTTCCTGAGTAAATATCAATTTTATCCCCTACTAAGTTTCTAACCGCTAAAGTATGAGCAATATCCCCTACAGCATCTTTATACGCCACGATATTTTTGTGTTGAGATAAGTGTAAAATAGTCTCAGGCGCCATAACTTGTCCAGTTCTTCCTGGTACATTGTAAAGTACGATTGGTAAATCTACACTATTCGCGATTGCTTCAAAGTGTTCAATTAGACCTTGTTGGCTAGTTTTGATGTAATATGGTGTTACTACTAATAATGCATCTGGTCCTAATTTTTCAATCTCTTGACTTAATCTAATTGAGTGAGCTGTATCGTTAACCCCACTACCTGCAATAACAGGTACACGTCCTGCTACTCTATCAATAGCGAATTTAATTACCGCTACTTGCTCATCATCAGGCATAGTTGAACTCTCACCTGTAGTTCCCGCTACGATAATCGCATCTGTACCTTCACTAATTTGGAATTCGATTAACTCTCCAAACGTATCATAATCTACACTTCCATCCTCAAAAAATGGTGTTACTATTGCTACTCCACTTCCTGTATAAATTGTCATAATCTTATTCTCCTTGTTTCTAACTTATTTTATATATTTTTAATAATACTTTTTATTTTGTTTTTTGAATTAAATATCTTGTCTAATTAAATCTTCTAAAGTCTCACCTTTTACTACTAGGCGACTAGTTCCGTCTTTTACAAATACTACAGGTAATTTCGGTAATCTATTGTAATTGCTACTCATACTGTAGTTATACGCTCCTGTCGATGATACTAATAGTAAGTCACCTTGCTCAGCTTTAGGTAATTTTGCATCCATTACTAACATATCTCCAGATTCACAACACTTACCAGCAACTGTATAAGTTGTATCAGCTTCTTGATTCATTTTATTAGCTAACATTGCCTCGTATTTTGCTTTATATAATGCATACCGAGGATTATCTGCCATACCTCCATCAACGAACACGTATTCACGACCTGCAAAAGTCTTCTTAACTCCACCAACACTATATAATGTACTACCAGCGTTACATGTTAAACTTCTACCAGGCTCAATTACCACCTTAGTTAAATCTAAGCCGAAATTATCACTTTCACGTTCAACCACTTCGATATACTCTCTTAAAAATTCAGCAAGTTCAAAAGGTCTATCTTCTTCAGTATAATAAACTCCAAACCCTCCACCTAGGTTAAGAACACTTATAGTTAAACCTAATCTTTCTTGAACTTTTTTCGTAAATTCCATAACCACTTTTACAGCTTCGAAAAATGAAGTTTTCTCAAAAATTTGTGATCCAATGTGTGAATGAAATCCTACAAAGTTAAGATTGCTTTGACTATTAATATCTGAGATTAACTCATAAATTGTTTCATCATATACTGAATAACCAAATTTCGAATCATCTTTTGCAGTTTTAATGTATTCATGAGTATGAGCATCGATACCTGTATTAATTCTTAGAAGTACATCTACAGTATTCCCACTCTCTCTTACGATTTCATTAATCATTTCATATTCATAGTCATTATCTACAACGATAGTTCCTACTCCTACTTCAAGAGCATATTGTAGCTCCTCACGAGTTTTATTATTTCCGTGGAAATAAGCTTTCTTCATATTATATCCAGCTTTATATGCTGTGTGAATCTCACCAAGTGAAACCACATCTACACCTAAACCTTCTCTACTCGCAATTCTTAATACTTCTAAACAACTAAAAGCTTTCGATGCGTAAAGAACTTCTGTATTGAACTTCGAACTTTTAAAATTATTAATAAAAGTTCTACATTGGTTCACTAACATATTCTCATCATAAACATAAAGTGGCGTCCCGTATTGAGCCTTTAACTCACTTACTCCTACTTTCGAAATATTCAGTTCACCATTTTCTACCGTCATACCATCAAATAATCTCATTACTTTCTCCTTCAAATAAGTTATAAAAAATAGACTACAAGAACAAAAGGTCCTTGTAGTCTAGTTTATAATTCTATCCTATTCCTCTTGCCCTTATTATAAAAAGCTCACCATGAAGAAAATGGGCATTTTCTAATGACAGTGCTATGCCTATTCGACATAACCCCAGTGAAATAAATCACTTCGGCGATGCTACCTTTTAAATTAGTCATCGCGGCCTCTTTTTATAATACTTATCTATTTACGTTATAAAAATAATATCATGTTCCAAAACTATTGTCAATAGTTTTCAGAATATTTCTATAAAAGATTTCCATTTTCTAATTAGTATATACACGATTCAATTAGTTGTATTTCAAATCTAAAACGAATATAATATACACATATTGAAAGAAGACAGCATACTACACTGTTTCTTATATTAAAAAAAGGATTATAAAATATGATTGACTTCACAAAAAATGACGACTTAAATAAAATCATCAATGACAATGACATAGCGATTATTCAATACGGAGCAGCCACATGTATGCCATGTCACTCAATAAAAAACAGAATTACTACTTGGCAAGAAAATCACAAAGACATTGCAGCATACTACATTTCATTAGAAGAAAACATGGAAATTGCTGCTCAACGAGGCATTCTTTCTGCACCAACTGTAGAAGTTTATATTGAAGGAAGGCTATCTATTCAAAAAAGTGGATACTTCAGTCTAGATGAAATTCTAGAGAAAGTAAGTACTGTAAGTGAACAAATGAAATAAAAAAATGAGCGATTCAAAGTTATTATTTTTGAATCGCTCTTGTTATTAGTTATAGATTTATTTGGCTAATATATCTACAGGTTCTCTTCCTAATAGTTGCTTAACCTGATTAATATCTATAATCCTAAATCCTTTAATATTTGATTCTAGCGCTCGTACAGCTTTCGTTACCCTCGATGTATCGATAAGTAATATCTTTTCATAATCAGGTACTTCTTCTTCTGCCCTCTTAAGAAATCTCGTAATATGCTCAGGATGTAGATATGTCTGACCTTTATATGATTTTATTTCTACTACATACTTCTTACCATTCTTCTCGAGACATAGATCAAAATCCCTACTTCTATTTTTTGGTTCTGTAACTTTATAACCAACATTTTTAAAAGCATATGCAAGCAGTTTTTCCTTACCTATTGGAGACGTTAATTGATCTAATGCCTTAAGTAATAATTTAGGCTTAATCTTTATAACAGCTTTTTTCAAATCTTCTGGTTCAGTCGTAGTACGTTTCTTATTAAAACCAATAAAATAGTCATCGATTATAGAAAAATGACCATGCGCTATACTATTTCTTATAGCTGTTAATAAAGCATTTACTTTAGAAAAGGTAGAATACTTTGATATTATTATTTTTTGGCAATTCGTACATATTTTCCCTTCAAAAAATTTCCATTCATCGTCACTGATAACGTCTCTTGTCCACAACCACTTTACATCCTGCCCTTCCTTCATCCCCATTTGACCAATGATATAAGAAAATGAAAATTCATCATAGATTTTATCAGAGATTAATTCATTTTTACTAGATTGATATGAATCAATATTCGGTGTGTACCAAAGTAATTTTTTTATTACACTATCCATTTCATCTGAAAGTTTAATTGGTCTAGGGCTATGGTGTATTTTATAATTTTTTTCACTTCTACTACTACAACATTTCTTAAACATATCCTTCTCCTAAAGTTAGTAAAATTTTGAAAACAATTTATATCAATTTTATTATAGCATATATTATGCACATAAAAAAAGACACATAGGGGCATATGCGTAAAATAAAAAAGAGATATTTATCTATCCTCAAAAAATTCTGGGAATGATTTCCAATATCTCTTAGTTATTTTCATTATAATATATATTTTATAGTAATCGACTGTTTCTGTAAATCATATACATAAATATATTATATCCCCACAAATACTTTAACGATATCTTTCAATTTAGAAAGAACTGATTGCTTCTTAGCTTCTCTTTCTCCACCAACACGTCTTACTGGTGGTAATACATCATCTAATTCAGTTCCACCTTGGGCAACATATCCTCTACTAATTGATTTCTCTATAAATTTCTTAGATTTTTCTTTTAGATTTTCTTCAGTGATAAGTTCATTTATCTTTTGTTCTTTCTCAATCTTAGCATATTCATAAAAAGCTTCTAGTATATCTTCATTTTTATCAAACTTAGTTAAATCTGTACGATTGATAAATTCAATAATTAATTCTTCTTTTGCTCTTGTTCCAAGTGAAGAACGAATCAATCTTCTTATCTCTTCTTTTAGCGTTTCATTATTTGAACCTTGTTCCTTAGCTTTTTCAAGTATTAGGGCTAGGATGTAATCAAGATTTACCTCTTCAGTTTTTAGAAGATCGATATGGAATTCAATATCATCGAAATTTACAGGTGGATCATCTGGGTCTATTATAGGTGGCTTAGGTGGATGGCCTGGATTACTAAATTCTATATATACACTCTTCATATCCTGTTTCAATCTCTCAGAAATTATCTTCTCAAAACTACTAAACTCATCATAGTTTCTTAGGATATTTTCTCTCTTTAAGATTTCACCGAATAACTTAACAAACTCTTTCTTATCTTTATCTAGTTTGATTTCTGTTGGGTCTGGGAATTTTTCTATGATTTCTTCACATAGTTCCTTATACCCTTTAAATACAACTCCTGTATCTTCATCCGTGAAACCATTAATGTAATCATCATAACTACGCTCGATAATTACATTTATACTATTTTCATCACCAAATAGTTTAATCGCATCTTTAGTAGCTTTTTCTAAATTTCTGAAACAAACGATATTTCCGAAGGCTTTCATCTTATTTAGAATCCTATTTGTTCTAGAAAATGCCTGAATAAGGCCATGGTATCTTAAGTTTTTATCAACGAATAATGTATTCATAGTTGGAGCATCGAATCCAGTTAAGAACATACCAACAACAATTAGTAAATCTACTTCTTTGTTTCTTACTCTACTAGATAAATCTTTATAATAATTCTCAAATCCATTACCATCTATAGTGAAGTTAGTTTGGAAGAATGAATTATAATCATCAACTACATTAGTTAAGAATTTTTTTGCAGTAGTTGACATTGCTGATGACGACATACTCTCTTCTTCAATTTCCCCTGAGGCTCTTTCTTCATTTGGAGCATAACTAAATATTGTTGCAACTTTTAGTTTTTTATCTTCAGGTAAGTTTGCCTGTTGTTTTTTAAACTCTTCATAATACATCTTCGCGGCATCTACACTTTGCACCGCAAACATCGCATTAAATCCATTAATACGTTTATCTTTTACCGTATATTGTGTATTACGATAAGTTTTAGAATCAAACCTATCGAGAATATATTTAGTAATTTCTGAAATACGCTCTGGATGTATGAACATTTTATTCTCAAGAGCTTTTAGTTTTTCATCATCTGTTTCTTCTTCAGAACTCTTGAACTTCGGATTAATGCTGTTGTAGTCAATCTTGAATTTAAGAACTTTACCATCTCTAATCGCATCGGTAATTACATAACTATGTAATTGTGCACCAAATACATCAGAAGTTGTTTTTCCATCTAATGAATTTTCTACAAAAATCGGAGTTCCTGTAAAACCAAATTGATAATAGTGTTTAAATGAACTTTGAATATTCTTTTGAGCTAAACCAAATTGTGACCTATGACATTCATCATAAATAAATACACAATGCTTGTTATAAATTTCATGCCCTTTGTTATTTTTAACAAACTCATTTAATTTTTGAATTGTTGTAACAACTATTTTATTATCTTGTTTTTCAATGCTAACTTTTAGTTCTTTAGTATCCTTACTTCCATTTACACTATCTTTTTGGAATTTTTGGTACTCACGCATAGTTTGATAGTCCAAGTCTTTTCTATCAACTACGAAGAATACTTTATCAATATAATCTAACTCAGTAGCTAATCTTGCTGATTTGAACGATGTTAAAGTCTTACCAGATCCAGTAGTATGCCAGATAAATCCACCAGCTTCTACACTACCAGCTTTTTTATTTTCAAAGCTAGAATTAATTCTCCATAATAGTCTTTCAGTCGCCGCAATTTGATATGGGCGCATGATTAAAAGGATATTTCTTGAATTAAAAATACAATATTTTGTTAAAATCTCAAGAATAGTTCTCTTCTCAAAGAAAGTCGCTGTAAAGTCTTCTAAATCAGCGATAACTCTATTTTTCGCGTCTGCCCATTCACAAGTAAACTCATAATTACTCTTATCACGTTCAGTCGTATTAGCGAAATACCTTGTGTATGTTCCATTTGAAATTACGAAAATTTGCACAAACTTATAAAGTGAATTATCTAAGTTAAAACTTTCATCCTCATACCTTTGAATCTGATTAAAGGCCTCCCTAATATTTACCCCGCGCTTTTTCAATTCAATGTGAACAAGAGGTAATCCATTTACTAAAATACTCACATCATATCTATTTTTAGCAACAGTCACTTGATTAACTACTTGTAGGTGGTTGTTATGGATATTTTTCTTATCTATTATTTTAATATTTCTTAATCTACCGTCATCAAATATAAAATCATAAATATGATTTTCCTGAATCTTACGAGTCTTTTCGATTATTCCATCATTAGGAGCATCTAAATACTCAAGTAGAAATCTTTTCCATTCACTATCACTAAATTTAATATCATTTAACTTCTCAATTTGCACTCGAAGATTAATATATAAATCATCCATAGTTCTAACATCAAGTCTTTCATATCCTTGTGAAACTAGATTATTAATCATATTTTCTTCAAGTTGAGATTCAGTTTGATATTCTTCCACTCTACGCTCAGGCTTTTCAAACCTCGCTAAGACTATTCCACCTTGCATCTCTGCGATAGGCGAAGTCTTATACCTGAATTTTTCTTCTGACATACTCTCACTCCTTTTCCTTTTTTATTTATATCTCAAATTTTTTCATAATAACCTGTTATCTTGGAAAGTTTAACAAACACTCTCTCCAATATTCATATTGTTGTTGGCGTTGTTCTATTTCTTTTGGTAATCCCTCTTTAATATCATTCACTAAAGTATCAAACTTATCAAGAATATTTACAACATGTTGTTGAACGTGAAGAGGGGGAAGAGGAATTTTATAATTATCTGTAATCCCTGTTGCTATTTGGGGAAGCTTACCTGAAATAGCTCTACTTCTAAAATACTCTATATTATTTTTCAAATAATAATACAAGTACTTAATATTATTTTCACTATTTATTGAGTATGACCACATCTCATTTTTATGAGAAAACATACCATCGTAATATTCAAAATCAATATTTCCTCTCGATTTCACAATAATACTTGGTTTATCTATAATATTATCTTTACCAACTATCTCTACATCTAGATACGCTACTGTGTTTCCTCCAGCAAAAACTTTTACAGTACCATCTTCTATAGCTAACTCTTTCATCTCTTTGGCTGTAATATTAATCCCCTTCTGTCTCTTACAGAAATTAGAAACTTTTTCCCATTCTACTCTATCCTCAATATCTACTTCAACTATAATAGCAGCTTTTTGTAAAATATCATAGTAAATATTAGATATTATGAACGTTCGTTCGTTCTACTACATTCTACGTCAAATGTCAAGAGTTTTTCACGATAATATTCATATTGTTTCTGACGTTCTTCTATTTCTGCAGGCAACAATCCTTTTGTATCTGCAAGCAATACTTGGAACTTATCCAAGACCTTCACTATTTTATTTTGAAGTGAAAGAGGTGGAATAACAACCTTTACTTTTCCAAGTTCTTGACCACTCAATGATGCCCTAGTTGTAAATGAACTTCTTCTTATTATTTCTTTTCTTATTTCGTGGCATCTAAACAAATGCGCACTATATTCTGGTAGTAATAAATCACTATTTTTAAGTCTCGCTCTTATTGTGAATCCATTAAACACAGTATTATTTAAATCTTCTATCACAACAGAAGAATACCCCACCTCTTCTTTGACTTCTGAGGTACGAGTAAAAAGAACATCCCCTTTTTCTACACTAAATCTTGCTATTTCATCTTGTGTTAATTCTACTTTTTCTATTATATCTTGTTCATGTAATCTATCTAATTTATAGACATTAACATAACTAATAAAGGGAACACCTTTTCCAAAATATTCTTTTCCTTTATTTAATCCATTTTTAAAATCAAATATTTCATCTAATTTAAAAATTTTTAATCTTCTATCCTCTTCCATTTCCTTAGTCACTTTAGTCAAATATTCTTCACTTAATAACTTATCCCTATAATACGTATATTGTTTAGTACGTGACTGAAGTTCCGACTGAAGTTCCATAACATAATTTGTGAATTTGTCAAGTATTTTTACTATTTTTTCTTGAGTTTCTAGTGAGGGAATTGGGATTTCTATATTTAAAATTCTATCTTTTGATATATTAAATCTAGTTACTCCTTGTGCTGTATTCGATATTTTTTTTCTTAATTCAACAGATCTAAATAGATGCTTTGAAAAATCAGGCAATATTTCTATATTTTCAAAAAATCTATATATAAAACAAAAACTATTTAAATAGGTTTCTTCTTTTAAATCTTCTGTGACAACTGCAGTCATACCAGCATCCTTAATATTTTCTGAAGAAGCTGTAAATAAAACGTCACCTAACTTTACTAAATTCTGTTTTTCTATTTCTTTTATTCTAACTGTCTCTACTCTAATATCATTATTAATTTCATAGTTATTAAAAACACTAATATATGGTATGTATTTGGTTGTTCCAGTTTTAAAGTCGTCAGCAGTTACTCCCTTCAATCCCGAGAATATGCTTCCGATTTCCCCTAACTTCTTCCATTCTACTTTTTCATTCTTAAGTAATTCTAATATGTTCGTCATCTATTTTCCTCCTTTCTTTGCTATTTTTTCTATGTTTTTGATTTCTTCTAAATAGTCTTGTTCTACTTGTGTTAAAGTGTGTTCTGAATATTTTTTATATTCTTCTTCCACCTTTTTTTCCATTTGTTTTCGTGATATACTTCCTGCATTTTCTAATACATCTTCACCTGTTGCTCGTAGTATATTATCTACATGTTTTATCCAATCTGCCATTGTCATAGCTACTTCTCGTTCTGCTTGTCTTTCTGCAAAGTCTAAATATCCAGATACAAGCTGATTTAAACTACGTAATTCTTTTTCACTTAAATAGTTTTTAGCTGTTTTAGCTTCTGTTAATGTTGGTAATTCTCCTTTAAAGGCAGTTAGTCCCATAAATTCTTTACCGCCATCTACTCTATCAAATATTAACTCACTTACCGTATGATGATGTATTGCATAATGCATTTTATTTTGTACAGTGGCAAAGAATTTCTTAGCTTCTTCACTATTTCCATCATAATCAATTGAAGTTGCGAATAAGTCTAATACTTGACGATAAAATATTTTTTCACTTGAACGAATATCACGAATACGTTCTAAAAGTTCTTTGAAATAATCATTACCAAACAAAGAAGTCCCTTGTTTTAAGCGATCATCATCCATAGCAAAACCTTTTATCATATACTCTTTTAATACGTTTGTTGCCCAAATTCTAAAGGCAGTCGCTTTTTTAGAATTTATTCTATATCCGACTGAAATGATGGCATCAAGATTATAATATTTTAAATCCCTAACCTGTTCTTTTCCTTCTATAGCACCATGTTTTGTGGTGTGTGCAAAATTTGCACATACCACTTCTTTGTCAAGTTCTCCTTCTTCAAAAATATTCTTTAAATGTCTCCCTACTCCTGTTCTATCAATTCCAAATAGTTCAGCAAGTGCATTCTGAGTCATCCATATAGTATCTTCAGATACTCTTACATTAACACTAACATTTTCTTCATCTAAAGAATACATTAAAAAACTAATTTCATTATTCATCGCTCTCTAGCTCCCTAACTATCTCATCTATAGATGCACGCAGTTCATCAATTTTTTTCACAGTTTCAGCAATTTCTTTATTTAATACTTTAATATCAATTTTTTCTCTAGTGTCTTCTTTTTCTACATATGTTGATACTGATAAATTATAATCATTTTCCTCTATTTCACTATTATCTACATAACGTGAAAAGTGTTCCACATCTGCTCTATTTCTAAACTCTTCAATGATGTTATCTATATTTTTTTCTTCTAATATATTATTATTTGTTTCTTTTTTGAATTCTTTGGATGCATCTATGAATAAAGTTTTATTCTCAGTTTTATTTTTCGCTAATACTAATACACATGTAGCAATCGATGTACCAAAGAATAGATTATCTGGAAGTTGAATAACACAATCAACAAAGTTATTATCTACTAAATATTTTCTAATAGTTTTCTCCGCACCTTTTCTATAGAAAATACCCGGGAAGCAAACTATAGCCGCTCTCCCTTTACTTGATAAATAGCTAAGTGAATGCATAATAAACGCATAGTCCGCATATGATTTAGGAGCAAGTTTCCCCGCTGGTGCGAAACGTTCATCGTTAATTAATGTTGGATCCGCATCACCTATCCATTTTATAGAATACGGTGGGTTTGATACTATAGCATCAAATGGCCTCTCTTCTCCATGCTGAGGATTTAATAATGTATCTCCACGTTTAATAGAAAAATCATTATAGTTTACATTGTGTAAGAACATATTCATACGAGCTAAGTTGTAGTTAGTTAAGTTAATTTCTTGACCGTAATAACCTTCTTCTATTTCTACACCTTCAAACTTTCTCATTTGTAATAATAACGAACCACTTCCACATGTCGGGTCGTACACTTTATTAATTTTTTCTTTTCCATCAACTACTATTTTAGCTAGCAGTCTCGACACTGTCTGAGGAGTGAAGAACTCTCCACCAGATTCACCTGCATTAGATGCATAATTAGAAATTAAATATTCATAAGCATCTCCGAAAGCATCAATGTGATTGTCTTCAAAATTTCCAAAATTAAGTTCACTAATACCTACTAAAATACTAGTTAGCTTTATATTTTTTTCCGTTACTGTTTCCCCTAATCTATCACTTTTTACATCAACATCTCTAAATAATCCTTTAAAATCTTCTTCAGAATCAGTTCCTATGGCACTTCCTTCAATACTGTCAAAAATCTCTTTTAATTTAGCATTTAATTCCATCTTTGGATTAATATTTTTTACAATATTTTCAAAGAGTTGGCTCGGTAAAATGAAAAATCCTTTTTCTTCAACAGTTCCTGATTTAAAATATTTTAATGCTTCATCATCACTTATATCAGCATAATTAAAATCTACATCCCCTGCTTCACGCTCAGCTTTATTAAAATAATCTCTCATATTTTCTGAGATGAATCTATAGAATAGTATACCTAATATATACTGTTTAAAATCCCAACCATCTACTGCGCCTCGCACATCATCAGCAATCGCCCAGATTTTTCTATGTAATTCTGAACGTTGAATTGTTTCATAATTTTCTTTAACACTATTTCCCATTTTCATCTCCTAATTTCTTATATTATCCTTACCATTATAACACATAAAGTGTACATAAAAAAAGACACATAGGGCTACATATGCGTAAAATAAAAAGAGATGTCGACCCCCCTCCAAAAAAATAAAAATGGGGGAGGAGGATAGACATCTCTCATTAGTTCCATTATACTGCAAAAAATTATAATACACAATAAACCTTATTTCAAAAATACTTACTCCACAACAAACCTACTCGCTAATTTATATACTTGTTTGATTTCTTTTGTTTCTAAATTCCAAGTTTTTAATTCTTCTTTTATTAATTCTGGAAATTTTCTACTTATATCTCTTAATGCATTTCCTACTGATTTTCTTACATATTCACTAGCATCTTCTTTTAATGGTGCTATTCTTTTTATTGCTTCTTGTGGATTTTCTTTAAAATATGGTCTACTAGTCCATATTCGTAATCCTTCTGTGACTGCCCTTCTAGTATTTGGATTATCAGAACTTAACCACTCATCAACTACAGAGATTGAATTTTCATAACCTTTATTTTTACAATATTCATCGAATGCTTTCGCAAGAACCTCTTGTACTCTCCAATTATCATCTTTAGATACTTTATCTCGCATAAAAGTTAGGATATCATTATCATCTGATAAATATCCGAAAAGAAATACACTATACATTCTAACTTGATTTACTTTTGATTCATAGGATAAGAAAGCTAACTTCTTAATATAAGCTCTATCATTATTTTTATAATCAGCTAAGGCTCTTTTCTCTTCTTCCTTGAATCCACTCTTTATTAGAGAAAATTCTTGCTCTAGGCTTTTAATATATTCGTTCAAATAAATTCACCACCTTATTATTACTAAAAAAAGCATATAGAATGTTAGACACTCTATATGCTTAAGGATGATTTGCTAAAATTAGTTGTTAGCTTTTAAGAAATCAACAGTTTTTTGGATTACTAACTCACCACGTAAGTCTTCAACACTAATACGTTGTTTGATTCCTTCTTCAGTCATGTTGTACATAGTAGCAAGTTCTTTAACTTCTGCATCGATATCAGCGTCTGTTACTTCAACTTTTTCTACTTCAGCGATTTCACCTAATACGAATGAAGTTTTGATTTTGTTTTCTGCGTCAGATTTCATTTCAGCTTTAAGTTCAGCTTCACCTTTTCCAGTGAATTGTTGGTATAAATCAAATGATAATCCTTGACGAGATAAGTTTCCAGTGAATTGTTCAAACATAGAATCAACTTCTTGTTCTACTAATTTTTCAGGTACAGAAAGTTTTGCATTTTCTACAGCTGTAGAAATTACTTTATCAGAATAAGATTTTTCTGCTAAGTTTTCTTTTTCTAATTTAATTTCTTCTTTTAATTTTTCTTTGTATTCAGCTACTGTTGAAGCTGCTTCTTTAGTGAATTCTTTAACGAATTCGTCAGTTAATTCTGGTAAAACTTTTTCTTTTACATCGTGAACTGTAACTTCGAATTTAGCTTCTTTACCAGCTAAGTCAGCTACTTGGTAGTTTTCTGGGAATGTTACGTTAACAACTGTGTCAACTGGTGCAACTTTTCCTTCTAATTGTTCTTCGAATCCAGGGATGAATGAACCTGATCCTAATTCTAATTCGTAACCTTTAGCTTCTCCACCTTCGAAAGCTTCATCTCCGATGAATCCTTTAAAGTCGATAACTACGATATCACCTTTTTTAGATTCTCCTTCTTTGATTTGCCATTCAGCTTGACGGCTTAATAAGCTATCTAATCTTTCTTCTACATCAGCGTCAGTTACTTCTACTGAGTCTTTTTCTAATCCAAGGTTTTTGTATTCACCTAATTCAACGTTTGGTTTAACAGTAACAACTGCTTCGAATTTAACACCTTCTTCTTTGCTGATTTCTTTAACATCGATATCAGGCATAGCTAATGGTGAAACTTCTAATTCGTCGATAGCTTTAGTGTAAGCTCTTGGTAATACATAATCAACTGCGTCTTGGTATAATGCTTCTTCACCGTACATTTTGTTGAATACGGCTCTTGGTAATTTACCTTTTCTGAATCCAGGTGCGTTAACACGTTTAACTGCACGTTTGAATGCTTGGTCTAATCCTTTCGCAAATTCTTCTTTTGTTGCTGAAAAAGCGATAACTACTTTTCCATCTTCTTTATTTAAAATTTGTGACATTTATTTTTCCTCCAAAAATACTTTTAAGTATCATCAATAATGTTAGTATAAAAATACTAAAAACTCTTGATTAATTATATAGTAAATAGCGTAAAAAGTCAATAATTACACATCTAAATTATTGTTTTCAAAAGTAATTTACATAGTCTCAAAAAAATTTCAAACTACAAACAATTTAATACTAAATTTCAAAAAAATTGTAATACTTCTAATCCTTTTTCTATCTACCATTTAATATTTTACTAAATTCTTTTATAACTTTATCATTTTTCTTATAGTTAGGATAGTATTTCTCTAATAATGCATAAAATCTCGGTGTATGATTAGTTTCTAATAGATGCGTTAATTCATGAACTATAATATGTTCTAAACATTCAATCGGATATTTTACAAGTTCATAGTTTATCCAGATTCTTTTCGCTTCAATGTTACATGTTCCCCAACGCGTTTTCATCTTTTTAATTCTAAATTGTTCAGCATGAACACCCATAATTTTTTCATGTTTATCAATAAACTTCAATCCTATATCATAAAGAATTTTTCTGAGTTCTCTTGTGACTATTTGTTCTCTGTCTTGATCTTCATCTTTAATACTTAAGATAAGTTTATCATCACATAAAGATACTGAATTTTTTCTACTAATCTTTACTTCTAGCGTATATTCTTTACCAAAAACAAAGTGTTTTTCTCCCGATGCATAACTTTTCACAGTATGTCCATTCATAAATATATTGTTTCTTCTTAATTTGATTTCATCAATATTTTCTTGAATCAATTTCTTTATAATATAATTAGGTGTTCTTGGAGGGGCACTTACTACAACCTCTGCGTTTTTTTCGACTTTTAAATAAATGTTTTTCATTTTTCTTCTGTACTTAATCGTAACGACTAAATCACCTACATTTATTACTCTTTGCATACTACCCCTCCCTCAAATTATTATTTTAAGTCACAACCTACCAAAGCAGTCCCAACTCGTATATGAGTTGCACCTTCTTCAATCGCAATTTTATAATCATTACTCATACCCATCGATAAAAATTCACATGGTGCATATGGTAAGTTCAACCCTTTTACTTCATCGCGTAACTGTCTTAATTTTCTAAAGCAATTACGTAGTATTTCTTCATCTTCAACGAAAGGCGCCATAGTCATAAGTCCGACAACTTTTATTTTTGAATATTGTTCCAATGCTTTAATAAAGTCAATGGCTTCTTCTGAAGTTAAACCATGTTTACTCTCCTCTCCAGAAACATTCACCTGTACGAAACATTTAATTTCTTTTTCTGCACGTTTTTCAATTTCTTTAGCTAAACTATCTCTATCCAATGCGTGGAAGTAATCAACCTCATTAATTACATCACGTACTTTTCGTGTTTGTAAACTTCCAATTAGATGCCAAGTCTTATTAGAATATTTATCCTTTCTTTCTACATAATTTTGCGGACGATTTTCAGCAAAATCTGTAATTTCCGCTTCTATCGCTTCTTCTACTCTAGCATCTGTAACATATTTAGTCACAGCTATTAATTTCACTTCATCAGCATTTCTACCAACTTTTGCGCAAGTTTCAGCTATTTCTTTTGTTATTGTCTCAAAGTTTTCTCTAACGTTCATTTTCTCTCCTGTTTATTTTCCATTTTACTGTTTATAGTTTTATTATAACATGATGTTTATTATTTTGTTATTAATTAAATAAAAAAAGACACCTATAAAAATGTACCGACCCCAAAAAGTTAGACCAAAAAATCTAACTTTTTGGAGGTCGGTATTTTTATGACTAAATATAATTTTGAATTTAAAAAGAAAGTCGT
>PNGU01000010.1:12361-99330 GCA_002871655.1 Streptococcus sp. UMB1385 | reverse complement strand
GGAGAATAGGTTAGGAGTGTAAGCACGGTAACGTGTTCAGCTGACTAATACTAATAGGTCGAGGACTTAATCAAGTGAAAGTTCTTTAAAAGTAACTGTTGACAAATAGAGAATAGATGATATAATATGTATATGAAGTTTTCGTCTGGTGGCGATAGCGAAGAGGACACACCTGTACCCATACCGAACACAGAAGTTAAGCTCTTTAGCGTCGAATGTAGTTGGGCTTACGCCCTGTGAGACTAGAACGTTGCCAGGCAATAGTGAGAGCCTTCCTTTTGGAAGGTTCTTTTTTTATACTTTATTTCATATATTTTGATTTTCTTAACGAAATAGAGTATTATTATATAGTAATATATTATTGGAGGTTTGGGAATGTTTTATTTAGAGGATGAAAAGACATTAGTGCTTACAAGTGAAAATAAAAAAGATATATTAAAAGCATTAAAATTAATTAATAATATTTCAGATAATAAAAATATAAAAGTTGCTTATATTAAAATTTTAGGTAAAGTTTTAGAATTTAATAAAGCTATAGAAACTTATTATCACTCACAAAAACCGGGATACAATGAAATTTATCAAGAAAGAATTAATAATCTTGATAATAGCAGTGAGGAGTTTAGACGTGTAAAAGCTGAACTAAAACCAGATTTTGATGAAAGTAGTTATAGTGAAGATGTTGAAAAAGAGTTTAATTTAATACTTACAAGAATAGAAAGTAGAACAGCTATTCTTTTTGAAGATGAAAAAGAGTACAATTTTAATAACTATTTAATCACATTAATTAATAATAAAAAATTGGAAGAGTTTATTTGGTTAAATACTCTATATAATATTTATAAAGAAGGTAAGAGCTTAAATTCTATAGTTCATGATTATCAAAAACTTAGCGATGTAGAGTTTTCGGATCTTTATAAAATATATTTATTTGTTACTGATTATAACATTAATAAATTACTTTTACAAAATGAATCTAAAATTATTAATAATGAATATTTAGAAGATTTTGAATCATTTTTCAACTATATGTACGAACTTATCGATGATTTAAGAACATTTGTTGCAAAAAATGATAAGAAAAATATACTAAGTTTCTCAACAAAAATAGAGAGTTATACTAATATTAATACACCTTCAAAAGAAGAATTTCTAGAATGTGTTTATAAAGTTTTTAACTTTTTAAGGGCTCTTTATGAAAATGACAATGCTAAATTATTATTAGATAATATATACCCAATTTTAGTGAAATCGTTCTTCGCTCCTTTAAGAAATGATGATAAGATTAAGTATGACTATAATCAAGATTTTATTTATGCTTTAGAGTATACTCAAATTATTATAGAAGTAATGGATGATAAAAATGAATAATACTTTCTCAGAAAAAGATTTTTATTGTGTATATAATGATTATGATATCTCTAAACGTACTAAAGAATTAAATTTATTGTATCTTCCTTTATTAGGGAATGATGCTATAAGTTTATATCAGTTTTTAGGCACTAAGATGCTTAGTGATAAAAATCTTTCTAAGAATTATTTACATTATGATATTTTAGATAATCTTGGTTTATCAAATCATAAATTCATGGTAGCAAGAAAAAAATTAGAAGCAATGGGATTAATTCAATCTTTTTATATTGATAATGCAGGTGTTGGGCAATTTGTCTATAAAATTAAAGAAGTATTAGATTTCACAACTTTTTTTAATACACCAGTATTAGCTCAATTATTAGAGAATACTTTAGGAAGTAGTGAATATAAAGAAATAGTTAACTATTATTCATTTGATAAAGTTAGCTTTAGAAGTTTTGAAGAAATTACAGCAAAATTTTCTGATGTATTTCATTTAGAAAACCTGAATGATTTTAGTTTTGATTACTTATCAAATAAAAAATTATCAGGACCTAATTTTGATGAGTATTATTTTGATTTTGATAAATTAAATTATTATTTAGCAAATAGTTATCTAACTGATGTCATATCTAATGACGATATAAAAAATAAAATTTTAGGTCTAGCACATATTTATAAGATGGATCCACAAGACATGGCGAAAGCTATTGAAAAATCAGTAGAAATTTCTAATGGTGCGAGTGAAATCAATATTAAGATATTAACGGATTATATTATTCAATTAAATGTTAATGTTAGAAAGCAAGAAGTTCCAACATTAGAACGTATGGTGAATAAAAATCTTAGCAGTATAAAAGATAAACATGAAACTGAGGAAGATTTGTTTATTAAAGAAGTAGATAATACAAACTTTATAACTTTCCTTAATAAACAAAAAGGCATAGTCGTATCTAACATAGATGCTAAAAATATAAGTGACCTACAAAGTAAATATAATTTTCCAACTGGAGTATTGAATATTTTATTAGAATATTCTATTAATCAAACAGGTAAAAACTCAATACCGCATATCAATTATATTGATAAGATAGCCAGTTCTTGGAGCGCGCAAAAACTTTTAGGTGCAAAGGATGCTATTGATTTTGTAAGAAATAATAGAAATTATAAGAAAAATATTGATACATCGAATAAAAAGATGTCTAAACAACAAAAGAGCTATTCAAACAACAAAAAAGGAAACTATGCACCGTTTCCTGAGTATCTTCAAAATCGCCAAAGTAATTTTAATGTTACGAAGAAAAAAGAGGATCGTGTTGTAACTAAAGAAGATGAAGATGCATATAATAAAATGATGCAAGAATTGAATAATAAGAGGGATATGTAGTGAAAAAATTATCAAATATAGTCGCTAGCAATACTCAAGATTCATTTAAGAAATTTATATCGGAAAAAGTTCTAAATGATTCTGAAATTGTTAAGTTTATTCGTGACAATAATTTTACAAAAAATGATATAGAAAATAATCTTGAAAAGTTTTATCAATTTTATATTTCGAAAGATAAACTACTAAATATTGAACATAAGCCTAAGTTAGTTTTTATTAATGAAGAAGTTAATATATTATACGAAGAGACTGAAGAATATAAGCAAAAAGTAGCTAGTTTGAAGACTTCTAATAAGGTAAAGACAGAGTTTATACCAAAAAGAGTTTTGACATACACTTTTGAAAATTTATCTAGGAATAGAGAAAAGGGTATTTTAGCGACAGAAATTATTAAAAATTGTAGAAGTATATTAAATGGCCAATCTTCAAGAGGTGTATATGTATATGGACCAACAGGTACAGGAAAAACCTATTTAATGGGTTCTATATACAATTATTTTAAACAAAATGGGAAAGAACCTGCGATTTTATATTATCCAGAATTTATTAGAAAGATTAAATCTAAAATTAGTAATAATAGTTATGATTTATATATTGATTTAATTAGAGATGAAGAGATACTAATAATAGATGATATAGGTGCTGAAAACATTACAGAATTTATACGTGATGAAATATTAGGTCCAATTATTAATCATAGAGAAGCAGAAAAGTTACCTACATTCTTTTCGTCTAATTTAAGTATAGATGACTTAAGTGAATTGTTATCTAATGGGCGAACAACAGTAGATAGAACAAAGGCATTAAGAATAGTCGAAAGAATACATTCTTTATGTTCATCACATTTCTTAGATGGTGAAAACGAGAGAGAATATTATAATTAAAATAAATCAAGTATTTATAAAATTTTATGTTTATAAATGCTTGGTTATTTTTTTGGTAAAAAATTCAAAAAAATTTATTTTTTTTTAGAAATTAGTGGAAAAAAGTGGGGAAATGTGGTAAATTATAGAAGTAAGGTGGTGAGAAGTAGTGTTTATTGGTCAATATAATAATAAAATGGATGCCAAAGGAAGGCTTAGTATTCCAATAAAGTTCAGAGATGAACTAGGTGAAAAATTTATTATTACAAGAGGTTTGGACTCTTGTTTATTTGGCTATTCACTACAAGAGTGGCAAAAGGTGGAAAGTAAGATAAAATCACTGCCTATCACTAAGAAAAATGCTCGTACTTTCCAACGTTTCTTCTTTTCTGGAGCCACTGAAGTTGAAATAGATAAACAAGGAAGAATTAATATTCCAAATGCATTGATAGAACACGCTTTTTTAGATAAAGAGTGTGTTGTAAATGGTTTATCAAATAGAATAGAGATTTGGGATAAGAATCGCTGGGAAGATTTACTTGTTGAAAGTGAAGCTAGCGTAGAAGAAATAGCAGAAGAATTAGAAGATTTTGATTTTTAGGATGGATGAAAATGTTTAAACATTATAGTGTATTATTAAATGAAGCTGTTGAAGGCTTAGATATAAAAGAAAATGGTATATATGTAGATTGTACCTTGGGAGGAGCAGGGCATAGTTTAGAAATTTTAAAACGATTAAAAAATGGGAAACTATATGCTTTTGATCAAGATACTGTAGCTTTAGAAAATGCCAAAAAAAAATTAGCTGAGTACAGTGATAAAGTTGTCTTTATTAAATCTAACTTTGTTAATTTAAAAGAAAAATTAGCAGAGCATGGTGTTCATGAAGTTGATGGTGTATTATACGATTTAGGAGTTTCATCGCCGCAACTAGATACACCTGAAAGAGGTTTTAGTTATAATTATGATACAAAATTAGATATGAGAATGGATACTGATGCAAAAATCAGTGCCTATGAAGTAGTTAATGAATATAGTTATCATGATTTGGTTAAAATATTTTATCGTTATGGAGAAGAAAATTTTTCAAAACAAATTGCGAGAAATATTGAGAAAAAACGTGAACAAAAACCTATTGAAACTACTTTTGAATTAGTAGAAATTATTAAAGATTCCATCCCTGCTGCCAAAAGAAGAACTGGAGGGCATCCAGCTAAAAGAGTATTTCAAGCTATTCGTATTGCAGTGAACAATGAATTATCAGTATTTGAAGATTCGCTTGAGCAAGCTATTGATATTGTTAAAGTAGGAGGAAGAATATCTGTTATTACTTTCCATTCTTTAGAAGATAGAATTTGTAAACAAATATTTAATTCATACGCAAAGGCAAAAGATATTCCCAAAAATCTACCAATTATGCCTGAAGAAAGTTTATCTAAATTAAAAGTAATTACGAGAAAACCTATATATCCTAGTGATATCGAATTAGAAGAGAATAATAGATCGAGAAGTGCCAAACTAAGGGTGGCAGAAGTACAGACAAAATAGAGGGGAGGAAAGATTTATGGCTACACTAAAGGTATATAGTAGAGAATATGGAGTACAAAAAGTACAAGAAAAAGTGAAATTTAATTTTTTGGAGAAAACTACTTATGGAGTTTTTGTAGGAGTTATTTTACTTGCTAACGTAGTTATGTTAAACTATAAGGGAGAGATTTATTCACTACGAAGTGCTCAACAAAAAAATGATATTGTTATATCTGAAAAACAAAAAAATAATAACGAACAAAAAGTTATGATAAACAATCTGTCATCTTACGAAAGAGTTAAAAAAATTGCTGAGACAGTAGGAATGAAGACTCAAAAAGATAGTATAAAGGTAGTGAGATAATTGATAAAACTTTTTAAGAAAATATTAACTTTAAAGTTTTTGGAAGATAGAAAAAGTTTAGAAAGAAAAGATTATATCTCTCGAGAAAGAACAAAAATTGTATTTTTTCTAATTTTTGTTTTTTTCTTTGTATGGATATTAATATTAAATATTGGACAAATGATGCTAATAGGGACTGTTAGGGGCCATAATTTGACAGAATTAGCAGATAAAAAGTATAAAATTGACAGTAGTTTACAACCAAATCGTGGGAAAATCTTCGATAGAAATGGAAATATATTAGCAGATAATATTGAATCTTACAAGATAGTTGCAGTAGTATCAGATAAAGCAACTGAAGATGATACGAATCCACGTCATGTTATTGATATAGATAAAACTGCAGATGAATTATCTAAATTTATCAAATTAGATAGAAGCAAAATAAAAGATATACTTAATAAAAAAGGTGTTTATCAAGTAGAATTTGGGACTGCTGGTAAGGATATTAGTGTTGAAGATAAGAAAAAAATAGAAGAGTTAAAACTTCCTGGAATAGAATTTATAGCAACAACAAAAAGATATTATCCTAATGGAAGTATGTTAGGAAACTTCTTAGGCTTCGCACAAAATTCACCTGATAGTGATTTAATTACCGGTCGATTAGGTATTGAAAAAACATTTGATTACTATTTAAGAGGTAAGGAAGGTCATATTACTTATGCTAAAGACGCATGGGGGAAAGTAGTTTCTAATATACCTAAAGTAGAGATTAAACCTGTTGATGGTGCGGATATCTATTTAACTATTGATAAAAATATTCAAGGATTTATTGATAATACTTTGAAAGATATTCATGATAAATATGAACCAGAAAGTGCATTCGCGATAGCAATTAGTCCTAAAACAGGAGAAATACTAGGTTTAGGACAAACTCCAGCATTTAATCCAAATACTCAAGAAAATCTTTCAAGCGCTTGGTCGAATATATTTTATAATTCAGCCTATGAACCTGGTTCAACTTTAAAAACTTTTACTATGTCAATAATGGTTGAAAATAATATTTATAAACCAGAAGCCTACTATAGATCTGGTTCATACAAAGTAGAGGATGCTACTATTTTTGACTGGAATAAAACTGGATGGGGAACAATAACTCAACGTCATGGATTCCAACAATCTTCAAATACATTGATGTTAACACTTTTAAGTGAATTAGGTACCGAAAAACTAAAAAGTGGTTTAGAAAACTTTGGATTTGGAAAAAGTACAAATTCTTTATATGGAAATGAAGCTACTGGTGAATTAGTATTTAACAACAAAGTATCGACTTCAACTACTGTATTTGGACAAGGTAGTACAGTTACAGCAATGCAAATGGTTCAAGCAGAAACTGCTATTTTAAATGATGGACAAATGCTAGCTCCTTATTTCTTACAAAGAGTACATGATAAAACATTGGACAAAGATGTAAATATTGGACAGAAAACAGTAGTAGGAACTCCGATATCAAAACAAACAGCAGATATAATGAAAGAAGAATTTTATGGAGTTGTTAATGGTACTTGGGCTCAAGGTGGGAAGAGATATGCTGTGGATAACTACAGCACGTCTGGTAAAACTGGAACCGCTCAGGTAGTAGATCCTAAGACAGGGACTTATTTTAAGAGTCCATTTAAGGTAATGCACTCGTTTATTGGTTATGCACCAAGTGAAGATCCTCAAGTTATTTTATATGTAGGTATGAAATTACCGACAAAAGAGCTTGGAGCTAGTAGTGCATACGGAGCCTCTGAGATTTTTAAACCGATAATGGAAAATACATTAAATTATTTAAATGTAAAAAAATCAAATGATAGTGATACTGTAAAAAGTTATCAAATGGAAAATGTTGTAGGCGAGGATGTTAATTCAACAGTACTAAAATTACAACAAAAAACCAAAAATATCATAACAATTGGCTCTGGTAATAATATTATTGGACAATATCCTTCAGCTGATAATGTAATAAAACAAGATGAAAGAGTATTTCTGTTAGTTTCGGATAATAACATAGTATTACCTAATTTCATAGGATGGTCTAAGATTGATGTCATAAATTATGCTAAATTAGCCGGCTTAGATATTGAAACTGAAGGGAATGGGTTTGCAAAACAACAATCAATTCCTGCGCAGAGATTTATAAAAAAAGGGGACAAGATAAAAATAAAATTTAGTTAGGAGAACGAAATGAGTAATTCAGATACAGTATTTGCTATATCGTTATTATTGGTAGCATTTTTTCTGACAGTGCTAATGCTACCAAGATTAATCAAATATTTACATGTTCTAAAATTTGGACAAGCAATTAGAGAAGAAGGGCCACAAAGTCATATGCATAAAAAAGGTACACCAACAATGGGAGGGATATCTTTTATAGTTTCAATAGTAATTTCACTTATTATTGCAATGATCTTGGATAGTGGAAACATTCAATATTATATTTTATTCATTTATACAACTATCTCATTTTCAATTATAGGTTATATAGATGATATGCTTATCGTAGTTAAGAAGAAAAATGATGGACTTGCTCCAAGAAAAAAATTAATGCTACAAATATTATTTTCTGTAATATTTTATATCTTAGTTACATTTATTTATAAAGATATAAATTATATACATATCCCAGGATTAGATTATAATCTTAATATTTCATATTTATATCTGATCTTCTTAGTATTTTGGCAAACAGGATTTTCTAATGCGGTTAATTTAACTGATGGATTAGATGGTCTAGCAACAAGTGTGACAATTATTACCACTAGTACATTTGCTTTATTGGCATATAAGGAAAATAATTTTCCTGTATTAGTTTTCTGTCTGACTATAGTTGGAGCACTTTTAGGATTTTTATTATTTAATAAAAATCCAGCAAAAATCTTTATGGGGGATACTGGATCTTTAGCTTTAGGTGGAATTTTAGCTGCGATTTCAGTAATCTTACATAAAGAGATAGCATTCTTATTTATAGGTTTAGTATATATACTTGAGACTTTATCTGTAATAATTCAGGTGGCTTACTTCAAAAAAACAGGAAAAAGAATTTTCAAAATGTCACCTTTACATCATCATTTCGAATTATCTGGGTATGGTGAAGTAAAAACTGTTTATATTTTTGTAATCATAGCTGTGATATCATCTGCTATAGGTTACTTTATAGGGGTTATTTAAAATGATTAATTTAAAAGATAAAAAAATATTAGTGTTAGGATTTGCAAGAAGCGGTTATTCAACTGCAAAAATCTTAAACAAACTAGGATATGATGTTACTTTAAATGCATATGATGATTTAAGTACCGATGAAAAAGCAGCTGAGTTGAGGGAATTAGGAGTTAAAGTAATTGATGGAGGTCATCCATTAGAACTTTTAGAAAATATTGATTTAATAGTAAAAAATCCAGGAATTAAATATCAAATAGAATTTTTACAAAAAGCAATTGACAAGAAAATTGATATTATAACTGAGATTGAGTTAGCAAACACATTGTTTAACATTGATATGGTAGCTATTACTGGAACAAACGGTAAAACCACTACTACACAGATGACATTCGATATTCTGAAAGCCGCAAAAAAAGATGTATTTTTAGCTGGTAATATTGGATATCCTTCAATTGAAATCGCATATAACCATCCAAATTCATTATTAGTTACTGAAGTTTCATCATTCCAATTACAAGGAACAAAATATTTCAAACCATCAATAGCTGTAATTACTAATCTTGGTGTTGGGCATTTAGATTATCATGGGAATATTGAAAATTATAGAAATGCAAAAAGAAATATTTATAAAAATCAAACAAATGATGATATTCTTATCCTAAACATTAAAGAAAAAGATAAATATGATTTGGAAACAATTCATTCTAATGTTCTTTTTTATGATACTAAAGAGAATAATGAAGCTAACATATTTGTAAAAAATAATATTGTTACATACGATGGAGTAGAGTTATTTGATATAACTAAGCTTTCATTACCAGGTATGCACAATGTAGAAAATGCAATCAATGCAGCTGTGATTTCATATACTAAAGGTGCAAAAGTAGAAGTTATTCAAGAAGTACTATATGCATTTAGTGGAGTAAAACACAGATTACAATATGTAGGTGAACATAATGGAGTTAAGTACTACAATGATTCAAAAGCAACGAATCCAGTAGCGACGACTACAGCACTTTCAGGCTTTGAAAAGAATATTATACTTATTTGTGGTGGAAAAGACAGAGGGATTGATTTTAAAGAATTAGTTCCATATTTCCCAAGAATTAAGGCAATGGTTGTTGTAGGGGAAAGTAAAGAAATTCTATATAATTTAGCTGTTGACAATAAAGTTGATTGCCATAGGGTGATAAAAGTAGATGATGCCACTGTTTTAGCTAACACACTTGCAGCAGAGGGCGATACAATATTATTATCACCTGCTTGTGCTTCATGGGATCAATATAAATGTTTTGAAGATCGTGGAGATGAATTTATAGAAACGTTTAAGAAGATTATACAAGAGGACTAAAAAACTATGAACAAGAAAAATAAAAAGTTACTAGTAAAAATGAACAATGAAAAAAGAAGAAGTTCATTAGAAAAAATAAAAAGAAAAAAGAGACGTGAAATTCTATTTATAGTAACTTTATTTTTAATTGTAATAGGAGTATTTGTACTTTTATTCAGTAGTTATTTGAAATTAAAAACTATTGATGTAGAAGGTAACAATCAAATTACAAAAGAAGAAATTCTTGAAGCAGGAAACATTAACAATGATCTTCGAACATGGTCGATAAAAGATGATGAAATCCAAAATAATATAAAATCAAGATTTGAGATTTTTAAATCAGTCACAGTAAAATCTACCTTACCTTCATCAATAAAAGTACATGTAGAAGAGTATAGTTTTATAGCACAAATCAAAAAAGATGATGGTAATTTAGAAATAATAATGGAAAATGGAAAACCATACTCTGGTAAAATTAGAAATAATTATAATTTACCTATTTTGGAAAATTTTAATAATGATAGTAATAAACTTGAGGATGTATATAAAAATTTAAACAAGTTAAAACAAGAAGTTCGATTACAAATTTCTGAAATAATAAATGATGAAAGTGATAGAGTAATAATCTATATGAATGATGGCCAAAAAGTTAAAGCATTAAGAGCAAACTTCGCGGATAAGTTGAATTATTACGAAGAAATATCTAAATATATTGAAGACAAAAATAATACTACTTTAAACTTAATAAATGGTGCGTATCTTGAAACATTAAAAACGGAAAAAACTAGAAATGATAATATAAAAAAATTACTATCAAGACAAGGATTAAATAATGATGATTCATCAAATAAAGATAAAGATAATGTAGAAAAAGAAGATAAAGTACAACAAAATAATAAATCTGAAAATTCTACTACAAATAATAAGAATAGTAATTCAGCTAATAACAAGAATATCAAACAGCAGTCATCAAGTAATAAGAAAAATGAATAGTAAAAAAAGCATCCAAAATTTTATATTTTGGATGCTTTTTTTAGTGAAAAATAATATAAAATAAAAAAATTTAATTATTATATTACAAATTGAAAATATTTTAATAAAATTTAATTTTTTTTGGTGTTTTTCATATTTTTTTTTTTAATTTTATGTTATAATTTAGTATGTGTAAATAAAATATGTGTGTATTTACAATTTTATTATAATAACAAAGTTTTAAAAGGAAGGAGTGTTTGACTTGAGTTCACAATTGTATACTTCAATAGATCTAGGATCATCTAGTATAAAAGTGATTATAGCAGATGTAGTATATGAAAAATTGAATATACTCGGTGTTGGTGTTGTTAAAACAACGTCTATTAAGCGAGGAAACATTATTGATGTAGAATCTGCCTCTAGAGATATTCAAAAAGCAATAGATATTGCGAAAAGTGAAGCTAATAAGGACATAAGATCATTATATGTAGCAGTTCCAAGTATACACACTCATATTAAAAAAAGTGTAGCGGAAATTAAATTTGATACAAAACACGATATTGATGGTAGAGATATCGAAGAAGTAATTGAAGAAGCAAAAATACTACCATTACCACGAGAAAGAGAAGTGGTGCAAGTAATTCCAGATTACTATCGTCTTGATGATATTGAAAATATTAGAAAACCAAAAGGAATGACTGTTCATAATTCATTTGAAGTAACAGGAAATAGAGTTTTAACTTCTAAGACTCATCTTCATACAATATATAAAAGTATTGAAAACCTGAGATTAGATTGTAACGAAACTTTTTGTACATCTCATTCATTAGGAGAATTACTATTAAATGATGAAGAAAAAGATTATGGGTCAGTGATAATTGATATTGGAGCAGGACTAACGACTGTGAGTTATTTTGAAGATGGTATTCTTCAATTATCACAATCAATAGAGTTAGCTGGTGAAGATATTACACGTACAATATCTGATGTGTTGAATGTCCCATTAAAACGTGCAGAAGAGATTAAAGTAACTCAAGGTCATGCTTTTTATGATTTAGCATCACCACAGGTAATTATTGATTTAGATAACCTAGAACCAGATGAAGAGCCATACACTCAAAAAGAGTTGGCTGACTACATAGAGGAAATTGTAGAAGAAATTATTTTACGTTCATTCGATGTATTGAGAAAAGCTGGTATAAATAGAGTAAAAGGAAATGTTGTATTAACAGGTGGAACGACTCTTATGCCTGGTGTTCTTGATTTAGCAAAAGATATGCTAAGAAAAATGAACGTTAGAATTGGTTCACCAAAAATTATAGGTGCTAATTCGCCAGAATTAGCAGTTGTTGTTGGTACATTAACAAGTAGTTATAAAATAGAATCATTATTTGGTTATCAAGTAACTGATGAAGTACCGACAATTAAAAATACAAATTCAACATTTGAAAATGTCTCTGCAGTAGAAGAAATTGCAGTGAATAATTCGAAAGTTGAAGTTCCAGTAATGAGTGAAACTCATGAGGAAAATCATGAAGAAGAAACTTATTATGAAGAAGAGAAAAAAGAAGAAGATAAAAACTTTTTTGATAAAATAACTAAAATGTATAATTCGTTTTTTGAATAATAATCAGGAGGAAATAAAGAATGTTTGAAGAATTTGATCAATCAGCAGTAATTAAAGTAGTAGGTGTTGGTGGCGGTGGTGGTAACGCCGTTGACCGAATGGTAGAAAGTGGAATTCAAAACGTTGAGTTTATCGCAGTTAATACAGATGCTCAAGCTTTAAAACGCTCTAAAGCAGACGTTAGAATTCAAATCGGAGAAAAATTAACTAAAGGTCTTGGAGCAGGGGCTAACCCAGAAGTTGGGCGCAAAGCTGCTGAAGAAACTAAAGATAAAATTGAAGAAGCATTAGCAGGTGCGGATATGGTATTCGTAACTTCTGGTATGGGAGGAGGAACTGGTACTGGAGCAGCTCCAATCGTAGCAGGTATTGCTAAAGAATTAGGTGCTCTAACTGTAGGTGTTGTTACTCGTCCATTCAACTTTGAAGGTAAAAAACGTCAAGTACAATCTACAGCTGGAATTAACTCACTTAAAGGTGCTGTAGATACACTTATCGTTATCCCTAACGATAGATTATTAGATATCGTAGATAAGTCTACTCCAATGATGCAAGCTTTCGTTGAAGCTGATAATGTGTTACGTCAAGGGGTTCAAGGTATTTCTGACTTAATTAACGTTTCTGGTACTGTTAACCTTGACTTTGCTGATGTTAAAGCAATTATGGCTGATCAAGGTTCTGCATTAATGGGTATCGGTGTAGCTTCAGGTGAAAACAGAGCTATCGAAGCAGCTAAAAAAGCTATTTCATCTCCATTACTTGAAACATCAATCGTTGGAGCTAAAGGTGTGTTATTAAACATTACAGGTGGTCCATCATTAAGTTTATTTGAAGCTCAAGCGGCTGCAAGTATCGTTCAAGAAGCAAGTGATGACGAAGTGAACATGATCTTCGGTACAGTGTTTAACGAAGAATTAGAAAAAACTGATGAAATCATCGTAACAGTTATTGCTACTGGATTTGAAGAAGATGGAGTAAGTGTAGAAAGAGATATCTTAGCACAACGTCCGGCTCAACCAGAAGCTAGCTCATTCACAAGTGGTTACGGTAAAAACGAAGTAGAACAAGAAATGTACCCACGTCCAAGAAGAAGAACAAGAAGAGAAATATAATTTAATATAAAAAGGAAAATCGAATAATCTCGATTTTCCTTTTTTTAGTCTATTAAAATGAATTTAATTTCAAAGTTTATTACATTCTTTAGTGTGTTATATATGAATGAATTCTTTAATGATAAATAACAGAATTTTAATAGTAAATCTTCATCAGCATCTGCATAAAGATAATAAGTGATTTCACATTTTTCAATTTTAGGTTCGTCGCTATAACCTTTAACGTTTAGTAACGTTAAAGGATTTTTTAATAATAAATGAATTTTCCCCTCTAATTCTTCAACTTCAATATTTGATCTTTCGCATGAAGTAATTACAGTATGAGCTATACCACCTAAGATAGAAGCAGCAAAATAGTTTATACTGCTTCTGTAGTCAGCATTTACATCAAAGCTTATATCAGAAGTGACAGGAATAATATCATTATTTGTATATAGTTTAAAATTATGATTTGTCCATATTCCTCTAAAAGAGATATCATAATTATTTGATTCGTATAAATTAGTCATATAGGTGCCTCAATGTATTTTTTACTTCATTAAGTCGTGCTAATTTCTTATCAATAATATCCATGGTACTAACGGGTCTGTTAGCAAATGTAGCAAATCCACAATCAGGATTTAACCAAATTTGTTCTTTAGGAATAAAACGTAGAACTTCCTCAACTCGAGTTAAGATATTCTCTAAAGATTCAATTTCATCTGTTCTTGGGTTCATCACGCCAAGACCGAGTATACAATTCTCTCTAATTAAATCGCTACTAAGTAATGATGAAATTTCTCCTGCACGAGGAGTTGAGAACTCTAATGTTAGTATATTAGGTAATGTTTCTTCAAATAATGGTAAAAGCGGAGTGTAAGGTCCTGTAAGTAAGATGCTCTCATCTCTACTCCAATTACCTCTGCAGACATGAAGAGAAACTAATATACCTTTGTCTTTAGCATAAGAAATTACAGATTTTATTAATTTTGTAGCGAATTTTAATTCCTCTGTTGGATCTTTTTTCTCAGATAAAGCTGCGCACATAAATGATCTTGTTTTCCCTTCAGAAAAAACGACTTCAGTTAACACTGGTTCATCAAATTGAATTACATCTATTCCAAGTGAATATAAAGTATCTATTTCTTGTTTTAGTACTTTAATTACATCTTCTCCTAACGCATCTTTACTATCATAATATTGTTTTGATAGAGCGGGTAGCCACATGGAACGAGTCATTAAATATGGACCAGGAAGAGTAGCTTTAATTTTCTTCGAAGTTATTTTTTTTAATTCAATCATCTCATCTGCGACTAAAGGTTTATTATATTTGACTTTACCTGTACAAATTGCATTTTTTATACTAATTGCTGGGACATCTAAAATATCAAGAATTTGTTCAAAACCTTGTTTATCTTCAATATAATCAAACATATCAGCCATACTCATCATAGAAACCCCTTCTAATCGTTCAGCAATAAATGAAACATAGTTATCACGATTTAATTCACCACTTGTTATAATATCTATATCATTATGTTCTTGAAGATTTACCACATACTTAGTTTCTTCGTCTAATATTTGATGATAAGAGTTGAAATCAAGATTACCTTTATTAAATTTTCGTTTTGCGGTCAATAGTTTTTTACTACGAGGCATACTGCCAAGAAGAGAAACTAAGAAAGATGAATTAGTCATAATTATTCACCATGAAACTCTTTAAAAAAATCTAAATATTCATTGGCTTCAGTGAGTTGTTTAAATCCAGAAGTACGACCAGATACCCATTCTTTTAATCCTTCCATATCCATCATTTCTTTATGCTCAGGATTATTGTAATCCATTTTGTGTAATACTTCTATAAATTTTTCAAAACGAGCTACGTCTAATTCTGGATGTCCTGAGAAGATACAGTGGTCGAATAAATCAGTTTTTGATAAAATTTTAACTTGATTTTTATCTAGAGTTCCATCTGCAATCCAAGCATTATAGTTTAAATCTAGCATCCACGTAGCGGCTACTTCATCGTTTTTTAAAGCTATTGCTGAATCAAGTTCTCCACCGACATGGTCACCATGAAGTCCGACACCGATATCGAAACGTTTTTCAGTATAATCTTTACCAAATTCTAAACCGAGTTTGTGAAGATGGTTAATAGGAATTAATCTGGCTTGTGGTGAATCAATTGCACCGAAACCTATTATTTTATTTCTTAAGTCTTGAATAGAGTTAATGTTGCTATTAGCTTTTACTACTAAATATGAACTACGATCGCGGTCAGTATCACGCATAGAACCATTTAACGCATTTCCATTAGTGCGTAGGTGAGTATCTAACCAAGCTAAAGGTGAGTTCCAAGCAACATCGATTTCACGTGCTAATAAACCGTCTACTTGAGCTTTGTAGTCTTTATAATAAACAGGTTCGATAGGGAAGTTTTCATCTTCAAAGAATTTAGCAATAATTCCCCAAATTACAGTTACTTTTGGATCATAGATAACAGCTCCAACTTTTAATTTTGTCATAATAATCTACCTCATTTCATTAATTAATTTATTTGTTTGTTAATAATTGGCCGGTTAAAATATTTAAGAAGTCAAGACCAGGTGCCATAACTTGTCCTGCTAATGAGTCACGTAAGAATCGCTCCATATTTCCATGACAATTATAAGCCTTACCACCGCCTAAACGCATACCAAGTCTTGCATTCTCAATTACTTTATCGCAAGAGAATGCTCTTGCTGAAACAATATTAAGGAATGCATCTACTTCACCATTAACAAAGCTTTCCGCAGCGTTTTTAGATAATAGGATAGATGCTTTTGTATTTTTAAAGATTTCTGCTAAATGTAATTGAACAGTTTCTATATCGCTTAAAGATTTACCATCAGGATATTTTCTATTTGTTGTGTGATTAACAGCTTCATCTAGAATAGCTTGACTAAGTCCACTGTAAACCGCAGCAAGCCCATTAATAAAGAATGGGACAGGACTTTGAGCCTGTTCATTTCCTTTGCCTTCAGCTCCGATTCTATAATGATAATCTAGTTTAAGATTATTCATGTGCATTTCACATGAGACATTTGAACGCATACCTAAACCATTCCAGGTATTTTCAGCAAAAATTAGTCCATTAGAACCTAGAGGGAACAGCCATTGTTCAGTTTCGCCAGCAGTTTTATACGGAACTAAAGTTACATAGTAATCCGCATAATTACCAGATGTAACCATACTTTTCTTACCATTAAATATTGCAAAGTCTTTCTGATAATCAACAGTAATTTCTGTTGTATTCATAAAATTAGTACCAGTTTCACTCTCGCTGTATGCTAATGCTAGCATTTTTTTATTATCTACCACAGCTTTACAAATTTCTTTTTTTAATTTGTCACTACCATGATCTAAAATTGTTACTAATCCAACATTATGCATCATATAGCATAAGCCAACCGATGAAGAGTATTCAGAGAATGCTCTACATACTGATTCGTGTTCTACAAGAGTTAGTCCTTTACCACCAAACTCTTTAGGAACTAAAAGACTAAGATAACCAGCATTTTTAATTTTTTCAAATATTACTTTAGGGAATTCACCATTATTATCTGTTTCTTTAGCATATGGTTCAATATTAGCTATAGCAAATTCTTTAGCATTTTTATAAAAATTATTCATAATATTCTCCTTAAGAAACAAGGAACTATTTAAAATTTTAAATACTTAAAAAGCAAATAATATTATAAATAGTCCCTTAAATATGATCTGAATTTATATATCAATATAACTATAATATGGATATTACTACATATTATGAAAATAAGAACTATTAAAACTCATAGTTAAATTCTATGGTAATTGTTGACCGGTAATAGCTTTTCCTAACCAAATAGTTAATACGTCTACACTTGGTGCCATAATATGGCTAGCGAATGCATCTCTTAAGTAGCGTTCCATATTACCAACACGGTTATAAGCTTTACCACCACCAACACGCATACCAAGACGAGCTAATTCAATAGCAGCTTCACTAGCGAAAATTCTAGCTGATAAAATTTTTGCTAACATATCACTTTCTTTAGCTAAGAAACTACGAGCAGCTTCATTCGTTCCTAAAACAGTAGCATTTGTTTGACTATAAATTTTTGCTAGATGAATTTGTACAGTCTCAATTTCACTTAGTGATTTACCAGTTGGATATTTTCTATTAGTAGTATGAGCGACAGCTTCATCAAGTATTGCTTCACAAAGTCCACTATATACAGCAGCAAGTCCTGTGATAAAGTATGTAGCAACAATAGTGAATACTTGATCAACTCCTGATCCAGCTGCTCCGATTCGTAGTTCTTTGTCTAATTCAACATTATTAATAGCCATTTGACAGGATACATTACCACGCATTCCAAGACCGTGCCATGTAGATGTTTTGAATTCTAGTCCTTTGCTTCCAAGTGGGAATACCCAGTTATCAATTCCCCCCTCAACATCAGAAGGAGTAAGTACTAAGTAGTAAGATGCAAATTCAGCAGATGTTACCATACTTTTTAGTCCATTGAAAATCACTGAGTTATCTTTGAATTCAGTTTTCACATCAGAAATGTAGAAGTGAGTACCAGTACCTAATTCACTGTAAGCAAGTGCCATAAATTTTTCATTTTCTACGATATCTTTACAGATTTTTGATTTAAGATTATCATCTGCATAAGATAATACACAATTTAATGCAACATTGTGCATCATATAACATAAACCAACAGTAGCACTTGATTTAGCGAAAGCACGACAAGCATCAGCATGTTCTTTCATATCTTTACCTAATCCACCTAGTTCTGTAGGAATCATAAGTTTAAAGTATCCAGCTTTTCCTAATTCTTTAAATACTTCCTCAGGAAATCTTTCTTGTTCATCAATTTCTTTAGCGATAGGATCAATATATTTTTTTGCAAATTCCCTAGCTTCGTTATAAAAAGTAGTCATAATAATGCCTCCTAATATTAATATAAATAAATATTTTATACAAAAATTATATCATAAAGAATAATTCTGTAAATGCTTTCTAAATTGTAGATTCTGAGAAAATTATAAAATAATTTTTTATAAAAAAGGAAAGAATTATTTTATATCTGCAAGGAGAGAATTAATATTTTGATAATCATTTTCATATATACATTATATTTCAGAACATAAAAATAAAATCTTGTAATTGATAATTAATATCAATTACAAGATTTTTATACAACTTTACTTTTAAAAGGGTACAAAAGTATCGAAAAATGTGAAAAAACAGTGTTGAAATTTCAGAAAATTATTTACAAATTTGAAATTATCTAGTATAATCTATATTTATAAATTAAAAATAAAGAAAGGATGAAGAGAATGACAGATTCAAAAATGGAAAGAAAGTTACAAGCTCGTCATATTAGTATGATTGCCATAGGTGGATGTATAGGTACAGGATTATTTATGGCTAGTGGAGCAGTTGTTAGTAAAGCAGGTTCGTATGGAGCGGTTCTTACTTATGCATTAATAGGTGTTATTATTTACTTTTTAATGGCATCAATAGGAGAATTAGCAACATTTTATCCAGTTTCAGGTTCTTTTGGAGCTTATGCAACAAGATTTATTGATCCTGGCGTAGGATTTGGAGTTGGATGGCTGTTTTGGATATTGTGGATTCTAGTTGCCAGTGTTGATATAATCACGTTATCAAAAATATTACATTACTGGGAATTCTTCAGACAGTTTTCAACATTTTCTATATGTATTGTATTTTTAGTATTATTGTATTTATTAAATTTAGTAAGTGTTAAAGTCTATGGTGAAGTTGAATATTGGATAACAATAATAAAAGTAATGACTGTTATTGCATTTTTAATAGTGGGAGTAGCAATCATCTTTGGGGTAACTGGAAACAGTGAAGCGGGTATTACCACATTTATTCAAAATGGAGAAAAAACAAGTAGTGCAGGGGCATTAGGATTATTTGGGGTATTATCTACAGCAGCTTTCTCATTTGGAGGAACTGAGGTTGTAGCGGTAACAGCGGGTGAATCACCTAATCCTAAAGAAACAATGCCAAAAGCTGTAAAACAGGTATTCTGGAGAATATTAATATTCTATATTGCTACAATGTTGATTATATCTTCAATAGTTTCTGCTAATGATCCAAGATTATTAGATACGAAAAATGTAACTGCATCACCATTTACAATTGTCTTTCAAAATATTGGATTGGAAATAGCAGCAGTAATAATGAACGCAGTAATCTTAACGTCAGTATTATCAGCAGCGAACTCAGGTATGTATGTTTCTAGTAGACAGTTATTCTCATTAAGTTCACATGACTATGGTCCAAAAGTATTTAAGAAATTAAATAGTAATTCAATACCAGTTATTGCTCTTACATTTTCGGCTGTGTTTATGGTATTATGTTTCGTTTTTGAAAAATTAAATCCAAGTGGTTACTATATGTTACTTTCTATGGTAGGTATTATTGTAATGATTATTTGGATGGTTTCACTAATATCACAAATTCGTTTAAGAAAGGCAATCGTAAAACAAGGTAAACAAGCTGAAGATGTATTACCATATACAGCTAAAACAGGTGTTGTAGGTTCTTACATTGCACTAATTTCATTTGCAACTATTATTATCTTACAGCTGTTTGCCGATTACGCTACAGGTGGGTTTGTTCAAATGTCATACAATCTAGTGTGTCCAGCTATTGGAGTTGTTATGTATCTAGTATTCAAAATTGTCACAAAAAGAAAATTTGTAAGACTAGAAGAGATGGATATTCATCCATATAAGGAAAAATAAATAAAAATTTTTACACTCTCTATTAGATAATTTAGGTTCTGATAGAGAGTGTATTTTTTATACATTATAGTTTTGAATTAACTTGTAAAATGTGGTAAATGATTGCGGTTTATGATAAAATTGTATTTAAGTAATTTAATGGAGATGATATTTTTGAATATTGGAATTACAGGTAGTATAGCGTGTGGGAAGAGTACGGTGTCAAATTATTTGAAAGAAAAAGGTTATACAATTATAGATGCTGATAAACTTGGTCATATAGCTCTTACTAGTGATGAAGTAAAAGAAAAATTAAAGAAAAGTTTTGGTTATACAATTCTAGAAAATAATGAAATAAGCCGAGAAAAACTAGGGAAATTAGTCTTTGGTAACAATGAAAATTTAAAAGTTCTTAATAGTATCGTGCATCCGTATATAAGGAAAATAATTCTACAATTACAAGAAAAGCATAGAGATGAAAGACTTGTTTTTTTAGACATAGCATTGTTATTTGAAGCTGGATTTGAAGATTTAGTTGAAAAGATTATTGTAGTGCATGTTGATGAAAAAATTCAATTAGCTAGGTTGATGAATAGAAACGCATTATCAAAAGAACAGGCAATGTTTAGAATTGAAAGTCAAATGAGCTCAAATGATAAATCAAAGCTTGGCAACTATGTAATTAACAATAGTAACACTAAAGAAGAAACATATAGACAAATAGATTTGATATTAGACGAGTTAGAGAGAGGAGTCATAAAAAATGACGAATGTATTAGAAATTAGTAATTTAGGTGGAGGTTATAATCGAAGAAAAATTATCGAAAACATTAATATCCAAATACCTAAAGGTAGTATAACTGCATTAATTGGTCTTAATGGTGCAGGTAAAAGTACAACAATTAAACATATTTTAGGTTTACTAAGACCTATGGAAGGTGAAATAAAAGTCAATGGAATAACAATTACTAGGAATAATGAAAAATATAGAAAAAGTATCAGTTATATACCAGAATCACCCGTTTTATATGAAGAGCTAACTTTAGAAGAACATATAAATCTTACAGCAATGGCGTATGGATTAGATATGGAAGATACATGGAAAAGAGCTGAAAAATTATTGGATTTATTTAAATTGAAAGATAAGAAAAAGTTCTTTCCTGTTCATTTTTCAAAAGGTATGAAGCAAAAAGTTATGATAATTTGTGCCTTTTTAGTAGAACCAAATTTATACATAATTGATGAACCTTTTTTAGGATTAGATCCTATTGCAATAAACGACTTAATTAACTTGATGTGTGAAAGAAGAGACGAAGGAGCAAGTATTCTTATGTCTACACATATTCTTGCAACAGCAGAAAAATATTGTGATAACTTTGTAATAATTCATGAAGGAAAAATCTTAGCAAATGGTAATTTAGAACAATTAAGAGCCGAATTTAATATGGCAGGTGCGTCTTTAGATGAAATATATCTATCATTAACAGTGCGAGGAAATAATGAGTAATATTGAAAATATTTTTTCTGACAGACGAAAGAAAGAACAAGAATTAAAGTTAACCTATAGTAAGTACATTTTTAATTCGCACCTTATAATGTTTCTTATTATAGTTTTGGGAGCAGTGCTTATAAATTATTCGAAATGGATTGCTATTGCAAGCAAAGCAGAATTATACTCAGTTTACACAGCAGCAACTGTTGCCTTTAGTTATTATTTAGTAAATTCTAAAATAAAAACTCATATTAAAGAAGCGGATGCAGTATTTTTATTACCATTAGAAAAATATTATAGAAAAGTTGGATTGAAAACCGTAATTCACAGTACAATAGTTCATATAATTACTGTTATAATTTTCTATTTTGCTACAAAGCCAATTACTAATCTTGTAGGTAATATAGACAGATTAAGCATTATTATGTTATTAATAGTAATAATATGGAACAATTTATTAAAATATCTCCAAGTTATCCACTACAAAGAAGTGATTTGGAGTAAACTACTACTTTTTGTTGTAATATTTATCCAGTTATTAGTGTTGTTTTTTGAGAACACAGCTATTCGTGTTATTTATTTTATTAGTATAATTGTATTAGCGGTATTTACTTTACACATTATGAAAAATGCAGGAAGTAATGTAAATGATAAAGATCAAGAAAAATATGTCGTGAACTGGAATCAAGCGGCTGACTATGATAAGCACCGTATGGAAAACTATTTGAAATTTGTAAATATGTTTGTTGATGTACCATTGAGTGGGGTAAAAGTTGCAAGAAGAAAGTACTTTGATGTACTACTACCAAAATTGACAAAAGATAATTTCAGAGAAGACTATAGTTTTAAATACTATTACTATAGAGTATTCTTAAGGCAAGAAAATACAATTTACCTAGCATTAAGATTAATGTTATTAGCAGCGCTTGTGATTTTTAGTTTTAAAAATGCATACGTTAGTGGATTAGCTATAATTTCATACAGTTATTTAACTATTATTCAGCTAGTTCCGTTATATAAACAGATGAGTAATAATATTTGGCACAGTATTTTACCGGTAGGTGAAAATATAAAAATTAAGAGTTATAAAAAGTTGTTAACTATCGTTATCTTTATAACTACAGTTATTTTAACTGTGATTTCTGCGTTTTTGACTAGCTTCAGTGGAGTTAATATGGTAGTTATAGTTGGTTCATTAGTTATAGCTAACATAATATCTAAAATTTTTATTGAGAAAGTTAAATAGAAGGACAGATTATGAAAAATATAGCAATAATAGGAGGAGACTTATCAGGAGTAAGTTGTGCTTACTTTCTTGATAAACTCTCAGGAGTAAACTCAAAAAAGTTTAATATTGATCTAATCGAGAGAGATTTAGAATTTGCAAATGACAGATTTGGAAAGTTTCAGCTTGGACAAGAAATTTATGATAATGGATGGCATAATTCTATTAGTGAACAAGGCGTATTGTTTTATTTAATGATAGAATTAGGTTTACATAGATATTTAATTAAAAGTGGGATGACGAAAAAGGTATTTTTTACAAAAGAGGGAATTAAATACTTACCGGAAAAAATGCTTTATGGACTTCCACTTGATAAGAGAGAATTGTTGCTATCTGATTTATTTACATTTAAAGAAAAGTTATCTATTTTATATAATATGTATAATACTTTAGAAGATGAAGACATTAAAGAATTAACAGTTGAAGAGTTTTTTAGAGCTATTGTGAATGAGAAAATCTATGATAAACTAATAGAACCATTGTTAACAAGTTACTATGCTAGTGATATTTCAAATCAAAGTATGGTAAGTTTGATGCCAGAATTGTCATTTTTAACAATTCAAAAAGAAGATATCAATAAAGTGCTTGAAGATATGTATAATAGAAACGTAATTGATAATATTACAGTAGGAGCAGATTATCGGTTAAAATTCACTTTAAAATCTTTTATAGAAACACTAGAATCAAATTTTTCAGATAAAGTATTTTTAGAATTAAATAGAAAAGTTGAAAAAATTGAAAAACGAGGAAATAAATATTTAGTTCATTCAAATGGTAGTATTTACTATTATGATTATATAGTATTAACCTTGAGTCAAAAAAACTTTTTACCGTGGTTTAATGATGATGAGAAAATTTCGGAGTTTTATTCGGATATGGATTATGTATCGAATATAGTTGTAACTCTAGTCTATAAGAGAGAAGATCTACATATTAATCGTGAAATAGGTGAAATAATTTTTCCAAAAAACGAAAGTGAGTATGTTACAAAATTAGAATACGTAAGTAATAAGTGGATAGACATAAAAATGAGCGGAATTCAAATAGTAAGAGCATATATAAGTAGAGAAGAAGCGGTAAAAAAACTTATTGATAAAAGCGATAGTGAAATTAAAGAAATTGTTGAAAAAGAACTAATTAAAGTTCATGGTGTAGTAGGAAATGTGAATAAGTACTATGTTAGTAAAATAAAAGATAACTACCGTTTTTGCTGTAGAGAATATAATAAAAGAATTAATGAATTTGATGAGTATATGAGAAAACAATACCCTAATGTGTTTATAATAGGTAAATCAAAAAAAGGGACAACATTGGAAAATACAGTGTTAGAAGCTAAAGAAATAGCAAAGGAAATATTAGAAAGAATATAAAGAAGGGCCGTACAAAGTACGAGGTTAATTAAGATGAAATTTAATACTAATAAATTAGAAGGTGTAATTGTAACACCAATATTTGAAGATGAAAATTACAATAATGAACTTTTAGAATATACAAAAGGGAAAGAATTATTTAAAGGAAAACTAAATGAAATATTTGTAAATTTACCATATAATGGAGAAAAAGAAATATTAATAGGATTAGGAAAACATGATGAATTAAAAGAAGATCAAGTGCGTGAGGTATTTTTTAAACTAGTTAAGGTATTAGCAAAAAATAAAGAATTTGAAGTTCAAGTTATTTTACCAAAACTAGAAAATATTCCAACTCAAAGCATAGTGAACGCAGCAGTAGAGGGAGCTTTACACGCTACTTATAAATTTGATAAGTATAAATCAGATAGAAAAGATTTTCCAGAAATTACCATTAACTTAGCAACAGAAGAAAAAATTGATAATATTGAAGATATAGTAAATGAAGCTTTTGATATTATAAATGGTATATTCTTTGCACGTGATTTAGTTAACGAAAGAGCAGAGTATTTATATCCAGAAACACTTGCTAATATAGCTAGTGAAGAATTATCAGCATTAGGTGTTGAAGTAGAAGTATATGATGAAAAACAATGTGAAGAACTAGGCCTAAAAGGATTATTAGCTGTTGGGCGTGCATCTGACAGAAAACCAAGATTTATCGTTATGAAGTATTTAAATAACCCAGAAGAAAGTGAAGTAGTTGGTTTAGTTGGTAAAGGTGTGACTTATGACACAGGTGGTTATTCAATTAAACAAACGGCAAATAGTATGGATATTATGCACTGTGACATGGGTGGAGCAGGGACAGTAATTGGAACTATGAAACTAATTGCTACAAGAAAATTAAAAACGAATGTTATTGCTATTGTAGGAGCTTGTGAAAATATGATTGCTGGTGGTTCATATAAACCAGGTGATGTTATTTCAACTTTATCAGGAAAAACAGTAGAAGTAGCAAATACTGATGCTGAAGGACGTATCACTCTTGCAGATTCAGTATACTATGCTACAGAAAAACTAAAAGTTAATAAAGTTATTGATTTAGCAACACTTACTGGAGCGTGTTTAGTTGCATTAGGAGAATTTTATACTGGAGCTGTGACAAACAACCAAGATTTTTATAATGAACTTAGTGAAGCCGCTAAACAGGCAGGAGAAAGAGTATGGCAAATGCCAGTAGATAACAGTTTTAGAAAATTGAACAAATCATCAGTAGCTGATGTGAAAAATACAGGTGGAAGACTTGGCGGAACTATAACTGCGGGATTATTTATTGAGAATTTCGTAGCGAATAATGTTCCATGGATTCACCTAGATATAGCAGGAACAGCATATCTATCTAAACCAGAAGGGTACTTACCAAAAGGTGCTACAGGAGTACATGTTAAAACATTATATAATTTAATAAATAAATAAGATATTAAAAGTTCAAGGGTATAACATATTATATTCTTGAGCTTTTTTATATAATATTGTGAATTTGTTGGTAATTATATTAAGATTTTGTAAATGTTTCGCAAATGTAAAAAGAGATATTTCAACAGTAATTGACATTGATAATTATTATTGATAAAATAAATATAAGTAGAAAAGTAAGGAGGGTACAATGATAAAGTTAAATCCATTAACGCTGGTAATATTAAATATTTTATTTCCAGTAGTTATCTTTTTAGGGAAAGGTATAATTTATGAAACTATTTGTCTATTGATTGCAATTGTAGTTTTATCTATATACAAACGCTATTTACAAATATTAAAATTTATAATTTGGTATATATCTTTTTCAATACTAGCATATTTAATATCAATTAGTAATATAATTTGGATCGCAGATTTATTTGGAACATTAGTTTACATTATGCTCAGAATGACACCGGTTATGATGATTGCTTATATTTTAGTAAAAGACATAAAAAGTAATGAATTATTATCTGCATTTGAACAAATTCATTTACCAAAAAAAATTATGTTAAGTATTACAGTAGCTTTAAGATTTTTCCCAACATATAAAATGGAAATTAGAATGATTAGAGAGTCATTAAAGATGAGAAATATTAATTTAAAAATTACAGAACCGCTAAAATTTTTAGAGTATTGGCTAGTCCCAGTTTTAATGAGGATGAATCTTATTGCTGAAGAAATGACAGCAACAGCTATGACAAAAGGGGTAGAGTCACCAATGAGAAGGACATCATTTTATAATGTGAGAATGAGAATAACTGATTATATTTTCTTAATTATTGTCCTTATAATTTTTGTATTTCTATTAATAGGGGGCATTAAATAATGTTAGAATTTAGAAATGTGTCTTTTACTTATAAGAATTCAGAAGAAAAGGTGTTAAATAATGTGAGTTTTAAAATTAATGAGGGTGAGTGTGTTTTATTAACAGGAATATCCGGAAGTGGGAAGTCAACTATTGTTCATTTAATGAATGGGCTTATACCAGCTTTATATGAAGGAGAATTAATTGGGAAAATATATTATAATAACACTTCTTTAGAAAGTATAAAAACATATGATATAGCAAAAGATATTGGTTATGTTAGCCAAGATCCAAGAGGACATTTTTTTACTACAAACACAACGAGTGAACTTGTATTTGCTATGGAAAATTTTGGAATTTCTCTAGATGAAATGAAGAAAAGGTATAATGCAGTTGTTGAATTATTAGAACTGGAAGAAATTGTTGATAAGAATATTTTGTATATTTCTAGTGGGGAGCGTCAAAAAATAGCGATTGGGTGTAGTTTAACATTAATACCGAGAGTAATAATATTAGATGAACCATCATCTAACTTAGATTTTCGCATGACAAAAAAATTAACAATATTAATTGAAAAACTGAAAAATAAAGGTTATACAATAATTATTGCAGAGCATAGAATACATTATATTCAAAAATTAATAGATAAGGTTTTAATTGTAAATAAAGGTATGATTAAGGAAATAACAATTGATGATTTGAAAAATACCACTGATTTTCCTTTAAGAACTCTAGATGTATTTAATTTACAGCTAGAAAATATTAACTCAAAAAATAATGACTTACTACTGCAGATTGATAATGTAAGTTATGAAGATATATTATTGCAAATTTCAACATCTATAAATAAAGGTGATGTGATCGGTTTGATTGGAAGAAATGGTGCAGGGAAAACAACATTATTAAGGATACTTACCAATATAATGAATCCAACTAAAGGAAAAATTTTAGGAAATGTTAAACCGTTTTTAGTGATGCAAGATATGGATTATCAATTTTTTACAGAATCAGTTTTAAGTGAAATACGTTTTGGAAACGAAGGAGTTGAGAATGATAAAATTAATAATCTATTAGAAGAATTGGGATTAAATAAAGTTAAAGACAAAATTCCTTTTGAATTGTCAGGAGGGCAAAAACAAAGGTTACTCATTTCTATAGCTGCAATATCTAATGTAAATTTATTGATGTTTGATGAACCAACTAGTGGTCTAGATTATAGAAATATGGAAAAGGTTAGTAGTGTGTTAAAAAATCTATCCAAAGAAAATGCTCTAATAATAGCTACACATGACATAGAGTTTTTATATAAAACATGTAATAGAATAATATACTTAGATAATAAGACGATAAAAAAAGATTTTTATTTAGATAATGAAAGTAAATCAGAAGTTCAGAATATTTTTATAAATATGGAGGGATAAAAAAATGAAATTAAAAACAAAAGATTATATTTTTTTAGGAATGGCAACAGTATTGTCATTAGTAGTTTACATGATAGCAATGGTTATCTCAAGCTTCTTAGGCGCATTTGGTCATAGCATATCACCTGGGATATGGGGATTATTAGCAGGAATAATCTTTGTATATATATGCTATAATTACAAAAAGTTTGGTATATTTACTGTTTTTATAATTATACATATGATTATATTTTCAATAATGGGAGGAGCGTATTTACCATGGTGGATATCTTCGATTACTGGTGCCTTTTTAGCAGATTTTGTATTAAAAACATTTGGCTATAATAATGTTATTTCTCAATGTGCAGCATTAAGTTTGATAAACATAGGAAGTGCGTGTGGTGCATGGATACCGATATTATTTTTTGCTGATTCATACAGAAGTGATTGGATAGCAAGAGGTCAATCAGCTGAAGCAATGGATACCTCAATAAAATATGGTTCAGGACCATGGTTAATCCTAGGTATTGTATGTATAATAACGTTAAGTTGTATAGGTGTATTGATCGCAAGAAAAATTTTGAAAAAATATCAAAAATAATAATTTTTCGCTTGACAAGTAATTATTAACGGTGTAAAATAGTTAACAATAAAACAAAACCTTAGAAAAGAATAGTAATTTGGTAAAAAATTTTTAGCGAGCTAACGTTGGTGTGAGGTTAGTAATTTTTCTAGATGAACGCACTTTTTAGGCAATTATTAGATAATTGGTAACTCTGCCTTAAAGAGATTGAGTGGGTATACTAAATACCAAGAAAAGTGGCAACGCGGAATTGATTTCGTCTTTTTATAGTTTCTTAGGAAATTATAAAAAGACTTTTTTATTTATCTCGTGAAGTTACACAGACCATGGACTGTATTTTTTTATTAAGTATACCAAAAAGAGTGGCACCGCGAAAATTCGTCTCTTTGTAGCTAGGATTCTAGTTACAAAGAGATTTTTTATTTATAATTAGTTCTTTTCTAAAAAATATAATATAATAAAGAATAAAAGGAGACAAAACAATGAAAAAATTATTATTATTCATTACATCAATTATTACAGTCGTAACATTAACAGCATGCTCAAGTAGCAACACAAAAAATAAAATACAAGAAGTTAAAGATAAAAACAAGATTGTATTAGGAGTTTCACCGGACTACCCACCATATGAGTTTCTAACTACAGAAAATGGTAACAAAAAAGTTGTAGGTGCAGATATCTATTTAGCAGAGCAAGTAGCTAAAAAATTAGGTGTTCAAGTTGAAATTCAAGAAATGGCCTTTGATTCATTAATTGCAGCTTTAAATGCTAACAAAGTTGACATGGTAATTTCAGGAGTTAACCCAACAGAGGAAAGAAAAAAAGCAGTTGATTTCTCAGATGTTTATTACACAAGTAAAGGGATTTTCGTAGTAAATAAAGATAGCCAAGAAATCAAATCAGTAGATGATCTTAAAAATAAAAAAATTGGGGTTCAAAAAGGTTCTACTTATGAAACTTATGCAAAAGAACAACTAAAAATGGATGAGAAAAATATCCAAGCTTTAACTGATGTACCAAGCTTACTTCAAGATCTTAAAAACAAAAAAATTGATGTAGTATTAATTCCAGATGATGTAGCAAAAATTGCAATGAATAAATATACAGATATCAAAATTAGTGCATTTACAGCTGATAATGATCCAGAAGCAACAGGTATGGCAATAGCATTCAAAAAAGGGAAAAATGATAGTAACAAAGAATTATTAGAACAAGTTAACGCAGTAATTAAAGAAATTCAAGAACAAAAAGCATTTGAAAAAGAACTTGATAAATACGCAAAAATTGCTGCACAAAGCGAATAAAAGAGAGGTATAAAATAGAATGTTTGATTTTCTTCCAAATTATTACACAACGTATTTAGAAGCGACGGTAACAACTTTAAAAGTTTCACTTATAGCTTTACTAGTAGGATTAATACTTGGAATTTTAATATGTTTAGCAAAAATTAGTACATTTAAAGTACTTAATATTATAGCAGCAGTTTATGTAGAAGTTATTAGAAATACTCCAATTTTAGTGCAAATTATGATTATCTACTTTGCATTACCGGAAATTGGGATTTCATTTACACCATTTATGTCAGCAATAATTGCTCTTTCAATTAACTCAGGAGCATATGTTAGTGAAATATTCCGTTCAGGAATCTTAGCAATCGATAAAGGTCAAATAGAAGCAGGTCGTTCATTAGGACTTAGTTATTTCCAAACTATGAAATTAATTATTTTACCACAGGCATTAAAAAATAGTTTACCAGCTCTAGGTAATGAGTTTATTTCATTAGTAAAAGAATCTTCAATAGTTTACTTTGTAGGAGTAGCAGATATCATGTTTACAGCAAACACTGTAAAAAATGCAACTTACCAAACATTTGGACCATACTTAGTAGCTGCTGCAATATACTTTATTATTACATCAATATTATCATTATTAGTAAAACGTTTAGAGAAAAAATTAACGAAGTAGGTGAAAAAATTGTTATTACAAATAAAAGATTTACATAAGAAATTCGGAAAATTAGAAGTATTAAAAGGTGTAAATATCAATGTCGAAAAAGGGGAGAAAATCGTAATTCTAGGTTCAAGTGGAAGTGGAAAAAGTACGGCATTACGTTGTGTGAACTTATTAGAAACTCCTACAAGTGGGCAAATTTTATACAATGGGGAAGATATTACTAAACAAAATATTAATAAATATAGGAAAAAAGTAGGAATGGTATTCCAAAACTTTAACCTATTCCCAAATATGAGTGTACTAGAAAATATTACACTTGCTCCAAAAACTTTTGGAGATGATACTACTGAAAATATAGAGAAAAAAGCAGTAGAATTATTAAAAAGAGTTGGACTTGAAGATAAAAAAGATGTATATCCAAACAGCCTTTCAGGTGGACAAAAACAACGTGTTGCAATCGCGCGTGCCTTAGCTAACTCACCAGAAGTATTACTATTTGATGAACCTACTAGTGCGCTAGATCCAGAAATGGTTAAAGAAGTACTAGATGTTATTAAAGAATTATCTGAAGAAGGATTAACTATGTTAATAGTCACTCACGAGATGAACTTTGCAAAAGAAGTAGCTGATAAAGTAATATTTATGGATGGAGGAGTAGTATTAGAAGAAGGAACTCCATCAGAAATCTTCGATAATCCAAAAGAAGAAAGAACTAAAGAATTCTTCTCAAAAATATTATAATAAAGAGTGTATCACTAAGAAATATAGAATATTTCTTAGTGATATTTTTTAAGTTATAAAGAATTTCTACTATTTAGAACTGTTTTGTAAACGTTTTATTTTATGTTAACTATATGATAAAATATAGGAGTATACATTAATTGTAAGTTTATGCTATTATTTGAGATATTAAATAAGGAGGATCAATTATGAATGTATTAGAATGTTTTGTGAGTTGGAGTTTAATTCCTATATTTCTTATTTTGTTTAATGTGAAAATAAAAAGAGATAAACATTTAAAAATATGTTCTGTCTCGTTAATATTCGTTATTTTTTTAAGATTTTTCTTTTTTGATTATCATGACTTTCCAATAACAAAAATGGTTTATTTATTCTTAATGCTGTATGCTTTACAGATGCTTTTTGAATGGGTGAGTTTACTTAAATTAATGGGAGTTATTCCTGAGGATAAAGAATAATTTCAAAAATTCTTTAAATCATTACGATAACTATAAAGTTAGTTAAAGATATGATTTAGAGAATTTTTTATTTAAATGCGTATCTTAATGAAAAAAGAAAACTTCAAAGTTCGGTTTCTAATAAAATAGAGTATGTAAACTTTATTAATGTATACCAATTCTTTTAAAATCCGTTAATTATTATTGATTTATCCTTATAATACCATTATAATATGAACTTTAAAAATAAAAAGTCTTGACTTTTATAATAGAAACGTATATTATTATTAATGTGCTTAGGCATTAATAAAAACTAAGGAGAATTTTCTATATATGTTAGAACGTCTTTTTAAACTAAGAGAAAATAAAACAGATGCTAAAACTGAAGTAGTGTCTGGTTTAATCACTTTTTTCTCAATGAGTTATATTTTAGTAGTAAATCCAGCTGTATTATCAGCAGCAGGTATTCCATTAGATAGAGTATTTACAGCGACAATAATCGCGATTTTAATCGGTACTTTAATTATGGCATTAGCAGCGAACTATCCGATAGTCGTTGCTCCAGGTATGGGGATAAACTCATATTTCGCAACACTAGCTGCAACATCAGGTTATAACTATAAAACTTTATTAGCAACGTGTTTTTTAGGTGCTGTTATTTTCGTAATATTATCAGCAACAAAATTCCGAGAAAGTTTAATTGATTCAATTCCTAATAATTTAAGACATGGGATTTCAGCAGCAATTGGACTATTTATCGCATTCTTAGGGCTTAAAAACTCTTCACTTATTGTTGCTAATCCACATACAATACTTTCTCTAGGTGATTTAAAAAATCCTGTAGCTTATATGACAATCTTAGGTATCTTTATTATACTTGTTCTATTAGCTTTAGAAGTAAAAGGAGCTATTTTCATTGGAATGGCAGTAGTTGCTATTATTTCATACTTTACAGGAATGTTAAAAGTAGAAAAAGTTTTTGGTATTCCTCACATGGATTTAAGCTTACTATATAACCCAGTTAGTGAAAGTATTAATGCATTACAATTAGGATTATATGGAATAGTATTTACATTCTTAATGGTAACATTATTTGACACTACGGGTACAATGGTTGCGGTGACTAGTCAAGCAGGATTAATTAAAAATGGAAAAATGGAAAAAGCAAAAGAAGCTTTATTAGCTGACTCATTTGCATCATTAGCAGGATCATTATTCGGAACAACTCCAACTTCAGCTTATATCGAATCATCAGCCGGGGTAGCAAATGGAGGACGTACAGGTCTAACAGCCTTAACAACAAGTTTCTTAGTAGTAATATCAATCTTTTTATTCCCATTAGCAAGTAGCTTAGCATCAGTACCAGCAATTACTTCACCAGCATTAATCATCATTGGATCATTTATGATGGAAAGTATAGCAAAAATAGATTGGTCTGATATTACAGAAGCTTTCCCAGCGTTTGTAACAATTGTAGGTATTCCTCTTACGGGTTCAATTAACGATGGAATTGCATTCGGATTTATCTTCTATGTAGTATTAAAACTATCAAAAAGACAATGGAAAGATATTCATCCACTAATGTATGTATTTGCGATATTATTCGTAATACAATTACTTTGGTTACATGTATAATAGCGAACAATAAATTTAATATTAATAAATATATACCCTTTTTACTGTTTTTTTCAGTAAAAAGGGTATTATTATCTACTATAGTTATAAATTTATAATAAAATGTTTTGATATGTAAAAAAGAGTAAAGTATTAATTTATCTAAACTAAGGATATGTAATTATAGTGTTACAATAATCGCGAATTCGTTTTCTTTTATATTGTGGTTGTTTTCTGATAATTTTGAATAAAATTAAAAAATTCTTAATTATTTTTTCAAAAGTGTTTGCCTTTTTTCTAGAGATATAGTATTATAGTTATATTATATAAATTAAGAAAGGAAAATATTTAATATGAAAAAAGGTTTATTAACCGGATTGTTATTATTTGGTATCTTTTTTGGTGCTGGAAACTTAATATTTCCACCAGCACTAGGAGTAAGTGCAGGTGAAAACTTCTGGCCTGCAATTTTAGGATTCGTTGTTTCTGGAGTAGGGATAGCAATCGTTACACTTATCGTTGGAGCACTTAATCCAAACGGTTATGGAGCAGAGATGGATGAAAAAATTTCACCATTATTCTCAACTACATACTTAGTTCTACTTTACTTATCAATTGGACCATTATTTGCGATTCCAAGAACTGCAGCAACTGCATTTGATATTGGGGTAGCACCAGTAGTGGCTGGAAGTAGTTTACCATGGTTATTAATTTTTACAGTTATTTATTTTGTATGTGCGTTTTTATTAGCGGTAAACCCAACTAAGATTTTAAATAGTGTAGGTAAAGTTTTAACACCTATTTTTGCTTTATTAATTGTAATTTTAGTAATTTTAGGAGTATCTAAATTTAACTCAACAGGAGAAGCTGCTAAAACTTATGCAACTAGTGGATTAGCATTCGGTACTGGATTTATCGAAGGATATAACACACTTGATGCACTTGCTTCAGTAGCATTCTGTATAATTGCGATGAGCGCTTTAAAACAACTTGGATTTAAAGATAAAAAAGAATTTTTATCTAGTGTTTGGATCGCAGGTATCGCAACAGGAATCGGATTCAGTATTCTATATGTTGGATTAGGACTATTAGGTAACAAATTTGCAGTTCCTGCAGAAGTATTATCTAATGCTAAAGTTAATAAAGGAGCATATGTATTATCTGAATCAGCACGTCAAGTATTCGGAAATTTCGGAAGTGTATTCTTAGGAATCATGGTAATTCTTACATGTTTTACAACGACAGTAGGATTAATCGTTGCGACTTCAGAATTCTTCAATAAAAAATTTCCACAACTTTCATACAAAACGTATGCTACATTATTCACAGTTGTAGGTTTTGCAATTGCAAATGTAGGATTACAAAGTGTTATTCAATTCTCAGTACCAATGCTATTATTCTTATATCCAATTACAATTGCATTAGTATTAATCGTTATTGTTAACAAATACGTTGCTTTATCAAAATTAGGAATGCAATTAACTATGGCTGTAGTAACCCTAATCTCTATTCTTTCTGTAGTAGGAAGCACATTTAAAGTAGCGTCTTTAAGTGGTTTAATCGCAAAACTTCCATTAGCAGCACAAAGCTTAGAATGGTTAGTACCGGCATTAGTTTGTTTAGTAATTGCAGCGGTATTACCGAATAGACAAAAAGGTAAAGTTTACGACTTTAGTGAACTATAATTTAAAAAAATTAAATTTAAAAGCATTAGCTCTAAATTAAGAGCCAATGCTTTTTTTCTTATATAAGTTTGTTTACTTCTTCTAGTAAGAACATCTTCACATTTAATGATGAAGTAAATTTTTCAAGATTAACTATTTTATCTTTATCAATGTTATTTGATACTTTATAAGCTCGGATAAGTTGATTTTTAGGTGTGTTTTCTGCTGAGATAAATTCCACTATATCAGATTTATATCCAAACGCTTCTAGCACTTCACTACGCACAGAATCTGTAAGAAGAGTAGAGAATTTTTCTTTAACAATTCCATGTTTTAGCATAAATGGAAGGAAATCAGAGCTAAGTTGTCCGTTAACTTCTTTTTGGCAACATGGCACAGCGAAGAATACTTTTGCTTTCCAACCCAGAGCTTTTAGTATGGCTATATCCGTTGCTGTATTACATGCATGAAGACTAATAACCATATCTATCTCATCTTTATTTTCGTAATCAATGACATCACCGTAAATGAAACTTAGATTAGTGAAATTAAGTTTTTTTGCGATATTATTACAGTTTTCAATAACTTCTTTTTTTAGATCAATTCCTATAATTTTAACATTCATTTTTAAAACTTCAGTTAAATAGTAATAGGTAGAGAATGTTAAATAACTCTTACCACTACCAAAATCTAGAATTGTAATCTGCTTATTAGAATCCAATTGAGTAGTAGCTTGTTTAATAAATTCAAGGTATTTATTTATTTGTTTAAATTTATTGTACTTACTTTTAACGACTTTACCGTCTTTATTTTGAATGCCTAGTTCTATTAAAAACTGATATTTTTGTTTTTCATCTAGGAAGTACTCTTTTTTCTTATTGTGATCGAATGAAATAACTTTTGAGGTTGTTTTTTTTCTATTTACGCTTATTTTGAATTTCTTAGATACTTTAATATTTATATTTTCATCAATAGTAACTACATTTATATCTTTTGCTAATTGGAAAAGTTCAACAATTGCTTTTTCGATACTTTCTGAATCAGTGGTAACTAGATTCGTGTGTTTTATTATTCTTTTATAACGATATTCTAACTGCAGATTAATATTATTTTTTATGTTAACTAATTTTCCAATTACTTTATCAAGTTCTAATTCTTTATTACGAATATTTGAAAAAGTAATCTTATTAATATTATTATTAGCTATATGACTTAATACTTCGGAAATAATTTCGTGTTCCATTGTTGCTCCTTAAAGTTTCTTTGAATATTGATTTCTTATATATATTACACTAGATTTTATTAATTATCAACATAACTGAAATATAATGTCTAACGTCGATAAAAATTCGTTATACAAGAACTAAAATAGATTATCAATATTATTAGTGAAAATAAAATAATTACCGTTGTTGGTTGAGTATTACTAGTATGCGTGGTATAATTTAGTAGTTAGAAAATAAGAAAAAAGGTAGATAGTATGAATATTTTAGATATTATTGATAATATAAAAATAAAAACTATTTATGGAAAATTACCTAATAGTGTAAATAGTATTTCCCAAGACTCACGAAAAATAGGAAAAGGGGATGTCTTTGTTGCTATTAAAGGTTATACTGTAGATGGTCACAACTTTATAGAGAAAGTTATTGAACAAGGGGCGGCGTTAGTAATAGCTAGTCGTTATGAAAATTATAATGTAGAAAATTGTGCTGTTCTTGTTGTTAGAGAGCATGAAATAGAAAAAATTGCTAGTATGATAGCTAAAAAAATTAACGAAGGGTCTGATATTCACACAGTTGCAGTAACTGGGACAAATGGTAAGACGAGTATATCAACATTAGTTCATAATATGCTGCGTAACCTAGGAGAAAGTAGTGCTTATATCGGAACAAACGGTTTTGGTAAAAATGATGATGAACCGATTTATTTTGGTAATACAACTCCTGATGTAGTGACATTACATAATCAAATCGGTGAGCTGCGTCGTGAAAACATTAAAAACCTTGCCTTTGAAGCATCATCACATGCAATGGCGTTAGGTCGTATTTATAATGTGGGTATAGATATTGCGATATTTACAAACCTAACGCATGAGCACTTGGATTTCCATGGAGATATGCAAACTTATGCCTATGATAAGAGTTTACTATTCTCAACATTAGGGAATAATCTATCAGAAGCGAAGTTTGGTGTGTTGAACAAAGATGATAGTTATTATAAAATTATTTCTAAATGTTTATATCAACAAGAAATTAATTATTCTATTATAGATGAAACTGCTGATTTTTATGCGTATAATATTAAACAATATAAAGAAGATAAAATCTATAAAACAAGTTTTACACTAAAATCTCCAGAAGGTACTTTTGAGTGTATTACTAATTATATTGGAGACTTTATGGTAAGCAATGTCCTTGCGGCGCTTATTGCTGTTTGGGTAAAAGGATATACTGTAGAACAACTAGTTAATATATTACCGAAACTAGGAGCTTTATACGGTCGTATGGAAATTCTAGGTGATGATTTACCAATAGATATAATAAGTGACTTTGCTCATACTCCAGATGGATATGAAAAATTATTAGAAGCAACTCGCGAAATAAGAAAAGGAAAACGTACTCTTCTAGTAACAGGAATGGGTGGAGGACGAGATATTTCAAAAGGGCCATTAATTGGAGAAATTATCTCAGAAGCAGATTATGTCGTTATTACAACGGATAGTCCACGTGATGAAGATGTAGAAGTTCTTATGGGTTCAATTGAAAAAGGTATGACTCATAAAAATTATGAAAAAGTATGGTTCAGAACAGATGCGGTTAAACGTATAATTGAATTATCAGAACCAGGAGACGTAGTAATTTTAGCTTCAAAAGGGCGTGAAGATTATGAAATTCTCCAAGGTGGAAAAAAAGTTTGGCATTCAGATCCAATTGTTGCTGTAGAAGAAGCGAAAAAGAAATTTAATATAAAATAAAAAATTGAAAGGAAAATAACGTGGTAGAAAAAATTAGAGAACAAGTAGAAAAAAGAAGAACGTTTGCCATTATCTCTCACCCTGATGCTGGTAAAACTACATTAACTGAAAAATTACTTTTATTTGGTGGAGCGATTCGTGAAGCAGGGACGGTAAAAGGTAAGAAAACAGGAAAATATGCAAAAAGTGACTGGATGGATATAGAGAAACAACGTGGTATCTCTGTAACATCTTCAGTAATGCAACTTGACTATGATAATAAAATTATTAATATCCTAGATACTCCAGGACACGAAGATTTCTCAGAAGATACATATCGTACACTTATGGCTGTTGACAGTGCAGTGATGGTAATCGATGGAGCAAAAGGGATTGAGGCGCAGACATTAAAACTTTTTAAAGTTTGTCGTATGCGTGGAATTCCAATCTTTACATTCATCAACAAAGTTGACCGTGAAATTAAAGATCCACTAGAATTATTAGCTGAAATTGAAGAAAAATTAGAAATTGAAACATATCCGATGAACCTACCAGTAGGTATGGGGCAGAACTTCTTCGGTATTATGGATAGAAAGAATCATTTTATCGAGCCATTTAAAGAAGATAGTGATTTTGTAGAATTAGACGAAGAGTATAATATTGTAGATAATAATCCACTTGCTCAAGATACAATGTATCAAAAATGTGTAGAAGATATGATTCTTATAACTGAAGCAGGTGTTGATTATGATTATGAAAAACAACTAAAAGGTGAGCAAACACCAGTATTCTTCGGATCAGCATTATCATCATTTGGTGTAGAAAGTTTCTTAAACTACTATGTTGATAACGCACCAACACCAAAAGGTCGTCGTGGAGTAAATGAAGAAGATATCCAACCAACAGGAGAAGATTTTTCAGGATTTATCTTTAAAATTCAAGCAAATATGGACCCTAAGCACCGTGATAGAATTGCATTCTTACGTGTATGTTCAGGTGAATTTAACCGTGGTATGGATGTAAACTTAGCAAGAACAGGAAAAAAACTAAAAATTTCTCGTTCTACTAACTTTATGGCAGATGATAAGGCTACAGTTGATGTAGCATATGCAGGAGATATCATTGGTCTTTACGATAGTGGGAATTATCAAATCGGAGATACTTTATATCAAAATAAAAAAGTTGAATTTGAAGCACTTCCTTCATTTACACCAGAAATTTTCGTAAAAGTTTCAGCTAAAAACGTACTGAAACAAAAACATTTCCACAAAGGTGTAGAGCAACTTGTGCAAGAAGGAGCAATTCAATACTATAAAACGTTACATACGAACCAAATCATTTTAGGAGCAGTAGGACAACTACAATTTGAAGTGTTTGAGCATCGCATGAAAAATGAATACAATACAGAAGTAATAATGGAACGTATTGGACAAAAAACTACTCGCTGGATTGAAAATGAAGATTCAATCAATGAAAATATGTCAAGTTCAAGAAGTATTCTAGTTAAAGACTTATATGATAACTATGTATTCTTATTCGAGAATGACTTCGCGATGAACTGGTTTAGCGATAAATATCCAGAAGTGAAATTATTTAGTAAACTGTAGGTTATAGAGAGTGTCTCAAAAAAATGAGATACTCTTTTTTTGATATAGATCTTATATATATTCATTTGATTAAGTTGAAGATTTATTGATTAGTTTAACATGAATTAACATGTAAAGATTTGAAAAAAACTCTGTATAGGTATATAATTAAGTGTTGGCAAAATTTTAATATAAAGAGGATAGCATGAGAAAATTAATAAATAAAATGCTGGATCTTTACAAAGAACCTAAATACAAAAGTATAGTAAATTACATATTTTTTGGAGTTTGTACGACGCTTGTAAATGTAGTTACATACTTTATTTTGTATTACTATGGGATGGAAGTTAGACCAGCGAATTTAATATCTATAACATTATCAATTTTATTCGCATATTTTGTTAATGCTAAATACGTATTTAACTCTAAAGCTGCTGGATTTAAGAAAGTTCTATATGAACTTACAAAATTCTTTACAGCTAGACTATCTACACTTGTTATAGAAGTATTCGGAGTTGAGTTATTCATTTACTTAGGAATGAATGCATATTTAAGTAAATTTATCATTCAATTCGTAGTACTTGTTGCTAATTATATAATTAGTAAATTTTTAGTTTTCACAAAGGAGAAAAATAACTAATGAAATGGTTTATTACTGATATGGATGGAACTTTTTTAAATGACAAAAAAGAAGTTGCACCAAATGCAAAAGATGTGATTGTTAAACTGCAAGATAAGGGAAGTAAATTCATAATTGCCACAGGAAGACCAGATATTGCGGTAAAACACTATTATCACAACTTAGGGATGAACGATGTAGTTATTTCTAACAATGGAAGTTTAATTAGAAATCTATTAACAGGTGAGATAGTATATCAAAAGAGCTTTAAAATAGAAGAAATAGAAAAGATATACAGTATGTTTAAAGAATTAAACGATGACGAGATAGAATTTCATGTTTATACGTTAAACTATATATACTGTACACATTTATCATTTAGCATGGCACGTATGAAACGTATAGAAGCGGATATGCCTGAGGAATTAAAAACACCGATGTATATTCATGAAGATATAATTGGAGAACTTAAGAAAAACAATGAAGACTGTCAAAAAATTATGATGATTGCAAAAGACCATGATAAAGTAGTGAATTTCTTTAACAAGGTTAGTGAAGTATTAGAAGTTGATGGGACATTTTCAGCGACTAATTTCTTCGATATTATGCCGAAAGGCTGTAATAAAGGGACTGCAATTGAAAAACTAGCTGAATATTACAAGTCTCCGATTGAAAATTGTGTAGTGTTTGGTGATAATTTCAATGACAAAGAAATGTTCGATGTAGCAGGATGGAGTGTATGTCCAAGTAATGCTAAAGAAGAAATTCAAAATATGTGCGATGAAGTTATTGGAAATAATAATGATTTTTCTGTTATTAAATATGTAGAAGATTATTATGAAAAAATTAAATAAATACTTGATAACTTAGCGAAAATTTGATAAATTAGAAAGTAGCGTATTAATTACCTATATAGCGATTTACATATAAATAATTTTATATTTGATTACTATAAATTGTACAATGAAAAATAAAATAAAGGAGAACTTTCATGAGAGGAAGAAGAAATGAGAAGAAAAAGTTCAGTAGAATTATTGCTTTCCTGTCATTAGTTGTTATTATTCTTACTTCAATAGGATTAACATCAAAATCTAATGCACAGAAAGTGAATCTTGGACTAGATCTTCAAGGAGGATTTGAGGTACTATACCAAGTAGAACCTCTTAAAGAAGGTCAAACTATAGATGAAGCAGCTGTAAAAGCAACTGCAGATACTATTAGTAGACGTATTAACATTCTTGGGGTAAGTGAACCAGTTATTACTGTTGAATCAGGAAATAGGATTCGTGTTGAACTTGCAGGTGTTAAAGACCAAGAATCAGCCCGTAAAGTACTATCAACACAAGCGAACTTAACTATTCGTGATATTGAAGATAAAGTACTGTTAGATGGTTCTGATTTAGAAGAAAATGGAGCTTCTCAAGGCTTTGATCAAAACAATAAGCCAGATGTTAACTTGAAATTAAAAGATGCTGATAAATTCGGTAATATAACTTCAGAAATTAGTAAACGTGGTCAAGGTCAAAACCTAATGGTTATTTGGATGGATTTCAACGAAGGAGACTCATTCAAAGCTGAAGCTGCTAAAGAGAAACCTAAATATGTTTCTGCACCACAAGTTGCTCAAACTATTAACTCTAAAGATGTTCAAATCACAGGTAACTTTACTGTAAAAGAAGCTAAAGAAATGGCAGCTTTATTAAATTCAGGAGCTTTACCGGTTAAGTTAACAGAAATATACTCTAACTCAGTAGGAGCTCAATTCGGTGCTGATGCATTACATCAAACGGTATATGCAGGAGCTATCTCACTAGCTATTATATGTTTATTCATGTTAGTTATTTATCGTGTACCTGGATTTGTAGCGAGTGTAATGATGGTTGCATATGTATATATCACAGTAGTATTCTTCAATATGATCTCAGGGGTGTTAACACTTCCTGGTATTGCAGCTCTGATTCTTGGGGTCGGTATGGCAGTTGATGCTAATATCATCATGTACGAAAGAATTAAAGAAGAAGTCCGTGCTGGATATCCACTGAAAAAAGCATACTTAGATGGTGCTAAACAATCATTATGGACAATCTTCGACTCGCAATTCACAACAGTTATCGCTGCTGTAGTACTATTCATCTTCGGTACAAGTAGTGTTAAAGGTTTTGCGACAATGTTACTATTATCAATACTTGTCAGCTTTATAACTGCGGTATTCGGTACTAGATTATTACTAAGTCTATTAGTAAACTCAAACATCTTTAATAATCACCCAGGATACTTCGGTGTAAGTAAGAAGAGTATCCACGAAACTAAGTTTGGTATTAACTCACTTAACTTAAGTACAAAATTTGAATGGTTAAGCTTTACTAAGCACATGAAGAAATTCTTTGCATTAAGTATTGCAATTATGATTGCAGGATCTATTTCTCTAGGAATGAATAAACTTAACCTAGGAATTGACTTTTCTAGTGGTACTCGTATTGACGTAGCTGCTAATACTGAATTATCAGTAGATAAAGTTCAAGAAGATTTAAACAATCTGAAAGTAAAAGATGAAAAAATAGTTTTATCACCAGATAAAAAACAAGCAACAATTCATTCAAAAGAGAGTTTTGGACAAGAAAAATCAATAGAAATAAAAGAATACTTTGCTAAAAAATATGAAAAAGATGCTAACCTAAGTGTTGTATCTCCAGTAATAGGTAAAGAATTAGCTAAAAATGCATTATTCGCATTAATGTATGCTTCTATAGGTATTATCATCTATGTAGCATTCAGATTTGAATGGCGTATGGGACTTACAAGTGTTATCGCTTTACTGCACGACGTATGTATAATTATCTTCATAACAAGTTTATTAAGATTAGAAGTAGATATTACATTCATCGCAGCGGTATTAACGATTGTAGGTTACTCAATCAACGATACTATCGTTACATTTGACCGTATCCGTGAACATATGCGTCATGAAAAAGTACTGAAATCAAAAGAACAAATTTATAAACTTGTAGACGTATCATTAAGACAAACGTTAACTCGTTCTATCAATACAGTATTAACAGTTATAATCACAGTAGTAGTTATGTTATTACTAGGAAGTAGTTCAATTTACTCATTTAACGTAGCGTTACTTATTGGTTTAATCTTTGGTTTATATTCATCACTATTTATCGCAGCTCAATTGTGGGCAGTATTAAAAGTACGTGAATTAAACAAAAAAGGAAAAATCGAAGTAAGTGTACGCCAATCTCCAAAAGAGAGAAAAGAAAACGATAAAGTTTTAGTATAGAAATATATAGACTCAAAATTAAGGAAACTTGGTTTTGGGTCTTATTTTTCTTGCGTTTATTTGGTAAAAAGATTACAATTAACGTGAAGTAATAATCGTTATGTATTATACATATTAATTTCATAAATTAATACTAATTAGATTTGAGTAATTATTAAAAAGGAGAGAAATTATGAAATTGATTACGATCCATCCAGGAATTTGGAAAGAAGAGGTAATGAAATATGGGTATGAATCTTCCCAATTGTCAAGAAAAAATATAGCTGACTATTTAGGATGGGAGTATTTTTATATACTTACAGCACCACAAATTAGAGATGATTGGAAAGAAGGATATAAAAAGATTGGTTTTGAAAGTTATGAGATAATAAATATATGCAATTATCAATCTGATATTGGACATGATGACTTAAGTGTTTTACCAGAGCATGTTATTTCCAATTATCCAAATGGAAAATTAAATTTAATTAATGGATTTGTAGCTAGTGTTGAAAATGATGATGAAACAATGTATTTTACTTCAGGTTTATATTTAAAGAAAAATAAAAATAATGAACTTGAATGGTATAACAAAGATGGTAGTGTTGTATTAAGAGCTAGAAAATATAATCCAAGAAGAGAACCAACACCAATTCATATTATGTCAGAACAATATTTGTATTATAAAGATGGTATGTGGCTAACTGATGAAGATTTACTTATAAAAGTCCTTATTAATTTGACAGATACAAATGATATTATTATAAGAGATCAACACGAAATTGTTCATCCAAAGTTATGGCGCTTTGTAGAAAATACTAATAGAAATTATTATGAATATATTCATCATAATGTACTTAGTAGTCTAGTGAGTAATCTACGCAAGAAAACAAAATATCTTGTAGCATCAGAAATGTTGACAGAAGTTTTACAGTTACAAGGATATAAAGCTAATTTTATTCCTCCAGTAGTAATAGATAAGAATTCACGGGTAAAAACGAACAGAAATAATCCAAGGTCGTATTGTTATGTAGGAAATATGACAGAAAATAAAAGATTGGAAATGGTTATTGAAGTATTTAGCACATTATATAATATGGGGATAGATGTAGAAGTTACTTTGTACGGAGGAGATGAACAATCAATAAGAGAGAAATTTATAGATATTAAGCCGAATATAAAAGTGGCTGGCTATGTAGATGAGGTACCATATTGGAAACATGATGGATATATATCAGCTTCAAAAAGAGAATTGTTTGCGAATGCATGTGTAGAGGCGATGAGTTTTGGTTTAATTTGTATTTTATCAAATATAGATATAGCTCATCGTTATTATGGACACAAAAATAAAGATATTATTCTATTCGATAATAATGAGGAATTAATAGGTATTCTAAAATATCTCTTTTATAGTGAAAATATTAATACTCAGAATACTATAGATTTTGTAGAAAAGTATGCTATAGAAAATGTTGTGGAGAGGTTTTTAGAATTGTATAATTATAATAAATTATAAAAATAAATATAAAAATAATTATAAAAATACACTATATAAAATTTGTTTTTATAGTGTATTTTTGTTTTATGATATGAAAAAATATATTTTTTTTGTGTTTATATTTGATTTTGTATATGCATAATGATATAATGTTATAGCTTAATAAACATTGATTTTTAAGGATAAAAACTTAGAAAAATTACTAAAAATAATTGATGGAGAGATAGAAAAATTATGAGAAATAAAGGAGAAAAAAATATTCAAAAATTTTCGTTGAGAAAATATAAAGGAATTGGAGCAGCTTCAGTTTTATTAGGTTTATTTTGTATAGTATCAACACCAGTATTCGCCCAAGATACAACTACAACACCTAAAGAAACAATTGAAATATCCAATGATAATATTAAAATGGAGACACTAAGTAATGCAGCAGGCAGTTATACAATGCCGAAAATGCATGTGTTTGAAAGGACGGAAGGTGGTGGGCGACTGCATGGGGATGAAAACTGGTATGAGAAAAAGCATAAACAATTCAAAGAAACTGTTAAGGAAGATTTGAAAGAGGTAGAGGATAGAAACGTAAAAAAACAAGGAACAGATACGTTCAAAGACACTAGAGTATCATTTGTAACAAAAGAAGGCGAAATTCTTAAAGAAGAAGTTGATTTGAATATTAATGAAAATAATAAGAGTATTTCTAGTTCAACTCTAAATTATAAAATTCGTGGACTTTTTGGAAAACGCTATGAAGGAAAAATTACTAGTTTAAATGAAGAAGTATTAAACAAGCTAAAAAAAGAAGATGAAATTATAGAAAAAGATGGAAATAAATATCATAAAATTGATATAAAATTAGAAAAACATGAAGGTACTTCAGATGAAACTACATTCAATGATATAACTGTTCATGCAAATCCTGGAAATCTTCATAATGAAGATGGAAGTATTCGTTATAATAATATTAAAGAAGGTAGTAGAGTATGGCTTGTTTCAGAAATATCTGAAAACCATTATGGGAAATATGTGTTAGCGACAAAAACGGCAGCTGCAGATGATTCTTGGGTAGTAGAAACTTTTAAAAAAGGAGAAGGAAACGCTAAAGATTTCACAAAAGAAAACATAAATTCTGAAGGTGGAATAAAAGAAGGGGATACAATCTTAGTAGTTGAAAAAAATGAAGTTTCTTTAAAACTAGGAGCAGCATCAACAGCAACAGAACAAGCAGCATATACAGCAGGAGTATTTTTCAATGAAAAGTCATTATATGAGGGACTGAATGGCTTATTAAATAATCAATTAAGAGATCTGAATGAAGAAAAAGAACGAGATATTGAAAACAAACGTCTTAATCAAAAAGAAGAAACTTGGGAAGAACAATATAAAAAACAATTAATAAATGAGCATCTAGTAGATAAACAAAACAGACCTATTTATACTTCGTATGAGACATTCCATGGTTATATAAGAACGGATGGTGACTTTAAAGAGTACAGTGATATTGAAAAATATATCTCAATCTTAAAAGAAAAATTTGGAGAAGGACCGATTAAAACTAATTGGGATAATACTAGGGACAAAATAGAGCCAAAATTTATTGGGAATATTGAAGAATTTAAAGACACTAGTAATTATGAAGAAGAAAAAGCAAATGTAGAAAGATTTAAAGAATCTCATAAAAACATTCAATATGTAAATGAAGTACCTAGTGATGCGAATTTTGTAAAAAATGTATTTGAAGTGAATATTGATTATAAATTAGGTAATAAAGACGAGGACGAAAATTATCCAAGCGATGAAACTGAGACAGAAGATTCAAACAAAAAATATCTTGCATACACAACAGGTTTTAGAGAAGCTAGATATCATAGAGATCACAGTAACTATCAATATGGAATAGGGCAATTATATAAAGAATATACAAAAGATGGCGTTACATACAGAGTAGCTTCACCAACAAAATATGATCAATATGCTTATGTGTCAGGGCCGTCAATTACAGAAATTCATTATTACAATTTGTATCAACCAACACGTGCTTATCACGTTAGTGATGATTTAACAAAAGTGAAAAACATTTATTCAAAAGAAGAAAAAGAAGTAATTGAAAATAAAGGTAGTGTAAAAGTAAAATATGAATTACTTGATGGTACTTCAATTAAAGATGATGCTGATGTAATTAAAGATTCAGTGATCGAGAATATTGAAACTAAATATTATTTAGATAAAGAAGGAAATAAAGTAATTGTTTCTAAGGTAAACACACCGAAAAACGTTGATTATGATACAACAAAATTAAAATTATCAGAAATAACATCCACAAGTGGTAAAAAATACAAATTAGTTGGATTGAAAAATATGTCATCTCCAGAAAAAGGAAAAGTTACACTAGGTACTACGGTGATAACTTATGTATATAAGCTTGCTAATGGTGGAAATGTTTATGAGAAATATATGATAGAAGGAACAGATACAGAGATAGCAGATACGAAACAGTTAACCAAAGAAGCCATAATTGGAGATGAGTACATATCAAATGCTCCAGAAGAGGGAATGATGCTTTCAAAAGATGGTAAGAAATATTTCTATAAGGGTCATCGTTCAACGTCAGCATCAGAAAAAGGTGTAGTTGGTGAAAACGAGAAAACTGTTATTTATGATTTTGTAGAATATTTTAGTGAAAAAGGTGAGCCCGAAGTACAACCGGAGTTACCAAAAGGAATCGTGAGTGAAAAAGGGGAACCAGAAGTGCAACCCGAGTTACCAGAAGGAGTTGTAAGTGAAAAAGGCGAGCCAGAATTTCAGCCCGAATTACCAGAGGGGATCGTAAATGAAAAAGGGAAATCAGAATTTCAGCCCGAGCTACCAGAGGGAATCGTAAGTGAAAAAGGCGAGCCAGAAGTATTGAATAAACCAGAGTTTCTTTATAGGAAAGGGGATTCTACAATAAAAGATATAGGAAAACTAAGCATTACTCGTCACATAATAGAAGAAAATGGTTTAGAAATTTTCCCGCTAGAAAGAGGTGCTCATCCTCATAAACGAGGAATTATTAATTTCGGAGATAAAAAATATATTTATGAATATACGAGAGAAGATGATGGCATAATAACGCACTATTATAAAGCGAAGAAGAGAGATGAAATCAATATAATATCTGAGATACCAAAAGTTATAGAAAATAATAATGAGTTATTTATAAAAGAATCGGAAGTTGTTGGTAAACGTGTTGAAAATATAAAAGGTAAGACTCTTCCAAATACTGGAAGTACCTCAACAGAGACTACAACATTAGGATTATTAGCCTTGATAGGAATAGAAGTAGCTAGAAGAAAGCTAAAGACAAAGTAAGGTGGCTGTGAAAATTAAATAATACAAATAATAATAACGATTGTTTCAATTTTTTATCAATATGATTAATGAAATGATTAATCGAAAAATTAAGGAATAAGCTATGCTACATTAAGTAGTGTAGCTTTTTTTATATAAGTAATTTTTATTTAATTTAAATTGATAGATAATATATTATGTCATATAAAATTAGGTATAATGAACGGTAGTTATTTATATTTATTTTATTAATAATATTCATTGATAAAAACTCTCAATATTTGTATAAAAATCAAAATTTTAAAAAGTTATATTGATGAGCTACTTTATATAATTATATATTATAATTTATAAAAGTATATAAAGTATTGATAAATCTATTATGAATACAGTTTTTTTAAGTTTTAATAAACTTTATAATAGTACAGAAAGATGAATTTTAATATCAAATCATAATATTTTGAAAAGTTGTTATACAGTGTTATAAAATATTGATAATAAAAATTAAGTTATTAATTGTAAATAAAGTAAATATATAGTATAATATACGCAGTATAAAGTGGTTTACTTAAGTTACTTTATTCATAAAATGATTTTTTTATTTTTATTTTTATTTTTTAGAAAAGTATAATTATATAATTTCTATAAATTCTAGTTTATAACTATAATATTAATAAGGAGGTTTAACATGTATAGTAAAAACAATAAAAAGATGAATGATCAAAAACAACTTGAAAAAGTTAATCAATATGGAATTAAAAAATTCAACGTTGGAACAGCGTCAGTATTAGTGGCAGCTGGATTTGCATTCTTAGGAGGGGGCAATGCTTTAGCTAGTAATGATACTGCGGTAAACAATGCTAATGAATCAGCAACACCAGCGGCGACAGCAACAGCTAAAGAAGAGACACCCGCACCTACGGTAGCAAAAGCAAATAAAGCGAACCTAAGTGCTGCAATCGCACGTGTCCAAAATGCAATCGCAAAAGCAGCTGTAACAGAAAAAACAGCTTCAGCAATTGAAGAAGGAAAAGCAGAATTAGCTAATGCACAAGCTCTAGAAGCTAGCGAAACAGCTACACAAGGTGAAGTTGATAAAGCAACAGTAGCATTAAAAAATAGAGCTTTCGTATTAGAAAGTATGCCAAAAGCAACAGCTGATAAAAAAGAAGAAAAAGTAAACAAAAACCAAGATTCACGTAACGGTCAAGCTATTCCTGGACAAGGTGAAAGTGGATTTAGAGCAGTAGATACAACTGCAGCTAACTCAGCAGCAGAAGCAACTAAATACAAAGGTGAAAGGGATAAAGCTTTACCAGAATTACAAGCAAATATTGCTAAAGTTCAAGCAAAACTTGATGCAGAAAATGCAAAAGAAGAGAATAAAAAAGATAAAGCAATAATTGATACTTATACTAAAATCATTGAAAAAGCTAAAGGTGTAGCAACAAAAGCAAATGCTGCGGATGCAACATCAGCTCAAGCGATGAGTCAACAAGCAGAAGCTGTTAAATCTGAACGTGACTTATTAGCATTCTACTTAGCCGGAAAAACTGAATTAGGCGCTCCTGTAAGTGAAAACCATGTTGCTTATGGTAACAACCCTAAAAATGGTGTATTCGAAAGCTTAAAAGAAGGTTTCGGAGACAAAGTAACTTTCACTGATGCAGACAAAAAATCAGAAACAATTGCTAAACAATACGAAAGTGGACGTGATATTACTAATAAAGTAAACAATGCTCCAAATGCAAAAGATCCAATTGGTAGCGCAACATACAACTGGCAAGAAAAAGCTATTACAAAAGTTGATGCAGAAGCTGGTATGTTAAACGGTTGGAAGATTGAAGTCGGTGAAAAAGTTAATGCGGTTAAACCACTTGATGTAACAAATGTTACAGATAAAGATGGACAACCAAGTACACGTGAAGTTCCAAAATCAAAAATCTATTCAAACGATGGAGAATTGAAAAAATACCAAACATCAGGTGAAAAAAGTTATGTTAATGGTAGTGGTGCTGTTCCTTCAGTAACACCTACTATTGATGTAATGAGAAATAATGTATTTGGTGAAGTTAAGAACCGTGATTACTACCTAGAATTAGGAAGTAAAGGTACAATTCTTTCTAAAGAGTATGATGTGAATGGAAATTCTCGTTTAAACGTTAACTTAATTCACAGTGCTGCATATGGTGGAAGTACAGCTACTTCTGCAGGTGAAAGAGTTAAATTAACAATCGTAGATGCATTTACTGGTAAAGAAATTAAACCAGTTGAAGGTAAAAATGGTCCTTTAACAACTGAACAAGCAGCTCTAGCAGCTAATGGATGGAACCACTTAGACCGTATTTATGATATTCCAGCGGAAACTACAAAAATTAAAGTGTTAATCGAAGCAGGAAGCCAAGGAACAAATTCTTTAATTAATGATAATAATATTAATATTAAAGATGGTTACTTAATCGGTGGAATTGGTATCGCAACTGCACCAGCCGCTGAAGTGGTAACAAATGTTCGTTCGGGTAATAAATCTGGTGAATATGGTTATACAAAAGATACAATCTATGATAAAGGTCAAAAAGGTAACTTTGACATTACAATTAAAAACACAGGTGGAATGAATATTGATTACTATTCTGCATCAGATGTTGAAGTAACAGTAGAAGTTCCTAAAGGTGTAGTATTAGAAGATAAAATCTACAATGCTAACGGTGGATCAAACTGGTTAGGAAATGTTTGGGCAAATACTATCAAATGGGTTCCAAATGATCCAACTGATAACTCAAAAGGTGGAAAACTAACTTATAAAGTACCAGCAGGAAATCGTATGGCTGCTGCAGAGACAAACTCTCGTACGACAAGTATTCCATTTACAGCTGCAGACAACTTCGTAGGGCCAGCTGACTTTAAAGTAACGGTTAAGAGTGGATTTGGAGATACAGATGCAGAAGGAAATAGACTGTACTCATACACTGCAAATGGATTAAAACCACCTTATGAAAATGAATTTAGACGTAATGGTTTGGCTGATTCAGATGATCCAAACTTCAAATATGGTAAAGTAATATTTATTAATAGTTTACAAACTAATTCAGTAATTACTGTGCCAATTAATACGACTAATGACCAGCTTAAAGCAATTGCTTATGCAAAAGCTCAAGAAGCTATTAAATCTCCAGAGTTTACTAAATTATTATCAGATGTAAAAGGAACTGCTACATTAGGTGATTCTGCAAATTCTACAATTGTAGATAGAGATGATGATGCTTTAGCAATTACTAAAGTTGCTGAAGATGGTCGTGGAGTTGTTAAAGTACCTGTAACTTATACAGTAGATGGTAAAACTTTTGAAACAACGGTTGATATCGAAGTAAACGTTGTTAAATCTAAAACAAAACCTGTTGTAGTATTTGAAGGTGATGAAATTACACCAGCAAGTGTTAAAGAAAAAGTTGAGCCAGTTACAATTGACGGAAACAAAGGTACTGCTAATGAACCAAAAACAAGTGATATCTTTAAAACAGATGGTAAAGCAGGACAACCAGGATTAACGATTCCAACAACAGTTACTCACAATGTAAATGGAACAGAAGTTACAGAAGATGTTAAAGTTCCAGTAACAGTGTTACCAGTCGTAAAAGATGAAGTAACGGTTCCAAAAGGAACAACTGTTGATAAAGTGAAAGAAGTTGCAAAAGCGAAAGCAACTGAAGTTGCTAATTCTGAAGACTTCAGAGCGAAATTACCAAATGATGCAAAAGATGTAAAAATTGGAGAAATTTCAGAAGAAGTATTAGCAACGCTTACAGCTGAAAAAGGAACAAATAGAGGAACAGTAAAAGTTCCAGTAACATACACAGTAAATGGCGTTGAATATACAAAAGATGCTGAAATTACTGTAAATGTTAAAGGTTCTGAAACTAAACCTATCTATGTTGTAGAAGGTCAAAAACCAGATCCAGCTAAAGTAAAAGAAGCAGTTACACCAGATGAAGGTGGAATAGTACAAGATCCAACTGATGCGAATTTACCAGACACAACTGGTAAAGCTGGAGCGACAGACGTAGTAGTACCAACTACAGTTAAATATCCAACTGGAGATGAAACTGTTAATGTACCAGTGAAAGTTGTTAAAGGATATCCACAATTAGTGGCAGTAAGTGACGTTAAAAAACAACCTTCACCAGAAGATAATATTGATACTTCAGACTATCCAGATGATGCAACATATGAATACAAAGAAGAAGTAGATACAACTGCACCTGGAGATAAGAAAGTAACAGTAGTTGTAAAACAAGGGGATAAAGTACTAGTAGAAGTACCAGCAACAGTACGTGTAGTTGATAGTGCACCACAATTTGTTGTTGCGGATCCTAAGAAACCACAACCAGATGCTAAACAAAGCATTACTCCAGAAGAATATCCAACAGGAACTACATTTGAATATAAAGAACCAGTAGATACAGCAACAGCAGGAGAAAAAGATGTAGTCGTTGTAGCTAAATTAGATGGTAAAACAATTGTAGAAGTACCAGCTAAAGTTGTGGTAGTAGATCCTAAGACACAATATGTGTTCGAAGATCCAGCTAAACCACAACCATCAGCTGATGAAAGTATTGATCCTGAACAATACCCAGAAGGAACTACATTCACTTATAAAGAACCAGTTGATACAACAACACCAGGAGACAAGAAAGTAACAGTAGTTGCTAAAAATGGTGAAGATAAACTTGTAGAAGTACCTGCAGTAGTTAAAGTATTACCATTAGTGAAACCAGATGGATTAACAGTTCTAAAAGGAAGTGAAAACTTAGAAGCTGCAGTTAAAGCTAAAGCTGAAGAAGTAGTAGCTGCATTACCAAAAGATAAACTTCCTGTGGGTGTAAAAGTTAAAGTTAAAGAAGTTAAAGCGGGAACTATACCAACAACAGCTGAAGTAACTGAAACAGGTAAACCAAAACCAGCAACGGTTGTTATTGAATATACTGATGATAAAGGAAATGTTATCGGAACTAAAGAAGTAGAAGTGCCAGTAACAGTAGTAGGGTCAACACCAAAACCAGTAGTTGTGTTTGAAGGAACAACACCTGAAAAAGATAAAGTTAAAGAATCAGTAACACCAGGACAAGGTGGAACAGTTGGCGAACCAACAACATTACCAGAAACAACTGGAAAAGCTGGAGCTACAGATGTATCAGTAGATGTACCAGTAACTTACGATAATGGAAAAGCAACTGAAACAGTTAAAGTACCAGTAACAGTATTACCAGTAGCAAAAGCTGATGTAACAGTAACTAAAGGAACAACTCCAGACAAACTGAAAGAGTTAGCTAAAGCTAAAGCTGAAGAAGCAGTTAAAGCAAAAGACTTTACAGATAAATTACCAAAAGGTGCAATAGTAAAAGTTGGAGATATAACAAAAGCTATCGAAGATAAAGTAACAGCCAACAAAGGAACTGGAGTAACAACAGTAGAAGTACCAGTAACATACACAGTTGATGGAGAAAACTATACAACTACAATCCCAGTAAAAGTAAATGTTAAAGGTTCAGATGTTAAACCAGTCTACGTTGTAGAAGGTGACAAACCAAAAGCGGATGATGTAAACAAAGCAATCACTCCTGACACAGATGGAACTAAAACACCTGTAACTGATGATGACATCAACAAAGCTATCCCAACAACAGAAGGTAAAGTTGGAGATAAAGATGTTAAAGTAACAACGAAAGTTACTTATAAAGACGGAGGAGAAGAAACAGTAACAGTACCAGTAACAGTATTACCAAAAGTTTCTCCAGAAGGTGTAGTAGTACCGAAAGATACTGATAAAGCTACACTTGAAAAAGCTGTAAAAGATAAAGTTGAAGAAGTGGCTAAAAATGTTAAAGGTTTACCAGAAGGTGTAACAGTAACAGTTAAAGAAACTCCATTAACAACTCCAGGAACAGAAACACCAGGAGAAAAAGACTCAGTAACTGTAACAGTTGAGTATAAAGATAAAGATGGAAACGTTATTGTTACTAAAGAAGTTAAAGTACCAGTAACAGTATTACCAAAACCAACAGCAGGTTCAGTAATTGTACCAAAAGATCTTCCAGAAAAAGACTTAAAAGATAAAGTTGGTAAAGATGCAGAAAATGCAATCAACAACGAAGAATTCAAGAAAAAACTTCCTGAAGGGGCAACTGTTAAAGTTGATTTAACAAATGTTACATTACCAAAAACTTCAACACCAGGAAAAGCTGGGGAAGTAGAAGTACCAGTAATTTACACTGTAAATGGTAAAGAGTACAAAACAACAGTTAAAGTACCAGTAACAGTAGTAGAAGGTAAAGAACAACTTGTACCTAAAGGTGATAAACCAGATCCAAAAGATAATATTACACCATCTGATTACCCAGAAGGAGCTACATTCGAATATGATACACCAGTAGATACTTCTAAACCAGGTAAAAAAGAAGCTGTAGTAATTGTTAAAGATAAAGATGGTAAAGAAATTGTACGAGTTCCTGTAGTAGTTAATGTGGTAGAACCAAAAGTTACACCAATTATCGTTCCAGAAAGAACTAAATTAACTAAAGAAGATGTACAAAAACACATTGATATTCCAGGAGTAACTGGATGGGAAATCGTAGGGGAACCAGAACTTCCTGAAACATTCCCAGCAGGTGTAAGACCATCAGCAACAGTTACAGTTAAATTACCAAATGGTAAAACAATTAAAGTACAAGTACCAGTAATTGCTACTCCAACTGTAACTCCAATCGTTGTACCTCAAGGAACAACAATTACACCAGATGATGTTAAGAAACACGTTAACATTCCTAAAGAATCAGGATGGGAAATTATTGAAGTTGGAGAAATCCCAACAACTGAGACACCTGGAGATAAAACAGCTGTTAAAGTGAAGGTGAAATTACCAACTGGTGAAATTATAGAATTAGATGTACCAGTAAAAGTAACACCAAAAGAAACTCCAGCTCCAAGACCAACTGTTAAAACTACTCCAATAGTTGTAGAAGTTGGAACTCCAATTACAAAAGAAGATGTTATTAAACATGTTGAGTTACCAAATGGTGCTGAAATCGTTGAAGTTGGAGAAATCCCAACAACAGAAACAGCAGGACAAAAACCAAGTGTTAAAGTTAAGGTTAAACTACCAACAGGAGAAATTGTAGAAGTAGAAGTACCAGTAACAGTAACTCCTAAGAAAGAAACACCAGCACCAAAAGAAACAGTAAAAGTAACACCAATCGTAGTAGAAGTTGGAACTCCAATTACAAAAGAAGATGTTATTAAACATGTTGGGTTACCAAATGGTGCTGAAATCGTTGAAGTTGGAGAAATCCCAACAACAGAAACAGCAGGACAAAAACCAAGTGTTAAAGTTAAGGTTAAACTACCAACAGGAGAAATTGTAGAAGTAGAAGTACCGGTAACAGTAACTCCTAAGAAAGAAACACCAGCACCAAAAGCTAAAGCAGGTGAAAAAGTATTACCAAACACTGGTACCGCAGATAATAATTCTGTATTAGCAGGATTTGGATTAGCAATCTTAGGATTAGCTGCGGCTGCAAGAAGACGCAAACAAAAATAAAAAAACTATTTTTAAAGTAATATTACTTTGATGTAGTAAATGAAGAAGCACTCTTGATGTAAATCAGGAGTGCTTTTTTGTTATACTAAATCTGGTTCTCTATCAGAGCCGTAGCATGAATAAAAATCTAGCTCTGAATTTTAATTATTTAAAACTTATACAATAGCTATAGTGAATTTATGTTTTATCTGATAAAATAATATTATTAAATTTGAAAGGTGTAATATGTTAAAAAATATATTAGATAATGTTCTATCTTCAAGGAGTAACGGATCTGATGACAAAATTAAAGAATTAATTAATAGTATTATTGGTAGTAATCAAGTTCCATCTTTTTCTGGTGATATCTTAAATAAGGCACTTGAGCAATTAAATCAAGGACAAGGTGCAGGATTAGTGTCGCCAATGATTAATAAAGCTCTGGAATCATATTCAAAAGATAATTTACTAACTCCAGATATGAATGAATTATTTAAACTTACAAGTAACAATGGAATTAGTGATATTGCAGAAAATATTATTAATACATTTATTAAAAAATAATTTAGAAAAAAAAAGAAGCCAAAGTTTATGGCTTCTTTTCGTATTTAATTAGCATAACCTATGCTAGCAAGTCTCTCCACCTCAAGATGAACCAGCTCCTGCTGTACACCCGTAACAATGCATACCTGTAACGATTCTACGTACACCTGTATGATTATCTACAAGCTGACTCACATGGTTGATTTCTCCAGAGATTTTTAGTTTTTCAATATAATTAAAGTCGCAATCATATAAAGATCCATCAGGCCCTACAGAAATCATATTTCTACACATTAGACCTGGTAGCGTTGCAGGATTATATGCTTTATATAGTTTATTCATATATCCTTCGTATAGATCTTCTCTATGAAGAAATTCAGAGAATCTACCTATTGGATTATTTGTTATAGCGAATAAGTTATTAAAAACAATTTCGAAATTGTCATATAGTTTTTTCTTATAAGTTTTTTCTAGTGCTTCTTGTTTAGGAGGTAAAAACGCTCCATTTGGATTATAAACTAGGTTTAATACAAGGTCTTTATCTTTACCATAACCTAATTCATTAAGTCTTCTTAGTACTTCTATTGATTTAGGAAAAACACCTTTACCACGTTGTTTAGCGACAACTTTTTCGTTGTAGTAGGGCAATGATGCTACTACTTGAACTTTTAGGTTACGATATAGTTCTGGTATATCTCTATAAGCTGGAACATCAAGGATGATTAGGTTTGTTCTTACAATTATATTTTTTGCATATTGTGAGATTTCTTTTATAAACCATCTGAAATTAGGGTTCATCTCAGGAGCTCCGCCAGTGATATCTATTGTTTTATACTTACCAACCTTAAATGCTTCTATAATTTGTTCAAAAGTTTCTCGAACCATGTTATTTTTTCTTGTAGGTCCACCATCAACATGACAGTGGCTACATGTAATGTTACACAAGCTACCTACGTTAATTTGCATTACTTCTGGAAATTCTTCGGTTAATAAGTATTGTTTTTCCTCTACTTGGTTAATAAATTTAGGAATATTTAATTCAGTCATAAAAAAATTAGTTTGTTAATTTATCCGAAAGTTCTTTACTTTGAAGACCGTGCACTAGGGTAATACCAGCTTTCATTGCAGCTGCAACATGAATAGCTTCTGCGATTTGATCTTGGTCACAACCTTCTTCAAGACATGTACTAGTATAAGCATCAATACAATAAGGACAAGCTTCAGCATGAGCTACCGCAAGTGCAATAAGAGCTTTTTCACGAGTTGTTAATTCACCTTCAGCCATTACATTACCGTAGTAATTCATGAAGTTTTTCCAATGTTCAGGTGCATCTTCACCAAATTTTCCTTCACCAAATTCTATTAAATGTTTCTTTTTAAAATATTCTGCCATATTTATTCTCTCCTATAAAATTTGTATATAAATTAATTATAAGTTAGTTTCCATAAATAATCAATGAAATTGAACTATATATTATTTATAAAAAAATGTATAATTTTAAATTAAAAAGGGAATGACTCAAAAATTCTGATTTTGAAGAAATTGATTTTGACGAGTCAACTTCTAAAGTTTAGTAGATATCTAAGGAGATTATATGAAGTGAACTTAAATATCAGTAATTATATGTATTTATATAAACTTTTTTAATATTGAGAATTTTGTCTTAACACCATATAGATTAAATTACCTCACATCTTTATACATCTTTGCTAGTTCTTCAACGGGCACCCCACGTCGATACATTTTTTGAAATTTTTGCATCTGCCACATAGTTTTTACTGTGTGATTTTTATATCTTCTAGTTGATGATGTAATAGGGGAGTCGATTACTGTAATTTTGTAACTTCGTGAACTTAAATCTTCTGATAGTTTGTAATCTTCCATTAAAGGCATATCTTTGTATCCACCAATTTCTTCAAATACTTGTTTTTTTATGAATATAGCTTGATCTCCAAATGCTAGATTGGTAATACTAGCTCGCATATTAGAAACTAGTGAATTAACCCACATAGGAAAACTATTTGGGTAGAATCTAATCTTTAGACAACCGACCTCAGTGGGGCAAGCAAGTACTTTTTCTATTACGTCTTTTTTAAGAACACTATCACAATGAACAAACCATAGTATGTCTCCTTTTGCAATCTTAGCACCGTAATTCATTTGATTTGCTCGTCCTTTTTTATCTGATAAGAGGTATGAGTAACCAAAATAAGAGAGTTCATCTAATATTTCTTTTGTTTTATCTGTAGAACCACCATCAATGAATAATACCTCATGTTCTTTAATATTATGCAAACAATATAGATTATAAACGAAATCACGTATTGTTCTTTCTTCGTTATAAATTGGCACAATAATAGTAATCATAAATACACTCCTAAAATAATAGTTAATATAATTATACCATGTAAAAAATTTTTTCCAAATAAAATATATGTTTAAATTACTTAGTTTAACTAACGTTTTATAAAAAATATAATTCAATAAAATATATATTGACAAATAAACTGTATCTATTGTATAATCACAGTAGATACAAAAACGTTTTATTATCTAATTGAACTATTTAAATTATATTAAAACAGATTAATTAGGAGGAGTATGATGGAAATAAAAATTTCTAATTTGTCATCTGTTCCGATATATCAGCAGGTGGCGACACAAATTAAAAGTAACATTCTAAATGGTAGCTTAAAAAATAATGATCAATTACCTTCTATTAGGAGTTTAGCTAAGGAGTTAGAAGTAGGTATAATAACCGTAAAAAAATCATATGAGGTATTGCTGCAAGAAGACCTAATTTATTCAAAAGGGGCTGTTGGATATTTCGTAAATGACATTGATTTAGATACTGTCTTAACGATAAAAAAAGAAGAGTACTTAGACGAACTTAAGAGTATAATTGATAAGGCTATTAATGATGGACTTAATATAGAAGATATTAAGGATATAGTTGATAAAGTATTGGAGGAGAAGAGTAATGATAAAAGTTAATAAATTATTGATTAATAAAAGAACATTTCAACTTGGTCCAATTGATTTGGAGTTTGAAGAAGGGTATGTCTATGCAATTACAGGTAACAGTGGAAGTGGTAAAACATTATTTCTTCAAACACTTTTAGGAGGTTTACCTTCAGAGAAAAATGTAATTACTTATGATAATCTAAATTTTCATGAAAATGAAGTAGATATTAAAAAACTTTACTCTTATGTGGCAGATAGACCGTTGTTCTCTGATTCATTACGAGTAGCTGAGGTGCTTTATAAAATATACAAATTAGATGAAAGATTTAATATAGAGAAATGTTTTGAATTTCTGAGTAAACATAAAGTATATCGTCATAAGAAAATATATGAACTTTCACAAGGAGAGAGGAAAATACTATTATTTTCTATAGGATTTTATACAAAATCTAAACTATTAGTTTTAGACAATCCATTTTCTGGTGTTGGTTTAATAGCTAGAAAAGAAATGATAGCACTTCTTAGAGAATATATGGATGAAGATAAAACAATCATTATAGTAACCGAAGAACCATATGTAATACAAAACCTGGCCGACTATATTATTGTATTTGAAAATGGTCAAGTTACTAGTAAGGAAGATGTGGTAGAATTACAAGAACGATTTGAGACTAATGATATAGAGAGAATATTACTTTCACTATTGAAGGGAGAGAATGAAAATGATTAAACAACAATATGAAACAAAATTTGGAGCAATTTGGAATTTAATATCAAGTAGAAACTATAGTATGCCATTATTTTACAAAGGATTATATATATTATATTACTTTGTTACAATAACTACTATACTAGAATTATTATTTGATAAAACATATATAATATTAGCTCTGATTAGCTCATTAATTATAGTCATAAATGGAAGAAAATATGATGATCCTGAGCAACAGTTTATTGAATACCTTCCTATTTCATTAAATAATAAAGCAAGATACATTTATTATATTACATATATAAGTCTATTTGTAGGAGGGCTGGTTGCATTTGTGCTTGATTTTCTGTATCGTAGAGTCAATCCGATTGAGTATAGTTATGCTATAGTTGTAGTTATAGCTTTATCTAATTTAGCGATAATACAGATGATATATACTAAAAAATCATTTATATACTTTATTTTAGGAGATATTTTAATTTACCAATTAATAGTAAGCATATTTAGATTTTCATTACTTGGAGTTTATAGTGGATTTACAGGACCAAAATATGATATTGCACAATTTAATATTATAAAATTATTATTGTTAATAGTAATTACAATAGTTTATCACTTTGTGAGTGTAAATATTATAAGCAATAGTAAAAGGGATACTAAAGTAAGTAAAAAGGATAGAATAACACTTATATTAATTTTGGTGCTATTGTTAAGTTCAATTGGATATAAATTTTATAAAGATGCTAGTAAAGATTTTGTAGAAGGAGTAAAAGAAGCCTCTAAAGAAGGATTAGTCATAGGTTACAATAAGGAATAAAATAAAAAAATTTGAAAGAGGCTTAAAATACTGTATAGCAAGCCTCTTTTTTGTATAGAAGATAAAATCTAGTCAAAAGAGGGGATAAAAAAGAAGACTTGGATAACCAAATCTTCTTTGTAATATATAATTCTTATTTGAATTCTGCAGTGTTAACGCGAACTCCAGGACCCATAGTTGTAGTTACAGCTACAGATTTGAAGTAAGTTCCTTTAGCAGCAGCTGGTTTAGCTTTAGCTAAAGCGTCTTGAACAGCGTTGAAGTTTTCAACTAAGTCTTCAGTTGAGAATGAAACTTTACCGATTGGAGTGTGAACAACACCAGCTTTTTCAGCACGGTATTCAACTTTACCAGCTTTAATTTCATTAACTGCTTTAGTAACGTCCATAGTTACAGTACCAGTTTTAGGGTTTGGCATTAATCCTTTAGGTCCTAATACACGACCGATTTTACCAACTTCTCCCATCATGTCTGGAGTAGCTACGATTACGTCAAAATCAAACCAACCTTGTTGGATTTTAGTGATGTATTCACCTTGTCCTACGTAGTCAGCTCCTGCTGCTTCAGCTTCTGCTGCTTTATCACCTTTAGCAAAAACTAAAACTTTTGCAGTTTTACCAGTTCCTTTAGGAAGAACTACTGCTCCACGAACTTGTTGATCGTTTTTACGAGTGTCAACTCCTAAACGGAATGCAACTTCTAGAGTTGCGTCAAATTTTACTGTACTTGTTTTTTTAGCTAATTCGATTGCTTCTACTACAGAGTATAGACTAGAAGAATCTACTAATTTAGCTGCTTCAAGATATTTTTTACCTTTTTTTGCCATTATAATTATCCTCCTATTCTCCTACTAAGATACCCATACTTCTTGCAGTACCTTCGATCATACGCATAGCTGCTTCTACAGAAGCTGCGTTTAAGTCAGCCATTTTAAGTTCAGCGATTTCTTGAACTTGAGCTTTTGAAACTGTAGCAACTTTGTCACGGTTAGGTACAGAAGATGCTTTTTCAATTTTAGCTGCTTTTTTAAGTAATACTGGTGCAGGTGGTGTTTTAGTAATGAAAGTAAATGAACGGTCTTCATATACTGAGATTACTACTGGAATGATTAATCCTGCTTGGTCTTGTGTACGAGCATTGAATTCTTTACAGAATCCCATGATGTTTACACCAGCTTGACCTAACGCTGGACCAACTGGTGGAGCTGGGTTAGCTTTACCTGCTGGTACTTGTAATTTAACAACTTTTATAACTTTTTTAGCCACGATAAAACCTCCTATATATTTTTCGTGATGTGGTCATTTGAACGTCTTGAAATTTTTCGTTCTCCCACTCAATCAAGTTTTGTATTTTTACATACTTAATTATAATACCATAGCGAATATGGAATTGCAAGTATTTTTTTAAGTTTTTTTAAAAAAATTCTAACTTTATAATCATGAGTAAAAATATTTCTACTTAGTTATTGAGTAGATAGTAAAATAATACAACTAAGTTTATAATTATTCAAGTAATAACTATAAAAAAATTGCTATAAGTATTCGAATTGTTCAAGTTCATAATTTATATATTATATAGTAGAAAAAAATTATAGATAGGAGGTTTTCCCTAAGTGAACTATTGACATTTCTCAATAGGTAGTGTAGAATTGTAATTATGGTATGTGATAAATTGTTAATGTTTTAAATATTGACAATAATGCAATATCATAATAAAAAATTTTTCAAAATAGAAAGAGGTTGCAAGATGATTTATGGAATAATCAGTGTTGCAGCTTTACTTGTTGGACTTTTATTTGGATATATCATTTCAAAAAATTCTATTCAAAAAAAATTAGAATTATCTAAGCAAGATGCGGATCATATTATTGGAGAAGCAAGAAAAGAAGCTAGATATATAGTAGAAAAAGAAACTACTATAGCTAAAAAAGAAGCTGAAGAGATAATTAATATTGCTAATAAAGAAGCAGAATTTAAAAAACAAGATATTCAAAGACAAGAAGATAGAATCGTTCAAAAAGAATCTTCATTAGAACGTCAAACAGAACTTTTAAATAAAAAAGATGAATTGTTAAGTTCAAGAGAGATGAAATTGGAAGAAAAATCTCAATTACTTGAAGAAAAAAGTACTGAGGTTAATCAACTTAAGATTCAACAAGAAACAGAGTTGCAAAGAATTGCAAACTTAACAGAAGAACAAGCTCGTGAAGAGATTATGGCCGCAGTTGAAACTGATATGGCTAAAGATATGGCAATATATATAAGAAATAAAGAACTAGAGGCGAAAAGCGTTGCTGATAAACGTGCTAAAGAACTTATCGTTCAATCGTTACAACGTTTTGCAACAGATGTAGTTAGTGAAACTACAGTATCTGTTGTTGATCTTCCAAGTGATGATATGAAAGGTCGTATTATCGGTCGTGAAGGAAGAAATATTCGTACTTTAGAAACATTAACTGGTGTTGACTTAATTATTGATGATACTCCAGAAGCAGTTATCCTTTCTGGATATGATCCAATTCGTCGTGAAATTGCAAAAACAGCGATTAAATCACTTATTGACGATGGACGTATTCACCCTTCAAAAATTGAGGAAGCTGTTGACAAAGCGCGTAAAAATATTGATCAAGTTATTCGAGATGCTGGGGAACAAGCTACATTTGATCTTGGAATCCACAATATGCATCCAGACTTAGTTAAAATTGTTGGTAAGTTAAAATATAGAACAAGTTATGGTCAAAATGGACTACAACACTCTATGGAAGTAGCGTATATCGCTGGACTTATCGCAGCTGAGCTAGACTTAGATGTTGCAACAGCTCGTCGTGCAGGTTTACTACACGATATCGGTAAAGCACTTGATCATGAGATTGAAGGTTCTCACGTAGAAATTGGTGTTGCTTTAGCACTTAAATATAAAGAAAATGCGATTGTTGTTAATGCGATTGCTTCACACCATGGTGATACTGAACCTACAAATCCTATTTCTGTCATTGTTGCCACAGCGGATGCACTTTCTGCATCACGCCCAGGAGCTCGAAGAGAGTCATTAGAAAACTATATTAAACGTCTACAAAAACTTGAAGAAATCGCGAATGAACACAAAGGTGTTGAAAAAACATTCGCTATTCAAGCAGGTCGTGAGATTCGAGTAATTGTAAATCCTGAAGAAGTAGATGATACAAAAACTTACAAAATTGCCAAAGAAGTTAAAAATAAAATCGAAGAAACGATGCAATATCCTGGAAACATTAAAGTTAATGTTATCCGTGAGGTTAGAGCGGTTAAGCTTGCAAGATAATAAATTAAGCGATTGGAATTATCCAGTCGCTTTTTTGTATGATTAGATGTATATAGATTTTTAATATTTATTCCTTTAAGTTATATAAAAATTATAATTAGTTTTTCATGTAGTTGTTAAAAATATGTATAAAATAATATAAAATAAAATTTAATAGTAGATTAATATCGATTCTATATTCTAGTTGGAAACCTTATAATTAAAAAATAATAAATATGAACATTTGAAAATATAAAAATATATATCTATATTTTATGAGGAGATATAATGATAAAATATAGAGTAATTCAGTCAAATAGTAATGAAGTAAGTGAAATGATATTTAATTAATAATTTTTGATATATATTAAAATGAGAATATATAATGAGGCGCTATAGAAACTGTGTTTGTTAATAAATTTTCGTTGTTGTATAATATCTGTAGAATATTATAAGGAGACAAAAGTTATGTCAGAATATATACATACAAAGGCTTATTTAGAGCCTCAAGAATTATATGAATACACTAGTAAAAAAGGTGTGGCTAAAGCTTCGGGAAGCTTAAAGTATATGTTGAGTTTAGGTTTCTTAGGTGGTGCCTTTATAGCAGTAGGTTATCTTGCTTATTTAAAAGTTGCAGGATCTATCCCTCATGAGTTTGGAGGATTAGGGGTCTTATTAGGAGCAGCTGTCTTTCCAATTGGTTTGATTTGTATATTAGTAGGTGGCGGAGAATTAATAACTAGTAATATGATGGCAGTTACATTAGCATTTTTTAATAAAAAAGTTAGTCTGAGAATGCTGGTGAAAAATTTGTTTATTATAACTTTAGCAAATTTAGTAGGTGCTGTATTTGTAGCGTATTTTTTAGGACATGTGACGGGACTTACTGAAGGGGCGACGTTTGCTAAAACCTTGGCTACTGCTGAGTCGAAAGTTAATACAACTTTTTGGCAAGGTGTATTTTCAGGTGTTGGGTGTAACTGGTTAGTAGGTATGGGAGCATGGTTATCTTTCTGCGCCAAGGATGTAAGTGGAAAAATAATTGGGACATGGTTTCCAATTATGACATTCGTAGCCGTTGGTTTTCAACACGTTGTAGCCAATATGTTCGTTATCCCAGCAGCAATGTTTGGTGGTGCTAATATTACACTAATGCAGTTTTTTAATAATATGTGTGTAATTTTTTTAGGAAATTTTTTAGGTGGAGCGATACTAGTTGCAGGTTTATATACAATAGCGTATAAAACGAATAATTAAAATATTATAATTACTATAACTGTTAGAAAACGTTTTATTTCTAACAGTTATTATTTTTCACGAAAATATTTTATAAAATTATATTTGTTTACTTTATGTTTAATGAGATGGTTAAGGTTTATTAATTTGTACACATTTTAATGAAATCTGTATTAAAACAGGGGTTGAAAAAATATCGTTGTTATTGTATAATCTTTATTGTAGATATAAAAAAGGTGTATCTATGTAATTATTATAAATTTTTTAAGGAGAGTGTTATTATGACAAACACTGTAGAATCTAAAGTATTTTTAGAGCCACAAGAAACTTACGAGTTAACTTGTAAAAAAGGTGTTGCTAAAGCGACTGCAAGCCTTAAATACATGTTAAGTTTAGGATTCTTAGGTGGTGCATTTATCGGGGTAGGTTTCTTAGCTTTACTTCGTGTATCTGGATCAATTCCTAAAGAATTCGGAGGAATTGGTGCATTATTAGGAGCATCTGTTTTCCCAATCGGACTTATTTGTATTTTAGTAGGTGGTGGAGAGTTAGTTACAGGTAATATGATGGCTGTAACTGTTGCATGGTTTAATAAGAAAATTAGTTTTAAACTATTAGCTAAAAATATGGTTGTTATTACATTTGCCAACCTTGTAGGTTCATTAGTTATTGCTTATTTCTTAGGACATTTAACTGGTTTAACTGGTGGAGCTATTGCAGCTAAAACTATTTCAGCTGGTGAATCAAAAGTATACTTAACATTCTGGCAAGTATTCTTCTCAGCTGTAGGTTGTAACTGGTTAGTAGGTATGGCAGTATGGTTAAACTTTGCTGCTAAAGATGTAGGTAGTAAAATGTTTGGTGTATGGTTCCCAATTATGACATTCGTTGCTATTGGATTCCAACACTTGGTTGCGAACATGTTCGCAATCCCAGCTGCTATGTTTGAAGGTGCAAATATCTCAGTTTTACAATTTATCCAAAACATGGGGACTGTATTCTTAGGTAACTTTGTTGGGGCTGTTACTTTAGTTTCTGCTCTATACACATTTGCTTACAAAAAATAAGCTTGTAAAAGTCGATAGAATATAATTTACATTAATAATATTAGCAAATAAATAAAAAAGATGAAGTTGGTGTTATACTATACTTCATCTTTTTATTGTATTGCATATTATTTGTACTTTAGATAAATTTTGAATGCTTAACAATAAGATAAAAAAGATTCCAAATCATTAAACTTGGAATCTTTTATTTATTTTATTCTTCTACTTTAACAACCCATCCGAATTTATCTTCAACTTTACCTAATTGGATACCAGTAAGTAAGTTGTAGATTTTTTGAGTCCATTCTCCTGGTTTATCATCTTTGATAAGTTCTAATTTCTTAGTTCCATCGAATAATTCACCAACTGGAGCGATTACCGCAGCTGTACCACATAAGAATACTTCTTCAAGTTTTCCATTGTCATAAGCTTCATAAACTTCTTCTAGAGATAGTTTTCTTTCTTCAACTTTTTCACCTAATGATTTAAGTAATTCTAATACAGAAGCACGAGTGATACCTGGTAGGATTGAACCGTTTAGTTCAGGTGTAACGAATGTTCCATCGATTTTGAAGAAAATGTTCATTGCTCCTCCTTCTTCGATGTATTTTTGTTCTACTCCATCAAGCCATAGAGATTGAGAGTAACCAAGTTCTTGAGCTTTCTTTTGACCTTTAAGAGATCCAGCGTAGTTACCTGCAGTTTTAGCGAATCCGAATCCACCACGTACAGCACGTACATATTCGTGTTCTACGAAGATTTTATTTGGTTGAAGACCAGCTTTGAAGTAGCTTCCTGATGGAGATAAGATGATTATAAACTTAACTTCATGGTTAGGGTGTACTCCAAGTGCTTCTTCAGAACCATATAAGAATGGTCTAACGTATAGTGAAGTACCTTCAGATTTTGGAATCCAGTCTTTATCGATAGAGATTAATTTTTTAAGAGCTGCTAATGCGAACTCTTCATCTAATTGTGGTAAAGCTATACGATCTGATGAATTGTTTAAACGTCTAAAGTTTTGTTCTGGACGGAATAAAACAGCTTCCCCATTTGCGTTATATGCTTTCATTCCTTCGAAAACACTTTGTCCGTAGTGTAACACGTTTAATGCTGGTGATACTGGAATTGGTCCGTAAGGTACGATACGTGGATCATACCAACCTTTTTCTGATGACCAGTCCATAACGAACATGTGATCAGTGAATACTGAACCAAATCCTAATTTATCATCTGGTGTTTTTTCTTTTGGATTTTTAGTAAGTTCTACTCTTATATCATTTACTGTTAGTTTTGTCATATTATATTTCTCCTTTTTCTTAACAATTAATTTTAAAAATTTGTTAAAATTATTATAATACTAATTAAAATTTTTTTCAATACTTTTCTTTAAATTTTCTGAAATTTCAATTAAAATATCCGAAATTATATGTTGAAAAATTTTTGAAAATGCTATAAAATATTACTAAATCATTGTTTATAATTTGATTTAATATTGTTGATAGTAATTCAAATTTTCCTGAAAATATGATACAATATTAGTAGTATTACATCAACAATGTACCTAATATAATAAAGAAGGAAGATAAATTTATGGAAATTAAAAAATCATTAGAAAACAAGTTTAACACATCTTTAGCGAATCTTACAGGATCACCGATAAGAGAATTTGACAGATATGCTTCTTCTATAGAAGGTATTATTAAATTGACATTAGGTGAACCGGATTTTGATACTGCTGAAGAAGTAAAAGAAGCAGCAAAACGTGCTTTAGATAATAATAGAACACATTATTCAGTAAATAATGGTATTGAAGAATTACGAACAGCTTGGGCAAAAAATTTAGAGAAAAGATATAATTTAAATTATAGTCCTGAGGAAGTTATCGTAACAATTGGTGCTTCTGCTGCGATAGAACACACAATTTCTGCTGTAACTAACGAGGGGGATACTATTTTAGTAGTAACACCTTATTTCTCAGCATATGAAGGTGTAGGTATTTTAAATAAATGTAATATTAAATTTATAGATACTGTTGATAATGGTTTTAAAGTTCTTCCTAGTGACTTAGAAAAAGCCCTAGAAGAAAATAAAGATGCTAAAGCTATTTTAATTAACTACCCAAACAACCCAAGTGGTGTTTCATATACGAGAGAAGAAGTTAAAGCTATTGCTGATGTATTAGGAAAATATGATATTTTTGTAATTAGTGATGAAATATATGGGGATATTACATACAATTATAAACATACATCATTAGCAGAATTTATACCAGAACAAACAGTTCTAATTAGTGGATTGTCTAAATCTCATGCTATGACAGGATGGCGTGTAGGATTTATCGCTGCTCCATTAGCAATGATTAGAAAAATAGGTGTATTCCATCTGTTCACCGTATCTGGTGCAGCTACATTTATTCAAGATGCAGCAGTAGTTGCTTTAAATGATGCAAATGTAGATAAATACAACCAAAATATGATTGAAACATATAGAGAAAGAAAAGATTATATGGTTCCAAAACTTCGTGAATTAGGATTTGAAATTCCTGAAATCGATGGAGCATTTTATATCTTCGCTAAAATTCCAGCTAAGTATCGTGACTTAGGTGCGATGGAATTTTGTAAATTATTAGCGAAAGAAGCTCGTGTTGGGGTTATTCCTGGTACAGCATTTGGGAAAGCGTACAACGACTTCTTTAGAATTAGTTATGCAACGAGCATAGAAAACATTAAAGAGGCTGTTGAAAGAATTTCTCAATTTATGAATAAATAATATAGTAGAAAGGTTATTCAAATGAAAGGTAAATTCATAACAGTAGAAGGTTCAGATGGTTCAGGGAAAACTAGCTTTATTAACTTTGCTACAAAATATTTAAAAGAAAAGGGATATAAAGTTATAACGACACGTGAACCAGGAGGTACAGATTTTAGTGAAAAAGTAAGAGAGCTTCTTTTTGATAGTTCAAACGATATTGACGCTAAAACTGAAAGTCTACTATTTTGTGCGAGTCGTCGTGATCATATAGTAAAAAAAATACTACCTTATGTAAATGATGGGTATATTGTAATCTGTGATCGTTTTGTTGATAGTTCAGTAGCTTATCAGTCTTATGGCCGTGGTCTTAATAAGCAAGATATTTTAGATATTAATGCCTATGCAACTGATAATTTAGAGCCGGATTTAACATTATACTTTTGTGTAGATGTTGAAGTAGGGTTAGCCCGTACCAAAAATAGAGATGATAATAATCGAATGGATCAAGAAAGTTTAGATTTTTATAAAAATGTAAAACGCGGTTATGATGATCTTTCAAAAGAATATAGTGAACGTATTAAAGTAATTGATGCTGGTGATACGTATGATAATGTGCAAAAAAAGGCACTTTCTATATTGGAAGGATTTTTGAACAATGAACTTTAGTAAAGATACAGTTGTAATAAAATCTTTAACAAATACATTAAAAACAAATAAACTATCCCATGCCTATCTAGTAGTAGGCGAGGATAGTTTATATTCTGATGAGTTTATTTTAAGTTTTGTTAAAGCAATATTTTGTTTAGAAAATAAAGAAAAAAATTTTTTCAGTTGTGAGAAATGTAGAAATTGTAGTAGTATAAATCATGGTAACTATGTTGATTTCTATAAATTAACTAGTGAAACTTCAATAAAAAAAGATGAGATTCAAACATTAAAATCGGATCTAAGCGTTAAATCATTTTATGGGAAAAAAATATATTGGATAAAAGATATAGAAAAAATGACAGAACAAGCAGCTAACAGTCTTCTTAAATTTTTAGAGGAACCAGAAGATGACATTATTGCTATTCTTAGTTGTAAAAATATTAGTGTAGTTTTACCAACTATTATTTCTCGTTGCCAACAAATAAAATTAGTTGGAAAAAGTGAAAATGATGAAGTTGAAACTAATGAGGAGTTAACTAGATTAATAGCTGAGTATGCTAAAAGATACATTAGGAAACCTCATCTAGCAAATATTTATATATTAGAAAAAATAAAAACAAAAGAAGATATAGTCGAATTTTTTAAACACTTGAGCATTCAAACAACTACTAGTTATACTGATAATAATTTACATGATGTAGTTAATATTAGTAAAGTTCAGGAGAAAATTTTATTAGCTCTAAGTGACTTGAATTCAAATGTTAATGCAACCTTAGTCTTAGAGAAATTTCTTTTTACAATTTTATTAGATAATAATAATTTAGAATTTTTATTGCGAGGTTAGTATGGAAGATAATTTAAGAATTGATACAGTTTCGAAAAATTATAAAATCTTACAAAAAGTTGATCATTATAGTATGTCAACAGATTCTTTTTTACTACCTTATTTTGCGAATGTACCTAGAAGTTTTAAGAAAAATATTATCGAACTTTGTAGTGGTAATGGTGGAATTTCAATTATTCTTAGAGAAAAATCTGACGCGAAAATTGAAATGTTAGAAATACAAGAGGATTTAGTAGAATTAACTAAAAAAAGTTTAGTATTAAATGATATAATTAATGTTGATGTGAAAAATGGGGATATAAAAAATGTAAAAGAGTATTATAGACCATCATCATTTAATTATGTAATCTGTAATCCTCCATATTTTCCTGTAGAGAATATGCCGAATCAACGAGAAAAATTTAATCATAATATTTCACGACATGAGATTTTATGTAATCTAAGTGATGTAGTTCAAGCGATTAGATATCTTGTTAAACAAAATGGTAAATTTTCATTAGTTCATAGAACTTATAGAATAAGTGATATTATTTCTGAATGTGAAAAAAATGGATTAGCTATTAAACGAATTAGATTTGTTTACAGTAAACCAACTAGTGAAACTAGTAAAATTGTATTAATAGAAGGAAGTATCTCGAAAGTTAGTGATATTAAAGTAGAACAACCGTTTTATATTTACAATGAAGATGGTAGTTATACAGATGAAATGAAGAAAGTGTATGGTATTTATGAGTAGTTTTATGTATGTAGTTGAGTGTTGTGACAAAACTTGGTATACTGGATATACGACAGATATTATTAGAAGAATAAAAACTCATAACGCCAAAAAAGGTGCGAAATATACTAGAGTAAGAGTACCGGTAGAGCTCATATATTATGAAGAATTTGATACTAAGAGTGAAGCAACACGTGCAGAAAGTTCATTCAAAAAACTAACACGAGGAAAAAAGGAAGAGTATATTTTATTAAATTTGGATACAAATAAAAAGCAAGAAATAAAAGATTTTAATATGAAAATAAAGGATAAATAACTATGTTATATTTAGTAGGAACGCCGATAGGTAATTTAGAAGATATTACATTAAGAGCATTAAGAGTGCTAAAAGAAGCGGATATTATAGCTTGTGAAGATACAAGAAATACACAAAAATTATTGAATCATTATGAAATAAAAGGTAAAAAACTACTTAGTTATCACGAACATAATGAGGATAAGATGAGTGACAAAATAATAGAATACTTAGAAGAAGGATTAGACATAGCGTTAGTAACTGATGCAGGTATGCCTTGTATTTCAGATCCAGGTTATGTATTAGTAGATAAAGTAAAAAGTGCAGGGCTTGACGTTGTTGCTTTACCTGGAGCTAATGCAGGACTTACAGCGCTTGTAGCTAGTGGAATAGAATCTTATAACTATACTTTTTATGGGTTCCTACCACGAAAAACTAAAGAACTTAAACAAAAGTTAGAAATTATTTTGAACTCAAAAACAACTGGTATTTTGTATGAAAGTCCACATAGGGTGAAGAACTTAGTGGAAGAAATTTCAAAAATTTCACCGACAAGAAAAATTGCAGTAGCGAGAGAACTTACGAAAATGTTCGAACAAATTGAAACATTTGAAGCTAATGTAATACTAGAAATGCTAGGTGACAAGATTAAAGAAAAAGGGGAGTTTGTTGTTATTATCTCTCCATCTAGAGAAGAAGAATCTCAAGACCTTAATCTAAATGATATTGTAGATGAAATTTATGAAAAAGTACAAAGTGGTGTAAAAAAATCAGAAGCTATTAAAAATACTGCTAAAGAATACGGCATAAATAAAAAAGAGGTTTATAGTTTGTATCATGAAAAATATGATTAGTTTCATAATAGTAAATATATTAATTGTAATATTTCTAATTGCCGCGATTCATATTAAAATATTTTTCCTACCTTTAACTGTATTTGTATTCCTAAATATATATCTAATATATAGAAAAAGTTCAGATTTAGATAAAAATGAACAGAAGAAAAAAATTATGTTGCATAATGTTAAGAATTCTCTAGGTGTAATTTTAGGATATACCGAAGCTCATAATGATGAATTAATTACAAAAGAGGAACTTGATGAACGAATTAATGAAGAAATTCAAGAGATAGTTTTAATGATAAAAGACGAGATCTATAAGTAGAACTCGTCTTTTTGTTTGAATAAGATTACATATAATCTATATCCGTAATTAAAATTATTCATTATAATTATTTATAATTCTTTGGTTCTCTCTAATTTTCTTTCTACGTTTTTTCCATGTTTTAGCAGAAAAGAATACAATTAATGGCATTAACTCTAAACGACCTAGTAACATAGATACAGATAATATTATTTTAGTAAAATGAGGGATTTGAGAAAAGTTACTCATTGGACCATAGTGGTTGAATGCTGGTCCAGCATTACTAATTGATGTTACTGTTAATGAAATTGCATCTTCAAAATTATTTATTTGGAAAGTTATTAAAAATAAAATTATAACATATACAAATCCGAATAATAATAAATAATTCGAAAGTGGAGTAGTATCCTTAATTACTTTTCCATCGATTTTAACCATTGAGATTTTTCTAGGATTTAGAGCTTTAGCAATACTTAGTTTAGCGTTTTTAACAAAGAAAATAAGTCGAGGAATTTTTATACCTCCAGCTGTACCTCCTGTACATCCTCCAACAATCATAAGTATTAATATTATCATTTTAGAAAATACTGGCCAAATATTAAAGTCGTTATATGTAAAACCAGTGGTTGATACAACTGATGAAACTGTAAAGAATACATCTAATAAACTATGATTTGGTGTATCATATGAACGATAAATATCTAAAAACATGATTACAGAAAGAATTCCAATCATCCCAAAGAACCATCTTAATTCTTCGCTCTTTAATACTTTAAAATATCTTTTAAAAATAATAAAATAAAGTAAACTTAGATTCATTGAAAAAATAAGCATGAATATCGCAATTACAACTGTAACATAAGTGCTGTTGTAATATGCAATTCCTGCATTTCTTACTGAAAAACCACCAGTTCCAGCAGTAGAGAATGCCAGATTAATACTATCAAAAAATCCAACTCCACCAAACATTAAAAATAAAAACAGCATAATTGTTAGTGCTATATATATTCCATACAGATAAATTGCTGTTTGTTTCATAGAAGAGACAACTTTACCGAAATACGGACCTGGTACCTCAGCTTTAGCTATATGAATAGTATGAGGTGATCGTGGTAAGATTGCTAATGCAAAGACGATAACCCCCATTCCTCCGATAAAGTGGGTGAAGCTTCTCCAGAATAATAAACTTTTATTTAATGCTTCAATATCTTCCAGTATAGTTGAACCTGTAGTAGTGAATCCACTAACTGTTTCGAAAAAACTATCGATATAATGGGGTATTTCTCCTGATAAATAGAAAGGCAACGCCCCTAATAATGAGAAGATAACCCAAGTAAGAGTTACAATTACATATCCTTCTCTTTTATAAAAATCACGTTCGGTAACATCTCTTGTTGAAAAATGCAATATTAATGCTAGGACAAAACATATCATAATTGTGATGAAGAATGAATTTGTAACATGTAAAGGTTCTTTATAAACCAATGATACAATAGTAGGGAGAATTAGTAATCCAGCCAAAAGTATCATCATTTTTCCTAGAACGTGAAAAATCATTTTAAAATTCATATGTTACCTCCTAACAAGAATGTCATCAATATGCTCAAGTTTTTGTTGATAGCTAACTACGACTACATTGTCATTCAGTTTAATTTCATCATCACCATTTGGGAAGATTTGTTTATTATTACGAATTATAAATGCTATAAGCATATTGTCATTAATATCAAGATCTTTTAATTTTGTTCCTATAACTTTTGAGTGCTCACTTGTTATCTTAAATTCTATAACTTCAGCATTATTGTTTGCGATACGGTAGAAGCTCTCTATATCTGAAGCACGACTCCCTTGAAGTGATTTAGTATATTTTTTTATTATATTACTAACTATTTCTTTAGGTGTAATGTAAGAGTATTGCCCGATATCTTCAGCTATTTGCTTTAAAGAAGCACGGTTAACTTTTGCGACAGTTTTCTTTATACCAAGTTTATGCGCATATAAATTAATAATGATATTTTCTTCATCTAGTCCAGTTAATGAGATACAACTATCAAATGTTTGAATCCCTTCTTCGATTAAGGTATCACGATCGCTTCCGTCAGCCCAAATAACATCGATATCAGGATATGTTTCACTAAATGAAATTGCTTTTTCTTTATCGAGTTCTATTACTTTAGTGTAAAATGAAACTTTTTGTAAAAATTCTACGAGATAATGAGCAACTTTTCCACCACCAATAATTAGAGAAGAAGTTATTTTCTTTTCCAAATTATCTTTATTTCCTAGTAGTTTATAGAAATTTTTTAAGTTTTTATTAGAAGCGGTTATATGAACTTTATCTCCAACTTCAAAAATATAGTTTCCACGAGGTACAAAAACTTCTCCCTTTCTTTCAACTAAACATACCAGTGAAGGGAAGTCGATATATTTTTTGCTATCTATAAGAGATACGCCTTTAAGTAAGCTGTTCTCGTTTATTATTACTTCCAGAATATTAAATTTATTGTTAGAAAAACTCTCAACTTTAGTAGCAGTTGGATATTTTAACATATAAAAAATTTGTTTTGCTGCTTCGTACTCAGGGTTAACCATAAGATCAATACCTAGAGATTGTTTAATAAATTCTTTTGTTTTAGAATATTCAGGGTTACGAATTCTCGCGATTGTATATTTTGCACCCATTTGTTTGGCTGCAATACAAGCTATCATGTTGATTTCATCACTTGAAGTAACAGAAATAAACATATCAGAATTTGCTGCATCTGCTTCAGATAATATATCAGAATTAGCACCGTTACCGACTAGTCCATTAATATCGTAGGTTTCAACAAGTTTTTCAACACGACGTTCATTTGTGTCTATAATTGTGACTTCATCAAATGTGTTAGAAAAATCATCACAAAGAAGTTCTCCGACTTTTCCGCCACCGACTATAATTACTTTCACTTTCATACTCCTTTTTTAAATGATATTCATATTATAACCTAAAATAAGATAAATTACCATAAGCTTGTAGTTATGATATTGTTAACAAGAAAAAAATATACTTTTAGAAATAAAATGCATACTTAACAAAGTATAAGGATTAATTATAAAAAAATATAATCTTGATATATAGAAAATAGAAATTTTAAAATATTTATTTTAGAGACATATTGAAGATTATAATTTATGTGGCTATATTAAAGACTACTTAATTATTTAATATTTAAGCTAATATTTACACAAATAATAGAATATTGATTTTGAAATGAGAAATGAGGTTAGAGTGATAATATAAATATTTTAACAAAGTCTATTAAAATAGTTTAGTTTATGTTATAATTAGTGTTGGGAAATAATCTATTCATTTATTCTTAATGGTAAATTGAGGAAGAGGAGGAATAAGGTGGCAAGAATATCTAAACAAGACATCGACTATATATTTGATAATATTGATATAGTTAGTCTAGTTAGTGAATATGTCAAATTAGAAAAAAGAGGACAAAATTATTTAGGATTATGTCCATTTCATAATGAGAAAACACCATCGTTTACTGTTTCTCCAGAGAAAAAAATAGCCCATTGTTTTGGATGTGGTAAAGGTGGAAATATTTTCCAATTTGTTTCGCTAATTGAAAATATTACATATAATCAGGCGATCGTAAAGCTTGGAGCAAGGTTAGGACTGAATATAGAGTCAAAAGTTAATTTAGAAGCTAATTACGATTTGAATAATGAGCTGGACATAATGTATTATGGGCACATGCTTTTAGCAGATTATTATAACTATATTTTACTAAATACAAAAGAGGCTGAAGAGGCACTTAATTATTTATTAAATAGGGGACTGACTATTGATGTTATCAAACACTTTAATTTAGGGTATGCCCCTCGTGATAATAACATAGCTTTAAACTTTTTTAATTCGAATAATATTAATTTAGATTTAATGGTTGAAGCGGGACTATTAGGGAAAAATGAAAATGGTATTTATTATGATGTATTTAAAGACAGAGTAATGTTTCCTATAAAGAATAATCAAAATCAGGTTGTAGCATTTTCGGGAAGAACTATGTCTACAGATAAAAGTATTGCGAAATACTACAATACGCATGAAACGAAAATTTTTGAAAAAAGAACAGTTCTATATAACTTCTCGGATGCGAGAGCTTTTATAGCTAAAGAGAATGAAGTTATACTTTGTGAAGGTTATATGGATGTAATAAAAGCTCATCAAAATGGCATAAAAAATGCTGTTGCATTGATGGGGACAAATATAGACAATAATAAATTAAAAGAGATTTTATCGCTTGTGAGAAAGGTCACATTAAGTTTAGATAATGATGATGCTGGGTCAAAAGCACAGATAGAAATTGGGAATAGGATTATCCAGTCAACAGATAATGTCTATAAATTGAAATTTTCAGGAGCTAAAGATTTAGATGAGTTTTTATCAGATAAAAATTCTAAAAATCAAGATTTTGATGTTGTAAATTATGTAAAAAATAATAAAGAACACTTTATTAACTATAAAATTGAATATTGCAAAAATGATTCTAAAAGTAATATTGAACAAAGAATTAAGTATAAAAATGAATTGCTTAAAAATATTGCATATATAGAAGATGAATCATTAAAATATATATTACTTACTAATTTGGCAGAGGAGTTCGGAATCGAACGACAAGTTCTTCTTAGAGAATTAGGTCAAGTGAATGTGAGAAGGAAACAAGCAGCTGTAGAATGGGTAGCACCGAGTAATCCGGAACAGTTGTTTAGAGTAACAAATTATGACAAAAAAGTGTGTAAGCTGTTTAAATACTTTTTTGTAGATAGGGCATTGTTTATTGATAAATACAATGATTTAGAAAAATGTAATTTTCCACAAGAAGTATTTGTGAATCTTATGGATTATTTGGTTATTTATTATAATAATAATCTTGAATTTCATATCCATAAATTTATTCATAGTATAGAAGATGATGAGGTTGTTAGACTTGCAACTTATATTGATGAAACTGATTTTCTAATAGAAGAAAATCCAACGTCAGAAGTTGTAAGTGATTATATCGAGTATTTTTCAAATAAACAAATAACATTAGAAGAGATAAAAGATAGACTTAGAGTTGCGATTCAAGAGATGGATGTCGATACTCAAAAAGAATTGCTACTTCAGTTGAAAAAGTATAAGAAATAAAAGGAGAAGAACATGGCTAAGAAAGTAAAAGATTTTGAAACAATAAAAAAAGAATTGTTAGAAAAAGGTAAAAAACAAGGTGAATTAACTCAAGAAGAGATCGTAGATGCATTATCAAAATTAGATATTTCTTCTGAAGCTATGGATGATTTCTATGAGGAATTAAATAATGAAGATATTATTTTAATCAATGCGAATCACGTAGAAGAAGAGGAAGAAGAACTAGATTTAGAAGATTTATCAGTTCCAGCTGGAATTAGAACTAATGACCCTGTAAGAATGTACTTAAAAGAAATTGGTAAAGTTCCATTATTATCAAAAGAAAAAGAATTAGAGCTTTCTAAGATCATTGAAACAGGAACAGAAGCGGAAAAAGAACAGGCTAAAAAAGATTTAGCTGAAGCTAACTTACGTCTTGTGGTTAGTATTGCAAAACGTTATGTAGGACGTGGAATGCTATTCTTAGATTTAATTCAAGAAGGAAACATGGGATTAATTAAAGCTGTTGAAAAATTTGACTATTCTAAAGGATTTAAGTTCTCAACATATGCAACATGGTGGATTCGTCAAGCGATCACACGTGCAATTGCCGATCAAGCAAGAACAATTCGTATTCCTGTTCACATGGTTGAAACAATTAACCGTCTGATTCGTATTCAAAGACAATTACTTCAAGATTTAGGACGTGAACCAAAACCAGAAGAAATTGCTAAGAAAATGAATATGACTCCAGAAAAAGTACGAGAAATATTAAAAATAGCTCAAGAACCAGTATCATTAGAAACACCAATTGGTGAAGAAGATGATTCACATTTAGGAGATTTTATCGAAGATAAAGATGCGCAATCTCCAGTTGAACATGCAGCAAATGAACTATTAAAAGAACAACTAGAAGAAATTTTAGAAACACTTACTGATCGTGAAGAAAATGTATTAAAATTACGTTTTGGTCTAAAAGATGGTAAGACTCATACTCTAGAAGAAGTAGGTAGTGCATTTGGTGTAACACGTGAACGTATTCGTCAAATCGAAGCTAAAGCAATCAGAAAATTAAAACACCCATCTAAGCTTAATAAATTAAAAGGTTTTATGGAGTAATATTTAATTGAATTGCTTAAAATGGATTAAACTTATAATAATGGCAATGGATAGTATTTAAAGAAATTATTATAACAGTAAAAAGGCAGTCTAAAGACTGTCTTTTTATTTATGAGAAATTTCTATTTTAAAATATATATCTGTTGAAACTAAGATATTATTGTATATAAATTTTTTTAACATTTTTTTAATGTAATCGATATAATTTATCATTTGAATTTAACTTTACGTATTATAAAATAATAAAAGAATAAAAGTAAAATAATCATGTACCATTTTACTGTTATAGTACATAGAATTTTAAAAATAGGAAAATATATTTATGGTCTAAAATTGTCGTTAACGCAACATTTCAGAAATAAATTGATTTTTATAAAAGCTTAGTATATAATGTAATTGTGAATACATAACGAGAATAAATTAAGGAGGAAAATGTTATGGAAAAAAAAGAAAAAATGAAACATCCCAAAGGTCTTCATTTAGTAAATTTAACAACTGTTATACAAAACTTTTATGCTTATGGTATCATCGGGTTCATGATTCTGTTCTTCACAACAGGGACTGCAGAAGGTGGATTAGGTCTTGAAAAAGGATTTGCGGTAACTTTATATGGTTACTATGCCGCTGCAGGATATATGATGGCTCTTATTGGTGGTTGGTTAGCCGATAAATACCTAGGTCTTCAAAAATCTATCATCTTAGGGACATTGTTTAGTTGTATAGGTTATATTGCATTATACTTCTCAACTAGTGAATTATGGACAGTAATTTCAAGTTTAATTCTTTTACTAGTTGCTGCAGGTATTGGTAAAGGTAACATTAGTGCTATAGTTGGTGCTCTTTATGAACGTGACCAAGTTACAATGAAAGACGCAGCATACAGTATTTTCTATATGGCGATAAACATTGGTAGTTTATTTGGACCAATCGTTTTCGGATTAATTACTGATAGTTGGTTTGCTAATGTTGCTAATGACGGAAAAATTGTATCATACGGATATCGTGTTGGATTCTTAGCTGCTGCTGCACTTGCATTCTTACAATTTGCAGTATTCGCATTCTTTGCTCCTACTTGGTTAAAAGATAAAGGTAAATACCCAACAGCAAGTAAAGCTGCTAAAAAATCTGTTAACCATCCATTAACAAAAATTGATATGGATAGAATGAAAGCTATGGCAGTAATGTTTGTTTTCTCAACTTTATTCTGGGCTGCTTGGTTCCAAACTCAAACATCATTTGCTATCTTAACTCAAAAAGCGGTGGATAGAAATATCTTCGGATGGACAGTGCCAACACCTTGGTTAGTTTCATTCAATGGTCTATTATGTGCAATTTTAGCTCCAGTGTTCGGTGCGCTTTGGGTTAAATTAAGTAAAACAAAACGAGGAGACTTAGATACTGGTACTAAAATGGGTCTAGGAATGATAATTTCAGGATTAGCTTTCGTAGTAATGGTATTAGGGTTAAATACAATCAATGGTGATGTTGAAAGTGGAATGAAAATTAACATCATGTATGTTCTTTTAACATATGTATTATTAACAGTTGGGGAATTATTCTTATCTCCAATCGGAATGGCAATGTTCAATAAACTTGCTCCAGCAAAATATGCTTCATTAGCAATGGGTATTTGGTATTTAACATTCTCATTAGCTAACATTATCTCTGGATACTTAGCTAAATTAACTGTTCAATTAAACTATACTCAAGTATTCACATATATCGGTGGAGTAGTAATTGTTCTAGGTGCAATATTAGTTCTACTTAAAGGATACCTAAATAAATATATGCATATTGACAAATTAGAAGAAGAAGCAAAAGCTATGGCTGATGCTGAAGAAAAAGAAGCTGAAGTAGCTTAACAGATAATTTAAAAACGATGAAAACAATAAAAACTCAAGGTTATTACAGATGTGATAGCCTTGAGTTTATTGTTATTTTAGTATTTATGTACTATTTGAAATTAATATCTAATAGTGGATGAAAATATCGCCATGTTCATTAGCTGGTCTAAATAGTGTAATTATAAATGAGAAAACAGCTATTATTGATGGTATAAATGTCCAACAAAATAATAGACACAGTATTCCTTTAAAATTTTTACCAATATAAAAATATTGAATTCCAAAATGTCCTAAGAAGAATATAATTAGAAGATATACAATTTTGTTAACGTATCTTCCAGGAATATACCCTCGATTCATATTAGGATCATAGTAATATTTAGTCATAAATTGACCTCCATTTGGATTAGTTATGCATATAATACCACAAAAATATATAGGATACAACAGAGGATGCTCATATAATTTAAATTGTTGAAATAAAAAAGTACTTAATAATCTTCATCGAGATTAAATTAAGTACTAATCTATTATCTTTTAGTTTTAAGATTTTCTTTCCAATCTTGAAGACCATTTTTTAACATGTAGACATTTTTGTAACCATGTTTTTTAAGAGTTAAAGCTGCACGAGGAGCTAATGTTCCATTTTTATCGCAAAGATAAATAGGTTGGTCTTTTCTTAAAGATGAATAAAGGAAATTGAATTGAGAAGATGGCATGTTACGAGCACCATTGATGTGAGCGTATTTGAAATCTTCTTTTTCTCTAACGTCAATTAATTGAACTTTTCTAAGATTTTTTCTAAATTCTTCATAAGGAAGTTTTGTTACAGCACCTTTTAATCTAAAATAATTAAAAAGTCCAACTGCTCCTAAAACAACCACTAAAACTATTGTTGATAGTAAAAATGATGACATAATGAACTCCTTTTTATTGTAATATCTGTAAATGAATTATATCATAATTTGAATATTTCTTCAATATTGTTTATAATTATTATGAAAGCTAAAAGTATAAAATAAATTTATTGGAGAAAAAATGATTACATCAGTTAGTAATAAGAAAATTAAAGATATACAAAAATTAAAAGAAAATAAAAATATAAAAAAATATGGAAAGTATCTAATAGAAGGTAAACATCTTGTTGAAGAGGCTATGAGAGCTAGCGTAGTTGATGAGATAGTCATATCAGAAGACTTTGAGGAGTATAGTTTGATAGATACTTTTTATGGAGAAGTTACTAAAGTTGCAAACAGTGTAATGAAACATTTATCTGACACTATAACTACACAGGGAATAATAGGGGTATGTAATATAAATAAAAAAGAACTAGACATTAAAAAATATAAGAAAGTTCTTATTCTAGATAAAGTTCAAGATCCGGGGAATCTAGGTACTATTATCAGAACTGCTGATGCGTTTGCTTTTGATTGTATAATCCTTGGGAAAGGTACAACGAGTCTATATGGACAAAAGGTTATTAGAAGTACACAAGGAAGTAATTTCCATATAGATTGTTTTGACAATATTGATTTAGCGGATTTACTTGAAAAAATGACAGATTTTAGTGTTTTTGCAACAAGTTTAAAAGCTGATAAATATATAGAACAATTAAATAATATTACAGGAAATGTTGCGGTGATATTTGGCAATGAAGGTGCTGGAGTAAGTAAAGAAATTTTAGATAAAGTAAATAATTTACTTAAAATATCGATGCCTGGTAAAGCAGAGAGTTTGAATGTCTCAATAGCTGCAGGTATTGTTATGCATTATATTTCTTCTAATTTAAAATAATAAATTTACTATTTTTTATAAGTGTGGTATTATTGTAATTGTGAAAATAATGAGAGAGGTGAAATCTAATGTTAAAAACTATAGCAGTAGATAAAAAAGGAAACATACTTACTGATGTTAGTTTAGAAAGACTTAAAGATCAAGATATAGCATGGTTTTGGGTTGATTTTGATACGCCAACACGTAGTGAGATCAATTTGCTATCGACATTCTTCAAGTTCCACGAACTTTTAATAGAAGACTGTTTAACACTTTTACAAAGACCAAAAATTGAAATTACAAGACAACAAATATTCTTAGTATCTCATGTTTTGAAAAATATTGATGATGATTATGAAACATTAAATATGTTTGTTGGAAAAAATTATATCGTAACGTTTCACCTCTCACATATACGTTATGTTAATAAAATTATACCAAAGATTTTACAACGAGGAGCAGAATATTCACCTTTACATGTAATGCACATGCTTGTTTCAGAAATTGTAGAAGGATATATACCTATAATATCAAAAATCGAAAATCGTTTGGATGAAATAGAAGAAACAGACTCATATACTTCAGGAAGTAAGATAATGGATGAGGTATTTGACCTTCGAAGTGATTTATTAAAACTTAGACGTGGATTATTACCGACTCGAGAGCTTATTCATAGATTTTTAGTTTCTCGTCGTGTTGAGATGACAGATAATGATAGAAAGTATTTCCACGATATATATGATGACCTTGTTCAACAAACAGAGATTATAGAAGCGAACCGTGAGTTAGCTAGTGATATCCGTGAAAACTTCATGACATATAACTCATTGAAATCGAATAATATAATGATGACCCTAACGGTTATATCTACAATTTTCCTTCCGTTAACCTTCATAGTAGGATTGTACGGTATGAACTTTAAAAATATGCCTGAGTTAGAATGGCAATACGGGTATTTTTTAGTTGTTGCTATAATGTTCGGGATTGCACTTGGAATGCTTTGGGTATTCAAGAAAAAAGGGTGGCTTGATATGTTTAAATAACATATTAATTGGAGGTATTTAATGAGTATTTTCAAAATGACAGTGTTATTTTCAATGATATTACTTGCAAATTTTTCTTTAATACGAATAGATTTTGGGAAATTTTTCAAGAAAAATAGTACTAGAGAAATTAAAGTATTTGTAAGTTTAGTAGCCCTTGCATTAGGGTATATTGCTTATAAGACTATTATTACAATTTATGAATTATCTTTAACTATAGTTAAGTAATTTAGTAGAAAGGAAATTGTATGGATAAAGAATTAGAAAAAAATAAAAGGGAATCAAGATTAGAAAAATCTCGAGAAGATAAATTATTAGCCTTTATCGGAGGGAAATTTATAATCTACATATTATTAATAGTTATTCTTTTAGGGATCGCTATTTATCTTTATACAGAGATATCGTATATTTTTACACCAATAAATACAATAGTAAATAGTATAATCACACCGATAATAGTAGCATATGTATTTTATTATATGTTAAATCCACTTGTGAATTTCTTTTCTAAGAAAATTTCAAGATTTTCTGCGAGTCTACTTGCGATTTTAGTTGGTGTAATTACGGTACTTATCGTCATTATTGGAGTAGTGCCAATTATTGTAGAGCAAACACAAAACTTGATTACTGCTCTACCAAGATATATTGAAATTGTAAAAGGATACTTAGAAGAATACTCAGATAATGCTTATGTTCAAGTAGTGGTAGAGTATGTGAATACAAACTTAAATGTTTCGAAGATTAGTCAAAGATTGATATCTATTACTACATCTATAGCACAGGGCGTAGTATCATCTATATCTTCAACGGCTTCAGTATTAATAACTATGCCTTTCGTTCTATTTTTCTTATTAAAAGACGCATCACAATTTAATAAGTTTGTGATTAGTTTATTACCGAAAAAATTTGAAAAGTCAGTTGCTGAGACAATAGACGAAATCGATGATAAGGTAGGATCGTATATCCAAGGTCAGATGTTAGTGTCACTTTGTATAGGAGTTATGTTGTTTATAGGGTATAATGTAATAGGATTACACTATGCATTTTCACTTGCAACTATCGCTGCATTTTTAAGTATAGTTCCTTATTTAGGTCCTGCTATCGCCATTACACCCGCGATGTTAGTTGCAGCATCTACAAGTTGGGTTATGGTAGTTAAGATGTTAGTAGTTTGGGGAATAGTACAATTTCTAGAAGGAAATATCATCTCTCCTAATATAATGGGAAGAAGTATGAATATGCATCCTCTTACAGTAATTTTTGTAATCTTAATAGGTGTTAATATATCAGGAGTTGTGGGTGCAATTCTAGGAATACCTGTTTATTCAATTTTAAAAGTATTAATTTCAAAATTATTACTTTCAATTAAAGAAAGATATGATAAATTTTATGGATAAAATAAAGGCTTTAGAGTATAAAACTCTAAGGCTTTTTTGATTTTGTAAAGTTTGTAAAAAAAGATTTAGTGTTGAAAAGAATTAATTATGAAATACAATCACTATATTTTGAAATATTATTAATATTTTTAAAATAAAGAACAAATACTTAGTAAATCATTTTCAAAAACGTTAGAAATATGCTATAATATAGAAGAAACAGACTCATATACTTCAGGAAGTAAGATAATGGATGAGGTATTTGACCTTCGAAGTGATTTATTAAAACTTAGACGTGGATTATTACCGACTCGAGAGCTTATTCATAGATTTTTAGTTTCTCGTCGTGTTGAGATGACAGATAATGATAGAAAGTATTTCCACGATATATATGATGACCTTGTTCAACAAACAGAGATTATAGAAGCGAACCGTGAGTTAGCTAGTGATATCCGTGAGAACTTCATGACATATAACTCATTGAAATCGAACAATATTATGATGACCCTAACGGTTATATCTACAATTTTCCTTCCGTTAACCTTCATAGTAGGATTGTACGGTATGAACTTTAAAAATATGCCTGAGTTAGAATGGCAATACGGGTATTTTTTAGTTGTTGCTATAATGTTCGGGATTGCACTTGGAATGCTTTGGGTATTCAAGAAAAAAGGGTGGCTTGATATGTTTAAATAACATATTAAGTATAGAGGATTACTTATGAGTATTTTTAAACTGACAGTTTTGTTTTTTATGATATTATTAGCGAATTTTTCTATGTTAAGAATTGATTTTGGAAAATTTTTCAAGAAAAACAGTACTAGAGAAATTAAAGTTTTTGTAAGTCTAGCTTCTTTTGCGCTGGGGTATATTGCTTATAAGACTATTATTACAATTTATGAATTATCTTTAACTATAGTTAAGTAATTTAGTAGAAAGGAAATTGTATGGATAAAGAATTAGAAAAAAATAAAAGAGAATCAAGATTAGAAAAATCTCGAGAAGATAAATTATTAGCTTTTATTGGAGGGAAATTCATAATCTATATATTATTAATAGTTATTTTATTAGGAATCGCTATTTATTTATATACAGAAATTTCTTATATATTTACTCCAATTAATACAATAATTTCTAGTATAATTACACCGATAATAGTAGCGTATGTATTTTATTACATGTTAAATCCACTTGTAAATTTCTTTTCTAAGAAAATTTCAAGATTTTCTGCGAGTCTACTTGCGATTTTAGTTGGTATAATTACGGTACTAATTGTTATTATTGGAGTAGTACCTATAATTGTAGAGCAAACACAAAACTTGATTACTGCTCTACCAAGATATATTGAAATTGTAAAAGGATACTTAGAAGAATACTCAGATAATGCTTATGTTCAAGTAGTAGTAGAGTATGTGAATACAAACTTAAATGTTTCGAAAATTAGTGAAAGATTGATATCTATTGCTACATCTATAGCACAGGGCGTAGTATCATCT
>PNGU01000010.1:0-11874 GCA_002871655.1 Streptococcus sp. UMB1385 | reverse complement strand
TGCATCCTCTTACAGTAATTTTTGTAATCTTAATAGGTGTTAATATATCGGGAGTTGTGGGTGCAATTCTAGGAATACCTGTTTATTCAATTTTAAAAGTATTAATTTCAAAATTATTACTTTCAATTAAAGAAAGATATGATAAATTTTATGGATAATAAAAGCATTAGAGTTTTAAACTCTAAGGCTTTTTATTTTATCTATTTTATAAAATTTCAGATTTATTTGAACTTAGAAATAATTAGAAATTTAAAAAGAATATATTTTGAAATATTATTAGTATTTTTAAAATAAAGAACAAATACTTAGTAAATCATTTTCAAAAAAGCTAGAAATATGCTATAATAATGTAGTTAAATATAAGTAAGTTGAGGTTTGAGAATATGAGTATGATGAAAAAATTCAATAATTTATTCGTTAATGAAGATGATTTTGAGGATGAGGTAGTAGAAAGAGAAGAAGTAAGACAGGAGCAACCAAAACCAAGAGTTGTAAAAAAGGAGAATCAAGTGCAAACTAAACAAAACGTTCAAAGTCAACCAGCTGGAAGAACAAATAATGTAATACTAACAGAACCTTTAGTTTTTGCTGATAGCAAGGATATTGTAGATGATATTAAACGTAATAAAGTTGTTATCATAAATTTAAGTAAATTAGATGTAGAAACATCTGATAGATTATTAGATTTTATATCAGGAGGAATCTATGCTCTTGGTGCAAGATTAAAAACTATAGGTGAAGATATCTACCTTTGTGTTCCTAATGGCGTTGAAGTATCAGGAGACTTTTACGAAGGAGAGTATTAATTTTGTTAAATATAACAGAGTATTTTTGGGTATATAAATTTATTACATATCTATTTAATTTTTATGAATATAGTATGCTAGCGTATATTTTAACTTCATGGGTACCACAATTAAAAAATAATTTCATTGTGGAATTTTTAGAGACGATCTGTGAGCCATACTTAAAAGTTTTTAGGAGAATAATTCCACCAATAGGTATGTTAGATATTTCACCAGTAGCAGCACTTATTGTATTAGGTGTAATAGAAAACTTAATAAAAGTGTTATTATTTAAAGCAGTTTAGTATCATGAAAAAATTAAATTTTTTACAACATGCATCTACTGAAGAAAAAGAAGCAGCTGAAAAGCTTTTACAAACTATAAGTTTTGTAGAAAATAGAAATACTGTGACAAAGTATCTTACAAATTTTGAACAGATTATTTTAGAACGTATAGTTGCATATAATTATAGTGATTTTAAAATTGAGTTTTTTGGTGGTTTTAGTGGTGCAGAGAGAAAAAAAGCAAAAATCATTTCTAATGAATATTATGATGTAGATTATGATATTGTTTGTCTTAAAGCTAAATTTAATAACAAATTCAATAAGATTGAACATAGAAATATACTAGGAGCAATTCATAATCTGGGGATTAATTTTAATAGGTTTGGAGATATTATTGTTCTTGAAAATGAAGTTTATATTTTTGTAGATGAGGAAATTGCTGATGTTATCGCAATGGAATTCACAAAAGCAGGAAGAGTAAACTTAAATTTTGAAAGAATTGATCTTACTGATGTTTCTATAGAAAAGAAATATGAGGATTTCGAAATAGTTAGTTCTTCATTCAGGTTAGATTCGCTAGTAGCGAAGATTACTAATAAATCGCGCAGTAAGATTAAAGAGTTTTTAGAACAAGACTTTATAAAATTAAATCATGTAATAGTGAGAAATGGAGAAAAAAACTGCGCTTTAGAAGATGTAATCTCTATTAGAAAGTATGGAAGATTTGTAGTAAAAGAGTATAAACAAAATAAAAAGAGTTTAAAATTTAGAATAACAATCTCAAAATTAGTTTAAAATTAATGTTGACTCAATAGATTCAGTTTAAACAGAAACTATTGAGTCATCTTTTTTTTACAAAACTTGAGCGTTTTCATTCAGTTAATAAAAATATTGTGGTATACTCAATGATATAAATTAAATTTACACATATATTAAGAGGTAAGTAAAATGAAAAAAATATTATTAACTATTTTTTCTGTTCTATTGGTGTTTTCTTTAATTGGTTGTTCTCAAAAAAGTTCGACAAAAGAAGAAAAAGTGTTGAAACTTGGTGTAGTACCTAGTAGTAATAGTGAAAAGCTCGTAGATGACTTGACGCCATTTGCAAAAGCCTTAGGAAATAAACTAGGAATGAAGGTAGAGGTATTTACAGCAAGTAGTTATATAGGGGTAATCGAAGGTATCGGTAGTGGTAGTGTTGACTTCGGATTAGTACCGCCATTTTCAGCTGTTCTATCTAATAAACAAAGTAATACAAAAAATTTACTTGTAGGAAGAAGTACGAGTGGTAAACCTGGTTATTTTGCTGAAGTTTTCGTAAGAAAAGATTCAAATATTAAAAACTTATCTGATTTAAAAGGTAAAAAAATTGCTTTTGTTGATCCATCTTCAGCTTCTGGATATATTTATGCTGGTGCTATGCTAAAAGATGCAGGTATAGATCTAGATAAAGACATACAATACCAATTTAGCGGTGGTCATGATAAAAGTTTACAATTATTACTAAACAAAGATGTTGATGCGGTAGCAAGCTATGAAAATGTAATCAGAAAATATACGAAAGAATTTCCTACACTTAAAGAAGATATTACACCTATAGCGAAAAGTGAACTTATTCCAGGTGTAACAGTAGTTGCTTCAAATAACCTAGATGAAGAAATGCAGAAAAAGATTAAACAAGCATTATTAGAAATTCAAAATGACAAAGAAACTATACAAATTTTAACTAATCTATTTAGTATTACAGGATTTGAAGAGCCAAATAATGATGCATATAAGGCGATAGTAAGAATCTCTGAAAAAATGAATATAGATCTAAATAAAGTAAAATAAAGCTAATATTTTGGAGACAATTATTGTCTTATGAAAGGTATATCATATATATTAAAAGCTTATAAATGTTGAATTAATATGTGATTATAGATTTTCAAAATGAAAAAATAAAAAAAGTTATACAAAAGTATTGACATTATGTTAATACTTTTGTATAATAAATATTGTTCGTTAGGAACACAAATATTTATCCACAGTAGCTCAGTTGGTAGTAGCATCTGACTGTTAATCAGAGGGTCGCAGGTTCGAGTCCTGCCTGTGGAGTTGGAGTAGTACTCAAGAGGCTGAAGAGGCGCCCCTGCTAAGGGTGTAGGTCGGGAAACCGGCGCGAGGGTTCAAATCCCTCCTGCTCCGTTTTTTTTATTGGCCCGTTGGTCAAGTGGTTAAGACACCGCCCTTTCACGGCGGTAACACGGGTTCGAATCCCGTACGGGTCACCATTTGAATTAAATACATTGAGAATAAGAGTTAGGTCCCGTGGTGTAGCGGTTATCACGCCTGCCTGTCACGCAGGAGATCGCGGGTTCGATTCCCGTCGGGACCGCCATTTTTGCCTTGATAGCTCAGTTGGTAGAGCAATGGATTGAAGCTCCATGTGTCGGCAGTTCGACTCTGTCTTAAGGCATTTTTTTATTTAAACTCAATATTTTGGCGGCTGTGGCGAAGTGGTTAACGCATCGGATTGTGGTTCCGACATTCGGGGGTTCGATTCCCCTCAGCCGCCCCATTTTTTGAATTTAGCAAAAGGAGTAATGTAGAGATACATTACTTCTTTTTATTTAACAAAATTAAACTTTTTTAGATTTATAAGCAAATAAATAGAAATTTTTAAAAAATAAGAGTAAAATTAAACCTATAAACTTAAGGAGATAAAATAAAATGGAAAAAACATTCGAACAAGACTTAGAGAACTTTAAAGTAATAGATTCAAAAACTGCTTTTGAAAAAATTGAATCAAAAGAAAAATTCGTATTATTTATTGGTAGATCATCATGCCCATTCTGTAGAAGATTTATGCCGAAAATTAGTGAGGTAGTTGTTTCTAATAATGTAGAAGCATTCTTTATTAATTCTGAAGATTTTTCTGATGCATCAGGAATTGAATCATTACGTGAAAAATATGCTGTTAGAACTGTACCAGGGTTATTAGTTGCTGAAGCTGGTGAAGTTAAAGTTGTATGTGATTCTAGTTTATCTGTTGAAGAAATTACAACATTTATTAAATAATAATATAACTCGTCTATTTAGTATAGGCGAGTTTATTATTTTACGATTATTTTTAGTTAAATGTAAACAGTTTAATAAATGTACTAAATTTAGTAGAAAAATACTGAAAAAAACTGTTTTAAGTGATATAATAGTACTTATAAAATTTTACTAAAATTAGAATTAGTTTATTTTAAATTCATTATATGATAATGAGGTGATGAAGTGAAAAGTGAAAAGTTAGAAGTTAAAAATTTAGTTTTTAACTATGGAGTAAATAATATATTAAATGATATCTCATTTAATGTTGATAAAGGGGAATTTGTAGCTGTGGTAGGAAAGAGTGGTGCTGGTAAATCAACTTTACTGCGTTGCTTGAATCTATTGAATAAACCTAAATCTGGAGAAATTAATATAGCTGGTGAAAATATAATCAATTATAATAAGAAAAAATTAAAGCTTATTAGAAGAGAAATTGCATTTATATTCCAAGATTATAATGTTCTTGATAATTTATATACAGTTGAAAATGTATTGACTCCATATTTAGTAAAAAAATCTCCATTAGGCCTTTTACTTGGTTATACTAAGAAAGAGTATAATGAAGGAGTAGGTTATTTAAAACAGGTTGGTTTAGAAGAGGAGGCTTTTAAAAAGTCTAAGTATTTATCTGGTGGACAGAAGCAAAGGGTAGCAATCGCTAAGGCGCTCGCACAAGATCCAAAATTTTTATTAGCTGATGAACCTGTGAGTAGTTTAGATGAAAAGAACACTACTCTTATAATGGATACATTTAAGAAATTAAATAAAGAAAAAGATATTACTGTATTAATCAATTTACACGATGTAAATCTTGCGAAAAAATATAGTACAAAAATTTTAGGATTGAAAGACGGAAAAGTTTTATTTTATAAAGATTCTGATATGGTGACTAAAGATGAATTTGAAGAACTTTATAATTAAAAAATATATAAATAAAATATTAGCTAGCATATTTATAGTATGTATTTTCTTGATTGCGTATATGCAGTATGATGCAAAAACTTTTTCAGTAGGTTTCAAAAGAATACAGAACTTATTAGGGCGAATGTATCCTGTTGATTTTTCAATCTTGGGTGAGTTAAAACAACCTATAATTGAAACGATAAATATAGCATTGTTTTCATCGATTTTAGCGTTATTTACAGCTTTATTACTTTTGCCAATTTTGACCAATGTACTATTTAAATTTAAAATAATACCAAAATTATTTAGTGCTGTATTTTCTATTTTTAGAACTATACCATTTCTAATAATTGCAGCAATACTTGTAAGTTTGTTCAGTACAGGTGTTTTCAGTGGATTTGTAAGTATTTATTTAATTAACCTTTTAACTGCAGCAAAGTTACTTAAAGAATATGCTGAAGAGGTAGAAGTTAAGCAGATAGAAGCGATGGAGTCTCTTGGTAGCTCGAAATTTGTTATTTATAAAAATGCAATTCTGTCTAACTTAAAACCACAGGTGGTTTCGGTATATTTCTTAACGCTAGAATCTAGTATTCGAGGAGCTAGTGTGCTAGGATTAGTTGGAGCAGGTGGAATAGGACAAAGACTTTGGCAAGAATTGAATCATTTGAGATATGATAGAGTTTCGATAATAATAATTACCCTAGTTATTTTAATATTTATTATTGATCTGGTGAGTTACTATTTTAGAAATTACAGCAATTCCTCTCAATTAACTTTTGAAAAATTTATTTTGAAAAAAAATATAGCAAGAGTTATATTACCTATAGTGCTTATAGGAAGTCTATTGTATGTTACTAAATATATTACTATTACACAAGAGCGATTTTTAATTGGTTTAAAACAATTAAAAGTATTAGGTAATGGTATAATAAACCCAGATTTAGCTTATACATCTAAGATGTTAACAGAGTTAACGGTAAGTATAGAAATAGCTTTTAGTGCTACGGTTTTTGCGGCGGTAACTGCAATATTTACTTCATATTTATCATCGGTTAATTTATTTGGTAAATATAAGGCGTTAGGCATGAAAGTTTTTATAAATATACTAAGAACCTTCCCGCCAATTATTGTAGCATTAATATTTTTTAGAGGGTTCGGACCAGGTGCAATAAGTAGCTTTTTTGCATTATACATTTATACTGTTGGTGTAATGACAAAAATGTATAATGAAGTTTTAGAAGGAATAAATAATAATATTCTATTAATGACAAAAAGTATAGGATTAGGAAGTTTTATTAGTTATATAAAAATAATATTTAATGGATATTTCCCTGAATTTGTTACTATAATTCTATATAGATTTGAGGCGAATATTAAAAATTCTACAATACTAGGTATGGTAGGTGCAGGTGGTATTGGACATTTACTTGTAAATAATATAGAATATAGAAATTGGAATAGAATTTCGACATTATTAATTGGATTAGCACTTTCGATAATTATTATAGAAAATATATCTTATTTAATAAGAATGAAAGTTAAAAAATAATTTTAAAGAATATAAATAAATTAAGGAGGATTAAATGCGTTTAAAAGTAGGAAAAATTGTTAATACGCACTCATTAAAAGGAGAGGTAAAAGTAATTTCATCGACTGATTTTGAAGAACAACGTTTTGAAAAAGGAAGTGAATTATTAATAACACGAGGTAATCAAGTTATTAAAGAAGTAGTTGTAGAAAGTTATAGAACCCATAAAAACAATCTTTTAGTGAAATTTGTAGGAATTGATACAATTGAGGAAGCTGAAAAACTTAAAAATCTACAAATTAAAATCGATTCAGAAAATATTGGAGAGTTAGAAGAAAATGAGTTTTACTTCCATGAAATTATTGGATGTGAAGTATTTGACGAAAATGAAAAATTATTGGGTGAAATCATTGAAATTTTAACACCGGGGGCTAATGATGTTTGGGTGATTAAAGGTCAAAACGGTAAAGAAATCTTGATTCCATATATTGAGGACGTAGTTAAGAAAATTGATATCGAAAATAAAAAAATAGATATCGAAGTTATGGAAGGATTAATTGACTAATGAAAATTGATATACTGACTTTATTCCCAGATATGTTTGACTCATTAAATCATTCAATTTTAGGAAAAGCAAAAGATAATAAGTTATTAGACATAAATATAGTCGATTATCGTAAATTCTCTGGTAATAAGCATAATCAGGTAGATGATTATCCATTTGGTGGTGGTCAAGGTATGGTCTTAAAACCAGAGCCGATATTTAATGCTGTTGAAAGTTTGGATAAAACGGATAAAACTCGTATAATTTTATTATGCCCTCAAGGAGAGAGATTTAGTCAGAAAAAAGCCGAAGAACTTTCAGAAGAGGAACATTTAATTTTTATATGTGGACACTATGAAGGTTATGATGAAAGAATTAGAGAATACCTTGTAACCGATGAACTTTCGATTGGAGATTTTATCTTAACTGGTGGAGAATTTGCTGCGATGACTATGGTTGATAGTATTGCTCGACTTGTACCAGATGTATTAGGGAAAGAAGAATCTCATAAAGATGATTCATTTTCAACTGGTCTTTTAGAATATCCACAATACACAAGACCGAAAGACTACAAAGGAATGGTAGTTCCCGATGTGCTAACAAGTGGACATCATAAGAACATAGAAACTTACAGAAAGAAAGAAAGTCTACGAAGAACATATTTAAGACGTCCAGATTTATTGGATAATTATGAATTGAGTAAAGAAGAAACAAAATTACTCGATGAAATAAAAAAAGAATTAAAAAATTAACATAAAATAAATGACATAACTATATTTTTGATGTATAATATTAATATAGTATGTATTGTAAGCACAGGAGGATTAGAAGTAATGACAACTTCATTTGAGGAATTATTAAATAGCTCAGAAATGCTGAAAAAAGGAGACAAAGTAACTGGTACAGTATCTAAAATCGATAACGATAAAGTATACGTTGATGTAGCAGGAGCTCAATATGATTGCGTAATTTTACGTAATCAAATTACAAGAAAACCATTCGAAAATATTGAAGAAGTATTATCAGTTGGCGATGAAGTAGAAGCTCAAGTAACAGGAATCAGAGCTGACCGTGAAAAAAGATCAGAAGACGTTCCTGGTGTAATTTATTTATCACACAAAATTTTAGAAAATGCTGAATATAAAAAATTAATGGAATTATCATGGACTGGAATTATTGAAAAATTCGAAAATGGTGAATTAATTCAAGCAACAGTTTCAGGTCAAACTAAAGGTGGATTATTAGCAGACGTAGAAGGATTACGTGCATTTATCCCAGGATCATACATTGACACTAAATTTAGAAAAGACTTATCTAAATTTGTAGGAAATGAGTACACATTCAAAATTGAAGAAGTGGACAAATCTAAAAATAAAATTATCTTAAACAGACGTGTAATTTTAGAAGAAGAAAAAGCTAAAAAATTAGCTGAAGTATACGGAAACATTAATGAAGGTGATGTGATTGAAGGTAAAGTTAGTCGTATCACTGACTTCGGTGCATTCGTTAATATCGGAGAAGTTGATGGATTATTACACATCTCAGAAATTTCTCACGCTCGTGTAGAAAAAGTTTCTGACGTACTTTCAGTTGGAGATACTGTAAAAGTTGCTGTTATTGCAGTAGATAAAGAAAACGAAAAAGTTTCATTATCAGCTAAAACATTATTACCAACTCAATGGGAAGTAGCTCGTGCTACAATCAAAACTGGAGATGTATTAGAAGGTGTTGTTCGTAACACTACAGCATTCGGTGCTTTCGTAGAAGTTTTACCAGACGTAGAGGGATTAGTTCACATTTCTCAAATTTCTCACGATAGAGTAACTAACGTAGAAGACGTTCTTAAAAAAGGTGATAAAGTTACTGTAAAAGTACTAGAATTCGATTTTGAAAGCGAAAGATTATCTCTATCTATTAAAGAACTTCTAGAAAAACCAGTTAAAGAAGAAGCAGAATATGATACTTCTTATTTAAAAGATGAAGATACTTCATTTAGTTTAGGGGACAAATTTAAAGACATCGAACTTTAATTTGAAAAAATAGAGAAATAAAGGCAGTAGATAGCTTGTCTATTGCTTTTATTTTTTAGGTATAAAGATAAAGTAATAAAATATAGATATGGAGGTAAAAAAATGGCAAAACCAACAGTTGCGATAATAGGAAGACCTAATGTCGGTAAATCTACAATTTTCAATAAGATTATTGGTGATAGACTTTCTATCGTAGAAGATGTAGCAGGTGTTACACGTGATAGAATTTATTCTAAAGCAGAATGGTTAAACTATTCATTCTTCATGATTGATACTGGAGGAATTGAGTTAGAAGATACTCCATTCCAAAAACAAATCAGAGCTCAAGCAGAACTAGCTATCGATGAAGCTGATGTAATTATATTCTTAACAAACGGCCGTGATGGAGTTACAAGTGATGATGAAGAAGTTGCAAAATTATTATATAAAACTGATAAACCAGTAGTATTAGCAGTTAATAAAATTGATAATTTTGATATGAATCATATGATTTATGATTTCTATTCATTAGGATTTGGAGATCCATTCCCAATTTCTGGATCACATGGATTAGGTATTGGTGACTTACTAGATGAAGTATGTAAAAACTTTAAAGTTCTAGAAGAAGAGGAAGAAGATGAGAAAATTAGATTCTCTCTAATTGGACGTCCTAATGTGGGTAAATCAAGTTTAATCAATACTATCTTAGGAGAAGAACGTGTTATTGCTTCTGATATCGCTGGAACAACACGAGATGCAATAGATACTGATTTTAAACATAATGGAGATGAGTATGTTGTAATCGATACAGCTGGTATTAGAAAACGTGGTAAAGTGTATGAAAGTTGCGAAAAATATTCAGTACTTCGTTCGCTTAAAGCTATTGAACGTTCAGATGTCGTCTTAGTTGTTCTTAATGCCGAGGAAGGTATTATTGAACAAGATAAAAAAGTAGCTGGATATGCTCATGAATCAGGTAAAGGTGTAATCATCGTTGTTAACAAATGGGATGCAATTGAAAAAGATGATAAAACTATGAAAGAATTTGAAGAAAAAATTCGTGATAGTTTTGCATATCTAGATTATGCTAAAATCGTTTATGTTTCTGCAAAAACAAAACAACGTGTGTTTAACATTTTCCCATTAATTAAAGAATCATATGAAAATAGACAACGTCGTATTCAAAGTTCAACACTTAATGAAATTGTTGTTGATGCAGTTTCTATGAATCCAACTCCACAAGATAAAGGTAAGAGACTTAATATTTTCTATGCATCACAAGTTGCTATTAATCCACCAACATTCGTGTTCTTCGTGAATTATCCAGAACTGATGCACTTCTCATATGAGAGATTCTTAGAAAATAGAATTCGTGATTCATTTAACTTTGAAGGAACTCCTATTAAACTATTAGCAAGACAAAGAAACTAGTGGAATAGATTAGTTATTCAAATTTTAAACATTAACTTAATAAAATGATAAGAGAGTGGCTCTAAAATTATTTTAGAACTGCTCTTTTATGTTAATTTTTTTATGAAAGAATAGATGAAAAGCACGGTGTGTTATTTTCATTGTAATTTAATGGTAAAATTTAGTCAAAATACTAGCAAATATACTTAGAATATGGTATAATTCAACTTATATAATTTACTAATTAGGAGGTAATCTATATGCCATTAGGATATTATGGAATGTCAGGAAGTTATATACTTTACTTTTTACTAATTATGTTAATCCCTTTATGGGCTCAATTCAAAGTAAAAAGAACATACGAAAGATATAAAAAAGTAAGAACAAAATCAGGATTAACTGGAAAAGAAGTTGCAGAAATAATAATGCAAGCAAATGGAATTACAGGTGTTAGAGTAGTAAGAGGTGAGGTTGAATTATCAGACCACTATGATCCAACTAATAATGTTGTAGTATTATCACCAATCGTACATGATCAACCTACAGTTGCATCAGTTGCAATTGCTGCACACGAAATTGGTCACGTTATCCAAGATAAAGTAGCAGACTACAAACCAATGAGATGGAGACACTCTTTAGTACCATTAGCAAATCTTGGAGGAAACTTATCTACTATTCTTATTATGGTAGGATTCTTATTAACAGGATTAATCGGACAATTCGGTTATACTATTGCTTGGGTTGGAGTAGGATTTATGCTATTTGCAGTACTATTCCAAGTAGTAACATTACCTGTAGAGTTCGATGCTTCAAAACGTGCTTTAGAGCAAGTTGTTGATTTAAATATCGTAGATGATCAAGAACACAGACACTGTCGTAAAGTTCTAACTGCAGCAGCATTAACATATGTAGCAGCAGCGATGGTTGCTTTAATGGAACTATTAAGATTCATCTTTATTTTATTAAATAGTAGTAATAGAGACTAATAATTAATATTAACCAATGTGATCAAACTAATAATAAACGACTAGAAATCAAGATTTTCATAAAATCACGATTTCTTAGTCGTTTATTTTTTTATATTAGGGTTAATTAAAAAGGGGCTGACTCAAAAGTCCTAAATTTTAACAAGGCTTATATGAAAATTCATAGACGCAGTGGTTTATTGATATCTAAATTCGCTTTATATAAGCTTTTTAGATATCTAATAACCTGTGCGGGGGTGACTCGACAAAATCGATTTTGATATGTACCCAAAATTCTGGACACATATATATTTAATTTATACAAGTGGATGTTATCCTGTATTGTACAGGAGGCATCCAT
>PNGU01000001.1:207751-343148 GCA_002871655.1 Streptococcus sp. UMB1385 | reverse complement strand
CTTTCTTTTTAAATTCAAAATTATATTTAGTCATAAAAATACCGACCTCCAAAAAGTTAGATTTTTTGGTCTAACTTTTTGGGGTCGGTACAAATTCTTAGTCTTAAAATTTTAGAAAAGATTGTCTTCAATAAACCATCTACCATTTACTTTTTTTACATATGTAGTTCGTGTAGTATCTCCACCCAATTGTTTTAGTAGATCATTCCCTTTAGCTTTTAATTGAACTTTAGCTCTATTTTCATTCATTTGTTTTACTTCTCCAATCTCAATCATATCAATAAATGTTTTTGCTAATTCTATTGATGCTTTTTTAGTATCATCTAGATTGTTAAATTGTTCTAAAGCTTTAGTTCTAGCTTCATCACTTTCAAAGTAAATATTATTTACTAATTTTTTAAAGTCACCATCTTTTGTTGCAGCTATTGCATTTTTCACAGCTTCTTCAGGTGTTGCTCCACCTAGTTTTCCACTGCCACTAGAGAACATAAATATCATTAATACAACCAAAATCGCGGCAACTGCAGCAGTTATATATCCTATCATTTTACTATCCATTTTTGGACCACGATTCATAGGGTTAAGATTTTGATTATTCCCGAATTGAGGATTAAATTGATTAGGATTATTGTATCCATTTTGATTACTGAACTGTGGATTATTCGGATTACCAAATTGAGGATTTTGTCCATTATTTCCTTGCCCTCTATATTGTTGGTTATTCATATTATTATATTGTGGATTTTGGCCATTATAACCCTGTCCTCTATATTGAGGGTTATTCATATTATTGAATTGAGGATTCTGACCTTTATAACCCTGTCCTCCATATTGTGGATTATTCATATTATTTTGAGGTTGATTTTGACCATTTGAATATCCTTGAAATTGTGAATTATTCACGTTATTTGCTTGTGAATTTTGGTTTTGATATGGATTTTGATTATTTACATTTCTATTAAAATTTTGTGGATTTTGTCCATTATAACCATTTCCTTGGTATTGGTTATTTTGTTGAGGATAACCTTGATTTGGATAATGATTTTGAGGAGTTCCATTTGGATTTACATTTTGTCCTCTATTATTCATAATAACTTTCTCCTTTTTTATTAATTTTTGGAAGATAAATATAGAATATTTTAAAATTTTATTAATAAATACAATTCTTCTCAATAATTTATTATACTAGAGCTTTAGTCTTTTTGTCAACGATATATAAAGTACCCACTAATTACAAAAATACAATTTAACAAAAGCGTATATCATCAAAAAAATAAAAGATTATCCGACTAGATAATCTAATTATTAAACAGAATATTTTTTTCTTTTCAAGATAAAATTACTACCATAATTGATTTTTCTTTAAATACCATCTTCCATTATGCTTTTCTACAGTTAAAAAACCTCTACCATCATTTATTAAGTATTTTTTATCCAAATTGTCTTTTTTATTTATTTTCTTAAATCTAACTATAAACGTATCCAAATCAATCATATTAACTTCTTCTATTTCATTATCATTAACGAAGGACTTTAACATATCCAACTTATATTTTTCTTCTTTGGATATTTTCTTGAATTCTTGAACGGATTCATCTTTATCTTTTTTATTGTCATAGTAAATATAATCAAACATTTTTTCAAAGTTATTATTCCTCACAGTTTTCATCCATCTTTTTACGGATTCTTCAGGTGTAGCTCCACCTTCCCTTTCACTTAAAACAATTGAAAATATAATTATTAATACTAATACAATTACAGCTAATAACCTTTTATTTTTTGATTTATTATTTAATTGTCTCTTAAAACTACTATTTAAACCATAAGTCATCTTCATTTATCCTTTTCTATAAACTTTATAGAGCATTAATTAATCTATATTTAATTTTATCTATATGAATTAAAATAAAATATTATATAATCCAACTACTAGGCAACCAACACCAGTTATTTGTAAAATTCTCCCAGTTCTTTTACTATCCTTTGCGTACTTTTCAATATTTTCTGGTAACTTTGCTTCTTCATAACTTATGTTAACACCACTAATTAAATGAGCATTATCCCCTCTTAGAATATACTTGGCTATAATAAAGAATACTCCTGCAATATAAAACATTACAAAAGCTATTGCATAATCTATATATTCAGTAGGTAAAAGGATAGCCGAGAGAATTAAAATTTCACATGGTAACATCAGCAAAATCGCTGTACTTGTTTTCATAGTTATGCACCCCTTTTTGTACTTCACTTAGATATACTATTATTATACAATAACAAAACAACGATGGTCAAAACTTACAAAAAAAACAACTCTCCTTACTGTAATTTCTATCCAGCAAAGAGAGCCATATTCAATACGATAATCTCGTTTTATTTTCTATTGTTAATTTTGAATTTCAAGAATAAATCGTTGTAAAGTTGAAGCATTTTTGGTTCTAAATCTTGGTACACTTCTGCACGATTTCCAAAACTTTCTAAATCAGGATAAAATTGTTCATCGCTAGTAGTTTCTTCTGGAAGTAATTCTTTAGCTTTTGTATTCGGTGTTGCATATCCAATAAACTCAGAGTTTTTAGCTGCATTTTCCGGTTTTAACATGAAGTTAATAAATTTATATGCCGCTTCTTCATTTTTAGAAGTTTTTGGAATTACAATGTTATCAAACCATAGATTCGTTCCTTCTTTCGGTAAGGCATATACCATATTTTCGTTCTCACCCATGATAGCTTTAGCATCACCTGAGAATACTACTGATACCCATGCTTCATTGTTAATCATAAGCATTTTCTTTTCGTCTGCATTAATTGCTTTTACATTAGGATGAAGTAGTTCTAATTTTCTTTCTGCTAAATTAAGGTTTACTTCATTAGTATCATTTACAGAATTCCCTTCAGATTGAAGAGCAATTCCCATCATTTCACGAGCTCCATCAATTAACAAGATATTGTTAGCTAATCTTGTATCCCATAAATCATTCCACTTTTCAAATTTTAAATCTTCTGGAACTTTAGTCTTATTATATAAAACACCTAATGTTCCCCAGAAATAAGGAATTGAAAATTCATTATTTGGATCAAAACTTTTATCTCTAAATTGTGCATCAATATTGTCAAAACCTTCAATTTTACTATGATCTAATTTTTTTAGAAGATTTAATTTTTTCATCTTCTTAATCATATAGTCAGATGGAATAACTATATCATACGGTGTTGAACCCGCTTGTATTTTCGTAAGCATCGCTTCGTTAGAGTCAAATGTTTCATATACTACTGAAATTCCAGTTTCTTCTTCAAACTTCTTAATTAAATCTGGATCAATATATTCTCCCCAGTTGAAAATTGTTAAAGTTTGTTTATCTCCACTATTCGAACTATCTATAAAATTACGACTATATAGAAGTCCTAAACAGATAACTAAAATTGAAACAGCTGAAATAAGTAATTTTCTCATATTATCTTACCTCCCTTTTTAATTTACTAGTATTAATTACATAATAAATAAGTACTGCCACAACAACAAAGATAGTTAAAACTGTAGATAAAGCATTAATTTGTAAATTGATTCCCTGTCTTGCCATTGAGTAAATTTCAACTGATAAAGTTTGGAATCCATTACCTGTTACGAAAAATGTAACAGCAAAATCATCTAATGAATATGTTAATCCCATGAAAAATCCTGCCCAAATCCCTGGAGTAATGTATGGAATAACAATTTTACTTAACACTTGTGGATAAGTTGCACCAAGGTCAATTGCAGCTTCTACCATACTTTTAGGCATTTCATATAATTTAGGTAATACCATAAGTACTACTATCGGGATACTAAATGCAATATGTGATAATAACACTGACCAGAAGCCTTGGATTGTTTCTAATCCAGTATATTTAGAAATAAAAGTAAACATTAATAAGAATGAACATCCGATTATAACATCAGGGCTAACAATCAGAATATTATTACCAACTAGGAATGAATTTTTCTGTTTATTAGATTTTAAAGAATATATCCCTAAAGCACCTAAAGTTCCAAAGATTGCTGAAAATAGTCCACATAATAATGCAACTACCACTGTGTTAATTACAATAATCATCATACGAGTATTTTCAAATAACTCTAAATAATGTTTCCATGAAAAACCTTCAAAATCAATCATTGTTTTTCCTGAGTTAAATGAAAAATAAGCTAGGTAAATTAGAGGTATGTATAAAATTGCAAAGATAACCCCTAAATATAGTTTCGAAGTTAGTTTCATTATTTTCTACCTCCAAAATTTGTTTTGTCTTTTGTATTAGTAAGAATCATAATAATACCCATTACTACTATTAAGAAAACTGCAATCGTAGAACCTACTCCCCAGTTTTGAGTAACTAAGAAATGTTCTTCAATAGCTGTACCTAAGTTTATTATTTTATTTCCTGCTACTAAACGAGTAATCATGAATAGTGATAACGCAGGAATAAATGTGACTTGAATACCAGTTTTTACCCCATTAATACTAAGAGGTAAAATAATTTTCATAAATGTAGTTTTAAAATCTGCACCAAGATCATATGATGCTTCAATCAAGTTCTTATTCATACCCGATACTGAGTTATATATAGGTAATAACATAAACGGTAAAAATATGTAACTTGATACGAACACAAAGCTAAAAGAATTAAATAGTAAACTTTGAGTACCTAATCCTAAATATTCTAAGAAACTATTAATAGTTCCATATTCACCAAACAATCCTAAGAATGCATAAGTTTTTAATAAGATATTTATCCATGTTGGTAAAATAATTAATAAAAGTAATAGTTCTTTATGCTTACTTTTATTAATAGCAAACGCTAATGGATAACTAATTACTAAACATATTAATGTAATTAGAAAAGCATACCAAAAACTGTAAAGTGTCATAAGTACATATGTGCTACTAAAGAATATTTTATAGTTAGCTAATGTGAAGTTTCCATCTATATCTCTAAATGAATGATAGACGATAAGTACAATTGGAAATACTACAAAAAGCAACATCCACATTACATATGGAATCATAAAAAATGAACGAGTTTTTTTATTAAACATTTTTACTCCTCCTCTTCATATGATTCAAGACGAGCATCGAATTCTTCTTCTGTTTCTCCAGGTACCATGATGTGAATTGCTTCAGGATCAAAGTTTAAGCTTACAGCAGCTCCCGGTTTTGCTTCTTTTGTTGAATGAACAATCCACTCATTATATTGGTCATCTAAACAACAAATTTCATAGTGAACTCCTCTAAATAATTGTGTATCAACAACAACATTAATTTTTCCTTTTTCAGCACTTGTAATTTCTAAGTCCTCAGGGCGTATAACTACTTCTACACGTTTATTTTTGTCTAATCCAGCATCCACGCATTCATATTCTTTACCGTAAATTTCAACTAGATAATCATCTAACATTACTGCATTAACAATATTAGATTCACCAATGAAGTCGGCTACAAAACGGTTAACCGGTTCATCATAAATATCAAGTGGTGTACCACTTTGTTCAATTTTACCATGATTCATAACAAAGATATAATCACTCATCGCTAGAGCTTCTTCTTGGTCATGTGTTACATAGATAAATGTAATTCCAGTTTGTTGTTGAAGCTCACGAAGCTCATATTGCATCTCTTGACGTAACTTTAAGTCTAATGCAGATAATGATTCATCTAAAAGAATAATTTCTGGTTCATTAATAATAGCACGAGCAATAGCAACACGTTGTTTTTGTCCACCACTCATTTCGCTTAATTCACGATTTTCAAACCCAGCTAAGTTAACTTGTTTTAAGGCTTTTTTTACTTTTTTCTTAATAATCTCTTTTTTCTCATTTTTAATTTTCAATCCAAATGCTACATTCTCAAAAACATTCATATGAGGGAATAAAGCATAGTCTTGGAAAACTGTGTTAACATGTCGTTTATTAGCTGGTAAGTCATTCACTACCTTACCGTCTAATAATACATCACCAGAGGTTGGACTTAGGAATCCACCAATCAATTTAAGAATAGTACTCTTTCCACATCCACTAGGCCCTAGTAATGTGTAGAATTTACCTTTTTCAATTTCTAGATCAATATCTTTTAGTACTTTATTATTACCAAAAGACATATTTACATTTTTAAATTCAACAATATTTGCCATTATTTTCTCCTTATAAATACGAATTAGTAGCTACTATTAAAACTTCACATTCTTCATCAAATGGATTTGATATCCTATGTTCAGATGTAGCTAAAAAATAAAAACTTTCATTTTTTGAGGCAATGTATTCTTCATCACCCAATTTTAATTTACATTTCCCTTTTAAAACATAACATAAAGTTTCAGATTCTGAGGGATCAAATGTTTTATATTTACTATTTTTTTCTAATCTTAATATTAATGATTCCATTTCTTTTTCATTAGATTCTGGAACTAACCAAGTAAGTTCATATCCTTCATCAGTTTCTTCATAACTAGTTTGATCTTCTAATGAATAATATACTTTCTGACTAGTACTTTCTTTATCAAAAAAGTCTTTAGGTGCACACCCTAATACTTGTAATATATTAAAAAAAGTTTCCATTGATGGCGATGCTAAATCACGCTCTACTTGAGATATATACCCTTTACTAAGGTCTGTACGTTCACCAAGTTCTTCTTGGGTGAGGTTTTTTTGTATACGTAGTCTCTTTAATCTTTCACCTATAGAATACATAACTTCTCCTTTTAAATAAAAAGTTAAAAATTGTTTATCAATATCTAACTTTTCGTTATCTATGTTTATTATTATCTAACTTACTGTTATAATTGTTTACTATAGGTAAACTTATCGTTATTAAAGTTTATTATTAGTAAACACTCTGTTTAGTATAATTAAATCACAAGTTATATATTACTATATTTCAAAGTTAAAATCAAGTTAAAATTACCTTTTTTTTCAACTTTTTAATAATTATAAATTGTAAGAATAAAGCCTAATATTCTTTATTATCTTTACGTTTTAGTATATAATGGTACTATTAATATAAGAAAGAAATCAAGGTACCATAATGAAATTTAAAATACTACAACACTTCACATCAGTTGAGGTTTATTTAAGTCAATTTCTAAAAGTTTCAAAAAAAAATATACATACGATTAGAATGAATAGTCATCATAATAAAGAAACAATTAAAATTAATGCTAAAGAAGCGGACTTGAATTCACCCTTAACTCCAACAGATGTACTAGAAGTTAACATCGATTTAGGAACATCAAACTACAAAGAAAATCTAGAAATCTCAATAACTAAAGAATTTGAAGATGACTATCTTTTAATAGTATCAAAACCATTCGGAATAAAAACACATCCAAATGATATTGAATCAGAAACAGATACTTTGGTAAACTACCTAATCTCTGAATACAACTACCTAGAGCCTATCCATAGGTTAGATATCGATACTTGTGGATTAGTTATACTAGCAAAAACACCTTTAATCAAAGCAAAATTAGATCAAATGCTTGAAAAAAGAGAAATCAAACGTTACTATTCTGCGCTTATAAAAAATAATATAAAACCACAAACAATCAATACTAATATCGGGCGTGATAGTAAAGAAAAAAACAAAATGGCAGTAACTAGAAATGGAAAGAACGCAATTACTAATATACTTGATTGTGTTAAAGTAGATCAAAATAAGTTTTTAGTAACTGTATCGTTAGAAACTGGTCGAACACATCAAATTCGTGTTCATTTAGCTTCTAATGGTGTTGCAATCATAGGTGATAAACTTTACTCTAAGGATGGTTATAAATACGATAAAATGTATCTAGGTGCACTAAAAGTAGTATTTCCGCATCCTGTTACAGATAATATAATAGAAGTTAAATCTTCTTTAGAAAAAGAATTTTTACTGTAAATAAAAAGAAAAACAGATGTGTCGTTTTACACATCTGTTTAATTATATTATTTTTTCATTTGTTTTTGAGCTTGTTTTTGTGCTTTTTGCATATTGCTCATAACTTGATTAATTTTTTTACGAGATGGTTTTTGTCCCATTTGACTCATCATACTCATAACCATATCTTCGTTAATTTGAGGATTTTTTTCCATGTAGTTCATGAAATTACGTCTTGCTAGGAAGAACCCTCCTACAACACCAGCAAGTAAACAAATTGCTCCAACTAAAATTGTAACTGCAGTTGCACTCATTGTTAATTTCCTTTCTTCTTAGGAGTTATATCTTCTCCGTTTTCATTAATTACTTTTGTATTATCTAATATGTTTCGCATATTAGCTTTAAAATTTTGTAAATATAGTTGTCTATATTTAGCTAACTCTTCTGATTCCTCAGCTGTTAATTCACGCTCTTTTTTTGTAGCATTAAGTGAATTAATTTTAGCAATTACTTCTGTCATTTCCATATTATTATACACTCATTAACTCGTCTTGTTTTTCTTTTGTTACTTTATCAATTTCAGCTACGAATTTATCAGTAACTTTTTGAATATCATCAGAATATCCTTTTAGATCATCCTCAGTAATTTGAGAAGCTTTTTCTAATTTTTTCATTGAATCCATAGCGTCACGACGTACATTACGTACTGCAACTTTAGCACCTTCAGATTCTTTACCTACTAATTTAGCAAGCTCTTTACGGCGTTCTTCAGTTAATGCTGGGAAAACGATACGGATTACAGATCCATCGTTTGAAGGATTTAATCCTAAATCAGAAGCTTGAATAGCTTTTTCAATATCTCCTAATAAAGTTTTTTCATATGGAGAAATAACAAGCATTTTTGGTTCTGGTACAGAAACACCTGCTACTTGGTTAATTGGAGTAGCTACACCATAGTAATCAACTGTTAATCTATCTAAAACAGCTGCACTAGCTTTACCAGCTCTAATTGATGCTAATTCACGACGTAAACTAGCAATAGCTTTTTCCATTTTCTCGTTTAAATTACTCATTATTTGTTCAGGCATAATTGTAAACTCCTAATATAAATTTTATTCAATAATTGTTCCTAAGTTTGAATCAGAAACAACTTTAACAATATTTTCTGCTTCATCTATTGAAAAGACGATAATTGGCAGGTGATTATCCATACAGAATGTAATAGCTGTAGAATCCATTATTGTTAACCCTTTATTCATGATATCCATGTATGATAACTTATCATATTTAGTTGCAGTGCTATCAAGTTTTGGATCTGCAGAGTAAACTCCGTCAACTCCATTTTTCCCCATTAAAATAGCTTCAGCTCCTATTTCTTTTGCACGTAATGCTGCTGTAGTGTCTGTTGAAAAATAAGGGTTACCAATACCAGCCGCGAAAATTGCAACACGACCTTTTTCTAAGTGTCTTATTGCACGTCTTCTAATATACGGCTCAGCCATTGCTTTCATTTCAACTGATGTTAAAACACGAGTATCAACACCTTTTTGCTCTAATGAGTCTTGTAATGCTAATGAGTTCATAACCGTAGCTAACATACCCATTGAATCTGCTGTAGCACGTTCCATACCAAGTTCTTCACCAGTTTTTCCGCGCCAGATGTTTCCGCCACCTACAACGATAGCAACTTCTACCCCTTGTTTTACTACTTCTACGATTTGTGAAGTTATTTTAGTAACAACTTCTGAATCAATTCCAAATCCTTTTCCACCTGCTAGTGCTTCACCACTAAGCTTATATAAAACTCTTTTATATTTAGTAGCCATTTTTATCCTCCTAATAAATTAAAGACATTATTGTTTCTACTATACTAATTTTTTAAAAAAGCACACACAAGAAGTGTGTGCTTAACCTCTTTTAATAGAATATATTAAATAGAGAATTATTATTTGCTAGCGTTAACTTGGCTCATTACTTCTTCAGCAAAGTTATCTTCTTTTTTCTCGATACCTTCACCAACTTCGTAACGTACGAATTTAGCAAGTTTTCCACCTTTAGAAGCTACGAATTTCTCAACAGTGAAACTATCATCTTTAACGAATTTTTGTTTAACAACTGTGATTTCTTCTAAGAATTTGTTAATTCTACCAACGATCATTTTTTCAACGATGTTAGCAGGTTTTCCTTCGTTTAATGCTTGCTCAGTTAATACTTTTTTCTCGTGCTCAAGTACATCAGCTGGTACTTCGCTTTCGTCTAAGTATTTAGGAGCTAAAGCAGCGATGTGCATTGCAACATCTTTAGCTGCTTCTTCATCTGTGCTTCCTTCAACAAGAGTAAGAACACCGATTCTTCCTCCCATGTGAGAGTATGCACCAAATGCATCAGCATCTGTTTTAGAAACAACTTCAAATCTTCTTAATGAAAGTTTTTCACCGATTGTTGCGATTCCTTCATTAATTACTTCTTCTACAGTTCCACCTTGAGCTTCAACTTGAAGAGCTTCTTCTAAAGTTTTAGGTTCAGCTGCTAAGATAGCTTCTGCAACATTTTTTACTAAAGCAACGAATTTTTCGTTTTTAGCAACGAAGTCAGTTTCTGAGTTGATTTCTAAGATAACAGCTTTGTTACCTTTAACCTCGATGTAAGAAAGACCTTCTGCAGCGATTCTATCAGCTTTTTTAGCTGCTTTAGCGATACCATTTTCTCTTAGGTAGTCGATTGCTGCATCGATATCTCCATCAGTTTGAGTTAGTGCTTTTTTACAGTCCATCATACCAGCACCAGTACGTTCTCTTAATTCTTTTACCAAACTAGCTGTAATTTGTGCCATTTTGATTTGCCTCCGTTATTTTATTTTATATTTTTTATAATTTTTTTATCTTTAGATTATTCTTCTGTTGCTTCTACTTCTTCTACGAAAGCTTCTTCAGTTCCTTCGATGTTTCCTTCGTTGTAAGCTACAAAAGCGTCTGCCATTTTAGCTGTTAATAATTTAACCGCACGGATAGCATCATCGTTTGCAGGGATTACGTAATCAACATCATCTGGATCACAGTTTGTATCTACGATACCAACTACAGGAATTCCTAATTTTTTAGCTTCAGCGATTGCGTTGTGCTCTTTCTTAGGATCTACTACGAAGATTGCATCTGGCATACCTTTCATTTCACGAATTCCACCTAGGAATTTGTTTAATTTATCGTATTCTTTTCTTAATTCGATAACTTCTTTTTTAGGTAATACTTCGAATACTCCGTCAGCTTCCATTTTTTCGATTTCAGCGATTCTGTCAATACGTCCTTTAATAGTTTTGTAGTTAGTTAAAGTTCCACCTAACCAACGGTGATTGATGTAGTATTGACCACTTCTTTCAGCTTCTTCTTTAATAGCATCTTGTGCTTGTTTTTTAGTACCTACGAATAACATTTTTCCGCCTTGATCAGCAACTGATTTTACGAATTCGTATGCTTCATCAACTTTCTTAACTGTTTTTTGTAAGTCGATAATGTAGATACCGTTTCTTTCTGTGAAGATGTATTTATCCATTTTAGGGTTCCATCTTCTTGTTTGGTGACCGAAGTGTACACCAGCTTCTAATAATTGTTTCATTGAAATAACTGCCATAGTTATTTTCCTCCTTGGTTTTTTCCTCCGACATTCTCTAAGCTTACTGCAAACATAAATGCACCGAGCAGCTACTCAAATGTCGTGTGTTATATTTTTGTTGATTTTTACTCAACTTTATTAATTATATAGCATTAACTATTAAAAATCAAGTGTTTTGTTGGATTTTTAAACAAAATTTCCATTAAAAAATTTCTATAATTTTAACTCTATTTTTCTTTTTCTTCTACTAAAAAAGTACAATTTAAAATTATTATTTACTCATTAATCAAAATTATTTCGTTTAAGAACTTGATTTTTTTATCATGTAGTATTATAATTTATTAGAACGTAATAATTACGAATAACGGAGGACTATTACAAATGAGTAAATTATTAAAATTATTTTCAATTGTTGCTGCATTCGCACTAATATTAGTTGGATGTTCTAGCAAAACAAATTCTGGAGCTTCAAACTCTGGAAATAAAACTAAAATTGTTACTTCAGTAAACTTTTATGCAGAAGTAGCTAAAAGTATCGCAGGAGATAAAGCAGAAGTTTCTTCTATTATTAGTTCTACTTCTGTCGACCCTCATGATTTTGAACCAACAGCACAAGACGCAAAAAATGTTGCTGATGCTAACATCGCAATTCTAAATGGTGGTGGCTATGATTCATGGTTTGAAAAACTTACTGCTAATAGCAAAGACATCAAAAAAATCGATGGTGCAAAATTATTAGGACTTAAAGATGGAGAAAATGAACACATCTGGTATAACCCAGAAGTAATGAGTAAAGTTGCAGATGAACTTACTAAAGTTTTATCAGAAAAAGATTCTTCTAATAAAGCATTCTACGAAAAAAATAGAGATAACTATAAAAAAGAACTTTCAAAAATAACTGATAAAATTAATTCATTAAAAGATAAAGCTAATGGTAAATATGTATTAACAACTGAACCAGTATTCGAATATGCTGTAGATTCATTAGGATTCAAAACAACTGATCAAGTTAAAAAATTAGCTCAAGCTACTGAAGAAGGTAACGACCCTGCTCCACAGGATTTAAAAACTATTCAAGAACAAATAAAATCTAAACAAATTTCACTAATTGTTAACAACGTTCAAACAACAAATAAAACTATCGAAGGTTTAATTAGTTTAGCAGAACAAAACAAAGTTCCAGTTCTTAATGTAACTGAAACTCAACCTGATGGAAAAACTTATATCGAATGGATGTTAGAACAGTACAACAAACTAGAAGAAATTCTAAATGGTGGTGCTGGAGAAAAAGCATATCATGTAGAAGGTGCTGAAGAAGGACACTCTCACGATCACGGTCATGAAGGTCATTCTCATGAAGGCCACAACCACGATCACAAAGATCATGATGATGAAAAAGAACACAAACATTAATACGAAGATTAAAAATTAGTCTTCACATATTATAAATATGTAGTATAATATAAAGAAGAGATTCTAAATCGTATCTCTTCTTTTTTATATATGAGAAATATAACAAATAAAAAAATTATTAATTTAGGAGATTTTATGGCACAACTAAAAATAGAAAATCTCACATATTCTATAGGAGATAAAACAATTTTAAATAACATTTCATTCAGTTGTAATTCTGGTGAAGTAATTGCTGTCGTTGGAAAAAACGGTGTAGGTAAAACAACTTTACTTAACAACATACTTGAAAAGTTAAATAAAACAGATGAAATTAAACTAACAGGAGAAAATCCTATACTTGGTTATGTACCTCAGTTTAGACAAATAGATGAGGAACTTCCTTTATCAGCTAAAGACTTCGTATCATTACCAATTCAAAAAGGATTTCTTCCATGGCTTAATAAAAAAGAAAAACAAAGTATCCACGATGCTTTATCATTAACAAATTCACTTAAATTACAAAATGAATCAATTGGTACACTTTCTGGAGGAGAAAAACAGCGTGTTTTCTTAGCACAGGCTTTAGTAAATAAACCAAATCTACTATTACTTGATGAATTCACTTCGAACTTAGATAAAACAAGTGAAATTGAATGTATGACTTTAGTTAAAGATATTACAAAAAAAGAAAATATTATAACTCTATGTATAACTCACGAACTTTCACTTATTGATGAAAAATATGTTGATAAAATTCTACACCTTGAAGAAAATTGTTTCAAGTTTATTAGTATAAAAGATTATAATGAAGAAAAAAGCAATCTAAAACTTTGTAAACATTTTGTAGGAGATACTCAATATGCTTAATTATGATTTTATGCAAAATGCTTTTATAGCTGGAACTATTGTAGCTATAATGGCTGGTTACATCGGTGTATTTGTAATGGCTAGAAATATGTCATTCATCTCACATACACTTTCTCACGTTGGGTTTGCTGGTGCAGCTTTTGCTGTTTTCTTAGGTATTAACCCAATATATGGATTACTAATCTTTACTATTACTATGTCATATCTTGTTGGTCATCTTAGTGTTAAAGCATTTAGACGAGAAGCTACAGTAAGTGTTATGTTAGGAATCTTTCTTGGATTAGGACTACTGTTCCTATCTTTAACACCAAAAAGTACTAGTTATGTTAATAATATTCTTTTCGGTAGTGTTGTCTCTATAACTAGAGATGATGTTAAATTAATATTCACTTTAGCCATAGCGGTTATTTTATTACTTTCTATATTTTATAGAAAAATTAAATTCGATTCATTTGACGCTATTGGTGCACGTGCATTAGGACTTAACGGAAAATTTATTTCAATATTTTTCTTAGTTCTTTTATCTGTTGCTACTAGTATTACAGTGCCTGTTGTTGGAGCACTATTAATGTTCGTACTTCTAACAGTTCCTGCTAGTGCAGCTAGGTACCTTACTAACAAAGTTGGACTAATGATTATTATATCAATTTCATTTGCTCTAATTGGAACATGGGCTGGGATTACACTTTCTTACTACACTTCCCTACCTACTACATTCTTTATCGCAGCTATAGAAGCAATCTTTTACTTTGCTAGTTTAGGATATTTTAATTTAAAAAGAAAATAAAGATTAAACACTGTAACTATCATTACAAAATAGCTACAGTGTTTTTGATTATAATTTCACTCTTCACTCGGAACAAAAAACCCTAGTTTTATTTCTAAAACTAGGGCTTCTTTATTATCTCGGTTTTACTGAATTTCTAATTCTTTCGTACGCGCCTGGCTCAACTTTATCTAGAGAATTTCTAATAATTTCTAGAGTTTTGTTGTAACGATACTCTCTATAATATTGTTCAGCAACTGTTAATTGTTGGTGGAATTCAACATTATCTTTTCTGTATCTGTTCGCATAACGAATTAGTTTTTCAATTAGTTCAATATCAGTAAGAATGTTATTAACTTCTGATGCATAAATATCAAGTGATTCTTCTGCCTCTGCAACTGCACGTTTTAATAAATCAATATTAATAGGTTCTTTTTTAAGTTCCTCAATAGCATATCTATAACTGTCCGTAACATCTTTATATAATACTATAAATCTATCACTGAATCCTGGGACACGTGAATTATCTAATTTACGTTTAATAACTTCTTTTTCTTGGTTAATGAAGATAAGTTTCTCACGAGCGTGATCTTCTTCTTCACGAAGACTTGTTAAGTATCTAGAATAATTTGTTTGATCTTCTTCGATTTTTTCTAATCCTTGACCTAGTAATTCTACTTTTTCTTTCAAGTCTTTATAGTTTAATTTTGGTTGATTATTAATATACACATCAATATCATGTTTAACATCAAGTAAATCACTTAACTCATCATAGTAGTTAGCAACCATTTCTTCATCTTTTTGATAGATTTGATATCTATTTTTGATTTCTTGAATGTTGTTGTATAGAGCTTCATTCAATTTATCTTGTAATTCAAGTTTATTTGTGATTTCTCTATAGTTTTCTTCAATGTATTTTTTATAATCAAGTTCTTTTTTTAGATCATTAGAAACTTCATCAATGACATCATAAATACCATCAAGAATATTTTCTATTAAATCTATATCACCAGATTTAACTTTTTCACGAGCGTCGCTAAGTTGCCAAACACTACTTTCAATTTTACTTGAAATTTCTAAGTGGTTAAGTTTAAATCCTTTCTTTTCCATTTCCTCAACTTTAAGTCTTAATGACTGAATTTGAGCTGGACAAGTTTTTTCAATTTCTTTTAACAAGTCAGGTAAAACTTCCATTCTTTCTTTCAGTGAATCTATTAACTCTTTTACAGAATTAATTTTTTCTTGAGCTTCAAGGTATTTACCAGTCGATGTTAATAGTTTGAAATCATCAAGTTGTGGAGCGATCTCTTTGATATTATTTTCAAATTGTTCTGCAGCCGCACCATATTGATGACGTTTAGCTAATAATTCTCTATTAAGCTCTTTGTACTCAACTACGATTTCTTCATATAGTTCTCTATTTCTAGGTTCAACTTCTGTTAATTCTTTAATTTCTCTTCTAATACCAGCGATTCTATCTTTAATGTTTGCGATTAATTCTCCACAGTTCATAATCACTTCATCAGCACGTTTGAAATTAAATTTATCAATATAAGTTTCTGCACTATAAAGATCTCTGTCAAGTTCTTCAATATCGATGCTTTGAATTTCGTACCATTCGCTTTCCCATTGAGAATAAAGTTTTTCAGCTTTACCAGCAATTTCTAGCGCTTTTACTTTTTTCAAATCATCAGATAGTGTTTCTCTCTCTAGCTCATCTTTCATAACTAAAAGAGGGTATAAATCTTGTTTCTTCCTATTTCTAAAGACGAATAGTGCTACTACTCCTCCAAGAACAAGGATACACACAAATAAAAATATATATGTCATATATCTTCCCCCTGAATTTATTATTTAATTATTTACGTTTATTAATACAATAACCTAACAAAATTATACCATTTTTATCGTAAAAAACAAAGTGTTTCAATCATTTTTTTAATTTTTTTTCAATATTTCTTATCTAACAAATTACTAAATATTTTTATCTATTTATATTCCTATGAAAATCTTATCATAATCTTTTTACTTTTAAACAATATAAAAATCATTTTTAAATAACGACTGAACTTATCTCTTTATTTTTTTTACCTATTATGCGAAAATATAATAAAGTATTTAAAAGAGGTGTTTTATGAATATAGTAGAAAATAAACAATTATTTATCGAACAAGCGACAGCATTAGTTTATGGAGAAGAAAATCTAGTAACTAATCTATCAAATCTATCAGCATTGTATAAAGAATACTTACCTAATACTAACTGGGTTGGCTTTTACCTACTAGATGAAAAAAATAACAACTTAGTTTTAGGACCATTCCAAGGCAAGGTAGCATGTACTCGTATCCCATTTAATAAAGGTGTGTGTGGCCATTGTTACACAACTCGTGAAACAATTTATGTCGAAGATGTTCACAAGTTTCCTGGACATATTGCATGTGATAGTGCTACGAATAGTGAACTAGTAGTACCTATTATTCAAAATGATAAAGTAGTTGCTTTATTAGACATAGACTCAATAGAATTTGATAGATTTACAAAAGAAGAAGTAGAAGCTTTTTCTGAAGTTACAAAAGAAGTTTTTGAGAAAATTAATTTTTAAGATTAATATAAAAGGAGATATACCAACGCAGTATATCTCCTTATTTTTATTAGTCTATTATACCTTTGAATCTTAGGTAGTTTTCATAATCCATCTCTTTGTTGATAGCACCTTCGGGTGTTAATTCAATTACTCTATTCGCTATTGTTTGAATAAACTCATAGTCATGAGATGTAAAGAATACAGAACCTTTGAAAGCAATAATACCTTCATTGACTGCTGTAATAGATTCTAAGTCAAGGTGATTTGTAGGTTCATCTAAAAGAATAACGTTAGCTTTTGATAACATCATTTTAGATAACATACAACGCATTTTTTCTCCCCCTGATAATACGTGTGCACGTTTAAGTGCTTCTTCACCAGAGAATAACATTCTTCCTAAGAATGAACGTAAGTATGCTTCACTTTCCTCTTCAGGAGAAGCATATTGACGAAGCCATTCTACTAATGAAAGTTTTAACCCTTCAAAGTATTCAGAGTTGTCTTTTGGCATATAACTTCTAGAAGTTGTGATACCCCATTTAACTGTTCCACTATCAGGCTCCATTTCACCAGCAAGAATTTTTAGTAATGTAGTTTTAGCTACTTCATCCCCAAGTAAGATAACTTTATCATTAGGATTCACAGTGAAGCTTACATTACTTAATACTTCTTTACCTTCTACAGTTTTGCTTACACCTTCAACGATAAGTAAGTCATTTCCGATTTCACGATCTGGTGTGAAACGAACGTATGGATAACGACGGCTACTTGGTTTAATATCATCAAGAGTAATTTTATCAAGCATTTTCTTTCTACTTGTTGCTTGTTTAGATTTAGAAGCATTCGCAGAGAATCGTGCGATAAATTCTTGTAATTCTTTAATTTTTTCTTCTTTTTTCTTGTTATTATCTTCTGCCATTCTTCTAGCAAGTTGACTAGATTGATACCAGAAGTCATAGTTACCAACGTAAAGTTGGATTTTACCAAAGTCTAAGTCACAAATGTGAGTACAGATATTATTTAAGAAGTGACGGTCGTGGCTGACTACGATAACAGTGTTCTCAAAGTTAATTAAGAACTCTTCTAACCACTTAATCGCACTAATATCAAGACCGTTGGTAGGCTCATCCAGTAGAAGTACATCTGGATTACCGAATAATGCTTGTGCTAAAAGAACTTTAACCTTAATAGCATTATCTAGCTCTCCCATTAACATATCATGAAACTCTACAGAAATTCCTAAACCTTCAAGAAGTTGTGCTGCATCACTTTCTGCAGTCCAACCATCCATCTCAGCGAATTCACCTTCAAGTTCAGCCGCAATGATTCCATCTTCTTCAGTAAATGGATCTTTCATGTAAATTTCATTTTTACGGTTCATAACATCCCAAAGGCGCTCATGTCCCATCATTACAACATCGATAACTCTATTCTCTTCATATGCGAAGTGGTTTTGTCGAAGTACAGCAAGACGTTCACCTTTTCCTAAAGAAACGTGGCCTTGTTGTGAATCTATCTCACCAGATAATAATTTTAAAAATGTAGTTTTACCTGCTCCATTAGCTCCGATTAAACCGTAGCAGTTACCATTTGTAAATTTTATATTTACATCTTCAAATAACTTTCTATCTGCAAAACGTAAACCTAAATTTGTTACTTGTAACATTCTATTCTCCTTTAATTATTATAATACTAAAATACTTTGAATACTATAAATCATCCAAAGTTATAAACTTAAATAACTAGACAATACAGCTAACGATAATAAAATTACTATTTTTAGTAAATTTATCAACTATATTGGTGCGACCCAATAAATATAATTCTTATAAACTATATTTAACGAGTCGCTCCTTAATACTAGTTACTATTCTTCGTCTTTTTCCTTTTTACTAACACTAGCTATTAAGCTTTCAATGTGTAACGCATATTCAGCTGTAGTGTCATATTGGAAAATAAGTTCTGGAAATTTTCTAATTTTAATTTTTTTAGCAACTTCACTTTTTACGAAACCTTTAATTTTTTTAAACGCTTCTTTTGTTTTTTCTTTTTCACGTTCTCCACCTAAAACAGTGTAGAATACTTTTGCTTGAGAATAATCTCCTGTTAAAGCAACTTCTGTTACAGTAACAAATCCTAAATCATGATTTTTTACTTTTGTGGCTAAGACATAAGTAATCTCTTTCTTAATTTGTTCTGCAAGTCTGTTAACTCTTAGTTCTGACATAAAGTTTGCCTCCTATTTCTTAACTTCTTCCATGATGTATACTTCGAAGACATCTCCTTCTTTAATATCATTGAAGTTTTCAACAGTCATACCACATTCATAACCACTTTGTACTTCTTTAACATCATCTTTAAATCTTCTTAATGTATCAATTTCACCTTCGTAAATTACTACACTATCACGAATTACACGTACTTTCCCATCACGTGATACTTTACCTTCTGTTACATAAGCACCAGCAATTGTACCAATTTTTGATACTTTGTATACTTGACGTACTTCTGCAAGACCGATAACTTTTTCTACGAATTCTGGATCTAATAATCCTGTCATCGCAGCTTCGATTTCTTCAATAACTTTGTAGATAATACTGTGTAGACGAATATCTACTTGCTCAGTTTGAGCCATTTGTTTAGCATTATTATCAGGACGTACATTGAATCCAATTACTACAGCATTTGATGCAACTGCAAGTGTAATATCTGATTCGTTAATCGCACCAACTCCAGTGTGGATAATACGTACGTTAACACCTTCAACATCAATCTTAGCTAATGACATAGCTAATGCTTCAACAGAACCTTGTACGTCTGCTTTAATAATAATGTTAAGGTCTTTCATTTCGCCTTGTTTCATTTGCTCGAATAATGTATCTAAAGATACAGCTGAGTTAGCTTGACGAGTAGTTTCAATATATTGTTGTTGACGTTTTTCACCGATTTGACGGGCTGTTTTTTCATCACCAAATACTACGAAACGATCTCCAGCATTAGGAACATCTTGTAAACCAGTAATCTCTACAGGAGTAGATGGTTTAGCTGTTTGGATATTTTTGCTGCGGTCATTGATCATAGCACGAACACGTCCAAATGTATTACCAACAACAAGTGGATCACCGACATTTAGACTACCATTTTGTACTAGTAATGTAGCTACCGCTCCACGACCTTTATCAAGTTTCGCTTCAATAACTGTACCTAAAGCTAAACGATTTGGATTAGCTTTTAACTCTTGCATTTCAGTAACTAATAAGATATTTTCTAATAATTCATCAATACCTTCACCTTTAAGAGCTGAGATTGGTACGAAGATTGTATCTCCACCCCACTCTTCTGAGATTAGTCCGTATTCTACTAATTCATTCATAACTCTATCTGGGTTTGCTTGAGGTTTATCCATTTTGTTTACCGCAACAATAATAGGTACATCAGCTGCTTTAGCGTGGTTAATAGCTTCAATAGTTTGAGGCATTACACCATCATCAGCTGCTACCACTAAGATAGTTACGTCAGTAATTTTAGCTCCACGGGCACGCATTGTCGTGAATGCTGCGTGACCTGGTGTATCTAAGAATGTAATTTTTTTATCTTTTGCACGTACTTGGTATGCACCGATATGTTGTGTAATACCACCTGCTTCACCAGCTGTAACACGTGAATTTCTGATTGTATCTAGTAAAGTTGTTTTACCGTGGTCAACGTGTCCCATAATTGTAACGATTGGAGCACGTTCTTTAAGATCTTTATCTGCATCTTCAACTTCGAAGTAAAGATCTAAGTCTTCTTTATTAATTTCAACTTCTTCTTGGATTTCTTTACCATAATCCATAGCGATTAACTCGATTTGCTCTAAAGTAAGAGACTGGTTAATATTCGCCATAATTTTTAGTTCCATAAATAACTTTTTAATAAGTTCAGTAGAACCTATATTAAGAACTTCTGATAATTCACCAACAGTCATTCCATCTTTTACTAAAATAGTATCTTCTGAGATAGTTTCTTCAGATGGAGCTTCGATAATAGCTGGTTGTTGTTTTTGAGATTTTTTATTTTTATCTTTTTTAATTTTTTTCTTTTTATTCTTTTTACCTTCATTATTTGAAGATTGTTCATTTTGTTCAGCTTTTTCTTGTTTTTTGAAAACACTATTTAGCTTAGCTAACCCCTCTTCTGTTAACATTGACATGTGATTAGATACTTCAATATTAGCATCTTTTAAAACTGTAATAAGGTCTTTTGATTGTTTTCCTACTTCTTTAGCGTACTCATAAATTCTGACTTTTTTCATTACTGTTTTCCTCCTTCTTCTAATAATTGTTTAAATTTTTTTATAAATCCATCATCAGTTATTCCTACAGCAACACGATTATCTCTTCCAATCGCTACACTGATATTCTCAATTGTAGAAAATTCGATGCATTGAACATTGTAGAAATTAGCCTTGTCTGTTAATTTCTTTTTAGTATTCACACCGCAGTCTTCTGCAATAACTAACAATTTGATTTTATTATTTTTTAAGTTTTTTGTGATTAAATCTTCACCTGTAATAAGTTTACCTGCTCGTTGCATTAAACCTAATAAATTATATGCTTTTATCATTATTTTTGTGGAATTGACTTTCTATAAATTAATCTAATTACTTCGTTATAGATAGGTTCCATAACTTCTGGTGATGCAGAGAAAAATTTCTCTAACTGTTTCTTTTCTTGTGCAGTTTTAATAACTTCTAAATCTGAAACTACATATGCACCACGACCCGCTTGTTTACCTGTAGGGTCAACAGAGATTTCTCCTTCTTTATTTTTCACAATTCTTAGTAAATCTTTTTTAGGAAACATCTCATTTGTTAAAATACATTTTCTCGTTGGTATTTTTCTTTTTTTCATAGTCAACACCTCACTATTCAGCAGCTTTTATATCGATTTTCCAACCTGTTAATTTAGCAGCAAGTCGAACGTTTTGACCTTTTTTACCAATTGCTAGAGAAAGTTGATCATCTTTTACTTTAACATTAGCGATTTTCTCTTCTTCATCAATATTAATTTCTTCTACTTTTGCAGGTGCCAAAGCATTAGTAATAAATTTAACAGGGTCAGCGTCCCAAGTGATAATATCAATTTTTTCACCGTTTAATTCTTCTACAATACGGTTAACACGATCACCTTTATTACCTACACATGCTCCAACAGGATCGATATTTTTATCTTCAGCATAAACAGCTAACTTAGTTCTTTCTCCTGCTTCACGAGATACGCTCTTAATCTCTACTGTTCCATTATAAATTTCAGGAACTTCAATTTCGAACAATCTTCTAATGAATTCAGGATGTGATCTAGAAGCTAATACGTGTGGTTTACTTCCACGAGTTGGATTATCTACTTTAGCAATGTAAACTTTTATAGGAGTTTGAGGAACATATGTTTCTCCTTTTACTCTTTCGTTTTCACCTAAAATAGCTTCAATTTTTCCAAGTTTTACATAAACATATCTAGAATCAATTCTATCTATAGTTCCAGATAAAATTTCTCCTTCGTGTTCAATGTATTCTTTATAAAGAATTTCTTTTTCAGCTTCACGAAGTCTTTGTAATAAAGCTTGTTTAGCTGCTTGAGCACCAACACGACCAAAGTCACTTGGTAAATCCACAACTTCGTAAATATCTCCAACTTCATATGCAGGATTAATTTTTAATGCATCTTCAAGTGCAAACTCAATTCTATCATCATAAACTTCTTCAACAACATCTTTTCTTATAATAAATTTATAGTCACCTGTTGCTCTATTGAAATCTACTCTTACATTTTTTGCAGCATTAAAATTCTTTTTATAAGCTGATAATAAAGCTAATTCAATAGCTTCTACTAAAATATCTTCTGCAATTCCTTTTTCTTGTTCAATTAATTTAATAGCTTTAAGCAAATCCTTGCTCATCTTTCTTTCTCCTTTAATAATTAAAATTTAACAGCTAATCTAATTTTAGCGATTTTACTGTAGCTAATCGTTGATTTTTTTACCCTTGCTTTGTCTTTGTATTCAACAGTAATTTCTTCACCTTCAACAGCTAGTATATCACCAAAAAATTCTTTTTGATTATCAATTTTTTCATATGTTTTAATATAAACATGTTTCCCAACAGAATTAGTTACTTCTTCTAAGTCTCTTAAGTCTCTTTCGATTCCTGGAGAAGAAACCTCTAAATAGTATTTATCACTAATGAAATCTTCTTTGTCAAGTTCTTCTGCTAGTTTTTCACTTAATAATACACAATCATCAAGTGTAAGTCCACCATCTTTATCGAAGTAAATACGTAAGAAATACTCAGTTCCTTCTTTTACGTATTCTACATCATAAAGAGAAAATTCCGTATTTTCTGCTTGTTTTGTTGCTATTGCTTTAACTTTTTCTACAATACTCATACAGTACACCTCTTTCTTAAGTTTTTATTGCAATATAAAAGAGCGGAGAACCTTTCAAAATTCACCACCCTTTCGGTAATTTATTTCAATGTATGTACATTATATCATATGATTATAAATAAATCAAATGATAACTACATTTTAGTACGAATTACTTCAATTTTGTATCCATCTGGATCTTTAATGAAGTAGTAACCTGGCGGGAATCCTGGTAAACCTTTAAGGTCTGTTACATCATACCCTGCCGCTTTGTGTTTTTCATGTAGTGCTTCTAAATCTTCTACAGAAATAGCTATGTGGCCATATCCATCTCCAAGTTCATATGCACCGTGATCGTAGTTATAAGTTAATTCTAACTCATAGTTTGAACCTGGTAAAGTTAAGTATACTAATGTAAACTTGTACTCAGGAAAATCTCTTTCACGACTTACTACAAAGTCGAATGCTTCAGTATAAAATTTAACTGATTCTTTTAAATCTGCTACACGGTAGCAAGTATGTGCCATTGTTTGTACCATATTTCCACCTCTTAAAATTTATTTATTATAAAATTGTCCATCCAATTGCAACTGCACCTAATCCAAGGTGTGTAGAGATAACTGGACTTATTCCATCTATATCGACAGTTACATTTGAATAATTTTCTTCAATATATTTTTTAATCTCTTCTGCTTTATCTAATGCATCAACATGTAAAACACAAACTGTAATGTGTTCTTCTTCATGTTGTTTATAGTATTCATCAAACAATTCGTACATTCTCGATACAACTTTTTTATAAGTACGAATTTTTTGGAACGGTACAATTACCTTATCATCAAAATGTAGTAACGGTTTTACTTGAAGTAAACTTCCTACTACTGCTTGAGCTCCACTTAAACGTCCACTACGTTGAAGGTGAGATAAATCATCTGCCATAAAATACGCATCAGATACTTTTTTCATATCATTTAAAGCTGAAATAATTTCACTAGAAGTTTTCCCTTCTTTAATCAACTTAGCAGCTTTGATAGCATAGTACCCCTCTGGACGACAAGATACTTCTGAGTCAAATGGGTGAACATTTAAACCATCAACCATAAGACCTGCAACAGAATACGATGAATATGTACCACTTATTCCACTTGATAGTGCAATAGCGATAACGTCAGTATATCCATCCTCTTTTAATTTTTCTAAGCAAGCAACAACTTCTCCAATAGCTGGTTGTGAAGTCGTAGGGAAGGCATTGTTTGGATTTTTTAAATACTCATGATATTTATCAAGTGGCATATCTATAACTTCTTTATATGAATTATTTTCAATAACAAGATTTAAATATACTGTTCTAATATCTAATTCTTTTTTTAATTCTTCTGATAAATATGCTGTAGAATCCACAATTATTGCAATCTTTTCCACATTCTATCCGACTATCTCAAAAAGATAGCTTTTCCTTTCTTAGAATTTTTCTATATTATAAAGTTCAAGCTCCACTTTAGTTTCTCTACCCATAAGCTCGATCATAATATCAGCTTTATAGTTATGTAAGTCTAAGTTTACAACTTTTCCTTCCATATCAACGAATGGACCAGAAATAACACGTACGTAATCTCCAACTTCGATATCTATATCTACAACGTTTGATAATCCCATTTGTTGTAAAATAAAGTTAATTTCCTCTGGTAATAATGGACTTGGTTTTGATCCACCACCATGAGAACCAACAAATCCAGTTACACCAGGAGTATTTCTAACAACAAACCAAGAATCATCAGTCATTACTAATTCAACAAGTACATAACCTGGGAATGTTTTTCTATTTACTTCTTTTTTCTTTCCAGTTGGAGTTAAGATAGTTTCTTTTTCTTCTGGAACAACGATTCTAAAAATCTTATCTTCCATTCCAAGAGACTCAACTCTTTTTTCAATATTATCTTTTACTTTGTTTTCATATCCAGAATAAGTATGAATTACATACCACTCTTTACTTACTGTATCGCTCATAATAACCTCTCTTATCTACTGAAATGTCTAATTCCAGCAGTTATTCCTAAATCAACTACGTAGCTAAATAACATTAATATTCCAACTACAACAATAACAATCAATGTTTTTCTAACAAGTTCACTAAAAGTTGGCCAGCTTACTTTATGCATTTCGGCAACAACATTTTTTAAAAATCTTATCATCTAATTACAAACCTCCCACATAAATTTCTTTACTATTCTACATTTTATAAATTATAACATAGTATAATATATAAGTCTATATATCTATAAAAACAATGCATTCTTGTTCAATATATTATTGTATCATTATTTCATAAACATTTCAATTAAATATAATCTCAAAAAGTACTATATATTGGTGACATTATTTATCTAGTAAATCATAAGCGGCAGTTAATGTATTTCTCATTAACATTGTGATTGTTAAAGGTCCAACCCCTCCTGGAACAGGAGAAATATATTCAACCTTATCAATAAATTCATCTAGATTTACATCTCCAACCAACTTACCATCTTTATAGTTGTTTCCTACATCGATAATAGTACATGTTGGTTTTACTTTTTCTTTTCCACTTAAGAAATGAGCAACTCCTACACAACTCACGATGATATCAGCTTGTTCAATTAAAGATTCTAAATCTTTAGTTCTTGAGTGAGCTGTTATTACAGTTGCATTGTTTTGTAAAAGTAAAGTTGAAATTGGTTTTCCAACGATATTACTTCTACCGATTACTAATGCAAGTTTACCAGAGATTTCTTCTCCAGTTGATTTAATCATCTCTAGTATTCCTAGTGGAGTACATGGTATTAACTTAGCTTCGCCAATCACTAATTTACCAACGTTAATCGGATGGAATCCATCTACATCCTTAGATGGTGTTACAGCATTTAATACTTTTTCTGCATCAATGTGTTTTGGCAATGGTAACTGCACTAAAATCCCATGAACTTTTTCATCTTTATTTAATTTTTCAATTTCAGTTAATAAATCATCAGTAGAAATTTCCTCAGGTAATTCTATTTTTATTGAATTAATATTATTTTCAATACAAGCTTTATGTTTAGAATTAACATAACTTCTTGACGCTTTATTATCTCCGACTAACACAACCGCAAGAGTTGGTTCAATCCCTTTTTCTCTTAAAGCAGTTGCTTCCTCTTTAATTTCTCCTCGCAATTTCTTAGCAAGTTCAGTCCCACTAATGATTTTTGTCATTCTTTGTTCCTCTTTTTATTTTTAATTTCGATTGATTTTCTGTTCCGTTTAATAATCTTTTTATATTCTTTTTATGCATATAAATTACAAATACACACATAACTATCATAACCCATTTATCAATACCAGCTTCAAAAAAACCAAGATATCCGATAGCTGTTAAACTGATTAGAATACTTCCTAATGAAACATAACCAGTTAAAAATAATGTTGAAAAGAATATAGCTAATAATAATAAACTTAACATTGGATATAGGAAGATAAACACACCTGATCCAGTCGCAACAGCTTTCCCACCTTTGAAGTTCGCAAAGATAGGAAACACATGCCCTATCATTGCAAAAGCTCCAAATATTGATAAATAATCAACTCTACCAAGCATCAAAGTTGGAAGAAATGTCGCTACTATCCCCTTAGAAACATCACAGATAAAAACCGTTACTCCAGCCTTTTTACCAAGGCATCTGAAAGTATTTGTTGTACCTAAGTTTCCACTTCCTAATGTTCTGATATCAGTATTATAAAATACTTTTCCTACGATTAATGCAAATGGTATAGAACCAATTACATATGCTAAAATACAAAATAATATTATTTGTGTAATCATAGACTACCTACCTAATAATTGCTCCATACGCTGTAAGTGCAGCAAGTACTTTTTCATGTACAGCTGTTACTTCTTCATCTGTTAAAGTTTTTTGTTTATCGCTATAAGTAATCGTTAGAGCTAATGATTTCTTACCAGCTAATAATTCAGCACCAGCATATAAATCAAATAGTTCTACATTCGTAATCAATTTACTATTAACAGATTCAATTACATTATAAATATTTTGATATTCGTCTTTAACATCTACTAACATAGCTATATCACGTGTAATTTCAGGATATTTCGTTACTTCTTCATATTTAGGTTTAACTTTACTTTCTGAAATTACCTCATCTAAATTAATTTCAAATACATAAGTAGTATTTAGACCAAGTTTATCAGCAACTTGTGGATGAACCTCTCCGATGAAACCAATACGTTTTTCTCCTAAGTGTACTTCAGCAAAACGGCCTGGGTGCATTCCTTCAAGAGTAGATTTTTTATATGTAACTTTTTCTTCCAATCCTAAACGTTCAAATACAACTTCTAGGTATCCTTTAGCTGCGAAGAAATCTAAAGTACTGCTTTCTTTAAGCCATTTAGTTGCTCTTTCTTCTCCAGTTAACGCAGCACTTAAATATAATGTTTCTTTAGGTTGAATATTGTCATCACCACTTCCGAAGAATACGCGACCAATTTCTAATAATTTAAGGTCTTTTTGTTTTCTAGCTACGTTATATTGAACTGTGTTTAATAATCCTGGAACTAAGCTTTGACGTAATGTCGAGTGAGTTTCAGTCATAGGCATTAATAATCTTACTTTGTGATGATTTTCTAAAGTATATTGAGTTGATTCTTCTTCAGATACTAATGAGTAATTAATTGTATCATTGAATCCTAAGCTAGCATATAGCCCTCGTAGATCACGTACCATTCTTTGAGAATAAGTTAAACCACCTTTAGTAGTTTTAGAGAATTTCGGTAATGTTGAAGCTAAATTATCATATCCGTAAATTCTAATAACTTCTTCTACTAAATCTTGTTTAATAGAGATATCAGGTCTTCTTGTCGGTACTTTAACAACTAAGTTTTCTCCTGTTACTTCTACTGTAAAGCTTAATCCTTCAAGAATTGCTACTATTTCTTCAGTTGATAATGTAATTCCAAGATAGTTATTGATATAAGAAGTTGAAATTTCTACAACTTTCTCTTCTTCTTTTTTTACTACCCCAACAGAACTTTCAACTACAGCATTCGGACATAATTCTAAAATTAATTCTACTGCACGAGCAAGGGCTGCTTTTTGCATATTAGGATCAATTCCTTTTTCGAATCTTGCAGAAGAATCACTTCTTAATCCGTGTGCTGCTGAAGTACGACGTACTGATGTTGGATTAAAGTAAGCAGATTCTAAAATAATGTTTTTAGTTTCTTCACTTACTTCTGTATTTTTACCACCCATTACTCCACCAAGAGCAATAGCACGAGTTCCATCAGTAATTACTAAGTCTGTTGTTTGTAATTTTCTCTCTTCTCCATCAAGAGTTTCAAGAACTTCACCTTCTTTAGCATCACGAACTACAATTTTATCTCCTACTAAATCTTTATCGAAAGCATGCATTGGTTGACCAAACTCTAAAAGTACGTAGTTTGTAATATCTACGATATTATTGATTGGACGGATTCCAGAATTCATAAGTCTTGTTTGTAACCATAATGGAGAATCTTTAACTTCTACATTTTTAACAACTTGACCTACATAGTTTCTACAAGAATCACTTTCAATAACAACTTGTAATGAAGTTGCTTCGTAGTTTTCTTCTTTTTCAACATCTTTAAAATCAACTTTATTATTGTATAAAGCTCCTAATTCATAAGTAAGACCACGCATACTAAGTGCATCAGCTCTGTTTGGAGTAATTGAAAGATCTAAGATGTAATCATTTAATCCTAATAATTCAACAACATCAGAACCAAGCTCTTGTTCAGTTTCAAAAACATAGATACCTTCTTGATAATTTTTAGGTACTACACTTTTACTTAAACCTAATTCACCTAATGAACAGATCATCCCTTGTGATTCTACACCACGAAGTTTAGCTTTTTTAATTTTAATTCCTGGTAATTTTGCTCCAACTTTAGCAACAATTACATATTGTCCAGCATCAACATTAGGTGCACCACAAACAATTTGTAAGTTTTCTTCTTCACCAACGTTTACTTGACATACATTTAATTTTTCAGCATCTGGATGTTTTTCTTTAGACTCAACATACCCAACTACTACGCCAGAAATTTCTTCTGCTAAATATTCAACACCTTCTACTTCAATACCACCACGAGTGATTTTTTCAGCTAATGCATTAGCATTATCTTCAACATTTGTATATTGTTTTAACCAATTATAACTTACTAACATTACTACCTCCTATTAATCGTTTCTATCACTATTGAATTGTTGTAAGAATCTTACGTCATTCGTGTAGAAACTTCTAATATCGCTAATACCATATTTTAACATCGCAACACGTTCTGGTCCCATACCAAAGGCAAATCCAGTATAAACCTCTGGATCAAATCCAGCCATTTTTAGAACATTAGGGTGAACCATACCAGCTCCTAAAATCTCAAGCCATTTAATGTTTTCTTCATCATCCTCATTACCCCAAGATACGTCAACTTCTACAGACGGTTCAGTGAATGGGAAGAAACTTGGACGTAGACGGATTTTTTTGTTTTCACCGAATACAGCTTTAATAAAGTGTTCTAAAGTCCCTTTTAAATCACTAAATGTAATATTTTTATCTACCACTAATCCCTCAATTTGTGTAAATTGGTGAGAGTGAGTAGCATCATCATTATCACGACGGAATACTTTACCAGGACAAATAATCTTGATTGGTCCCTCACCATTAGCTTTTAACATTTCACGAGCTTGAACAGGTGAAGTTTGTGTTCTCATTAACAGCTCATTTGTAATATAGAATGAATCTTGCATATCACGAGCTGGGTGATCTTTTGGTAAGTTTAACATTTCAAAGTTAAACTTGTCAGTTTCAACCTCTGGTCCTTCTGCAACAGAATATCCCATTGAAATAAAGATTTCTTCAATTTCTTCAATAATTTTGTTTAATGGATTCAATCCACCTAGTTGTACTTTTTTACTAGGAAGAGTCACATCAATCTCTTCGCTAGCTAATTTCAACTCTAATGCTACTTTAGCTAGTTCAGCTTTTTTCTCTTCTAAACTGTCATTAATAAATGTTTTAACTTCATTTACAAGTTTCCCAAAAGTTGGTCTTTCTTCTGGTGATAAGTCACGTGCACCTTTCATAACTTCTGTTAATGCACCTTTTTTCCCTAAAAATTTTACTCTTAGGTCATAAAGTTCTTTTTTATCTTTAATTGTTTTAACTAATTCTAAATATTCTTTTCTTATATTCTCTAAAGTCATAAGTTCCTCCTTAAAAATTTAATATAAAGACATAGGTATAAGTTCTATTAATTATCCAAAATAAAAAGCCCCTCGAGACTAAGTCTCAAGGGACGAATATATCGTGGTACCACCCGTATTTCAAAGCATTCGCTTCCTTAATATGGTTTTTAACGGGTACCAACCGATTGTACTCATAGTCTACTTATACAATTACTCATAAGCTGAAAATATATTCTCAGTTAGTACAACTCTTTCAGTCACGTAGTTGCTCCCTGTTAAAAAACATCCAATATACCGTCTTAATCATCGTTTTTGAAAAATTTTATATTTAAAATAATAATATAAATATGCTCTAATGTCAAGAAATAAGGGTATTTTCATTGGAAATTCAACAATTTTAAAAATATAATGTACTAAAATCTAAACATTAATTATTTAAAATATATTATTGATTACATAGTTTAAAAATATAAAAAAGGTTTTTGGCATAACCAAAAACCTTTCTAAATTATATTATTTAGTGTATTCTTCTACTAATTCTAATACTTCTTCAGTTGTTGAACACATAATAGCTTTATCAACTAACTCTTTCATTTTTTCTAATGATAAGTTTTTGATTTGGCTACGGGCTTGAAGAATTGAAGTTGCTGACATAGAGAATTCATCTAATCCCATTCCAAGTAATAATGGAATAGCTAAGCTATCTCCAGCCATTTCTCCACACATTCCAGTCCATTTTCCTTCTTTGTGAGATGCTTCAATAACATTTTTCACAAGACGTAAGATTGCTGGGTTATATGGTTGGTATAAGTATGAAACTTTTTCACTCATACGGTCTGCAGCCATTGTATATTGAACAAGGTCATTAGTACCGATTGAGAAGAAGTCAACTTCTTTAGCGAAGATATCAGCGATAACAGCAGTTGATGGAATTTCAACCATGATACCTAATTCGATATCGTTACTTACTGCAACACCTTCAGCTACTAATTTTTCTTTTTCTTCTAAGAATAAAGCTTTAGCAGCTCTGAATTCTTGAACTGTAGCGATCATTGGGAACATTACACAAAGTTTACCGTATACTGAAGCTCGTAATAATGCTCTAAGTTGAGTTCTGAATAAGTCTTTTTCTTCTAGACAAAGACGAATAGCTCTAAACCCTAAGAATGGGTTCATTTCTTTTGGTAAATCTAAGTATGGTAATTCTTTATCTCCACCGATATCTAAAGTACGAACAACAACAGGTTTGTCACCCATTCCTTCTAACACAGCTTTGTAAGCTTCGAATTGTTCATCTTCAGTAGGTAGTTGATCACGTCCCATGTATAGGAACTCTGTACGGTATAAACCAACAGCTTCCCCTCCATTGTTATTTACACCTTCTAAGTCAGCAGGTGTACCAATGTTTGCAGCTAAAAGAACTTCGTGTCCATCTTGAGTTACAGATTTCTCTGTTACTAATTTAGCCCACTCAGCTTTTTGAGCTTCAAATTTAGCGTGTTTTTCTTTTAATTCAGCTGTAATAGCTTCATCTGGATTAACATATACAACACCTTCTAATCCGTCAAGAATTAAGATATCTCCATTCTTAACTTCTTCAGTAATTGTACTAGTTCCTACTACTGCAGGTATTTCTAATGATCTTGCCATAATAGCTGAGTGAGAAGTACGTCCACCAATGTTAGTTGCAAATCCTTTAACAAATTGTTTGTTAAGTTGAGCAGTATCAGATGGAGTTAAGTCCTCAGCAATAACGATTACTTCTTCATCGATTAAACTTGGGTTTGGTAAATCTACACCTAGTAAGTGTGCTAAAATACGTTTAGAAACGTCACGAATATCAGCAGCACGTTCTTTCATGTAGTCATTGTCCATTGCTTCAAACATAGAAACGAACATGTCTGAAGTTTCTTTTAATGCATATTCAGCATTAATTTCTTTTGATTGAATATCAGTTTTAACAGTTCCCATAAATTCTGGGTCTTCTAAAATTAATAAGTGAGCTTCAAAAATCGCTGCTTTATCAGCACCTAGATTTTCGTGAGCTTTATCTTTAATAATAGTTAATTCTTTTTTAGAAATTTCAATAGCTTCTTCAAAACGTTTAACTTCAGCTTCAACGTCTTGAACTTTAACTTCTTTAACTGTTAAATCAGGCTCAACAAAAATGTATGCTTTAGCAAAAGATATCCCTTGAGAAGCTGCAATACCTTTTAGTTGTAACATTTTATGCTAATCCTTCTTTCTTCATTGTTTCTTCTAAAGCTGCTAATGCTTCTGCTTCGTCAGCTCCGTCAGCGTAGATTACGATATCAGCGTCTTTTCCAACTCCAAGACTCATAACACCCATGATTGATTTTAAGTTAACTTTACGTCCGTTGAATTCTAATTCAATGTTTGATTGGAATTTAGAAGCAGCTTGTACTAATAAAGTAGCTGGTCTAGCGTGGATTCCTGTTTCGTCGATTACTTTAAATTCTTTTTGTAACATAGTTATGTCTCCTTTTATTTAAAAAAATATTTACATTCAAATAATAACATATGAAAGCAATATTTACAAGTGTTTTGTACTTATTTCAGATTCATTACTCTTTGTATTCTATAACAAAGAAAACCGTTTCTTATTCAATAGAAAACGAATACTACATTACTTATGAAAAATTTATGAAAACACTTTTCCAATATTAATATTATAATTTCGACTGAAAATAATTAAAAAAGCATCAATCACAAGTGAAGTAACGATACTTTTTTATATAATATTATTGCTAGTTAACTTAAAATCATTATATTTTTATTGTTATATTGTAAACTCATTTAATTTCGTAACTAAACTAATTCTCCACCTAGTTTAATTATCGACTTGAATTTTTCATAATCTTCATGGTTTCTATTAAATTCACGGGCATTTTTATTTACTTCTTTGAAATCAATTCCTTGATCTTTTGCTGCAAAGACACATCCACAATAACATTGTCTATAAATATCATAGTCATTACACATTTCTACAGATCTCTTATATCCATTATTCTTCTTGAAATCCGAAGGTAAATAGTAAATTGATACCTGTTCTTGTAATGTATACCCAGCTTCATTAATTACAGTTGCATTTTTCTTAGGACTTAGAGTTAATGCAGATGCAAAATAATCATATCCCAACTCCTCTGCTTTTTGAGCTGATGAATCCAGACGCATTTCATAACAAATATGACATCTATCGCCACCTTCACGATCTTCTTCATGTCCTTTTACAGCACTAATAAATTTACTCGGTGCATATTCATCCGCTAAAAATTTAATTTTCTTATCATTTCTTTTATTAAATTCTTCAACAAAATCTTTTTGTACTAACATACGTTTTATATATTCTTCTTTTGGATGAATATTTGAATTAGAAAAGAATATAGTTATATCACTGATTTCTGATAAATACTCAAGTACATATGTACTACAAGGAGCACAACAAGAGTGTATTAAGATTTTAGGACGAAAATTAGTCTTTTCCCATTCTTTTATAAGTTCTTTCAAGACATTATCATAATTAATTTTTTGATTTTTATGTCTTGTATTTATAAATTGTTTACTGTCAATCATACGATCCAATCCTTCTAAATTTTCTAATAATTTACTAATCAAGTTTAATACACTTTTTAATATTTTACAAATAAAATAATTACTAATTAAAATAGATTATCAATAAATAAACATGAGTTTCATGATTCATAACCTAATATAGTATGATTTCATAAAACTCATATTTCTTTTTATTCACCTTTATAACTGATTCCTAAATGTTGATATGCTTTAGGTGTTGCACGACGTCCTCTAGGAGTTCGTTCAATAAATCCTTCTTTAACTAAATACGGTTCATATACGTCCTCAATAGTTATACTCTCTTCTCCTATAGTAACAGCGATTGTTTCTAATCCAACAGCTCGACCATCATAACGTTTTATTAAACACTCTAAGATTTTATAGTCTATATTATCAAGTCCTTTAGCATCAACTTGAAGTAAGTCTAACGATTCAATTGCTAAATCTTTAGCTATTACACCATCGTTTTTCACTTGCGCAAAGTCTCTAACACGTTTTAACAATCTGTTTGCAATACGAGGTGTTCCACGAGATCTCATAGCAATTTCATAAGAACTATCATCATCAATATCACATTCAAAAATATCAGAAGTTCTTTCTATTATATTTTGAAGTTCACTGATAGTATAAAACTCTAAACGACAATGTACTCCAAATCTATCTCGCAGAGGTGCTGTTAAAGCACCAGCTCTTGTCGTTGCTCCTACTAACGTAAAAGGAGGAAGTTCAATTCTAATACTACGTGACTCTTCACCTTTTCCTATAACAATATCAAGGTAAAAGTCTTCCATGGCAGAATATAATATCTCTTCTATAGATCTACTAATCCTGTGAATTTCATCAATAAAAAGAACATCACCTGGTTCAAGACTAGTTAATATAGCAGCTAAATCTCCAGATTTCTCTATCGCAGGCCCCGAAGTATATTTAATTCCCACTTCCATCTCATTAGCAATAATTGTCGCAAGTGTTGTCTTACCTAATCCAGGAGGACCATATAGTAAGCAATGATCTAGAACCTCACCACGAAGTTTTGCAGCCTCAATAAATATTTTCAAATTACTTTTTATCTGTTCTTGTCCAATATATTGACTAAGAAACTTCGGTCTTAAAGACTGTTCCTCACGCTCTTCACCAAAATTTTGGCTTGCAGATACCATTCTATCTTCCATAATTTCCTCCTTTCACAAATTATGCACTAATTAATAGTTTTAATCCTTGTTTTACATATTCATCAACACCAGAAAAGTCAAATGCTGATAATTTTTTCTCGATTTTTGCAAGTTCTTTTTTGCTATATCCTAGAGCTTCCAATGCTAACATTGCATCACTTAGATAATTATTTACAGCAGTTGGAGCACTACTAATATTAGTCATACTGAAATCAACTTTACCTTGTAAATCAAGGATAATCTGTTGAGCAGATTTTTTCCCAATTCCCGGAAACTTCGTTAAATATGTTACATCTCGATTCTCGATAGCTCCAATAATTTCTTCACTAGTCCCTCCAGCTAATATAGCTAAAGCACTCTTAGGTCCTACACCTTTTACTTTTAACAATAGTAAAAATACTTTTTTCTGATCTTTATTAGAAAATCCATAAAGTATATTAGAATCTTCCCTTACTTGTTGGCTAATAAAAACAGTTTTTTCCTCATTCAATTGATATTCGTATGGATTAGCAACAACTATTTCATAGCCTATTCCATTATTATCAATAACGATATTTGTTGGATTAATTTCCGAAATTTTTCCTTTAATATATGCGTACATTACATTCACACTCCTGATTGATTATTTAATTATAAAATTAAACGAAAAAAATCTCAAGTGTTTTATTTAAATGAAAATATTATATATGTGAAAAAAGAAAAAACCTGGTACACGTAGTACCAAGTTTATTCTATTATTTTACTTTATCTAAATCAACATTCATCACTTTCGCTGTAGCTTCAACTTTTTTATATGCATCTTGATCCACATCCGTAAATCCAGTAATGCTGAACATCTTAGTGAATAGTTCTTTCATTTTTGGATCTTTTTCAATATCTCTAAGAGCCTTCTCTAATTTTTCTTGAAGCTCTTTATCCATCTTACTAGAAGTCGTAACCATAACACCTGGAATCATATCACTTGATGCTAATTTTTGAATATCTGTTTTAGCTTGAGGGAAGTCTTTAGCATATCTATCTTCTACACCATCAAATGTTGCAATTACATCAACATCCTTATTAAGAAGAAGTTGCAAACTCTTATCATGTCCTCCACTAAATTGATAACTGATGTCCTTATCTAAGTTAAGACCAGCATTTACTAACATAGCACCTGGATAGATGTATCCAGAAGAAGATGAAGGATCAACAAATGCAACTTTTTTTCCTTTAACGTCTTGAAGTGATTTAATTCCTGAATCTTTTCTTACATATAATTCAGCAGTATAACCAGGTTTCCCCGTTTTTCCTTTAGATGTTAAAATTGGTTTTGCATTACTTTGTTTTTGAGCAAGTAAAGATGAAAATGGAGGGATGATACCAAAATCAACACTTCCACTACCTAAACCTTCAACTACCCCTATATAATTACTTGCAGTAAAGGCTTCTACTTTTACTCCTAATCTTTCAGATAGATAATCTGAAATAGGCTTAAGATCTTCAACCAGCTTCTCACTATTTTTTAGAGGAACAAATCCCATTTTAATAACTTTTTCTTCTTTCTTCGTTTCTGTTTTAGCAGAGCACCCTACGATAGAAAAAACAAAAACAAAACTGAATAGCGCTAATAATATTTTCTTCATACTATTACCTCCTCGGTATTTATATTCTATTTTGGTATCATTTTAACATAAAAAAAATAATATATCTACCTTTTAATCGAAATAATAGCAATTTTCAATATGAATTTTCATCATTTTTCAGAAATTATTAGAAAACTATTGATAAATATTTCAAATATATAAATAAAATCAAATCGTGCTCATACATTTCAACTTATTAAAAAACGGACTGATGAAATAGATCAGTCCATTTAACTTATATACAAATTTGGAAATAAAAAAACACCTTTTGAAAAGATGATTAAAATTGGAGGCGGCTACCGGATTTGAACCGGTGATCAAGGTTTTGCAGACCCGTGCCTTACCACTTGGCTAAGCCGCCTAAATTTATTTAATTTTAATGGGGCGGCTGAGGGGAATCGAACCCCCGAATGTCGGAACCACAATCCGATGCGTTAACCACTTCGCCACAGCCGCCATATTTAACAACAATATTTATTATACATTTTCAATTAAATTATGTCAAGAACTTTTTAAGATATTTTTTATAATTCAATTCAATACATATTTTAAATAATAATCTTAATTAATAATATATTTAAATACAATTACATTTTTACCATGTTTATATTAATTTTTAATTTATATACATAGACTAATTCTTTTTTTACTATACCATATTAATCTTATATTTTATTTATCACTTACTATACTTCTATCAACATGATATAATGAAATTATATAAAACAAACTGGGAGAATACACTTATGATTATTTTAAATAAAGAAGATGTACAAAAATGTATCACTATGAAAAAGGCGATTGAAATTTGTAAAGAAGCTACAAAAAACTATTGTTTAAATAAGACAGATATTCCATTGAGAACTCCTATTATTTCTGAAAACAATAAAGGTCAAGTACTATTTATGCCTGGAAAAATATCTACAGAATCAGATAAAATAGGTATAAAAATAGTATCTGTCTATCCTGATAATTCTTTAATAAACTTACCTTCTGTTCCTTCTACTATGATTACTATAGATGAAAAGACAGGTATAGTTAATGGAATTATTGATGGTACATATTTAACAGCATTACGAACAGCTGCTTTACAAGGTGCCGCAACTGATTTATTAGCAAATAAAGATAGCAAGATCGCAACATTAATTGGAACAGGTGGTCAGGCATTTGAACAAGCTCGTGCTTTACTAACAATCAGAAATCTATCAGAACTTAGGGTCGTTGCAAGAAACTTCGAGAAAACTAATAAATTTGTAGAAAAACTAAGAGCAGAACTTATTGATTTTTCTACGGACATTATCGCATACGAAAATGTTAATGAAGCTACAATTGATTCTGATATAATAACTACAGTAACAACTTCTACAACACCCACCTTTTCTGCTAAACACTTAAAACAAGGAGTTCATATTAACGGAATAGGTTCTTTCACTTACGATATGATTGAACTTCCTTATGAAATTATAAATTCTAACAATAAAATATACTTTGATACAAAAGACGGCGTCCTTAGTGAAGCTGGTGATATACTCCGCCCTTTAGAAAATCAACTAATTTTGCATGAAGATTTTAAAGGAGAACTTGGAGAGTTAGTTTTAAATACTATTGAAGGTCGAACTAGAAAAGATGAAATTACAATCTTCAAATCAGTTGGAAGTGCCGTATTTGATATAGCATGTGCTGATTATATAATAAAAGAAGCAATAAAATATAATATTGGAACAAAAATTGATATATAAAATGATATAAAATTAAACTCCTTCCCCATAGAGGGTTAGGAGTTTAGATTTATTATTCGTGTACTTCTAAAGGTAATCCGTCTGGATCAAAGAAAAATGCCATTTTTTTATTATCAAAATCATCATACCTTAACGATTCATGAACTATACCAAGTTCATCAAATTTTTTTAGTATTTCCTCGACATCATTTACTCTAAACGCCAAATGTCTTAATCCTGTATATTCTGGATTAGGCATTTTAGGTCTAGCTGGAGCATCTTCTTTTATGAAAATTTCTAATACTAAATTCTCTTGTTGTACATTTAAGATAATATCATTTTTCTCAATCCTTATATATTCACTTATCACTTTAAACCCTAATTTATCTACATAAAATTCTTTTGTTCTTTGATAATCTGTTCCAATTATCGCTACATGATGTACCTTACTAAACATTAATTTCATCCTTATTTATATTTCTTACTATTTCTATTGCTTTAGCTAATTCTTCAGAATCGACTTCTTCAAAGTCTCCTTTTTCTGTGTATCTGTATGTGACATCATCTGCAGTTGTAGTTACATCAAAACCATATTTTTTAAAAGTACCATGAACTTGAGTAACACCTGTTTTTTCAATTATTTTTTCAAGATTATCTGTTGTAATCCCAGAACCGGCAAGTATCTCTATATGTTGTCCATATTTTGATTGAATATATTTTAACAACTTAGCTCCCCTATTAACATTTGCGCCTAGACCACTCGTTAAAACTCTTGTACACCCTAATCCTATTAAACGTTGCAGATTATATTCTGGTTCATCAGAACAATCGAACGCTCTATGAAAGACACTTTCAGCACCGAAACTATTACAAAGATCTATCATTTTTTCTGTTTCTATCCAATCTATCTTTCTATCCTCAGTAAGAAATCCAAAAACAATTCCATTTGCTCCATGTTTTAAAAGTTCTCTTGCTTCCCTAAACATTTGTTCTTTTTCTAACCTAGAATAGCAAAAGCCTCCTCCCCTTGGTCTCACCATAGCCATTATAGGAATTTCTACTCCACTTTCTAGTATCATATCCAAAACTGTAGTAGTAGGAGTTAACCCTCCCAAGTAACTAGCACTTATTAATTCTATTCTATCTGCACCTTCACTCTGAGCAATTAAACAATCTTGAACACTATTTGCACATACTTCAACTTTTATCATAATTAAAATCTCCTTTTATTACTTAGTTCTATTATACCATAATTCAAAATAACAATAAAAATTTATTCTTTATATATAAATAAGGATACGAGAAATAAAATCTCATATCCTTATTGTTAAACATATTATACTCTATGTTATTCTTCACCAAAAATCGAAGTTTTAAAATCTTTAGTTTTATCTAAATAAGCTTTAAAGATTGCTTTCTGAAGTTTAAGAACTCTACTATTTGTATCTGGGTATACTTGTGCTACATAATCTTCAGCATCCTCTTTAACCGCTTCTTCAATTATACTTCTTAACTTAGCAATATTATCAATAGTTACTTTCTCTTGTCGTCCCCAATTATTAGGATTTATAAAACTAATATTTGTTAATTTATTGAATTTATTTTCTCTTTCTTTATACATTTCTTTTTTAAATTCAACCCAAGATTTATACTGTTTATTAAATACCATATCAAGCACTAGTTTGTCAGTGACCAATCCTATTTCTTTACCATATGAATTAATCTTACTTCCATTAGCTTTTGCTTCTTTTTCATATTGGTTAGAAATATACGGAACCATACCTTCTTTATATCCTTTAGCAGCCAACAGTTCGAACGCTATACGGCGTCCCATCAAGTCACCTGGAGTTCCCTTCTCTCCGCTAAGAGCTGAATAGATCGGTGAGAATAGATTAATTGTGTAATAACCATTTCTCATATATTCTTGATCTTTATATCCTCTACTTGTAATAATATCATTTTCGATTAGACTTTCAAATGAATTTAATTTATTAATCTCATCCATATTCAATCTTCGAACTACATTTGTTGCATATGCATCATTACCATCTTGATCAAGTTTGAATTTATTTTCAACTTTTCTCAAAAGATTATATTTTTGATTTACATTTAACTTAGCGACAGCTTCCCCTTCTAATTTCTCAAGTGTATAAACTAAATCGAATAAGTTATGCATATATTTATGTAAATCCTCTGCATTATTGAATCGTTGAGTTGGATCTTTCACTTGTAGTCTATTAGCATTTTCCACTTCATCATATTTCAATATAGAGTTTATCGTGATTGTTGCATCATCTGGATGATCAGGAGCCTGTAATAATCCTTTAGCATAAAACTCTGGGCCAAGACCACTTCTTCTTCCATATCCTCCAAGATATATCTCTCTATCAGAATTATGTGTCATTTCATGAGTATATGTTACTGCACCAGCCTTATCAAGCATACGATATGCCATATAGTAGAATGCATCTCCCGTAGCATATGCACCATGATTATTATGAACTACATTATTTCCTGCAGGTCCAAAGAAATGTTTGATAGCAGGATGGTTAGTTGAAAAATCTGCTTGACTTGTATTGTTATCTTTATCATTACCAAATCTGAAAGAATCATATACCAAAATACTTCTAAACAATTTATCTTTATTTTTCGTATCTAGTATTTTGTACCAATAATCATAGTGATCTCTAAAGCGTCTAGCCGCTTCTTTTGCATTATCTTCTACAAATTTATTTAATTTTTCTCCCTTAGGATGTTCAGGACTTCTATATCTATCATAAGCACCAAATCCTATAGTTGAAATATTTGCTATCATGAATACCATTTTTTCTTCTGGTAAAGTTAATAACGGTAGAACCATACTTTGATATTTCCATGACGGACTAGTCAATCTATCATAAACACCTATAGAGTGTTCTGTTCCTTCCTCTGATTGTTTAGAACTAACTTCTGGAATTGTAGATTTTTCTTCAACAATATAAGCTTTTGATTGTTTTTTGAACCAGTCGTTATTAGTTGTATTTGGTAGAAATACTTTTCTATAGCCTTCTAATGCTTTAAATAAACTTTGAGTTCCATAATTTTTCGATAATAATACATTGTAAGTAATAACATTATTTTTAGCTAATAAATTGTTAAAACCAGATTTACCAAGCTCAATAACATTATCTAATGCAGAACTATTAGATTTACCAAAGAAATCTAACTTGTACATAATTAAATCTTTAGCACTTGTTTCACCAAAGTTAAAATTGTACCAACGTTCCAGATATGTTAAACCTAAAAGCAACGCCTCTTTATTATTCTTAATTTTTTTTACTACATAATTATCTATTATTAAATTATTATTTTCAGCTATCGCCGAATCTGCTGAGAGAAGTTTTGATAAAGTATCATCTATATTTGCTTTTGTTTTTTCAAATTGTTCATCTAGATATAATTCCGTTAATTTTATATCATTAGAAATATCTAATACTTTTCTAACATCAGCTGAATTATATTTAACAGATTTCAGATCATCTAAAACAGCTTTTACAATATTATTATAATCATGTAGCATTGTATTAGGTGTGTACATTAATTTTGTATTAGCTATATCATATTCAGCAACTTTAGAGAAATCATCTTTATATGTAATATTTAATACTTGTGATTTATTACCTTCAAAATGTAATAATAATTTGTTGATTTCACGTTTATTTTTATTAATATCAGTTATTACTTCATTATTTTTCATAGGAACAACTGATAGAAGTTTTTTAGTAAATAAATCACTGTTATTCTCTACTAAATTACCATACTTCACTATTGTTTCTCTATTATAGAAAGGAAGTAATTTTTCAATATTATTATACACTTGTTCTCTCGACTGTTGATAACCTGTTACTTCATTGTAATTAGTTGTATATCTTGAAGTAAAATCAAAATCTTCTACTTTAGTATTATTTCTAGAAACCAATTTAGCTTTTTTCTCTTTAACACTATCCGCTTCTAATACTGTACCTCTTTGTACATCTGAATCTTTAGTTACAAGTTCATCGTCCACTTGAACTACATTTACTACTTTATTATTTTTATTACTATATGTGTTAGTTGCTCTTATACCATTAAAATCATAACCAGCAATAGCATTACCGTTCGTAACATTAACGTCACTTAATACGTTTGTAAGGTTACCAGAGTTACTTACTTCTGAAGTATCCCTATCCCAAAGATTCCCAGCTATTCCTCCAACATAACCAAAATGTTTTACATTATTAAGATTTCCTTCAGCATAACTATTTCTGATTGTTGCTTTTTTATCTACAACTCCCGCTATACCACCAACAATCTGATCTCCTTTATTAGCATTTGTAGCCATATCGATAGATGAAATTGATTTACTTATTGACGCTTGAGCACCAGAAAGTTTTCCTACTAAACCACCTATTTGATAAGTATCACTTGTATCATAAGTATTAGTTATTCTACCTGTAAAGCCACTATTCGAAATAGTAGAATTATCAACTTGTGATACTAAACCACCAATGCTACGTTCACCAGCTATTACCCCTGATGAATGAACATTATTAATTACAGTACTATTATTCGCCATTTTCGCTATTGTAGCTGCATCTTCTTTAGAAGAAACATTCGCTTCTTTTATTGAAAGATCTTGAATAGTGGCATGACTTAAAGTATTAAACAATGGTTTTTTCAAGTTATATATAGCATAATACTTACCTTTGTTTTCACCTATTAATTTACCACTAAACTCTTTACCAATATAGCTTTCTTGACCATCTGGAAGTTCAACTTCACGAGCATCCATAGTCGAACCTAAACGAAAAGTACCACGTGGATCATTATTCATTGCATCGACTAGATTTTTAAACGATGTATAAACTCCTTTTTCGCTTTTTACTGACTTAGGTAAGTAATAAGTATAATTTTCTAATACATTATTATTTTCATGTTGTATAAGATTATTTGCGCTAGCCACTATTCTATATACTTCTTTTCCATCTTTTTCAGAATTTGAAATTTCAGTAACAGGTAACATAATATCTTTGAAATTTTCTGACTTAACTTTCATAAAGTATTTTGTTGAATCACTTGGTACATCATTAAGTGATGTTACATGGTGATACTTACTACCCTCTTTTGAATAAAGTTCAACAGAAGATATATTTCTAAGTTCTAATTTTTTATCAACTTGCTTTTCTTCTTTAATATCATCTTTTTTCTCATCTTTATGACGCTCTAGAGCATCATAGTTAGGTGTAATTTCTTTACCTTTTATTATACTTCTAATCCAATCTAATTGTGTCGGAGATAGTATTAATCCACCTGAACGGTTCTCAGCACCATTTTGATGAAGTCCAATCACTTCTCCTTTAGAGTTAAAGATTCCTCCACCACTCATACCAGCTTTTCCACCTTGATACTGAACACCATAAGTATTATTTGCATATTTTTGTTCCATTTCAACAGTAGTATCTTTTAAGTGAGTATACTCTCCTCTAGGATATCCATAAACATTTAACTTATCATTAACATTTACTTTCGAATAATTTTCTACTAAGTTTGCATGTTGTCTTCTTGTAGATTGAGGTAATGTAATAACTGCTAGATCGTAAATGAATCCTTTTGGATAATCTTTTTTATTATAAAAGTGAATATCGTCTGAAGTAAATGAACCTTTTTGTCCATCTGGCGTTTGCCATTCATATGTATTTTTAGTCTTATCTCCTCTAAATTCACCCGTACTGTTATCTGCAGAATTATTTATGAAGTTATGTGCCACTGTCAACAATACATTAGGAGCTATAAAAGTAGCTGATCCTATTGCTGATTGCTCCTGTTTATCTTTAACAAAATTCATTCGAAGAAGTGCACTAGCATTTTTTTCTACATTATTGTTTTCTGTTGTATTGTTAGAGTCTACCGTAGGTTTTGGACTTTCTGTTTTCAGTGGTTCGATTTTTCCAGTATAATCCTTCGGCGGTTCTATTTTCTCTGGCTCGACTATTGCCCCAGCCTGTACTCCCGTATATTCCTTAAGAGTTTGTACCTTTTCTGGTTCAACTATCGCTCCAGCTTGTACTCCTGTGTATTCCTTAAGAGTTTGTACCTTTTCTGGTTCAACTATCGCTCCAGCTTGTACTCCTGTGTATTCTTTCGCTGGTTCCACTTTTTCTGGTTCGACTATTGCTCCAGCTTGCACTCCTGTGTACTCTTTTGGAGGATTTACCTTCTCAGGTTCGACTATTGCTCCGGCTTGTACTCCCGTATATTCCTTCGGTTGCTCTACTTTCTCTGGTTCAACTATCGCTCCAGCTTGTACTCCCGTGTATTCTTTCGGTGCTTCTGCTTTTGCTGGTTCCACCAAAGCACCAGAAGTGACTCCACCATATTGTGGTTCCACTTTTTCTGGTTCAACAATTGCTCCGGCTTGCACCCCTGTGTATTCTTTCGGTGCTTCAGCTTTTGCTGGTTCAACTATCGCTCCGGCTTGCACTCCTATGTACTCTTTCGGCGGATCTACTTTTTCTGGCTCAACAATTGCTCCGGCTTGCACTCCTGTGTATTCCTTCGGTACTTCTGCTTTTGCTGGTTCCACCATTGCTCCAGCTTGTACTCCTTTATACTCAGGTTTTGCTTCAACAGCAGGTTTTACTAATTTTTCACCTTTTGGAGCAACAGTACTAACTGCTTTTTTTGTTCCTTTTTCAATTACTTCTGAAACTGGATCTTCTGTTTTTGTAGAAAGTAACTCTCTAGAAACTTCTTTCCCCTCTACTGTAAACATCCTTATAACTTCAGTTTTCTTACCTACTTTACCATGTTGTTTTACTCTTGTTGTTCCTTCAGGTAACTGATTATTATTTTCTATAACTTGATTATATTGTATCGGTGTCTCTAATGTTTTATCAGTATATAGTAATTCAGGTTTAGTCAGCTTCCCAGCCAACACTTCATCTTGAGGATTAACAGTATTAACCCCTAATACTTTTTTATCCTCTTTTTTATTTGTATTTTCTATTACTTTTTTGTTTTCTTTTTTATTATTATTTTCTATTACTTTTTTATCTTCTTTTTTATCAGTGTTAGTTAGAGTTGTTTTAGTTTCCTTTTTTTTATCTACTACATTTGTATTTGTAATTTCTTTTAACTGTGGTTGATTTTTAGTATTTTGTTGTGAAATAACATTTTCTTTACTATTATCTTTTATTATTTTAGTTTCAGCTTCATTTTTAATAAATCCAACAAAACTATATCCAGGAATTGCAGAAATCTCTGGTAACTTATCACCCACTTTTAAGTTATAATCCATGTTATAAACTGACAATTGTAAGTCTTCCATAGCGCGAACAGGTAGCTCTAGAGTAGTTGCCCCCATACTCGTAACTAACAGTATTGATAATATTTTACGTGTTTTATTTTTACCTTTTGCTACAGCGACCACTAGTAGACCTAGCATACCTCCAAGAACCATACTTCCTACTCCATAATTTAAACCAGTATTAGGTAATTTATTTAATTGTGTTGTTTTAGTCGGTTTAAATACTAAGTAATATGTCTCTTCTGTACTTTTTACAACATTTGGTACTTCTTTTCTTATTAGTTCCTTTTCTTTATCAGTAAGTTTATCTTCTCCTACGTATTTATAGTGAACAATTGCATTATCTGCTGCCTTCACTATATAATCTTCAGGTTGAACAGTAGACATCAAGAAAAAAGATCCTATCGTCATAGAACAAACTCCAACAGTCAATTTTCTTAACGAAAACTTATTATATTTTTCCCCTAAATATTTTCTCAACTTTATATCCTTCTTTCATACATAATACTAAGATTAATTTCGTTTATAATTAATACATTAATTGTAAGCTTTTTCCAAACTAAATGCAAGAAAACAGACATTAGATATCTGCTTTAATTTATTAGTATTTAATTTTAATATAAAATTTACACAATTATAATTAACACTTTAAATTTATATTAACTTATACTATATATGTTCATTATTTTTTTATAAAAAAACTGGAAGCTACTTAATTCACTTCCAGTTTAAATCTATTTATTTAACATACCTGCTTGCAGTTGGTACATTTTATAATAATTGCCTTTTAGAGCAATTAACTCTTCATGTGTTCCAGATTCAATAATCTCACCTTTATCTAATACATAGATGCAATTAGAATCTTGAATCGTAGATAATCTATGAGCAATCGCTATTGTCGTTCTACCTTTTCTCATTTTCTCAAGAGAATTTTGAATTAATTCTTCTGTTTCAGAGTCGATATTTGCAGTAGCTTCATCAAGGATTAAAATTTTCGGTTTACTTGCTATAGTCCTAGCAAACGTAAGTAGTTGTCTTTCTCCACTAGAAAAAGTCGAACCTCTTTCAGTAACTATACTATCATACTTATCTTCAAGTTTATCAATAAAGTTATGTGCATCAACAAACTTAGCTGCTTCAATAACATCTTCTCTTGTTAATTCTTCATTATACATTTTAATATTAGACTCCACTGTCCCGTGATATAGGAACGGATCTTGAAGAACTAAACCTACACTGTTTCTCAGTTCTTTAGCACTATAATCTTTTATATCAACACCATCAATTAAGATTTCTCCTCTATCATAATCATAAAATCTAAGGAAAAGATTCATAATTGATGATTTACCAGAACCTGTCGCTCCTACAAAAGCAATACTCTCTCCATTTTTAACACTAAATGAAATATTTTTAAGTACATCACGTTTACCATCATATGAGAAACTAACATTCTTAAACTCAATATCACCTCGAGAAATTTTATAATCACTTTCTCTTTGTTCCGGCTCATATTCTTCATTATCTATAAGTGTGAAAACACGTCCTGCAGATATTATAGAAGTTTGAAGAATTGAGAAATTTTGCATTAGTTCTATTAATGGATTGAAAAGTTGATTCGTATATTGAATAAATGCATAAATTATTCCAGCTGTAAAGCCAGCACTCTCAAAACTCAACCCAAAATACGTAACAATAACTCCATACGCTAATACTTTAAATAAAGCCATAGCTGGTCGTAGTAATAGACTATCAACTTTTAATGATTTAGTGTAATAACGAAGGTGCTCATTATTAACCTCTCCAAATTCATCTATTAAACGTTGTTCTTGGTTAAATGCTTGAATTATCTTCATACCTTCGATTGACTCAGACAACTTAGTATTCATTTCACTAATTTTCGCTCGAGAAATTTCTACAAGCTTACTAGATAACTTCTGATACATATATACAGAACCAACCATAACAGGAATGAATAATATCATATATATAGTAAGTTGCCAACTTAAAGCAATCATCGCAGAAAGTGTTACTACAAACATAAGAATAGTATTTAAAAAACTAGAGAAAATCGTACCAAACATATCTGCAACAGCTTGTGTATCATTAGTTAACCTTGATACAACAGAACCTACTGGAGTCTTATCAAAGTAAGACATCCCTAATTTTTGTAAGTTTTTAAAACTATCATTACGTAAATCTCTTACTATACTATGAGCTACTCTTGCAAAATAGAATTCTCTTAAAAATGTAAACACTACTCTTAGGATAAATAACCCAAAATAAATTATTAATATATATAACCCTGCTTTAGCTATATTTTTTGTAATAAAGTTATCAATATAATACTGAGCTAAAAGAGGAATTGCTGTCGCTACTATAGAAGTTAGTAGTATAAATAATAACGCTAATACTGATAGTCCTTTATATCGGAACATATAACGCATTAACCTTAAAAACGTCTTACTTTTCGACATCGTCATTTCCTCCTTTCAAGCTTTCTTCCATTTGTTGGCTTTCATAAGTTTCTTTATACCAACCATTATTTGCTATTAACTCATCGTGAGTACCTTTTTCAATAATAGTATCCTCACCTAAAACAATTATTAAATCAGCCTCAACAACCGCAGATAGTCTGTGAGCTGTAATAATATTTGTTTGTCCACTACGTTGCTCTTTTAAGTTTTCCAAAATAATATGCTCAGTCTTCGCATCAACGGCAGATAACGAATCATCAAGAATTAATATCTCTGGATTAATAATCAAAGCACGACTCATAGCTAAACGTTGTTTTTGACCTCCAGAAAGACTAACACCTTTTTCTCCAACAATCGTATCAAACTTCTCAGGCATGGCCATTATATCATCATAAAGACCACAAATTTTCGTAATTTCTTCTACCTTCTTATCATCGATTTGAGGATTAGCAAAACGAATATTTTCTTTAATTGACATAGCGAACAACACCTGATCTTGCGGTACATATCCGATAAGTTTTCTTAAATCACTTAGACTGTATTCAGTAATATCTCTATTATTAAGCTTGATATTACCAGTTTTAATATTAAACTCTCTTAATAATAGTCTTAATAGCGTAGTTTTACCTGAACCGGTAACACCTACAATACCAAGGGTTTGACCTTTTTCAATTGTGAATTTAATATCTCTTAGTAAGGTTTTACCTTCTTCAAATTCAAAGTTATCAATATTATATTCTAGTCTACCATTTTCAGCTTTAACTTTACTATCTAAATTAGTATCAACATCATTAACTTCAGCTAATAAACTCTCAATACGCTTATAAGATACCTCACCACGTTGTGAGATATTATATAACCAACCTATCGCTTGAAGCGGCCATACTAACATATCAAGATATGTAACGAAAGTAACTAACTCACCAACAGATAACTCTCCATTAGAAACAAATATACCACCAAAAACAAGCGTAAGTGTATAAGATAATCCAACGAAGATTAATACCATTGGATCAAATAAAGAATTATACTTTGCAGCAATAACATTCTTTCCGAATACTTTTTTATTAACTTCTTTAAAACTCTTTATTTCATCGTTACCATAACCGAATGATTTCGTAACTTTTATCCCTGAAACACTCTCTTGAACCTTATTATTCAAATCAGAAAAAGATTCTTGCGCTTCTTCGAAACTCTCATAGTTTTTATCACCAATATAATTAGTAGCATACGCTAAAAATGGTAAAGGAATAATCGCTATTAAAGTTAATTTGAAATCTATTAAGAATATCATCGTGAACAGCGTAACTAGTGCAGTAATACTTGCATCAACCGCAGACATTACTCCTCCACCTGCAACCATTGCCACAGAGTTTATATCGTTCGTCGCATGTGCCATTAAATCTCCAGTACGATACTTTTGAAAGAATGACGGTGACATTTTAGTAAAATGTTCAAAAAGTCTCGATCTTAAAATACGACCTAAGTTATACGCAGCTCCAAAAATGTAAACACGCCAAACATAACGAAGAGCATACATAGCAAGAGCAGCTAAAACTAAGTAGCCTACATTGAGAAATAACTGTCCATTTGTTAAATTACCAGCTTCGATCCTATCGATAACATTACCTATTACCTTAGGTGGAATTAAGTTGAAAATACTTACTAAAATCAAGGCTATAATACCAATACTATAGCGTTTTTTTTCTAGCTTCATAAACCAAGCTAATTTTATAAATAAATACATCTACACATCACCTTCTCTTTCTTCTAATCTTGAGAAGACTTCGCCGATTTTCCCATTAATAACAAGATCAGCTAGATTATCCTGTGGCGTAGATGTCTTATTAATGACTACTAGGTATTTTCCTCTGAAATAATGCAATAAATTAGCTGCTGGATAAACACTTAGTGAAGTACCGCCGATAATCAAGACATCAGCTTTTTCTATAAAATTAATCGCAGCATTAAATACCGTCATATCAAGTTCTTCTTCATACAAAGTAACATAAGGTTTAATAACCCCACCACATTTATCACAACTAGGAATTTCTTCAGTCTTAGTTAAGAAATCCTCTAAATTATAAAAAGACTTGCACTTCGTACAATAGTTTGCATCCACACTTCCATGTAATTTCAAAACATTTTTACTTCCAGCTTGTTCATGAAGTGTGTCAATATTTTGAGTAACAACAGCTTTTAACTTTCCTTGTTGCTCTAATTTTGCTAAATAATAATGTGCTTTATTCGGTTTAGCTTCTGGATAGACCAAATGCTTCTTATAGAAATCAAAGAAATCTACAGGATACTTCACAAACATCGTTCTAGAAACAAGTTGCTCCGGTGTAAAATGACAATTAAGTTCAACGCTAAAAACACCATTTGCACTTCTAAAATCAGGAATATCAGATTCTGTAGAAACACCAGCACCACCGAAAAAGACAATATTATCATTTGAATCAATTATTTCTCTTAGTCTGTCTATATCATTCATAATACTTACCTCCTTATAATATTATAAAAAGCTATTAAAAGAAGGAAACCTAAAATAAGTCTCCTTCTTTATATAAGCTACTAATTAGTTTCTTTATCTTTTTGAGCTTTTAACTCTTTAATACGTTGTTTACGTTCTTCAATACGAGCTTTTTTCTCTTCACGAGATGCACTCTTAATTGGACCACGAGCAATGTGCTCTTTACTATCGTTAGTAATTAGGTTAGTTGGTTCTTGTTTCATTTCGATTTCTTCGTGGCGTTCTACTCTAATACGCATTAAGTTAGTAATAACTTCTACTTGAATATCATCAATCATGTATTCAAACATTTCAAAACCTTCATTTTTGTACTCACGTAGTGGATCAATTTGTCCATAAGAACGAAGGAAAATCCCTTTTCTAAGTTGATCCATTTGGTCGATATGATCAGTCCATCTATCATCGATAGCATTAAGTAAGATGTATTTCTCGAAAGAATTCATCGTTTCATCACCAAGTAATGCACGTTTTTCAGCAAGTTCAAGATTAATTCTGTGTAATACAAGCTCACGAATTTCATCATCGCTCATTACATCTGAATATTCACTTTCAGTAATAGGTTTTTGACCTAAGAATTTTTCATTTAATGATTTGATAATTTGTTCTGTTTCTTCTTTTTCACTGTGTGCATCTAAGTTTTGTGTAATGTAAGCAATAGTTTTATCAACAGCTTCACCGATCATCTCTTGGATAATATCAGTAACAACTTCATTTTCTAATACTTCATTTCTTTCAGCATACATTATTTCACGTTGTTTACGTAATACATCGTCATATTGAAGTACTTGTTTACGTGAATCGTAGTTATTACCTTCAACACGTTTTTGAGCACTTTCAACAGATTTACTTACCATTCTACTTTCAAGAGGTGTATCCACATCTTTACCCATGATTTTTTGTAATCTATCAGCACCGAAACGAACCATTAATTCATCTTCTAGTGATAGATAGAATCTACTATAACCAGGATCCCCTTGACGTCCAGAACGTCCACGTAACTGGTTATCGATACGACGAGATTCGTGACGTTCTGTACCAATAACAGCAAGACCACCTAATTCACGAACACCTTCTCCAAGTTTAATGTCAGTACCACGACCAGCCATGTTAGTTGCGATAGTTACTGAACCACGTTGACCAGCTTGTTTAATAATTTCTGCTTCACTTTCATTTTGTTTAGCATTAAGTACTTTGTGAGGTACTCCGTATCTATATAATAATTTAGATACTAATTCACTCGTTTCAATAGAAACTGTACCTAAAAGTACTGGTTGTCCTTTATCGTAACATTCTTTTACTTCACGTGCTACAGCGTTAAATTTAGCTTCCATGTTAGCATAAATAAAGTCTGGAGCATCAATCCTTTGAATTGGTCTGTTCGTAGGAATTGTTGTAACGAACATGTTGTAGATATTTCTAAATTCTTCTTCCTCTGTTTTACCAGTACCTGTCATACCACTAAGTTTTTTATACATTCTGAAGAAGTTTTGGAATGTAATAGTTGCCATTGTTTTACTTTCTTTTTGAATTGGCACACCTTCTTTAGCTTCGATAGCTTGGTGTAAACCTTCAGAGAAACGACGACCTGGCATTGTACGACCTGTAAATTGGTCAACGATTAAAATTTCACCATCTTCAGCAACTACGTAGTCAACGTCTAATGCCATTGTGTAGTTAGCTTTTAACGCTTGGTTAATGTGGTGAGTTAAGTCTACATTTTTTAGATCATAAAGATTTTTTAATCCAAAGTAACTTTCCGCTTTATCAATACCATTTTCAGAAAGTTGGATAGATTTAGTTTTTATATCTAATGTGTAGTCTCCATCACTTCCATCTTCTTCCTCTGCTTTTTTCAGAGTTTTAACGAATGCATTCGCTACTTGATAAAGTGACGTTGATTCTTGTCCTTCACCTGAAATAATAAGTGGGGTACGAGCTTCATCGATAAGAACTGAGTCAACCTCATCGATTACAGCATAGTTTAATGGACGTTGAACACGAGCTTCAACTGTTTTAACCATGTTATCTCTTAAATAGTCAAATCCTAACTCATTGTTTGTTGAGTATGTAATATCAGCATTGTACGCTGCTCTTTTCTCTTCAGAGTTTAAAGAGTTTAAGTTAAGTCCAACAGAAAGTCCCATATAGTTATAGAAAACTCCCATTTCCTGAGCATCACGTTGAGATAAGTATTCGTTAACTGTAACAACGTGTACCCCTTCTCCAGCTAATGCGTTTAAATAAACAGGCATTGTTGCAGTAAGAGTTTTACCTTCCCCAGTTCTCATCTCTGCGATATCCCCACGGTGAAGTGAAATACCACCCATGATTTGAACTTTATATGGTTTCATTCCTAAAGAACGAAATGCCCCTTCACGAGCTGCAGCAAATGCATCTACTAAAATTTTATCTAATATATCCGGTGTTTCTTTACCTTTTTCTTTTTGTTCTTGGATATAAGCTTTAAATTCTTCTGTTTTATTTACTAATTGTTCATCGCTAAGACTTGAATATTCTTCATCTTTAGCTAATACTTTATCAGCTAATTTTGATAAGCTTTTTACTTCTCTTCTGTTAGCATCAAATATTTTTCCTAAAATAGCCATTAACATTTTCCTTCCGACATATTTTTCTATTAAATGATTTTATAATCATATTATAATTCATCTCTTAATTATAACATTCATTTATCTTTAAAGCAACAACAATAACACGATTTTAAGTTGATATTAACTACGTTATTTATCCAGCAAATTAAGCTAAATGAATTTATATATTTTTTGATTTTAAAGTAAAAAATAATAGAATAGACTCTAAAATCTGATTATATAATAATCTCATTTTAAAGCCATTCTATCTGCATATTATTATTTTTTAAACCATTACAGTTTTAACATTATTAATCATCGCCAATAAATCATTCGAAATTTTATGGAAATAAATGCTATTGCTGACCAACAATTTAGATAATTGGTTAACCGTTGTTGGCATTTTCTCTAATATCTCATCTCTCATAACTTCAGTCATTAGAGAAGATGAAGTAACTCCTAATTTTTCAGATTTTCTCTCCAGATACTTTTTCAATACATCTTTGAATTCAGCTATTGATATTTTCGAACCATTGAATTCACTTTTTACATTCTTTAATACATTTTTCTCTGCAATTTTTTCTAATGCTTTTTTCTCATTGATATTTTTTTCTAATAATAATCTAAGTTCATACTCTTCCCATTTCACTGTATCCTCTTCTATATAATCATTATTTTTTATATCAGGATTAATTAAACTATTCTTTATCTTCTCAATTTCTTCCACAGTATATATTTCTTTTAAATCCTTTTCTTTTTCTCTAATAAGACTATTTAAACGATCTAGATTAATTACATCAATTCCTCTTAATGCATCCTTATCTTCTATTTCTATTCCAGTTTCCTCATTCGCATAAACTACAATAGGATGCATCTCTTTAATTTCTACTCCCAAATCTAATTGTTCTAAAATCATTTTTTGTCGTTCAATTTGATTTAAAACACTAAAAGTTCTATTCTTCTTTCCTTCATTTATAAGATAAAAACTCCCTGTTTTATCAATTTTAACATTAAACTTTGTATTTTTACATTCTATTAAATACATAGCTTTCTTAGTTAATATAACAAAGTCAATCTGACACTGAAATTCACCAATATTAATAGAGATATCTTTAAAAATGTGCATAGGATAAAAACTATACTTCAGCTCATCTAGTACTTTATTTTCACCAATTTCACCTATTTTATAAAGTAAAATTTGATAGTTAATAGCATTGTTTTTCAAGGGTGAAGTCTCTGTTTTTTGCTTCTCCATTAGTTTTCTAACACTATAGTTCAACATATCATTCGCTCTAAAAATTTCTATTCTTTCACCATTAGGTAAAGCAACATATTCTGTTTTTTTACTACTTATAATATCGTTTATCTCTTTCAAAGTATCATCTATTACATAATCTTTATTTGTACTATCCTCATCCAATAACAATTCTCGAGATAGTTTATCCTCGTTACAAGAGTCGCCACCATCATTAATAATTTTAATATTCTTTAAAAATATACCTTCATTTTTTAATTGATTGTTGGTCATATTTTTATAAAAAGGTCCCTTAATTTCAAAACTACAACAATGTTTACAAAAACGATAATCCCCCCAAATAAATTCCAGCCAATCTAAAGAAGGTTTATTAGTAGATTTTTTCAATGTTCTACAGGATACTTCATGTATCAAACCGCTCTCCATCTTACAAAAAACACTAACTTCATTTCTACGTTCAAAATAAACTACAAGTCTTTCGAAAATTTGATAAAATATATCTACTGCATATCTAGGAATGCCCAAGTTATTTTTATCATACTCAATCTCAAATAGCTTCAATACTTTTTTCATAGAATATTTAACAGGATTATTACCATTTGTTAATCCTACTTTTATAAGTTTAGATTGAATAAATTCAAATTTATAATCACTAAGAAAAGAAAAATATTTATCTATTAATTCTTTCTTTTCCTTATACCAAACAAAAACTTTAACATCTATTTCTGATGGTATATTTTTAAAATAACTTTCTAGAGTATCCTCTAAATCGAACAAATATTCCCCAGATTCCATCTTTCGATGAAAATTTCTATCTTCTATGACTTCGAATCTATCAGTTATATTTATTCTTTTTAATGAAACAGAAACAATTTTTGTTACATCAGTTTCTACGATATCTAACAAAACAATATTTTTATCCATTCTCATTCATCCTTCTCGTTTATCTGTATTTCTTTAATAACACCTCTACTTTCTCAACATATAAATCTCGAACATTTTGAGGCGCTAATATTTCTATATCGTTACCTAAAGAGAAAATCCAACCTAAGAAATGACCACTACACATAACCTCTACTGAAGTTTGATAAATATCATCTTTTTTATGAATAATAATATCTTTTCCAAATCTATCAACGATTGCTCCTATTAATGATTCTTTAAACTCTAAAGTCACTTTTTCTAAAGTTCCACCATACATACCAAATATTTTCTTCGAATAACTAGATATATCTTCTTTTTGAAACTTTTCATGACCCACTCTGTCATCATTAGCAATAACAACATTTCGCATTTTATCAACACGATAATTTTTTATCAGCTCTGTCTTAGCATCAAAAGCAACCATATAGTAATTTTCATCATTCCATACAAGAGCGAATGGACTTACATTATAGACTTCACCATTTTTTCTATCAATCATCTGTTTTTTATAATTCCATTGCCAATAATTAAAATCAATTTGCTTATTTTCTGCAATTGCATTGTGAATTGCATCAACATTGTAATAAATATTTTCATTTATATATTTGTTTTCTTCGAAAGAATATACCTGTCTTTGAATTTTCTGAGCTTGTTTTTTACTCGCTAATTTCTTCAATTTTAAAATCAGGTCTCGTGATTTTTTTACAGTTAGAAACTTACTCGCCTGGATTACATCGATTAGCATCTTCACCTCAGCAAGCTCAAATTCTCTTTCCACTAATGCATAGATATTCTCACGACCATTCTTTTCAACAACGATATTAAATCCATAATCTTGTATTAATTCTATATCTTTATATAGAGTTTTTCTCTCAACAATAATTTCTTTTTTCAAGAGTAAAGTAGTTAATTCTTTCACACTTAAATAAGTATTTTCATCGCTATAGTCTCTTAATATTTCTAATAGGTACAATAGCTTTAATTTTTGATATCTTCCTTTTTCCATAAATTTTGCTCCTTATATACACATATGTATATAATAACAACTATTTACGAATTTTTCTATTACTTTTATGTATTTTCACATCTCTATTAACAACTTCTGCGATTACAGAACCTCCAGTAACAAAACAAACTTTTACAAAAAATTTATCTCCAACTTTATCGTAAATTCTTCCTGCACTTTTCGTACCTTTGGCAACAGTTCTACAAGAATTTCCTACATAGCCAACTTTACCGAAAGTTTTCATCATAACTTTAATAGCTTCTTCATCATAGTCGTTATCAAACTCTTTTTCACAACTGATAACATCTCCCACTTTAAAAATTTTATTTCCAAAATAGTGTTCCATCCCTGTAATTGTAATATAATCATTTTCCATTTTAATCACCTCTTCGTTTTGTGATTTAATTATAACAATCTATCTGTCCATTTTTTTGGACTCTATAAAATTTATTAAAAAAAATTAGAACTTAGATTAAATTTAACCTAAGTTCTATATGTAAGTTATTCTATTATTTGTTTAAGATGCTAGCACAACGTGGACATAAACCTTCTTCGTTTACTTCATCTACGATGTTCCAACAACGGTCACAACGATGTCCTTCTGCTTTAGTTACTTTAACAGTAGCAAGATCATAAGCTACACCATCGTTTTCTTTAACAGCAACTTTACTTACGATGAAGAATTGGTTTAAGTTATCAACAGAGTTTAATAACTCAACTACTTCTGCATCATTACTGTATACTTCAACAGCTGCTTCTAGAGATTTACCGATAACTTTTTCATTACGGCTTTCTTCTAATGCTTTATTCACATCATCACGAACTTCAAGAAGTTTATCCCATTTAGCTTCTAACGCAGCATCTTCGATTACGTTTTTAGCTGGGAAGTCAGTTAAGTGAACAGACTCAGCATATTCGTATGGCATGTTGTCATATACTTCTTCAGCAGTGAATGAAAGAATTGGAGCAAGTAATCTAACAGATTTACTTAATACTGTGTAAAGAACTGTTAGCATACTTAAACGTTTGTGAGAATCTTCACCTTCGATGTAAAGGATGTCTTTACCATAATCTAGGTAGAATGAAGATAATTCAACGTTGAAGAAGTTGATTAATTCAGTAGTAATACTGTTAAATTGATAGTTTTCATAGTAATCTAATACTTTAGCAACAACTTTTTCGAATTTAAGAACCATGTATTTATCTAGTTCTTCAAGGTCTTCATACGCAACAAAATCAGTCTTATTGTTGAAGCTTCCGTTGAATAAGTTTCCTAGTAAGAAACGGAAAGTATTTCTTATTTTTCTGTATGTTTCAGATACTTGTTTTAATATATCTTTAGAGATACGAACGTCTTGAGTATAGTCAACACTTGCAGACCATAGACGGATAATTTCAGCACCTAATTCTTTACCTACATCGTTAGGAGAAATAACGTTACCTAATGATTTACTCATCTTGTTACCATTACCATCCATTACGAATCCAGCAGATACTAACTCTTTATATGGAGCTACTCCTGATACCGCTACAGAAGTGATTAGTGAAGAGTTGAACCATCCACGGTATTGGTCACTTCCTTCTAAGTATAAGTCAGCTGGGTAAGTTAAATCTTCACGAATTGCACAACATCCTTGGTGAGATGTACCAGAGTCGAACCATACGTCCATGATATCCATCTCTTTAGTGAATACTCCGTTTGGACTTCCTGGGTGAGTGTATCCTTCCGGTAATAATTCAGAAGCTTCTTTGTAGAACCAAACATTTGATCCTTCTTCTTCAAAGATTTTCGCTACGTGTTCGATTAATTCGATATCTAAAATTTCTTCTCCGTTTTCAGCGTAGAATACAGGAATTGGCACACCCCATACACGTTGACGACTGATTACCCAGTCTCCACGGTCACGAATCATGTTATATAATCTTGGTTTACCCCATTCACTGTAGAATTTAGTGTTGTCTACAGCTTCAAGTAATTCACTACGGAATGCATCAACAGAACAGAACCATTGTGGTGTAGCTCTGAAGATAATTGGTTTTTTACTTCTCCAGTCATGTGGGTATGAGTGAGTAATATCTTCTTGTTTTAATAATGCTCCAGTTTCATCTAAGTGCGCAATAATGTCTTTGTTCGCATCGAATACGAATTTACCAGCGAATTGTCCAGCTTCTTCTGTAAGAACACCTTGGTTATCAACTGGTGATAATACTCCAAGTTTGTATTGTAATTGACCAACAAGATAGTCATCAACCCCGTGTCCAGGAGCCGTGTGTACTAAACCAGTCCCTGAATCAAGTGTTACATAATCAGCTAAGATTACTGTAGATGTTCTGTCTAAGAATGGGTGTTGACATAGTAAGTACTCTAAGTCTTTACCTACTAATACTTCACCTGTTTCATAGTTTTCCCAACCGAATTTTTCAGCTAAGAATGCTACTCTTTCTTTAGCTACTAAGTAGCTTTCTCCGTTATATTTAACAACTTGGTATTCAAAGTCTGGGTGAACAGCAATACCTAAATTTGCAGGTAATGTCCAAGGAGTAGTTGTCCAAATAACAAACTTAGTTCCTTTTTCTACTGCACCATTTTCACTAACTAAGTCAAAAGCAACATAGATAGATGGTGAAGTGTGATCGTGGTACTCGATTTCAGCTTCAGCTAATGCAGATTCTGATGATGGTGACCAGTAGATAGGTTTTAATCCTTTGTAGATATATCCTTTGTCTACCATTTTACCGAATACACGGATTTGTTCAGCTTCAAATTTTGGATCTAAAGTTAAGTATGGGTTATCCCAATCACCTAATACTCCAAGTTTTTTGAAGTCAGCACGTTGTTTATCAACTTGTTTTAAAGCATAATCTTTACATTTATTTCTAAATTTATTAGCTGGCATAGATTTTCTATCAACACCATTGTTTACTAATACTTGTTCGATTGGAAGACCGTGAGTATCCCAACCTGGGACATATGGTGAAACAAAACCATTCATATTTTTATATTTAACAATAAAGTCTTTTAAGATTTTGTTTAATGCGTGTCCAATGTGAATGTTACCATTCGCATATGGAGGTCCATCGTGAAGTACGTATGAAGGTTTCCCAGCATTTTTTTCTAAAATTTTGTTGTATAAATCCATTTCTTCCCAACGTTTTAGGAATTCAGGTTCTTTATTTGGAAGATTTCCACGCATTGGAAACTTCGTTTTTGGCATTAATAATGTATCTTTTAATTCTACCATTTTTTCTCCTTTCAAAATAAAAAACTCTTAGTAAAAGTTATAGAGGGCGAAATGTATCCACGGTACCACCTCTTTTAACTCCTACCAAGAGCACTTGTTTGTTCTATTAAAATTATTACACAATAAAGTGATAACTCCTATGCTTCTATAAAACTTTCCACCTACCAGTTTCTCTCTAAAACTCCACATAGTCGTCTTGTCTTTATTTACGATATGTATATTATATTACATCAAGATAAAACTTTCAAGTCTTTTATGTGAATTTAATTTGAAATTATCTGAAAATATCATGAAATTAAAAAAAAGACTTTTAAAAACCTGCTATTAGAAAGACTCCATATGTAGAAGTTCTTCTAATAATTGTTCATTTTCAAAAGTCTAATATTTTTTATACTCTTCGATATGCGTTAAAATTCTCCGCAGCATATTTCAAGGCTTTTTCTCTACTAAGTGATGCAGTCACATTAATATTACTTTCAGTAACCTCTATATTATCAACAACAACTGGTAAGTCAAGTGATTTAATAGTAATAGTATTACCGTTAACCCCTGCGCCACTTCCAGTAAGTGCTTCTTTTAAATATTTTTCTAAAGCAAAATTTGGAATAGGCACCTTACCAATTTTAGCATCTTCCAATATTAAATCTACACTATTATTAGCACCAGTTACTTTTATATTAGTATTAATAATTGTATTCCAAGGTCCTAATTTAACAGGTAACTTTGCTTCAATATGATTATCGACCAGCTTATAGTTTCCATCTAGTAATTCCGAACTGGCTGGTACAGCATTCTTAAATATAGATAGAAATGTATTATTATTAATTTTCAATGATGTTTTAATATTTGAATCAACTAATTTAAGATTTGAAATAAAATCTTCATTTAGATCCTCCAACTTAATCTTAGCATCATGATTTGCTAATTTTTCTGAATTATTTATACTTTCACTTGGTGTTAACGCATATGTTGCTCCACCACCAAAAAGAGCTAATACTATTAATAACGCTAGTATTTTTCTTAATACTTTCATCTTTTAAAACTCCTTAGTTATTTTAAATTACATTATACTATAATATACCGAACTATACAAATCAAACTAAACAAACTATTTTCTCTATAAATATGTATCACTTCATGATTATATTTAATTTAAATCCTTTTCAATTATAATATTTAATAAGTTCACTTGAAATATCCTTTAATATATGTTAGTATATTTATATATGTTAGTATATTTCAATACTTTGAAAGGAGAAGGATAATATGAATACAAAATTTTTCAAAATACTTAGTTGGGTAGCAACATTCACAGCTATGCTAATGTATATATCATATATACCACAAATTTCAGAAAATATACACGGTCATAAAGGAGACTTTATTCAACCTTTCGTTGCAGGAATAAACTGTACTCTTTGGGTAATTTATGGTCTACTAGGAGAAAAACGTGATTGGCCAATAGTTATAGCCAACTCACCAGGCATAATTTTTGGATTTACAGCTGCATTTACAGCTCTATAATATTATTAATAAACTGGCTTTTTTTAAGTCAGTTTTTTTTTTAATTTATTCCTAATTTATTATTTCAAAACTAGTAAATTTTAATGTACAAAATATATATTTTACGCTATAATAATTAGTAACCTTTTTAGGTAACGAATACATAAAGGAGATGATGTTTATGAAAGAGAAAATTTCTATTAAGAATTTTACTATGAACGTCCTTAATGGTATCGCCCTAGGAACAGTTCTATGTTTAGTACCAGGTGCCTTGCTTGGTGAACTACTTAAATATATAGGTAAGGTTTATCCTGCACTTGCGTTTTTATCATTATCAATAACAATTTCCAATGCTATGATAGGTTTAGCTTCAGGAATTATTATTGGATTATTCTTTAAATTTACTCCAGTACAAAGTGTATCTATAGGATTAGCTACTCTATTTGCGAGTGGTTCAATTATCCCTACTCCAGACAAAACAGGACTTATGTTAAAAGGTTCTGGAGATATCGTAACTATGATCTTTACAGCTGCATTAGCAACAATATTCATCCTTCTAATTGGAGATAAAGCTAAAAACTATGCTGTAATCATCCTACCTCCATTAACACTTGTTATTATCGGAGGTATTGGTAGATATACACTTCCATTCTTCTCTGGAGTAACTAAATTATTAGGAGATGGAATTAAACACCTACTTACATTACAACCTATCATTCTTACTATTCTTATCGCGATTATTTTCGCGTGTCTTGTAGTTTCTCCAATTACATCAGTTGGGGTAGCTCTCGCGATTAATATAGATGGAATAGCTTCAGGAGCTGCAAACCTTGGAATCTGTGCTTGTGGATTCACACTTGCAATAGCAGGATGGGCAGTTAACTCTAAAGGAGTTTGCTTCGCACACTTTATCGGATCTCCGAAAATCTCGATGGCAAATATTTTTGCTAAGCCAAAAATTATGTTACCGGTCGTTTGTAGTGCTGCTGTTTCAGGAGTATTCGCCGCAATACTAAACATTAAAGGTACATCGATGAGTGCTGGATTTGGATTCAGTGGTCTAGTTGGACCATTAGCACACCTTGCGACTACTGACGGAAGTGCTTTAGAAATATTAAAAGCAGCTATCGTCTTCGCACTAATTCCAATAGTTTCTGGTTTCTTCTTCGTAAAACTATTTACGAAAATTGTACCAATTATTAAACCAGAAGATTACAAACTTAACCTATAAAATAATTTGAGACGACTCGAAAATATTTTGAGCCGTCTCCTTTTTTTATTTCTTAATCTAATTAAAGCCTTGCATAAATTAACCTCATAAATTATAATGATAAAGTATTAATTTTTAAGTTATATATATTATCGACAAATTTAGAAGGAGTAGCTATGCTAAATCTTATTCGAAATAAAAAATTCAATGTCTATAAAACATTAAATATTGTAAATCCCCTAATACCTATTGCTACTGATGAAATGTTTTTACGTACAATTTCTGGTAATGATGAGTGTATTTTACACATGTATACATTGCCGAACTCAGCAATAATCGGAGCTCCAGATACACGTGTTCCATTTTTCGATGAAGCATTATTTGCTTTTTACAGAAATAATATTATTCCTGCTGTTAGGAATATTGGAGGACTAGGAATAATTTCAGATAAAGGTATATTAAATTTATCAATCATTATGAATAAGCCCAAAGAAAACTTTTCGATTAATGAAGGTTATGAGCTGATGACAGAATTTATCAAAGCAGTTTTTCCAGAAGGTGCTAACAAAATCGAAGCTATTGAAATAACTAACTCGTACTGCCCTGGTGATTATGACCTAAGCATAAATGGAAAGAAATTCGCTGGAATCGCTCAAAGAAAAATTAAAGATTCAGTCGTTGTTTCAATATATATCAGTATCTTTGGAGATCAACAAAAACGAGCGAACATAATGCGTGAATTTTACGATATCGGAATTAAAGATCAACAGATAAATTACAAATATCCAAAAATCGATCCGAACTGTATGGAAACATTAGAAAAACTTCTTCATAAAGAGTTTACTCTAGAAGATGTATATGAAAGAGTTGAAAAAGTACTTTATTCACTAGACTGTGACCAAGTCGAAGGAGAATACACAGAAGAAATGATAGAAGAATACAATAGTATCTTCGAACAGGCAAAAGAACGAAATGAGAGTTACTTAGAAGGAAAATAAAAACTCAGAAGTTGAGGAACCCTCAATTTAAAATAATATATACACAAAAAGCTAGTCAGAAATGTTTCTAACTAGCTTTTATTATATAAACGTTCAAATTATGAAAATTACAATAATAGAAAACATATACACAACTCTTATATTTTTATTCCAAACAAGATTAAAACCTACACGAAATATAAAAATTGAATCAACCAACGACGGATTAGTAATTACTGCGCTAACATATTGGTTCTAGGACCTTAGCAAGAACCATGATACTACCTTAGAACAACACTCAAGCTTCGGCATAAAAGATACTCTCCTTATCATTAATAACTGTAAAAATCATAGTTACAAATAAATCAAGGGTAGACTTTGTATCTGAAATTGTATAATCACCTGGCAAACCATCTTGAATAGGACCTATAATTGCCGTGACACCAATACAAGATATTAGTGAAGCTGGTATAAATGCATCAACAAATCTACTATCACCTTCACTTTCCGTTAATTTTTTTATTAAACATCAAGATTTAAAATAAATTCTCAAGATTTAAAATCTCTTCAAGTAAAATACCAAAGTTTAAACTAATAACAAGCACCATCGTTCCATTACTCTCTATCTTATTGTCAGCGATTTGTAAAACATTACTATTTTACCTAAGAATGAAACTAACAATCCTGTCAGCTTTAAGACTAAATACAGGATCGTCTTGGGCATTTTGCTGCCCATTAATATTCCTACTACTCCCCTACAATTACTCCCACCGTATTAATCGATGGTCCTGATCCCATTATTTTACCCTAACATTAAAAATTTTTTAGTTATATTTTACTAATTACATTTAAATATAATTAGTTTTCCCTATTATTTGAATGATAACATCAATAACACCTTTTCTCAACAATATGTTGATTAAATTCTAATAGTTTATTTTTCTATATTCAATTTTCAATTTATTTTCTCGAATTACTTATTAACTCAAATTTATTAGAAATACTTTAACTATTTTAATTGGAATTTAAAAGTAATTTGATATAATATAATAAGAGATATCATATAATTAAAGAGTATATAACTAATCCTTTTTCTAAGCAATCTTAATAGATGAGTCACTAATTGTCCTATTTTCTAAAAATATAACTTAAAGAATAAAAATTCCTCTGTAAATTTTTTATTCTTGCACCTAATATACAGCGATTTCTAACAAAGAAGACGCTCTTATTATAACACAAAAAACAGTGATGATTCCTTAGAATTATACATATCTTAAATGAGAATTCAAACTAACACTGCAATTTTAAAATCTATTATTTAATAAATTTTTAATCTTACTTTAAATTAACAATCTATATCTAGAATAAACAACACTTATTAAATAGATATATATTCTAATTTTAGCAACAATAGATAAAAATAATATGTCCTACACATAAAAATGATCAAACTAGATTGTACGGAGATACAGAAGAAATCTTAATAATATAACAGGAGTAAAACAATGATAAAATCAATTAAATTTATTCAATACAGAAAATTAAAAAATATTTCTTTTCAGTTTAGCAAAGGGGTGAATATTATTTCCGGAAGTAACGGAACTTGTAAATCTTCTATACTGTATATTGTAAGTAACTCTTTCAAAAAAGTAACAAAAAATAATAATCGACTAAGTAACAACGATTCATTAAACACTGTTAATCAAATAAATAAGTTAATTAATCCTAAAATTGAAACTTTGACAAAAGGTGATAAAGTATATAATGATCCCGCACCAGAAGTAAAGGGAACGTTATATGAATGTACTTATTTAGATAATCTAATTATAAATTTTAGAAAACATAATTCTAATCATATAAACAGATATTCAATAAAACCAAAATATATTAACAAAGCAAAAGAAAGCCTTCCTGCATTACCTATTATTTATCTAGGATTGTTTAGATTATTTCCTTTTGGTGAATACTCGGATAATGAAACTCTAGTATCATCATTATCAAAAAAAATATCAAATGATTTTAAAAATGATTTAGCATCATTGTATTCTGATTTTACAGGCTATGAGCTTTCTTTTGAAAATATAAATTCAATGGGAAATATAAAGAATAGAATTGGGTTTAAAACTAACAAACAAGGTATTGATTCAAATACAATTTCTGCTGGAGAAGATAATTTACTAATTATCTTAGCATCTCTTTTATCATTAAAGTATTACTATTTAAACTTAACTACATCTGATCTTGATGTTGAAAGTATATTATTGATAGATGAATTCGACGCATCATTACACCCTGAGTTTCAAATTAAACTTTATAAATTATGTAAGGAGTTTTCTGAGAAATATAAAATTCAGATTTTCTTTACAACTCATAGTATATCTCTTATCGAGCACGCTTTAGATGAAAATCATGAGTCTATTCTTTATTTAAGAGATGATATAGATTCAGTTAGCAATGTAGATGATATTGATATTTATAAAATAAAAATGTTATTAAACAATAAGACAAAAAAAGAAGTATATTTAAGTAATAAAATACCTATTATAACCGAAGATTTAGAAGCTAGAACCATACTAAATCTACTTCTAGAATTCTACTACGAGAAGTTTAATACAGATTTAAAAAGTATTTTTCATATTGTAGACGCAAACTTATCAAGTGAATCTATTAAAGCATTATCACAGGATGATTATTTACTTCGTTCTACATTACGTACAATTAATATTTTAGATGGTGACAAACATAACGAAACTAACCTTAATAAACATTTAATAACATTACCAGGTAAAAAAAACCCTGAAGAATTAGTTTTTGAATATTCACAATACTTGGTAAAAAATAAACCCTCATTTTTTACAGAAAATAAAGTATTAGAAAACGAAGGTTACACACTAAAATACTATACTACAAATATATTAAAAGAAATAAATAGTATAAATTCAGAAATACAAGAATTAGAAAAGCAAAATAAAAGTAAAAAGGGTAAAAAAAGAGAATTAAATAAAAAACTCTTTAATAATTATTTAACTTTTTGGAAATTTGTAATAAAAGAGTGGATAAATGATGAGGATAATAAGAACGAGGTTGATAATTTTTTTAAAAATCTTCATTCATTATTCTGTAAAACTAGCGACTTTCATGGTATTAAGAGATCAGATTGGAAAATAACTGGCCAAAAACAATAAACTTTGTTATAATAAAAAGTGAGGTGATTACTATGACAACATTATCTCCACTTCGATACCCTGGAAGTAAAAACAAAACCTATAATTATATTAAATACTTAGTAACTATAAACAATTGTGACACATATATAGAGCCATTCGTAGGCGGTGGGAGCGTAGCATTAAAACTTTTAATAAACAAAGATGTAAAAAATATTATGATAAACGATTATGATAAAGCAGTATATGCTTTTTGGTACTCAGTATTAAACTATACTGATGAACTGATTGATCTTATTAAAAATACTGAAGTTACAATTGAAGAATGGCACAGACAAAAAGAAATAAACAAAAATAAATTATTAAATAACAATTTATTAGAAGTTGGATTTTCTACTTTGTTTCTAAATAGAACAAATCGTTCTGGGATATTAAAGGCTGGGGTTATTGGAGGTCTAAAGCAAACTGGAAATTATAAATTAGACTGCCGGTTCAATAAAAACTCAATAATAACAAAAATTCAAAATGTAGCAAAGTTCAAAAAAAATATAAAGCTTTACAACAAAGACGCTGAAGATTTTATTAAGCAAAACATTTCAAAGACAAAAAATTCTTTAACATTTTTAGATCCTCCTTATTTTAATAAAGGACCCGAACTATATGTTAATTTTTATCAACATGAAAATCACATTAATTTAGCCAACACCATTAAAAATACATTATTTAAAAAAAAATGGATACTTACTTACGATAAAGTCTCAGAAATTGAAGAATTATACAGTGAATTTGATAAAGTAGAATATTATCTTAATTATTCAGCCGGAAAACAAACACTAGGTATTGAATTTATGTTTTTTTCTAAAGTAATATTATCAGGTCAAATAGAACGCTATTTAAAACTAAAATAAGAAATCACATAGATTATTATAATTAACAATTTCAACTTTCTATAGTGTATTGGATATTATATTACTACACTATAGAAAATCTTAACAAAATGACCAAGATATCAATATACATATTGATGTTTGGGTATTATATACTAAATCCGGGGCATGGAAACAATTCCAGACCCCGGATTTCAATTTATATATGACAAATACCCAATATAATTAAAGGGTAGGAAAATAATTAACTAAGAAAGGAAATTTGCCATGAATAATTTTATCATAAATTTCTGTCAATAATAGATAAAAATATAAATATGAGAGGATAAATCTGTTTTATTACTGCGCTTAAAGAAAATAAAAAAATCTAAACACCAAAATGTTGCCAAGATTTCTTGAGTGATTTTTTCGCAGACCCCGAATTTGACAAAAAGACCAAAAAGCTAGTCAGAAATATTTCTAACTAGCTTTATTTTTTTCATAATATTCTATAATAAATGTAAAATTACATTGACCCAAAGCCAACTAAATGTCATAACTAATATCATAGCAGGCACCATATCTACTACTGGAAACATCTTGAGTTTCAATATTCTAAATCCTGCAGCAACCATTAAGAAACCACCACAGGCTTTAAAGTCATTAATCATATCAGGCGTCGTAAGCGGAACTATCAATCCTGCTGATAAAAATAAAAACGTAAAAATAACAAACTGTGGTACTGCTATTAGTGAAACAATATACCCAAGATTACAAGCAAAAATGGCAGCCGTAAAGAAATCTAAAATAGACTTCGTAATCAGTAGACTTGGATCTCCTGTGATTCCTTCATTAAGACTACCGTAAATTCCCATCCCACTAGAACAAAATAGAACAATTACGGTAATCAACGTAGCTAAAAATTCTGTTTCTGACATAGAACTATTAGGTTTTGGAACAACTTTTACCATAAGTTTCTGCATTTTCGCACAAGCTCTATATACCAAATCACCAAGATTAAAAAATAATCCTACTAATGTCCCTATAATAATCGCGAATATCACCGCTGGCATATATTTCATAAGACCAATTGACGCTATTCCCATTCCCATTGAACAAAGTCCAAAAATCATATTCAACTGTTCTTTGTACTTTTCCGGTAATTTATCTCCCAACACAGCTCCTGCTATACCTCCTAAAAATATTGCGACGGTATTAATTAAAACCCCAATCGGCATAACATCTCTCCTCTACTCAAAAAAATACGTAAACTTATTCTAACATGTAGTTTATTTTCTTACAATACTTTTTCAGTTATAGATAAATAATTTTATCTATAGTATAATAATTATAATTATTTTGCGAGGTGGATTTATGGATATACTAGCTATTGGACTTGGAACTATCGGAACTACATATAGCAATTTGTTTAATAAAGCTGGTCATAATGTAGAACATTATATAAGAAAAAGCAGTAAAAAAATTAATATAACAGAATTAAATGTTGATATGCTAGATGGTAGAAATAATAAAAAAGGTGATCACTATACTGATACTTATAAAGTAAATACTCATACAAAAGATAACTATGATTTTATTTTTATTAGTATGCCAGCAGGAAATATCAAAAGTGTTATTGAAACTTTAAACTCTAACAATATCAAAGGAACCATTATACTATGCTGTGGTATTTGGGAGGATAAGAAGTATCTTGCAAAAATAATGCAAGGTAGAGAATATATTCTTGGTTATCCTGTAGCTGGTGGTAATATTGTAGATAATACTCTTACATGTTGTGTTTTTGATCACTTTATACTAGAGAAAAAAGAAAATTCTAAAATAGATAATTATGGTAAACTAGTAAAATTATTTGAAAGTTGTAACATTAAGTTAGAAACACCATATGATATGCTTGAGTGGATTTGGTTACATATGGCTATTAATGCTGGTGTAGTATCTATCGCAGTAAAACACGCAGATATGGATAATCTTACTGAGGCTGCAGAAAATCTTATGTCTTCATCTAAACTATTAGCTGAAGCAGTTTGTGCAATAAGAGAAACTTCTAAGATTATAAAAGCACGTGGTGTAAACTTAAAACACTATAGAAATGAACTTTGGGGTTATAAACTTCCTATATTTATTTCTGCACCAATAATGAAACGAATGTTTGCGACTAATATTCTTACTAGAAAGATTATGACACTGCATAACAATACAGAAGATTTATTATTCGTCTGTAAATGCCTATACGATACTGGAAAACAATACAATATAAATGCACCAATATTTTATAATGCATATGAAAAAGCAGAAAATAAATTTTAAGATTAAAATAAAGTAATTCTTATTAATTTTATAGAATTACTTCATTTTTTTTATCTTTTCTCCATGCTGTTAATCATAAATACTCCAACATCTATAATAGGTAGTTTAGTGATTTTCTCAAGTTCTTTTTTAATATAAGGGAAGTGAGTGCACCCAAGAACAACAGCTTCTACATTCGTTAATTCGAAATAATTAAACAATGTCTTGAAGTTAAAATCTTCCACTATCTGTTCTGGTTTATTCCCCTCTTCAATCGCTTTAACAAGCTCCAACATCGATAATCCTAAAACACGAAGACGCGGATTCGAGACATAAAGATTGTTCTCAACACCAGTAAGACCATGAGAGTTCGCTGCCATTACAGCTAGATACTTATACTCAAGTCCAAGATTTCTATACATCTGCATAGGAGTGATAATAGAAATATTCATTTTTTCTGCCAATCTATCAAAATCAACAACCGAACTTAAAGAGTTACAGTATACAAATATTGCATCGCAATCTTTCTCTTTTAGTTCATCAATAATTTTTACAATAATATTTTCACGTTCTTCATCTTCTAAAGCTTGAAACGTAGTTTGTTCTACTGGATTATTAGAAATTGGCACTAAAACTACATCATCATAGCCATATAAATTTAGTAACTCCGCACCTAATTTCGAATCAATCGGTGTTCCAGCCATAACTGCTATTTTCATTAAAATTCCTCCTATACACATACTTCGTCTGGGTTTTTATTTATTTTATCATTATACTACAAATTTCGTTTATACAAAAGATAATAATTACCACACTTTAATCTTTTAATTTTCATATAACTTAATACAAAAATAGACCCCAGGAATTCTCCTGAGGTCTATAGTTATTTGAGAGTGACTCAAAAATTGTGATTCCAGATAAATCGCATTTATTGAGTCATCCTCTTTATTGCGCTAAATCAATATATTATTTAATATCAATTTTTAATTCATCATCTACATAGTCTAAGTGGATTTCCATTCCATCTTCAATACCATGACGGATTAATTCAACTGAAAGTTTGTTTTCAATTTGACTTTGGATGAATCGTTTAAGTGGACGAGCACCGAATTTCATATCGAATCCAGCAGTCGCAACCCAGCTAGAAATATTATCAGTATATGTTAAAGTAATGTTTCTATTAGCAATACGCGCAACAAGTTCGTTAAGAAGTTTATTAGCGATACCTTTAATATTGTCTTGAGTTAATGGTTTGAAGATAATTATATCATCCATACGGTTTAGAATTTCTGGTTTGAAGTAACCGTAAAGTTGGTTAGTAACATTTTTACGAGTTTCTTCAGAAATTACACCATCTTTAACTTCTTCTAATAGTTCTAATGAACCGATGTTAGAAGTCATGATAATGATTGTATTTTTGAAATCTACTACCACACCTTTAGAGTCAGTAAGTGTACCTTCATCAAGAAGTTGAAGTAAGATATTGAACACATCTGGGTGAGCTTTTTCAATTTCGTCCATTAAGATAATACTGTAAGGATTACGTCTTACACTTTCAGTAAGTTGACCACCTTCTTCATATCCGATGTATCCTGGAGGGGCACCGATTAAACGGCTAACTGAGTGTTTTTCCATGTATTCACTCATATCGATACGCACGATATTACGTTCATCATCGAATAAATTAAGCGCTAATGCTTTAGCAAGCTCAGTTTTACCTACCCCAGTAGGACCTAAGAATAGGAAGCTACCGATTGGTCTATTAGGATCTGCGATACCAGCACGAGAACGTAAGATTGCGTTAGTTACACTCTCTACAGCTTCATCTTGACCTATTACTTTTTGATGAATAGTATCAGCTAAGTGTAATAATTTTTCTTTTTCAGTTTCTACTAGACGAGTTACAGGAATACCAGTCATTTGACTTACGATAAATCCAATCTCATCTTCAGTAACTTCTTGTTTTAGAAGTTTATAGTCTTCGTGTTTAGATTTTTCTTCTAATTCTTCTAATTCTTGAGTTAATTTTGGTAAAGTAGAATATTGTAACTCAGAAGCTTTTTCTAAATCATAGCTATTTTGAGCTTGGTCTAATTCTAATTTAACTCTATCGATTTTTTCACGAAGATTTTTAACAGCTGATAATTTTTCTTTTTCACTATCAACTTGTAATTGAAGTTTATTTTGTTCTTCTTTTAGATTAGCTAACTCTTCTTTTAAGTTTTCTAAACGTTTTTTAGATACATCATCATCTTCTCCACTTAGGGCTTTTTCTTCTATCTCAAGTTGCATAACTTTACGATTAATTGTATCTAATTCAGCTGGATTAGATGAATTTTCAGTTTTAATAGTAGCACAAGCTTGATCGATTAAATCGATAGCTTTGTCCGGTAAGAATCTATCAGTAATATATCTGTTAGATAATTCAGCAGCTTCTACAATCGCACGGTCAGAGATTTTCACACCGTGATAAACTTCGAATCTTTCTTTAAGACCACGTAGAATTGAGATTGTATCCTCTACAGTAGGTTCTTTAACAAGAACTTTTTGGAAACGACGTTCTAACGCAGAGTTTTTTTCGATATATTGACGATATTCATTAAGAGTTGTAGCACCGATACAGTGTAGTTCTCCACGAGCAAGCATTGGTTTTAAGATGTTACCAGCATCCATAGCTCCATCAGTTTTACCAGCACCAACAAGCATGTGAATTTCATCTATAAATAGAATAATTTTTCCTTCTTGTTCTTTAACTTCTTTTAATACAGCTTTTAGTCGTTCTTCAAACTCACCACGATATTTAGCTCCTGCGACTAAACTAGTAAGGTCAAGTTCGAATACAGTTTTGTCTTTAAGACTTTCAGGTACATCACCACGTACAATACGTTGAGCCAGTGCTTCAACAATCGCAGTTTTACCTACCCCAGGTTCCCCTATCAACACTGGATTATTTTTTGTTTTTCTTGATAAAATTCTAATTACATTTCTTATTTCTTCATCACGTCCTATTACAGGATCAATTTTACCGCTACGTGCAGCTTCTACAAGATCACGACCATATTTCTCAAGAACTTCGTAGTTGTTTTCTGGATTTTCGTTCATAACTTTTTTACCTCCTCTGATATTATCGATAACCGCTACTAAATCTTTTAACGTAGTTACCTTATCGATATATTTTTTTACTATACTATTTTTCAAATAACTCGCTAGAACTATATGTTCACACGAAATAAATTTATCTTCATATTTCTCTTTATACTTATTAGCTTCTATTAATAAAGCATTCAAATCATTACTTAGGTAACTAGCGTAATTGATATTATCGCCTTCTACACTATTTACCTTCGCAATCTCATTATCTAACTCATGAGTTAAATTCACCTTATCAACATTTACTCTTCCTAATATATCACTATATAAATTACTACCAGTAAGAGCCGCTTTTAAGAACATCTCACTCGTAATACTTTGACTTTTTTTATCTGTTGCTAATTCGGAAGATTTCGCTAAGATTTCTTTCACACTATTAGTAAAACTATTAATATCCATTGTAAATCTCCTTTGATTAAATTATTAGATCAAAAGGTACTTTAATTCGTTGACCAGTATCTCCAATGATAGAAACACGAGATACAATCTTCAAAAGATACACCTAAACATTCAATAAACTAAAAGGTTTTATGGAATATATTTAAGTTTTATCTTTTTGACCTTCTTTGACCTTAAATAAATTATAGCATGTTTGACCTTTTTTGACAATAGTTTTTTTGAAAAAATTTTTAAAATAATAGTTTCATAACAAATATAGTAACTAAAGAGAACATAAAATAATACTGTTGATTTAATAACAGGTATTTATGAATTTAGCTAATACCATTATGAAAAATTTATAGTTACATCAAATAATATAACTAAGATTAACAGAAGTATTCTAATAACAATTTTCTACATGACTAATCCCCAAAAATCAAAAACAATTTTTAATATTTTTCAAAATTACTAACTTTTCAATTATAAAATAAATACATCTACTACAATTTCTATTATATAATTTATTAGTGTTAACATCAGAAATCTAATCCTGATTTTTAAAAATATCATTAAAAATATTTTTATGAAAACACAATACATAATACTTGAATTTCTATTTATTATAATATATTATGAATATAGGAGGTAGCTAATGACAAAACAAAAAATTAATCGTATAGTAGGCTCAATTGGAGCATTTATTGGGATTTTTGTATTTATTGCTTACATCCCTCAAATCATTTCAAACTTAAATGGAGTTAAGGCACAGCCTTTTCAACCTTTATTCGCGGCAGTTTCATGCCTAATTTGGGTAATTTACGGATGGACTAAAGAACCTAAGAAAGACTGGATTCTAATTATACCGAACGCCGCTGGAGTTATATTAGGAGGAATTACATTCCTTACTAGTTTATAAATAATGAAAAAAGATATTATAAACAATATTAAATAAATATCCTTACTAAATACATCACTATTTAGTAAGGATATTTTTTATATATAAAAATAGTTTATCTATTTTAGCACTCGATTTTAAGTTACTTCTCACTCACAAAACCATTTTTTTCTAATAGTTGTTTAGTTACTTTTTCTATTCCTGAAGGTTGTGCATAGAAGTCAGCGAATTTCTTAGTCCATGTTTTTGTCTCACGTGCTTCTGCGAAGTCTACCATAGTTTGACGGTATTCTTTTAATACTTCTACATTTGATTTAGGGAATTCATTGTATCCTACATTAGCCGCTTCTGGTAATCTAGGTTTAACTTTTTCCGTAGATAACTCTTCATCTTTAACACCGATACTTAGACCACATAGGAACAGAGCATTTTCTGGAATATTTAGTAATTCAGAAATCTTATCACCAAAACCTCTTACTCCCCCACAATAAACAATTCCGTATCCTAAAGATTCCGCAGCTAAAGCTGCATTTTGCATCGCAATACCAACATCTAAAGTACCGATAAGTAGTGGCTCATATTGATTAGTAATATCAAACTCTCCACCTTCAATATCAAACGCTAATTTGATGTTAGTATAATCTAAACAATATAATAAGAACGCAGCAGAATTTTCAATATGAGCAGCATTACCAGGTGCTTTATCACGGATTAAATCAGCGATTTGTTGTTTAGTTTCACCTGTTGTTACGATAATACTATAGTGTTGTCCATTCATCCAACTAGAACCTTGTTTAGAACTAGCGAGAATTTGCTCAAGATGTCCCTTAGGTAGTTCTTTTCCTTTTACAAAACTACGAGTCGTACGATGATCTAACATCGTTTTAATAACTTCATTCATATGTTACCTCCGAAAATTTCTAGTAATAGTAATTTAATTATAACGTGAAAAAGAATAGAATGAAAGGAAAATCACTTCATTCTATTCTCTATTTTATTATATACACGTCATGTCATAATTTTTATAGTTAGATACTAATATGTATTATTAAACTAATTTTTCGTAACCTTCTTTAATTTTATTTAATAAAACTGTATCTGTTAATTCTGTTACTTCACTTAAAGCTTCGATAACACCTTTATCTTTAATTAGTTGTTCAAGTTTTACAGATTGTTCATCTTCTTCAGATTTAAATGTAAGAATATATGAACAAGCTTTTAGTAAAGCACTGTTTGATAATCCTAGTTCTTCTGTTTCTCTAATAGGTTTAATAAATCTTTCATTATAACCTAATTTTCTTATAGGAGTACGGCAGATTCTAGAAACATTATCTACGATACGCGGATTTTCGAAGCGTTTGATAGTTTTATTTCTATAAGCTTCCATCTCAGCTTTATCAAATCCCCATTTTTTCTCAAGTAATGCACTTGTTTCTTCTAATACAGCGATGAAATCTTTTCTTACGTCAGCATGTTTAGCACCATCTGAAACTAACTCAATACCTAAGTAATTCGCTATATAACTAAGCGCTGCATGTCCTGTATTTACTGTAAATAGTTTTCTTTCGATAAACGGATTAAGATCTTCTACGTAGTGTACTTGTTCAATATTTCTATTACTTTCTACTTTAATTTTATCCGCTTCTATTACCCATTCACAGAATTTCTCTACTTCAACTAGGAGAACATCATCATGTTTTTGAGCTGGTACGATTCTATCTACTGCTGAATTTGGAAAACCTACATATTTATTAACAAACTCTTGTTCTTGTTCTGAAAGATGTTTGAACACTTCTGTTTTTAAAAATTCAGATCCTGAAATCATATTTTCACAAGCGATAATATCTAATAATTTAGTATTATTATTCTCTACTTTTAATTTTAATCCCTCTGCGATGTCTTTTGCTATGATAGGTAGAACATTCGGACCTATAGAAGTAGTAATTAGTTCTACTTCACCTATAGCTGTATAAAGTTGTTCTTTTTCTTCAGCAATGTTTAAAGCATCAAAGTTATTTAGTTCAACTTCTTCAATATTTTCATCTAATATTCTAATAGTGTATGTATCACGTCGTTTTAAATCATTAACAACATCTTTATTAATATCTACAAAAGTAATGTGATATCCAGATTTATTTAATAATTCTCCTATAAATCCACGTCCGATATTTCCTGCACCAAAATGTAAATTTTTCATTGTAATACCTTCTTACTAATTTTATTTTTAATTATTCAACTTCTGATAATAAAGTAATAACTTCTTCTTCAGTAGCAGCGTTTACTAATTTTATAACATTTTCTTGTTCTGAACAGAAGATTGCTATTTTAGATAATAGTTCTAAGTGCTCCCCGTCTTTACCAGCTATACCGAAAACTATGAACACCATCTTATCTTCTGTATCTTCAGGTTTAGCGAATGAAACCCCTCCTGGAATTTGAATTATAGAAATCCCTGTACTTTTAATTGATTTTTTAGCTTCATCAGTTCCGTGAGGAATCGCAATAAAGTTCCCCATATACGTAGATACGATTTCTTCTCTTTCTAACATCGCAGGAATATAATCACTATCTACATATCCATTTTCTACTAAGATCTCCCCTGCTTTTCTAATAGCTTCTTCTTTGTTGCTAATTTCTTGTCCTAATCTAATATCTTTTTTTGTTAAATTCATCTTCATTTCTCCTTCGAGTTTTCTTGTTCTATTTCTTATAAGTTAATTATACCTTTAGTTATCTCCCTGAACAATATCAAAGTCGGCGAAACACTTTTTGCCAAAATAGAGTTATAAAAAATGACAAAATATAAATTACTCATTTAACCATTTTAGTATACAGCTATATCTTACCTTTCTTAACAACAAAATAATGACCTGAAATTAACTTCCAAGTCGCTATAATAACTAAAATTATAACTGTAAAATATAATTTTTCAAGATTAGTTCTATCTTTGTAAGAATAAAATCTTTATTCTTACTAGATAGAGCTTTAGTAAATACCTCATCATCTAATATCGCAATACTAATCTGACTAAGTAAGTCTGTAAATTCTTGTTGATTTTGACTGACCATCACTATAAAATTATCAACATTCTGATCACTACCCATTGAATCCTTCATAACGATAGCATCATTTAATGAACTAATAATAACAAATGGTTCTTCGATATCATTATTTAGAGTATGGAAAAGAGCTATATTAGTATCAGGGATAACTACAGAACTCTTATTATGTCTTTCTAATAAACTATTAAAGATTTCATCTTTGTTAGTTATATTCAGTGTTGAATTTGTCAAGATATCATCTAATATCACTTCATAATCATCTGATCTTTTAGTTTCAACATACTCAGTATTTTTCAAAATGGTTCTACATGCACTGCTAAGTTTATCAATATTGACGATATTTTCTCTTTTAACAGTATTATTTCTTTTGAAACTTCTGCTAGATAATATTTTTTCACGAATTAAGTTTATATCTTTTTCTTTTAGTATAGTCGGAATTAATAAGTAATCGACATCTTGTTCTAGTTCGATTGAAGATATAACTACATCATAGTTATTAACTAAAGATTTAGTGACTTTACTAGGAATTGTATATTCTAGATTTTTTATCTCTGGAATATTTTTTCTGATCTGACTACCTAATATTTTAGAACTTCCAATACCACTAGCACATATTACAAGAGCACGAATAAAATTCTTTCTATAAATTTGTTCATAACTAGAAGCAAAATGTATAACTATATAACTTAACTCCGTAGAATTAAACATAATTTCATCAAACACAACTAACAATTCTGATTTAATCACTAGATATAGCTCATTATAGTTTTTCAATACAAAATCTTGTAATTCATCATTCTCCTCAGTTAAGTTCATCTGATGTCTTTTTATAGCAGATTCAACATGTGCGATAAGACCGCTAGAAAGATTCGTATCTTGCATGAAGTCCACATTCATTTTTTCAGAAACATATTTTATCAATAAGCTTATCTTATATACTAGAGTATATGAATACTTATCATTTAAATATGAAAGTTGTTCGATTAAACGACATGTTTTTAATATTTTGACAAGGAATTGGATTATATCATCTGTAATATCAAAGTCAATTATATCTTTAGAAGCGGTTAATAGTGACTTAATACTATCATATTCTTGTTTCGTAGTATTTTCTTTAATATCAGTTGGATAAGACATTCGAAGAAAAACTACATTTAAACTTATAAGGATTTTCTTTATACTAGAATCAGTATAAATTTTAAACACATCGAGATGTTTGTTCTGATAAAATACCTTTTTTAAAAAGTCAAAATTCAAGAATTTTACGAATGGATTACTTGATAAAATACTACGGTCATTTAATCTAGTGAAGAATTCCTCATCACTAATCTCATTACACAACAATGAAATAAGAAGTACTCTACGATCTACCTCACTACCTTCTATTTCAATACCGTGTCCTTTTTTTCTAATTAATGTCAGTTTATAATCGGACAGAATCTTTTCAATAGTACCTATTGCAGTCGCAACAGTATTGTAACTTAACATTAGTTTCTCAGAGATATCTTTAATCGAAGTATCTTCACTTAAAATTAAAAAGCATAATATTAAATTCAATCTAGTTTCTGTTGAATAGGCATAATCTTCAAAACTAGCTTCAAATAGCGAAGAATCCAACTCAGATAAATCACCTTTTAGTACATACTTAGACTTTTCTTTCGTTAAATCTATTCCAAGTTGATCTAATGAACTCTCTAAGTTTTTAATCTCTCTATAGAGTGTTCTTTCTTTTATTTTTGTAGCCTTAGCTATCTCTTTTATACTAAGTGCTTCATCAGTATTTTTCAACAAAACTTGTAATATTAGTTTTTCACGTTCGTTAAACATATGACCTCCATTCAAAAATATCCAAAACTTTCTTTCATAATAAAAATATGACTCCCTCTTAGTAATGCATATCGCCTTATCTAAGAAGAAGTCATAAACACTACCGTCTCTATTTACAAAATATTATATAGTTATTTTTCTATTTTTGCAAATTCTCAACGATTTCATCGTATTTTGGACTGTTTAGGAAATTATCTACAGATACGTGTAGAGCTTTTCCATTCATTTGTTTCGCTCTTGGCGTTAATTCGTTTTGAGTTACGATTAATAATCCACTTTCTTCATTTAGATTTCTAATCGCTACGTTTGTTACTTCATAATCAAGTCCTGCTTTTTTCACTTTGTTACGTAGGATTGAAGCACCCATTGCTGAGCTTCCCATACCTGCATCACAAGCGAAGATAATTCTTTTAACATCAGCATAAGATGTTTCACTTGCATTATCAGCAGCTACGTCTTGTCCTTTTGATTCAGCTTTCATGTTGCTTACTTTGCTTTGAGCTGATTCTAAATCTCCATCACCTTTATCACGTTTTAAGATGATACTAGCGATTACGAATGTTACTAGAGTAGATACTACCACCCCTGCAGTTACTGCGAAGTAGCTTCCTGTAGCTGTTTGAGCAAATACTGCTAAAATACTACCTGGTGAAGCTGGAGCACGTAGACCTGCACCTAATAATTGGAATGTTGCTGTACCACTTACTCCCCCTGCCATAGCTGCGAAGATTAATGCAGGTTTCATTAAAATATATGGGAAGTAGATTTCGTGGATACCACCGATGAAGTGGATGATTGCTGCACCTGGAGCTGAAGCTTTAGCAGAACCTTTTCCAAAGAACATGTAAGCTAATAAGATACCGAATCCAACACCTGGGTTAGCTTCTAATAAGTATAAAACTGATTTACCAGTATTTAATGCTTGTTCAGTTGCGATTGGTGTTAAAATACCGTGATTAATCGCATTGTTTAAGAATAAGATTTTTGCTGGTTCGATAAACACGTTAGCAAGTGGTAATAAATGCGCATTAATAATCACATCTACTCCAGCACTAAGTGCATTAGTAATAACTTTAACAATAGGTCCAATTCCAAAGAATCCTAAAATAGCTAAGATAAATCCAAGAATACCAGCTGAGAAGTTATTTACTAACATCTCTAATCCAGTTTTAATTTTTGGTTGAACTGCTTTGTCAAATTTTTTCATTAGGTGAGCTGCGATAGGTCCCATAACCATAGCTCCTAGGAACATTGGTGTTCCACCTAAACCTTTTTCAGTGATTGTTACTGTTCCAACAATAACACCCATAGTAGCAATTGCCGCTACAACTCCTCCACGTTCATCATGAACGTTTTTACCAGCTGAATAAGAAATTAATAGTGGTAATAGGAAGAATATCATTGGTGCAACTAATGCCGCAAGTTTTGCGTTTGGCATCCATCCTGTTGGTATAAATAATGCAGTAATTAATCCCCAAGCTATGAATGCCCCAATGTTAGGCATTACCATACTTGAAAGAGCTGTACCGACTTTTTGAACTAAAACTTTTAAACTACTTTTATTTTCGCTCATAAGTATAAATCTCCTTTTGTTTTTTACTTTTATCTTATGAACTCATTATACATTCTGCCTAGTCAACGAACAATATCAAAGTAGGCAAAATGAATTTCGCCAAATTGAAAACGCATTAAAAAAGCTTTAATATCAGTATTTTAAGAAATAATTTCAGCTAGGCAAAAATATTAAAAATAGTTACTATTTGGTGTTGACAGAGGGAGAAAAAGATAAAACACTTAGTGAATACCTACTATTTATTTAAAATGCCTAGACTTCTTTTCCCAGTTTTTTTCATGAAATCTTCTATATATGTAAATGTTCGTAAATATATCAAATTTTTCCTTGGATAGTACATAATAATTTGCTGTTTCTATCTGGGATTCATTTATATATTTATTCTTCTCCTTCGTAATTTGTACAATTACTTCTTTGGAACAATTTAATGAATCATGCTGAAATGATAAACATAAATTTTGAGAAATCGGCATATATAATTCTTTTCCGTCAGCAAATATAACAACAGGATTATCACTTGTTATAAAATTCTCACCAATTACTAAGTGAAAATTCATGTCATTAGGTTTGTTTTTTAAACCGAAATATCTTTCAAGTAATTCTGACTTTTTAAATCTATCATTAAATTCTAGTATTTCTTTTTTCTTACAATTTTTTATCTCTTCCAGAGTAAATGGAAATTTTCTCTGAGTATAGTTAAAATTACCTGCTGATCTAACAAAATTAATACGTCCCGTATCTGTTCTATCTATTTGTATCCTAATGTATTTATATAAAAAATCTATTTCATCTTCACTAATATCAACTACAAATTTGTTATTAACAATTGATAACGTATTAAAAATTTTCTCAATAATTGGTGTAAGACCAGATTCTAGTGTACTAAACTCATTTTCTAATTTATTATCAACACCTGAACTTCCTTCATACGTATAGTTCTCAGAACATACAGTTTGATAATTTACATAATTCGTTTTATTAGCAAGTCTAATATACGCATATAGTTTTCCGTCATCATTAGAAAAATGTTTAATTAAACATCTAGGATAATAATGTTGTCTCTTTGTTACCATTAGGCATAATTCACCTCTATTTCTTTTATATTTCTTTAAATAAATTTAATTTTTCTTCTTAATTAATATCTATAATTATATCATTCTAAGTTAGTAATACTCAATGTTCTCGTAGAAAAAATTCTATTAAATGTTTATTACAAAATAAGTTTTATTTATAACAAAAAACTAGTTTAAATATGTTATAATAAAATAGTTATATTATGTCTAGGAGAAATATCATGATTAAAAAACAACTTGAAAAGAATGAGAATGTCAAACCTAATACTAAACTTTTGAATCAACTTAAGGAAAATTTTCCTAATTTTTTTGATAAAGATAATAATTTTAAGATAGACAAATTCAAAAATGCACTAAAATCTGATGAAATTAATATTACTAAAGAAGGCTACGAGCTTAACTTTCTGGGAAAGAGCTATGCAAGATTTCAAACTTCAACAGAAACAGAAACTATTATCAGTCCATTAACTGATCATAACAACAAAGATGAAAATATAAATTCTGAAAATCTATACATCATTGGTGATAATCTAGATGCTCTAAAACATCTATTAAAATCGTACAGTAAAAAAGTAAAATGTATCTATATAGATCCACCATATAATACTGGAAGTGACGGCTTTGTATATCCAGATAATTTCAAATTTGATTCTGCGACTCTGAGTAATAAGATGGGAATTGACGAAGATGAAGCAGAACGTATTATTGATATGCGAGGTAAAAGCACTCACTCTGCTTGGCTTACCTTTATGTATCCACGTCTTGTTCTAGCACGAGAATTACTAAGTGATGATGGTGTTATTTTTATTAGTATTGATGATAATGAGCATGCAAATCTAAAATTAATTTGTGATGAAATTTTTGGAGAAGAAAACTTTATAAATAATTTTACTTGGTTAAATAATCTTACTGGTAGACAAATATCCGGGATAGGTGCAGCAAAAACAAATGAACCAATTCTCGTATACTCTAAATCAAAAGACTCAGCTTCTACTTTCAATATAGATATTACATTTGCAAAAAAATATATGCCAGATGCATATAAAGGATTTAATTTTACAATCGAAGAAGACAATTATGGAAAATACAAAAAAGGCGATACCTTATATAATCATAATAGAAAATTTAATGAAGAAACAAGAAGAAATTTAGTATACTCTATTTATTATGATGAAATAAATAATTCATTCCATCCAGAAAATCCTGATTTAGATAAAACAAACCTAATAGAAATACTTCCACATAAAAATAATGATGGTATTCATAAATTTCATGCATGGAGATGGTCAAAAGAGAAAGTAATAAATGAACAATACAACCTTATTGCAGAGAAAAAATCAAATGGAGAATATGAAATATATACCAAAAATAGAAATTATAATCAAACCACACTAAAAGACATTATTACGAATATAAGTAATGGAGATAATGAGATATCTTCACTATTTGAAACAAAGGTATTTGAATATCCTAAATCAACTCTTTTATTATCAACACTCCTTGGAACAATGGACAATTCTCTTGTCCTTGATTTCTTCTCTGGTTCAGCAACTACTGCTCATGCTGTAATGAAATTAAATGCTGAAGATGGTGGTAATAGAAAATACATTCTAGTACAGATACCTGAAGAAATAGAAGAATCTAAACCAGCTTTCAAAGCAGGATATAAAACAATTGATGAAATTGGTCGCGAAAGAATAAAGCGTGCTGCTCAAAAAATTAAAGAAGAAACAAATGCTGACATTGACTACGGCTTTAAAGTAGTTAAACTAGAAAATGTTCAAGAGAATACATTAGAAAGATTAGAATCATTTGATCCTAATGTACTAGTTAGTGATGATTATGTTAATGATTTTTCTAATGAAGACTCTTCTGGGCTTGAAACTATCCTTACTACTTGGCTAAACCAAGATGGTTATGGGCTTCATGCTAAATGGAAAGATTTCAAACTTGTAAACTACATTGCACATCGTTACTCTAATTCACTTTACATAGTAAATGAAGGTATTGAAAGTTCTGATATTAGTCGTCTAATTGAAATGATAGAAAATAATGAATTAAACATCAGTCGTATTGTTATCTATACATACTCACTACCATTTACTATAATTAATGAATTAAAAACTAATATTAAAAACTTAAGAAATAACAAAACTGTAGATATTATAGAGAGGTATTAATATGAAAATCCAATTACAAATACTGCCTCATCAAACGAATGCTGTTGATATAGTTAACGAAGTTTTCCGAGATGTTGAATTTATCTCTGGTAATATCTCTCAAAACCCTATTTTTGATGTTAGAGATTTAAGAATTAAAGAAAATATAAAAAACATCCAGAATGGTAAGTTTAATCCTGAATCTCGTATTGATATAAACGATATAAAATCAGATGACGATAATATACTTGGTATTGATATTAAAATGGAAACTGGTACAGGTAAAACATATTCCTACACTCGTGTAATGTATGAACTCCATAAGAATTATGGTTTTAATAAATTCATTATTTTAGTCCCTACTACTGCTATTAAAGAAGGAACTAAGAAATTCATTGAATCTGATTATGCTCGTGAGCACTTTAGTGACTTATATCCTGAAGCTGAACTTAAACTTGAGGTACTAAACCCACAAAAAAATAAAAAAGGGAAAAAGATGTTCCCCTCTGCTATTTCAAACTTCTCACGTGCTACTAGATTAGAGAATAATAAAATTAATTCATTATTAATTACAAGTAGTATGTTATTATCAAAAGCAACTATGGATACAAGTTTTGACCAAACACTATTTGGTTCAATAACAATCCCTACAGAAGCTTTAAGAGAATCAAGACCAGTAGTAATCATTGACGAACCTCATAGATTTAAAAAAGATAATAAAGCATATAAGAAGCTAGTAGAAGAAATAAAACCTCAAGCTATTATTCGCTTTGGTGCTACCTTCCCTAAAAACGAAAAAACTAAAGAAATTGATTATAATAATCTTGTTTATAATCTAAACGCTGTTAAATCTTTTAATGATGGTCTTGTTAAAGGTGTTGCTATACAAACACCTGAAAATAATAGTAATGAAAGTGCTAAAATTAAATTACTTAGCATCACTACTAAAAAGCCAAAGGTTGCTATTTTTAGAAATGAAGAAAATAAAAGAGAATATACTATTAATTTAGGAGAGAGCTTATCCGATGTGACTCCAGAATTTAGAGGAATTACTCTTGAAAAAGTTGGGAAGCTTGAAGAATATAATATAGCTAAAGGGGCTGAATTATCTAATGGTACTATAATTGCTGTTGGTGAAAAGATTTATCCTAATATATATTCTGATAACTATCAGGACATTATGTTAAAACAAGCAATAAAAAACCATTTCAAACAAGAGAAAGATAATTTTTATCGTGAAAGAAAAATAAAAACTTTATCATTATTCTTTATTGATAGTGTGTACTCTTATCGTGGAGAAGAGAATGATGGATACTTAAAAACAAAATTCGAATCTTTCCTAAAACTAGAATTAGAAAAAGAAATTGAAAAACTTTCAGATAGAACTAGAAATATCGATATAGAATACAAGAGTTTCTTAGAAGCTTCTTTAAAAGACATTAAAGCAACAAATGGTGGATACTTCGCTGTAGATAATTCTACTGATGACGATAAGATTAAAGAAGAAATTGATGCTATCTTACGTGATAAAGAAAAAATGCTATCATTTAAACATAAAGATGACAGTTGGAATACTCGTAGATTTATCTTTTCTAAATGGACACTACGTGAAGGTTGGGATAATCCTAACGTTTTCCAAATCGCTAAACTTAGATCAAGTGGTAGTGAAATTAGCAAACTACAAGAAGTTGGTCGTGGATTACGTCTTCCTGTAGACGAGTATGGTAATAGAATTGCTAATGAGGAATTTTATTTAACATACCTGATTGACTATAGTGAGCAAGACTTTGCTAATACTCTAGTTAATGAGATTAATAGTGACGTGGTTCAAAGTTCAGTCATCACCGATTCTGATTTAGAACGTGTTGCTAAATCTTTAAATACTACTGCTGATGATCTATTCGATGCACTTTACTCATCTAAATTTATTGATAGAAAGAGCAATATTATAGCCGATAATAGAAATGAATTTTTCAATAAATATCCTGAATTTAATACTGGATTAAAACCTAATAAAGTTGGAAATAAGAATACATTAGATAAAAAAGGTTATGTAGGAATACGTAAAAATAATTATGAACAGCTTAAACCACTATGGGAAAGTATCAATAAAAAATATTATCTAAAATTAGACGATATTAGCGATGAAGAAATCCACTCAGCTATTATGAATATACTTTATGAAGGTATTTATTCTGCTAATAATATAGCTATAATAGAGAAAAAACTAGTAAACACTAATGAAAATATGTCTGTGAAAGATGGCACTACAGGTGACTATCATGAACTTAATGAAACTATTCCTTATAATAAGTTTCTAAAAACTATTAATAAACAAACTGGTTTTTCTATTACTACTCTTCATAAATGTTTTGTAGAATTTTCTAAAACAAATAAATTTGAACAAGATTATTTTAACAAAAAATCATTAGCTAACTTTATTAATAAATATCAACTATGGCTAGAACAAACATTCAGAAATAGATTTAGCTACACTAAAATGAATGTAAAAATTAACGAAACAGCTCTTACTACACTAGATGGTCTTCCTAAAGAAAAAATAATTCAAGGGAAAATTGGTGTAATCAAAGATGATCAGAAAATCGTTCCTGAAAAATTCCTTTTTGACTCGTTTGTTTATGACTCTGAACTAGAAAAAGCCACTATAGAACGTAGTAAAATAGATGAAATAGTAGTTTTCGGAAAAATCCCACGTAAAAGTATTCAAGTACCACTTTACTTCGGCGGAACTACTAGTCCAGACTTTATGTACATTATTCAAAGAGAAAACGGTAAACCAGAATTAAATCTAATCATTGAAACCAAAGATGTTCAAAAAGATAGTGGATTACGTACTGAAGAACAACTTCGTATCGAAAGTGCCAAAAAGTTCTTTGAAGCACTTAAACAAGACGGCTTAAATGTAACTTTCAAAAAACAAATGAAACAAGATGAGATTATTAAGTTGATTAATGAGATTGTGGAGTAAGTGAATGAACAAATTAAAGCTAACTCCTACCCAAAAGATTGTATTAAAACTAATACAAGATGATATGAAATTTATATATAATGTTATTAAAGATATGGAGGCAAGAAAAGAATATAATTTTACTATCGCATTACTCCCATATATGGCTCTAGTATACAAAGAAGCATATAAATGGTGTAAAAAGATTAAAGAATTTAAAAAAAGTATACCAATAAATATTCCTAATGAAATAGAACTATACTCTGAATATTATCGTGAATACAATAAATTGTTAAAAAATGATATCATAACTATTAACAATAATTATGAATATCAATTTAATAAAACTAAAAATTATTTCGAAAAAAATAGAAGTAACTTTTCCAAAAAGTTAGGAATTTATAAAACATATGGAGTTGGAACTTATAAAGATAGCTTAACTAAAAAATCACCAGTATATAATACTGTTTATTTTTCTGTATTAATTCCTAAATTTTCCTGGGATAATTTAAATGAAACTAGTAAAGATTTATATAGAATAGCTGAACATATAGGAGAATTTTTTGGTGTTTTTTTACATCCTTATGAAGATAGGTTAACAAACAATATCACAAGCATCAAAATAGTAGATTATAATTTTAGTCCTCGATCCTCTCCTTTTCACAATGTGTATTCAGATAAATTTCTTATTTTTGATTTATTGTGCAAGTGTAATTTCGTTCTATATGGTTTGAATAACTTTACAAGTACATTATTAACTACAAAATTACGTTTTTCATACAATCTATATTTTTATATTTGTGAAAGTATAGATAAAATCAATAATTATTATAATACTGATTTCACTATTAATAATAAATATAAAGATGATGAACTAAGAAGTGCATTCATGCATTACGGTATATGGAAAATTGTAAAAGATAAAGTTGACCCATTGGACTCATTTGGTGGAATGACTAATATTAGTCTAGATATTGAATGGAATAGTTTACTTATCTTTACTCTTAGTGAAATTAAATCATTTTCTTTACAGTTAGATAACTATTTATCAAAAAATAAACTATCACACAACTTTAGTATTTTCAATAAAGATTTAACAAAGAAATAAGCAAGAACTCCTGTCCCTGCTTATTTTAGGCTGTTGACAAATGCAGTAACTGCATTTGTCAACAGCCTATTTTAATGAGAAATAGTGCTAAAAATGTTATAATATAAGTATATAGAGGGGGGTACTATGTTTAATAAAGAAGAAAATATAAAAGTGATGATAAAAACGAGAAGAAAATAATAAGACGCCATATAAATGCGGATTACTATGATGAAGCTAGGTTAAGACGTATATCAAAAGAAGGAAAAATATTACATAAGAGAAGAAAAGAGACAATAGAACGTAGCTTTGCAGATTCAAAACAAAATCATGGATACAGATATGCACAATATAGAGGTAAAGCCAAAGTACAGTCGAACGCTTAGTTGGCTTGTTACGTTCAAAATATGAAAACAATAGCACTAAGAGAGGTATAATCCTCCCTTAATACTACTGATACTTTAGCCATAAGGCTTATTTTTTTGAAAAATGACCAAAACATCAATATGTTCATTGATATTTTGGTCATTTTGTCAACAATCTGCAATCTATTCTCTATAAAAAGAAAGAAATAAGATTAAAACAAAAAAATAGAAAAAAACTATACTACTTAATGTAGCATAGCTTCCTCCTAATTTTTAATATCAACCAAATTTGACAAAGAGCCATTTTCCTCCGTGCCCTCAATTTAACAAAGATCCTAAATTTTGTAGAACCTCAAAGTTTCACTATTAAAATTTTATGTCTTTTGAAATATCATCTATATTTCTATAGTGATTTTCTCTTTCTTCTTGCTTCTTTCTTTTTAATTGTTCTTCTCTTTTTCTAATTTGTTTTTCTTCTTCATTTGTTTTTTCTACACACAAAATCAAGGTATCTCTATGATATTGTTTTACCTCTTCGATTGTTGTTCCATCTAAAATAATTTTATCAGAAGCAACTCTAGCTATTCCTGATCTATGCATTGATGTAAAGCTTGGTGGATAATCCCAGTTTCTTAAAAATAATTCAGACCATTTCCTAGTTGGTTTCCTAGATAATCTAAAAGGGATACTATATAAAGCAGAACCTCTTGTTCCATCATTTCTTGGGAAGGTTACTTCATTTGATATTACACCTATAATTTTTATATCCTCTCCCTCAATTGATATAGGTTCATATTTATCTAAATAATATGATCTTACACCTACTTTAGGTTTCTTTTTAACTTTAAATATTGATGCAATAAGATCCTTATATGCAGTTTCATTAAATGGATTACCTCTTAAATCTATTGCAAGTTTTCCGTCTAGATAAGTAGGTAAAGCTGTATTAAAATCTCCTTGTCTAATAATTGGAATAAACTTCCTATCATTGTGGTTATTGTAGAGTTCCGCTGATATTATATGACTTTCATATCCGACACCTTTTTCTCTATTATTAGCTTTCCTTTTATACTCTTCAGTGCATATTATTATTACATAATCACTATCTTTTATCGAGCTTTCCATAAATTTTGTAAGTCTATCCCCTGGACTTACATCATAGCTATCTATTATAGCTTCAATACCATCTGCCAATAATTTATCTGCTAGAGAATTAACCCAATCTGAGTGCTCTTTACTTTCCCATGAATATGATATAAATACTTTTGGAACATTATTTTCTATCATTTGACACCTCATTAAAATAAATCTTCTTATCTTTTCCAATTTTCATTATCATTCTCCTATTTTTTAATTATTTTTCTCTAAAACTTTACTTATATTGAACATCAAAATCTATTAATAATATTAATTAAAAAAACTTTTTTTATCAATCTACCTACTTAATAAACTTCGTTATTTTACCTTCTTTTTTGTAAGTCTCTACTGCTTTTGCCACTCTCTCGAAGTCACGTCTTAAGCTGTATGAATAGATATCTCTGAATAATCTATATCCTAGTTTTTCATTTACTTCGAATGCTAGTGTATATAGTTCGTATGTTTCCATCGAATCGAAGTTTTCGTGTGCTTTTACTACATCTACTAATATATCGTCGCAATGTTCGATTAACGCTTTTTCTAGTCTATCATTTAAAAATTTTGATTTATCTAGAGTATATTTATACATTTCTCTTGATGTAGTTGAGAAGTCCGCTACTAAACTTTCTCTATCTAGTTTATCATACAGTTCATATCCTAACTGTTCATTTACATCTTTTGCGATTTCTACTAATCTTTCTTCTGACACAGGTTCTAAACTATATGCTGCGTTATTAACTTCTGAAAATACATTTTTCTCTTCTTCTATCGCTTTTTGTAATAATTCTAAATTCATAAAGATCCTTTCAATACTGTTATTTCATTTATTCTTACATAATATTATAACATATTTTTTGTGAATTATTTTATCACTTATTACTAATATTTGTTCTTTATACACTCCTCTGTTAATTCCTTTCTACACCATATATTTTTCATTTAAACGCCTCTTGAAAAATCTGTAATTCTACGTTAAAATTAATGTATTAACTAAGGAGAGTTTGAAATGAGTGAATCGAAAATTGTTTTAACTATTGATAATGAATTAAAAAATGAAGCTGAGGATTTGTTTTACAGTCTTGGATTAAATTTGGAAACTGCCATTAGCATGTTTCTTACAAGAGCAGTTAATGAAGGTGGAATACCTTTTGAAGTAAAACAAACAAAATACGTTGAAAGTCCTGATTTTATCTCTAGTCACTTTACTATTAAATCTGCTGTATATGAGATTAATGAATACATAAAAGATAGATTCAACGAAGAACCTTCATTTTATCTAGCATGTGAAAATAGAGGTCTTACAGATGATGAAGCTAGTAAACTATTCATTCTATTTTCTAATAATACTGAAGAGATTGATCAAGAAGAGTTCACAGAAAAAAATATTGATAACCTAGTAGAATTATCTACAATCGCCTTCCCAGCATTAAGACGACTAACAGATGAACAACTACGTGATATCGTGAATGCATATATCACAAACTACTATTTAATTAGATAGTATTAACTAACAATAAAACTTTTAGGAGTGTTTTTAAAATCAATTGAGTCTTGATTTTAAATCGCTTCTTTTTTTATAAATCTTAATATTTTATTGAAAGTAGACTTCCAACTTTTATCTTTTTTACCTCTAATTGGAAGTAGACTTCCAATTTTTGACATTTTTATCCTTAATTGGAAATTCACTTCCAACTTTTCTTTTTTCTTTTTCCTTTTCTTCAGATTTTTATTTTTACAATCACTTTATTTTCTGATAAACTATAATTGTAACTAAATAAAACACTTACATTTATGTAAATAAGAGGAGATTATTATGACAAAATTTAATAAAAAAGTTGTTTCAGTAGCTTCACTTGTGGCTACTTTACCTGTCCTTATCGGTAGTTTTGCTGGGTATCAAAAATTACGTTATAACCGCAGTACAAAAGCTGGTTTAATCGAGTTATACCTTGGTAATAAGTATAAGAAACTAAGAGATATTGATGAAACTAAAAGACTAGAAAAACAAAAAGCAGATAAAATTGAAGAAACTGTAAATGTATATGAATTCAATACTGAGTCTAAATTCTATACTAGAATCGTTTCTGATAGACAGGTGTGGCATTTAAATAGTGTAAACAGTTCTAACTCAACTATATTCTATATTCATGGTGGTTCTTACGTTCATCAATTCGTCGATATTCAGTGGGAGATGGCTGATAGAATTGCTCAAGAATCTGATGTTGAGGTTATCATTCCTGATTATGGTCTAGCTCCTTTGTATACTTATAAAGATAGCTATGAATTTTTAACAAAATTATATACAGACTATATTTCTAAAAATCCAGACAAGGATGTATATATTTTAGGAGATAGTGCTGGTGGTGGTTTAGCACTTGGATTAGTTCAAGATTTTGTTCAAAATAATATTAAACTACCTAAAGGTCTTATTCTTCTAAGTCCATGGGTTGATTTAACTATGTCTAATTCTGATATTAAACAATATATCAAAAAAGATCCTCTACTTCACGTAGATACTTTACTAGCTGATGCTAAAGCTTGGGCTGGTGATACAGACTTATCTGATTGGAAGGTTTCTCCATTATACGGGGAGATGAAAGGTTTACCTGAAGTATTATTATTCTCAGGAACTCGTGAGCTCTTATACCCTGATATAGTTTTATTAGCTGAAAAACTTCGCGAAGCAAATATAAAAACTGATTTCGAAATCGGAGAAAACCTAAACCACGTCTTCCCTGCCTTCCCAATCCCAGAAGCAGATGTAGCTATTAAAAAAATTGTTGAGTTTGTGAAGAGTAAATAATTAATATTAAAAAGATGTACTCAAAATTTGATTAAATAATCTATTTTTGGGTACGTCTTTATTTAGTATTAATATTTACTACTCACGTATGAAAGTCCAGTTTCATTCCTCATTATCCACTTTTTTCATCTACGAAAGTCCAGTTTCATTCTCCAATGTCCACTTTTTTTAAGCACAAAAGTCCAGTTATTTCTGTTAATGCCCAGTTTTTACATTTTAATAAAAAAACTCGAAACAAAGATTTCTCCTTGCTTCGAGTTCGTTTATTATTTTCGTTATTATCGTTTTGCGATTTCTTCTAATAACATTTTGTTGATCATTTGTGGGTTGGCTTGTCCTTTTGAGGCTTTCATGATTTGACCTACTAAGAAACCAATCGCACGGTCACGACCGTTTTTGTAGTCTTCGATAGATTTTGGATTGTTATCTAATGCTTCGTTAACCCAAGCTAATAATTGTCCACTATCTGATACTTGTACAAGACCTTTTTCTTTAACGATCTTCGCAGCGTCTCCACCGTGTTCGATAAGTTCTGCGAATACTTTTTTAGCTATTTTACTTGAGATTGTTCCGTCAGTGATTAATTTAATCATTCCTGCTAAACCTTCTGCAGTTAATGCTGTTTCTTTAAGTTCTTTTTGTACTTTGTTTAAATATGCATTTACATCAACCATTAAGTAGTTAGAAGCTAATTTTGGATCCGCTCCTAAAGCTACAGTTTGTTCGAACATGTCTGACATTTCTTTAGTTAATGTAAGAACGTGTGCATCGTATGCTGGTAATCCAAGTTCTTCTTGGTATCTTCTTTGACGAGCGTCTGGAAGTTCTGGAATAGTTTTTCTTACTTCTTCCATCCATTCGTCTGAGATGATCATAGGCACGATATCTGGCTCTGGGAAGTAACGGTAATCGTCTGAACCTTCTTTAACACGCATAAGTTTTGTAGTACCTGTTGTTTCATCGAAACGACGTGTTTCTTGATCAATTTTTCCTCCTGAAAGGATAACTTGCTCTTGACGTTTTTCTTCGTACTCTAAACCTTTTTTAACAAAAGTAAATGAGTTTAAGTTTTTAAGCTCAGTTTTTGTACCGAATTCATCTTGACCGTAAGGACGAATAGAGATGTTCGCGTCACAACGCATAGATCCTTCTTCCATCTTAACGTCAGATACTTCGATGTATTGAATGATTGAACGTAATTTTTCTAAGTAAGCATATGCTTCTTCTGGAGTTCTGATATCTGGCTCAGATACGATCTCGATAAGTGGTGTACCTTGACGGTTAAGGTCAACTAGTGAGTAACCATTTTTGTGAGTTAATTTACCAGCATCTTCTTCAAGGTGAGCACGTGTAATACCGATACGTTTAGTTTCTCCGTTTACTTCGATATCGATCCATCCGTTTTCTCCGATTGGTTGGTCAAATTGTGAGATTTGGTATGCTTTCGGGTTATCTGGATAGAAGTAGTTTTTTCTATCGAATTTTGACTCGCGAGCTACTGTCATGTTAAGCGCCATTGCTGCTTTCATTCCCCATTCTACCGCTCTTTTGTTTACTACTGGAAGTACCCCTGGGTATCCTAAGTCGATAACGTTTGTGTTAGTGTTTGGTTCTGCACCAAAGTGAGCTGGAGATGGTGAGAATATTTTTGAATCTGTTTTTAATTCTACATGGACTTCTAGTCCAATTACTGTTTCAAAATGCATCTTGTTTCTCCTATTATAATTCTATTTTTTTATCGTGTAAGTTGTAGTATTGTTCAAAGTTGTACGCTACATCGTATAGTGTAGATTCTGCAAATGGTTTAGCAATAATTTGCATACCGATTGGACGGTTACCTTTGAATCCACATGGAATACTGATACCTGGTAATCCAGCCATGTTTACTGGGATTGTTAAGATATCGTTAGCGTAGATTTTAATTGGATCTCCTACTTCTTCTCCAATGTTGAACGCTACTGTTGGAGCAGTTGGTCCAATGATTACATCATATTCTTCGAATACTTTATCAAAATCTTGTTTAATTAGTGTACGAACTTGTTGTGCTTTTTTGTAGTAAGCATCGTAATATCCTGAAGATAATACGTAAGTTCCTAACATAATACGACGTTTAACCTCAGCTCCAAATCCTTCTTCACGTGTTTTTTTGTAAATTTCTTCAAGGTTTGTTGCGTTTGGACTTCTAAATCCGTAACGAATACCATCGAAACGAGAAAGGTTTGAACTTGCTTCAGCAGAAGCAATAATGTAGTATGTTGAGATAGCGTAGTCTGTGTTTGGTAGACTTACTTCTTCTACGATAGCTCCTTGGCTTTCTAAGTATTTAACACCTTCAAGTACGGCTTGTTTAACTTCTTCGTCAATTCCAGCACCGAAGTATTCTTTAGGAAGAGCGATTTTCTTACCTTTGATGTCTCCAGTGATGATTTTGCTGAATTCTGGTACTTCTACAGGTGCACTAGTCATGTCGTTAGCATCTAATCCAGAGATGATTTCTAATACACGAGCGTTATCTTTTACTGTACGAGTCATTGGTCCGATTTGGTCTAATGATGAAGCAAATGCTACTAATCCAAAACGAGATACACGTCCGTATGTTGGTTTTAATCCAACGATACCACAGTATGAAGCTGGTTGACGTACAGAACCACCCGTATCACTTCCTAGAGTGAAGCTAACTTGTCCTGCTGCTACTGCTGTAGCTGAACCACCACTTGATCCTCCTGGTACTGCATCTAAGTCATGAGGGTTACGAGTAAGTTTGTAGTAAGATGTTTCAGTAGATCCACCCATTGCGAACTCGTCCATGTTTAATTTTCCTAAAAGAATTGGGTTTTCTTTATTAAGTTTGTTCATTACAGTTGCATCGTAAATTGGATTGAATCCTTCTAAGATTTTTGATGCACAAGTTGTTTGAATATCTTTTGTAATGATGTTATCTTTGATTCCCATTGGGATACCGAATAGTTTACCTTCAGCGCGTCCTTCTTCTTGAGCACGGTCTAACTCTTCAGCTTGTTTTAATGCTACTTCTTCAGTTACTGTAATGAATGAACCTACTTTTTCATCAGTAGCTTTAATTCTGTCTAGTGATTCTTTTACTAAATCACTTGGTTTAATTTCTTTATTTTTAAGTTTAAGTTCTAAACTTTCAATTGATTCATGTAATAAACTCATTAAATTATCTCCTTATTTTATTCAATAATAGTAGGTACTTTGAATTGTCCTGCTTCAGTTTCTTTAGAGTTTTTAAGAACTTCTTCTCTATCCATTCCGTCATGAGCTACGTCTTCTCTAAATACATTAACTAAGTCTAGAACGTGATAAGTTGGTTTTACATTTTCTGTTGGTGCGCTGTTGATTGTGTTGAATAAATCTACAACTTTTTCTAATTTTTCGATGTACCCATCTACTTCACTTTCTTGGATTTCTAATCTAGAAAGATGAGCGATGTGAGCTACTTGTTCTTTCGTAATTGTTGTCATAAGTGCCTCCATATTTTTATCAATTTTAACTTCTAATATTAGCAAACCTTATATATATTGGAAATAAAAAAACGCCCCACATAGTTATATAACTACATGGGACGATTACTAGTTTCGTGGTGCCACCCGAATTCATATCAGTTTCCTGATACCTTTCAATTTATATTCGGTTTTATAAAGAGTGTTGCTTATTCCATTCATTATTATTTAATCTTTCAGCCTATGGATTAAACTCTCTTCTAAAAAAACATGAAATAAAAGTCTCTTTACTAATATTTTATATTACGGTTTACTTAGTCTATATTATACTAATCGACCTTTATTGTCAAGGATTTTATTAGAAATGTTAGAGTGAGTGAAGAATTATTACTTTTCATAATTGAATTTCTAATCACTCTATGCTGAATATGTGTTTGTTATTTTTATTAGTTAGGGGCAACTCGACTAAATTGACTTTCGAATCACTCCCTCTTTAAAGTGCTACTTTGTTATTCTAGGTTTTAAAGCTGATAAACCGTGTGTCTTAAGTATAATTACTTTTTAACAGGCTACTTTTAATTAGTTTGTCATCTTATTCTCCTAAAAATTCTATTAACTCTTTTGAAAATTCATCTGCCTATTGGAATAATGATCCGTGTGCTGCATTTGGATAAATTATTAATTTACTATTTTCTATTTTTTGATGCATGTTATACGAGTTAACTGTAGGTACCATTAAATCTTTATCACCATTTACGATTAGTGTAGGTTGCGTAATAAATTTTAAATCATCATATCCTACAGTACTCCAACGTTTAATTGCTTTTAATTGTCTTAAAAAGCCTGGTACTTTCATCTCTTCATCTGCATTTTCTTTACTACGACTTGCTAATCTATCTAGTACTTTATTCGCTTCAATTTTTCCTTTTTCATCGTGATTATAGAAGATAAATCTCTTAGGATCCACCCTATTTAATCCAGCTTTTAGCATGAATTTGAAAGTTGTAATAGTTACAGTTTCGATTCCTTCACCATCTCTTGGTCCTGTCCCTACTAATATTAATTTATCAACTAAATCACCAGCTAATCTTGTTACTTCTTGAGCGATCATTCCACCCATTGATAATCCTAGTAAGTTAATTTTACTGTAACCTAATTCTTTAATAATATCTATTGCTTGTTGTGCCATCCCTGGAATTGTTGTAGCTACTTTTCCTGCACTTCCCCCAACACCTGGTAGATCTAATAAAATAATATGATGTTTTTCTGCTACTAGGTCAATAAATTTCGGATCCCAATTATCCATTGTCGCCGCTAAGTGTACTAACATGACTAATGGTCTTTCTGATTTACCTTTATTAATTTCTCTATATGCTATTTTTAATCCATTAACATTAATGTATTCATTTCTTTTATTTATATATGACATGGCTGTCTCCTAACTTTATTGTGTTTGTTGATATTTTGAGATAATAAGAGCGACTTGAAAAATTGATTACTTAGAAATCATAATTTTCTAGTCGCATACTTCTCTTATTATTTCTATATTTTTTATTATTTTAAACTTAAAACTGTTTTACCTCTTGAACGGCCATTTGCTACTTTATCTAATGCTTTATTTACATCTTTAAAGTCAAATACTGTGTCTACTGATGGTTTAATTTCTAATTTTGTGAAAATGTCAGCTACTTCTTGAAGTTGTTTACCATTAGATTCTACAAAAATGAAGTCATATGATACTCCATATTTATTTGCCATTTTATCGAATTTTCTTCCAGCTAATCCTAGGATAAATTGTTTCCACCAAGCTAAGTTCATACGTTTAGCGAAACTTCCATTTGGCATCGCTCTTAGTGACACTAATTTACCTCCAGATTTCATAATAGTCATTTGCTTTTCTGTTTCTGCTCCACCTAAAGTATCAAGTACATAATCAACATCTTTTAGTACTTTAGTGTAATCTGTTGTTTTATAGTCGATGAACTGATTAACGCCTAATTTTTCAACACGTTCTTTGTTTTCTACACTTCCATTAGTGATTACTGTCAGACCTTTTGCTTTAGCGATTGGAATAGCCATACCACCTACTCCACCTGTTCCACCTGAGATGAAGATTGTTTTTCCTGATTCTGCTCCCATAAGTTCTAAAGCTTGCATAATTGTTAATGCTGTTAATGGAACGGCTGCAGCTTCTTCATCAGTTAGATAATCTGGTACTTTAGCAATTGCATCTTGGTTTATAGCTACATACTCTGCAAAAGCTCCGATTTTATCTAATGGTAATCTAGAGAATACTCTATCTCCAATTTCAAAATTAGCTACGTTACTTCCTTTTTGTTCAATAATACCTACTACTTCATTACCTGCAACTTGCGGAAGTGTATAAGGTACGATAATCTTTACTTCACCACGTGAAATCATATTATCTAGTGGATTTACTCCTGCTGCTGTAACTTTTACCAACACTTCATTTTCATTTATTGTAGGTACTGCTACTTCTCTAATTTCAAGTTCTATATTATTTTTATTATATTTTGTGTGTACTGCTGCTTTCATTGTTTATTTTTCTCCTATTATGTATAATTCTTTAATTAATTTTTCTAATGTTTTACTTTCGAGTTTTTTATAAAAAGCTTCTTGTGCTTCATTAAATACTGGCTGTAATAAATTTTCGATATTTAAACCAACTGGGCATTCTTTATTAGCACCTTCATGGATATTTACTAAGTATTTATCTGGATAAATGATTTGATAAATTTCTGATAATGTAATGTCTTTAGGCTCTTTCTCCAATGTTATTCCAGTTTTTCCTTGTTGACTTTCTATTAGTCCACCTTTTTTTAATACTGCCAAAATCTTTCTAATGTGACTACTGTTTGTGTTGACACTTTTGGCTAGTAACTCCGAAGAAACTACTTTATCTGTTTCTGAAATATATATTAATATGTGTAATGCTACTGAAAATTTTGTATCCATGTTTTGCTCCTTTGACTGTCTTTTTCTAAAATAATTCTAATATAATTTTCAACTTGTTCTCGTATCTGATACAAGTATAAGTTTAACATTGAATTTTAAATATGTCAACTTCTTTTTTTAAAAATATTTATAAAAATAACTTTACGCCTCAACTATAGAGATAAACCACTACGTCCTTACCGTATATATTTTCTAATTTCATATCTCGCTACAATTTTTAGAATATTTTACTGGTCAAATATTTCCTCATATATTCAACACGAAATATTAACGACTACCTCACCTTTTTAGTTGCTTAAATATTGAAAATAGTATAATATGTGTAGGTATGTAGATTACTAGAATACTCTAGTTAATATGTAAAATAAAATATTTGAGAGGTATAAAATGGAAAATTGGGTTGAAATTACAATTCATACTACTAATGAAGCTAGTGAAATAGTTGAATCTATTCTTCTTGATTATGGTTCAACTGGGGTTGCTATCGAAGATCCTACTACTCTTGAGGAGAACTTACATGATGATTTCGGTACTATCGTTGAACTTAGTCCTGCTGATTATCCTGAAGTCGGAGTTATCGTTAAAGGATACATCAATGAGCTAAATTTTGATGAAGAAACTTTCAAACGTTTTGAAGCTGAGCTTCTTGCTTTAGGTGAAAATATCAACATTGGAGATTTCTTCAAAATTGAAACTACTATTATTCAAGATAGTGACTGGGAAAATTCTTGGAAAGATTATTTCGATATTCTTAATATCGGTGAAAAATTCGTTATTGTACCCACATGGCGTGAATATGAAAATACTGAAGATAAATATATTATAAACATTGATCCAGGTATGGCTTTTGGTACCGGTGGTCACGAGACTACTTCATTATGTATTAAAAACCTTGAAAAATATGTTCAAAGAACTGATAATGTTATCGATGTTGGTTGTGGAAGTGGTATTTTAAGTATCGCTGCTAGTTATTTAACTGATGGTAATATTAAAGCTGTTGACTTGGATAAACTTGCTGTTGATGTTTCTTTTGAGAACTTTGCTTTAAATAATCTTGAGAAAAGAATTGAAGTTGAACAAGCTAGTCTTCTTACAAAAGAAACTAAAAAATATAATATTATCGTAGCGAACATTCTTGCCCACATCATCGAACTTATGATTGATGATGCGTATAACTTATTAGAAGATGGTGGTTACTACATCACTTCTGGTATAATCGAAGAGAAAAAAGATGAACTTCTTGAAAAAATGTTAGAACGTGGTTTCAAACTTGTAGAGGAAACTTCTGATAACGGATGGTATTCATTCGTAGTAACTAAATAATACAAACCTACTCTTAATTTTGTATAGAATATATATGAAATTAGGAGTTTTTTTAATATTGCTATGAAATATGTTAAATTTATTTTATAATAGTAATGAAAGCACTTAAAAGGAGAGATGTTATGAGTAATAATAATTCTAAGCCAAATAATAATAATAATTCAAATCAGAATACTAATCAAAATTATAGTAACTATAATCAAAATGGTTACAATGGACAAAATAACTATAATAACCAGTACCAAAATTATAATGAACAAGGTTATCAAGAAGGATACAACCAACAATACCAAAATATCAATCAACAATATTCTTACAACATAAATAACCAACAAAATCAAAATTATAACAGCGCATCCAATGGCCAACAGGCATATAACGGTCAATATCAAAATTTTAATAATAATAGACCTCAACAACCATACAATAACCAATACCACAATCCATATAATAATGGAAATAGACAAAATACTAATTATAATAATCAAGGATACTATCAAAGCCCTAATAGTCAAAATTATCCACACGGTTTTGATCAAGAAAAAAAGAAACGATCAAAAATTATCCCTATAATTTCTGGTATTCTTGGTGTTGTTCTACTTAGTGGTGGTGGTTTGTATTATTATTCGAAAACTACAAATCAACCATTATCTAGTATTTTCTCATTTGGTAAAAAAGCAAAAGAGAAAGAAATTTACTCACCTATTCTAAAGAAATATAAAGAAGCCATGGATAGTGGTGAACAACAGTTTGATTACGAAGTTAATAATCGTGTAATTGAACGATATAATGCGAGTTCTAAAGATAAAGATTATTTAGAATATAGTTACGACGATATTGATAATGATGGAAAAAATGAACTTCTTGTTTTCGAAAAAGATAACTACACTAGTCCTTCAGCTATTTATTCATATGATGATAAGAGTAAAATTAATGTTATTTACAAAGCTGAAACTAAATCTATTCACCCTACAACTTTCTATAAAAATAAATTAATAGTAGTTCATGATAAAGAAGGTGCTAACGATAGATATACGATATATCAGTTCAAAGATAATGGGATAAGATATGAAATGGTTCATAATATAGACTTTGGTAAGATAAAAGATTTAAATGGTAAATATAAAGATATAATTACTAAAGAAGAGTTTGATTCTAAAGATGCTTTCTTTAAAAAATATCCACTTTCTGGTGAAAAAATTGATTTTTCTAAGTTAGATCATCAATCTGTATATAACTCTATTACTGATTCTAGTAATAACAATAATAACGAGAAAGATAAAGAAAAAAAAGTTGAGGATAATCCTAAATATACTAAAATGCAACTTGCATTAATTTCACGTGCAATTATGTCTGGTTCCACTGACCCTCAAATTGGACAATTAAATTATGATAGTTATTTCTCTATTCGTTCTTCTAAAAATGGTGTGGTTTCTGACTTTGGTACAAGAGCAAGTGTAATTAATGTTAATATTCGAGAGAATGATATTGAAATTATTGTAGTCGACTACACTTCTCCAAATCGTATGCATGATGTTGCTAAAACTGTAACTTACAAAGAGATTCAAGAAACATTCAAAAAAGAAGACATGGATAGAATAAATAAAATTATTGAAGAATATAAGAAAACTAAGAGTTTTGAAAAAAATAAGATTGATGAATAATGGATACAAACATAAAGATGTTACATTAGTAAATAAAAATATTATAAAGAAGCGTCTCAACAAAATTGATTTCTCTGAAATCATGATTTTTGAGACACTTCTTCATTTTTTATAAGTTTCAAATAATACTTTGAAAATACCTAATCTTATTTTATAATATAATTGAATATACTTATCCGGGGGAAACAAAATGAGTAAGAATAACGATAACTACAATAATCAACGAAATAATAATCAACAAAAGTCTAATCATAATAATATAAATAACAAGCAGCAAGGTTATAACCAACAATATTCAAACTACAATAACCAACAAGGATTTAATCAACAATACCATAACTATGGTAACGGACAACAGGGATTTAATCAACAATACCATAACTATGATAACGGACAACAGGGATTTAATCAACAATATCAAAACTACAATAATAATCAACAAGGACTTAACCAACAATACCAAAACTTCAATAATAATCAACAAGGATTCAATGAACAATACCATAACTATGGTAACGGACAACAGGGATTTAATCAACAATATCAAAACTACAATAATAATCAACAAGAACTTAACCAACAATACCAAAACTACAGTGATCAAAAAAATCCTAATTTTATGAACACTCCTCAAAATTTTAATAATAACTTTAATCCCAACAAGAAAAAGCGTTCAAAATTCATTCCAATCATATCAACTATACTTGGACTTGTATTAATTGGTAGTGGTATTTTATTCTACTATTCAAAAACTACTAATAAATCTATCTCTAGTATTTTTTCTACTAGTAAAAATGATGAGGAGATTTACGCTCCTATACTAGAGAAATACAAAAAATCTATGGATAATAATGAATTAGGAGAAAATTCTGAAGTTAATAAGTTTGCGATTAAAAATTATGAAGAATATGGTAAAGAGAAGAATTATATAACTTACAGTTATTATGATGTAGATGAAGATGGTAAAAATGAATTAGTCATTGCAGAAAAAGATAAACCTAACAGTCCATTTGCTGTTTATTCATATAATTCAAACAAAATTATAGTACTATATCAAGCTGAATCTAGAAATGATATTCCTCGTGCGACTTTCTATAAAGATAGAACTATATGGATTCACACGAAAGAAAAAAACTATGACAGATATGTCGTCTACAAACTAAATGATAAAAAAGATAAATATGATAAAATACATGATATCACAATATCTGAGAAAGAAAAAAAAGATGGAAAATATCTTGATACAATATCAAATAATCAATTCAGTAGTCTAGAAGACTTCTTAAAAAATAATAAAAGATCAAATGATAAACTAGACTTCTCAAAATCAGATTATAGATCAGTATATACTTACAATGAAAATAAAAATAATTCTTCAGAAGATAACAAAGAAACATCAAAAGTAGAATACACGAATTCACAACTTACTTTAATAGGACGAGCTCTTCTAGCGAATTCAACTAACTTTGATGAGATTATTATTAACTATGAATCACCATTTATAATGTCAGAAGATAATGGGAAATTTTCATCAAGTATGGGAACAGGTGGCAGTACAGTTCAGGTTATCAAAACTAATGATGGTATAGAAATACAAACACTAGACTATGATAAACCCGTTGGTCAACGTGATTTTAAAACAGTTAAGAAAGCAACATATAAAGAAATTAAAGAAAAAATTACAGAAAAAGATTTAGAAAGAATAAATAGTATGATTGAGCAATATAAAAAAACAAAAAGTTATCAAGAAAATAAATATAGAATCAAAGATTAACATATTATTTATCTAAAAAAACATAAAGGAGCGACTCATTCGAGTCGCTCCTTCTTTATATTCTTATAACAATTTTTCCAATTTTTTTTGATTTTCAATTGTGAATACCGACACTGGTCTTCCTGATGTGTAGTATTCTGCATCTTCACTTAGTACGCTTATATTAACTAAGTAATTTAAATATTTTCTAATTGTTATTCTTGAAATATCTAATTCATCCGCTACTTGTTGCGTAGTGAATCCTGCTTCGTGTTCTTGAATATTTTCTAGTACTTTTCTCAGTGTTATTCGAGATAAACCTTTAGGTAAGCTGTCTTCCTCTTCCTCCACTCTTCCAGAATTCAAGTAATTATCAATTAAATCTTGATTAATTTTTTCTTTTGATAATAAAGATACATAGTCCTGTACTTTATCTACTGCTTGAGAAAATCTTTCATATGTAAATGGTTTAACTAAATAATCCACTACTCCATTCGTTAATGCAGCTTCTACAGTTTGTATATCATTCGCTGCTGTTATCATAATTATTGGATATCCTTTTAATTCTGGTAAATATTCTACCCCTTGTCCATCTGTTAAATAATTATCTAAAATTATTAAATCAACATCGTTAGTTGCTAAATAATTTCTTGCTTCTTCAAGTGTTGATACATGATTAAGTTCATTCGAAAATTCTTTTCTTTTAAAATATTCTTTATGTATCATCGCTACCATTGGATCATCTTCTATTATTAGTACTCTCAATTTTTACTCCTCCTCAATTGGTAATTCTATTGTAAATGTTGTTTTTCCTACTTCACTTTCCACGTCTATTAAACCGTTATATTTTTTCACAATAGTTTCAACAGCATTTAAACCATATCCTCTATTTTCTCCTTTAGTTGAATATCCTCTTTCAAATACATTCTCCAGTATATCCTTACTAATTCCGGAACCATTATCATACACTTTACATAGTAATATATTTTCCTCTGTATTTAAGTATAAGTAAACAACAATCTTGCCGCCTTCTTTATTTCCAATAGACTCCATAGAATTATCGATTAGCACCCCAAGTATGATTAGCAGTTCATTAAATAATTCATCTAGGTGTTCCTTATTTAAAATCGTTGAATCAGCATCTATTAATAATGATATATTTTTCTGTTTAGCTTCTCTGACTTTCGCCAGTAAGAAACCAGCTATAGCGGGTACTTTAATATTTTCTGAAATATGACCTATTTTCTCATGATAGTCATCTTTTAGATAAGTTATAAATTTTTCTACTTCATCATAGGATTTCATCTCTATTAATCCATGTAATACATGCAGCTTATTCATAAAATGGTGACTTTGTTCTCTAAGACTATCATTATATTTTTCAGTTCCACTTAATTCTGTAATTAATTTTTTCATTTCACTTTGATCTCGAAGTGTAACGACTGCACCATATAATTTATTATTTTGATATATAGCATTCCTATTAACTAATACTTCTATATGATTTAATATAACTAATTCGTCTCGACTTTTTATATTATCTTCAATAATAGATTTAAAGAAAATTTCGTACATTTCATCAGGAATTTTCTCTCCTTTTTTCACTTTAGAATAGCCCGCCTTATCCAAAATTTGGTTAGCACTGCTATTTTTTACTATTATTTTCCTATTAATATCTATTCCAATAATACCTTCTGAAACATGGTCAGAAATTAAGTTTTTCTCAATATAATTGTATGCAATTTCTTCCGGTTCATAGTTTAATAATATTCTCTTAAGTTGTCTATTATACACTATTGCTAAAGTTAAAGCAATAGCAATTCCTATAATTAAAGCAAATATTATTTTTACTTGTGAATGCCATATCTGATTATTTACCGTTTCCTTTGTGTAACCTACACATACAACACCTATATTCTCACCATCTTCATCTTTTATCGCTGTAAAGAATCTAAGTCCTTCTCCTAAGTGACCACTTTGCCTACTATAGTGATCTCCTGTGGTGAATGTTGAACTTGCATCCTCAAGATTAGAAAATTTTCCACCAATAAATTCATCTTTCGGATGACTGTACCTTGTAAAAGTATCATCCATGATAACAACAAAGTCTGTTCCTGTTTCATCTTTTACCCTATTTGCAAATTTTTGTATCCCCAATGTTTGTCTATGATATTTTATGTCGTCTTTAATACTTTTATCACCAGCTACTACTTTAGCAGTTGCATATATTTTCTGACGAATAATCTCATCTTCTCGCTTTTTAATATATTCCCTAACAAAAAAAGAAGTAACCAACAGGGAAACGACTACCAAACCCGTCATTATCAACATTAACCTGGTTAAAGTTCGGTGTTTTTTTTTCAAATTTTTATCACTCCTCATTTTTTATAACTTCTCTATCACTGTTAATTATAAACCAAAATAATTATCAATTCAAGCAATGTTAAGTTTTGTAAACTTTAGATATACTTTAAAATATCGACATTATATAAATATATTTTTTAAATGTAAATTTACATTTTGGATTTACATAAATTATATATTTATTTACTGAAATTTAATTTATCTAGATATATAAATAATTATTAAATATCTCTAAAATAGCAGTATATTTTCTTGATGAAAAAATTTTAGTTTTATTTATTTTATTTTTACTTGAATATTTATGTAGACTATGCTAGTATTTTAGTAATGCATTTTTGCAGTTATTAGTATAATTTAAAAATTAGGAGGTTCTCGATGGAGAAGGATGCAAAAAAAATATTTTGGTACACCCTAGCCTTCATGGCATTCTCAACAGTTTGGGCTTTTGGGAATGTTGTTAATGGATACTCTGAATTCGGTGGATTGAAATCTATAGTTTCTTGGGTTTTAATTTTCGTAATTTACTTTATTCCATATTCATTAATCGTTGGTGAGCTAGGTTCTACTTTTAAAGATGCTGGAGGAGGAGTAAGTTCTTGGATAAGTTCTACACATAGTAAACTCCTTGCTTATTACACTGGATGGACAATGTGGGTTGTGCACATGCCTTATATTTCACAAAAACCATCTCGTATTATTGCAGCATTCAGTTGGACAGTATTCCGTGATAATCGTATTAGTAAAATGAATATCACATACTTACAGATTGCTTCACTTGTAATTTTCTTAGTAGCTTTGTTCTTAGCTGCTCGTGGAGTTAACTTAATTAAAAAGATGGCTATGTTAGCTGGATCTTCAATGTTCATTATGTCATTATTATTCGTTGTTATGGCTATTACAGCACCATCTATTACTGGAGCAAAAACATTTAACATCGATTGGTCATTAGACACATTCATGCCAACATTTGACATTAAATATATTACATCAATTGCCATATTAGTCTTTGCGGTCGGTGGTTGTGAGAAGATTTCTCCTTATGTTAATAAGATGAAAAATCCTTCAAAAGACTTTCCTCGTGGAATGATTGCTTTAGTAGTTATGGTTTGTACAACTGCTATCTTAGGAACATTTGCTCTTGCATTAATGTTCGATACAAATAATATTCCTAAGGACTTATTAACAAATGGAACTTACTACGCTTTCCAAACTTTAGGTAACTACTACGGTGTTGGTAACCTATTCTTAGTTATCTATGCAATTGTAGATTTAATTGGTCAAATTTCTGTTGTTATTATTTCTATCGATGCTCCACTACGTATGTTATTAAGTAGTGCTGATGAAAAATACATTCCTAAGAAATTATTAGTTAAAAACGAAAACGACGTATACGTTAATGGATTAAAACTTGTTGGAGTTATCGTTTCTATCTTACTAATTATCCCTATGTTTGGAATTAAAGAAGTTAATGATTTATTCAGATGGTTAGTTAAACTTAACGCGGTAACAATGCCACTACGTTACCTATGGGTATTTGCCGCATATATCTTCTTGAAAAAATCAGCAGAGAAATTCCAATCTGAATACAAATTTGTTAAGAATAAATATGTAGGTATGGGACTTGGTGCTTGGTGTTTCTTCTTAACTGCCTTTGCTTGTATTTCTGGTATGTACACTCCAGAAAGTACTTTCCAAACAATTATGAATATTACAACTCCAATCGTTCTACTTTCATTAGGATTAATCATGCCATACTTAGCTAAAAAAAATAACAAATAATTTTAGAACTTTATGAAGTAACTCAAATTTAGTGAGTTACTTCTTTTTTTATATCTCTGTTTCTACTTAATTTAATAATTATATATTATCTATTTTTTTATACTATATTTTTATGAACTCTTCTTGATTTTCTTTAAAAAACTTTTTATAATATTAATTATAAGACACTAAGGAGAAATGTTTATGACAAAAAATAACAACAACCCGCCAAATAATAACAATAATCAAAACTATAATTATGGTAATAATAATGCAAATAGTGAACAGAATTATAATGAATATTATCAAAATAATAATCAATATTATAATCAAAATCAGTATTTTGAACAAGATGATAATTTAGGAAACTATAATCAACAATACAACAATTACAACCAAGAATATAACAACTATAATCAAAATTATTATAATAATCAGCAAAATTATGGTAACTATAATCAAAATTATTATAATCAGTATAATGAACAAAATTATAATAACTATAATCAAAATTTTAATCAGGACAATACTAAAGATAATTTAGGACAAAACCAATATTCTAATAATTATAATTATCAAAATAATAATCAATATTATAATGAATATCAACAAAACAATCAAAACTATAATTATTCTGAACAAGATTACACTAACTATCAAAATAACTATAACCAAAATTATCAACAAGCGTATCCTCAAAACTATAGTTATAACGAACGCGATTATATAAGCACTCAAAATAATTATAAACAAAACTATCAACAAAGTAATTTGAATCGTGCAGATAGTGATTATAATCAAGAATCTACTCATAACATAACTACTGAGCAAAAAACTGTTGCAACTAATAATATAAATCAAACCAATTCAAATACTAATGGTGTAGAAGTAAATAAACAAACTTACGCTTCCTCACAGCATAATAATTTTAATAATTATCAACAAAGCCAAAACACATATCAAAGCAACAATAATCAAAATAGAGAGTCTATACCTCCTATTCCTCCAGTAATGAATCCAAAGAATTTGAAAAATTCTCCTTATAACCCCAAGAAAAAATCAAAAGGGAAATTAGTAGCTATTGTTTCCACTTTACTTGGAATTGTGTTATTAGCTGGTGGTGTTTACTATTATTATTCTAAAAAAGCAAAAACTAAAACTGTCGATGAGAATGAAGTTTATAGCTCAATCATTCAAAAATATAAAGCAGCAATTAATAATCAAGATAGTGCCGATAAATCTATTAATGTCGAAGCTTTAAAAGCTGCACTGAAAGAGAAGAAAAATGATGATTATATAAGATATCTATTTTATGATATTGATGGTAATGGTAGAAAAGAACTTTTAATTTCTAGAAATGATAAACCTAATAATCCTATCGATATCTATACCTTCGATAAGAACAATAAGGTCATTAGATTATTTAATTCTGAAACAATCGATAGTACTATTCTAAATAAACTTGGAGTTGATGGTTCTAATAACAACTCTGGATCTGCTGTATTTAAAGATAAAACAATTAGAATTAGAAAATTTGATAAAGATACGGGAGAATATAATTTCTTAAAATTCTCTAAAGATGGAGATAAACTTGAAAAGACTAATGTGATTACATTCACAGGTTTAGATGTTGATAGTAGTAAATATAAAGATATAACAACTGGAAAAGAATATGATTCTAAAAATTCATTTAACAGTACTTACCCTCTACCTGAATTACTAAAATTCGACAATGAAAATTGGAAGTCGGTTAAAAACTTTGGCGAAAAAAACGATACTACTACTGACAACAACCAAAACAACAAACCCGATAATTATGAAAAAGCATATGCTACTGTTTTAAAAGATTACCAAGACGCCATCGACAAAGGAAAATCTGATAAACAAGATATAAATCCAGTAGCTATATCAAACTATAAAGTTTTTGGAGAAAAACAAGTTGGGAAAAACTTTTTAAACTATGGTTTCTTCGATATTAATGGTGATGGTAAAGATGAACTTTTACTATTTACAGAAGCTAGTAAAGACAAACCAAATGAATACAGTCCAATGGATGTCTATACTCTTGATAAGAATAATAAGGTAGTCCGTATTACACCTGAATTTGTGAATGGTGAAAGAACTACACTATCTATTACTAAAGAAAAAGCTTTCCATGTTTATGGTTCAGGTGGCGCTAAAGTTCATGCTTATACATTCTATAAGTTAATAAATGATGGAACTGCTCTTGAAAAAACTGATGATTTCAGTTTTGATGCTAATGTTAACCCTAAAGAATATGAACGTCACTATCCTGTTGATAAGATTGAAAATATTCCAGTAGATCAATTCAAAGAAAAAGTTATTAATAAAAATAATTATATTAAATTTGACTTTTCTAAACGTAAAAGTATATTTGACTTCAAAGCATAAAATTAGAAATGTGGATTTAAATTAAGTCTGCAGTTCTAATTCATAAAAAAGAGAGGTTTTAATTGACCTCTCTTTTTTATTATTATTCTAAACCTTCTACATAGCTATATGCGCTTTGAGCTGCAATAGCACCATCAGAAGCTGCTGTAATTACTTGGCGAATTTCTTTAACTCGAACATCACCTGCAGCAAAAATTCCTGGTACTGATGATTCTAATCTTTCGTTAGTTGGTATATAACCAGCTTCATCAGTAATTCCTATATCTCTGAAATCTTGTGTTTGTGGTAACATACCAACATAGATAAACACACCATCAGCTGGAATTGAACTTTCTTCTCCTGTTTTCACATTTCTAATTTCGATAGATGAAACTTTTCTTTCACCTTTAATTTCGTAAGCAACACTGTCCCATACGAACTCGATATTTTCTTTAGCAAATGCTCTATCTTGAAGAATTTTTTGTGCACGCAGTTCATCACGTCTGTGTACAATCGTAACTTTTGCCGCTAAATTAGATAGATATAAAGCTTCTTCTACCGCTGAATCTCCTCCACCGATAACTACTACTTCTTTATTTCTAAAGAATGCACCATCACATACTGCACAGTAACTTACACCTTTTCCTGAGAACTGTTCTTCACCAGGAACATCAAGATTTCTGTGTTCTGAACCTGTTGCAATAATTAGTGATTTAGCAACATATTCTTTTTCTCCTGCTACTACATATTTAAGATTATCTCTTACACCCACTTTTGTAATATTTCCAAAAGCAAATTCTGTTCCGAATTTCTTAGAGTGTTCGAACATTTTTTCTGATAGCTCAGGACCAGTTACCATTTCATATCCTGTGTAGTTTTCAATCTCTTCTGTTGATAACATTTGTCCACCTGGATATTTTCTTTCTAACATCAACACTGACATGTTAGCACGTGATGCGTAGATTGAAGCTGTCATACCTGCTGGACCTGCTCCAACGATAATTAAGTCATAGATTTTTTCTGACATATTTTCCACCTTCTTTTTTATGATTCTCTATACAAAATCTTTTTATTTCGATATTTTGTATTAAGCACTATTAAGTATATCAAACTTCCTACCACAAATACTAGCGAAAGGACTTGAGATACTCTTAGACTTCCGATATAAAGTGAGTCTGTTCTCATTCCTTCTACGATAAACCTTTCTACACCATATAAAATTAAATATGCAGCAAAAACTTCACTTTGAGCTAGTTTATTTCGTAATAGTAATAATATTACAAGTGCTATTAAACACCATAAACTTTCATATAAGAACGTTGGTTGACGGTATGCACCATCAATATACATATTTTCAATAATGAAATTCGGTATAAATCTATTTTCTAAATATTCTTTAGTGACTATATCACCATATGCTTCATGGTTGAAGAAGTTCCCCCAACGTCCTAACATTTGTCCTACTAATAAACTTGGAGCAATTATATCTAATAATTTTATAATCTTAACCCCTCTTCTTCTAGCAAAGAAGTAAAGAACTATAAATCCTCCAATTAGACCTCCATAGATGGCTATTCCACCATCCCAAATAGCTATCATACTACTAAAATCACCTGCATAATACTCCCATCTAAATATTACATAGTATGCACGTGCAAAGATGAATGCTATTGGTAATGCTATTAGCAACAAATCTAACATTGTATCTTGTTTTAAGCCACGTTTAGTAGCTTCTCTATCTGCAAGCAAGTACGCAAAAAATACTGTTGTAGCAATTATTATTCCATACCAATAAACAGGTTTACTAAATAGATGAAATGCAACTGGATCTAAAAAACCTAATGTCATATTAGTTCACCCCATTATTCATATTATTTTGTTTTATTTCTGCTGCTAGTCTTGATGTAAAATCTTTAGCAGTATTAATTCCCATTTGATTTAATCTGTAGTTCATCGCTGCAGATTCTATAATGATTGCTACGTTTCGACCTGGTCTTACAGGAATTGTTTTCTTTTCAATTTTAGAATTAAGAATTTCTCTATGTTCGTCTCCTAATCCTATACGATCATATTGTTTTTGATCATTCCATGTTTCTAAGTGTACGTTTAATTGTAATCTCTTATCACTTCGTACTGCACCAGTACCAAATAGTGTCATTACATTAATAATACCTAATCCACGAATTTCTAATAAATGTTTTATTAACGTTGATTCACAGCTTCCAATTAAATAACCTTTTTCAAATTCTTTAATATCAACTCTATCATCAGCTACTAATCTGTGTCCACGTTTAATTAGCTCTAGAGCTATTTCACTCTTACCTATTCCGCTTTCTCCTGTGATCAGTACTCCAATACCATAAACTTCTATGAACACACCGTGAACTGAAGTTGCAGGTGCAAATTCTTTTCTAAGATAGTTTGAAATATTCCCCATAAGTTTTGTAGTATCTTGGTGAGACCTTAAAACGGGTGTATCGTATCGATCCGCAGCTTCCTGTAATTCTTTAGGAACTTCTAAATCTCTTGATATAATAATACATGGAGTTATTCTTGTACAAAGCATTCTCATTCTTGATTTTTTCTCAATATCAGGAATTAATTTGAAAAATGATAATTCACTAGTTCCTAAAATTTGAATTCTCTGTGGTGAGTAATGAGAAAAATATCCTGCCAGTTGTAAAGCTGGACGCGATAATTCATCTGTAGTTATTTCTCTATCTAAACCCTTTTCTCCACTAACAATTTCTAGATTTAATTTTTCTACAAGATCTCTTGTTGTAATTTTTGGCATAATTTTTTTCCTTTTATTTATTTTTAAATGTTTTAATTACTATCTTTCTATCATTTGTATTTAATATAAAATTAAATAGCATAATAATTATCACCAAGCCAAAAGCAGTCCAAAATGACATTATCTCAAAATGTGGCGATAATATAAAAGAAACTAAATATACTAATGACGTCCTAACTAATAACGAAAATAATCCCAAACTAAATATTGATATCATTATAGTTACCAATAATATAGGTCGAACTAATATAAATAAAATAGTAATAAGTAACGCTCCTAAAAATCCATATACTGGATGATCGACTCGCAAGCTTCCTTTAGTCAAACCAGAAAAGGCAATTACAATAAATGTATTTAATATGACCTTTTTTATAATAGGCCAATATAATTTTTTAAATGTATACATATTTTTCCTTCTTCTTGTTATTTATATAAAGTAGAAAGTGAGAAGCAATGTCCTCACTTTCTTAAATTTATATTTTTAATAATTATTTTGAAAACTCTTCTGTAATTTGAGGAACTACTTGTTTTTTACGTGATACAACACCTTCTAGTGTCATAAAGTCATTTTCAAGAGTTTTTCCAAATGCTGCAGCAACTTTATCTTGTTTATCTCCTAATACTAATACTTCTGAATCTGAAGTTAAGATATTTGTGATTACAAATACGTATGCTGCTAATCCTTTAGAATCTAATTCTGCTTTAATAGCTGTTTCTAATTCTGCTTTTCTTACTGCTACTTCGTTTGCATCTACTGTGTTGATTTGAGCCACTACTAGTTTATCAGCACCTAAAACAAACTCTTTAGCATCTAATGAGATTAATGTTTCAGCAGTTTTGTCAGTTGTTGAAGCTCCGGCTTTAAGCATTGCTAATCCATATTCTTCAATGTTTACTTCAGCGATAGCTGCTAATTCTTCTGCTGCTATTTTATCACGTAAAGTACATGTTGGTGATTTGAATAATAATGAGTCAGAAATAATTGCTGATAGCATTAATCCTGCCATTTGTTTATCGATGTGAACACTTTGTTCTTCATAGATTTTTTTCAAAATTGTACCTGTACATCCAAGTGGTTCAGCACGGTAGTATAGTGGTCCAGCAGTTTCAAAGTTTGCGATACGGTGGTGATCGATTACTTCACGAATAACTGCTTTTTCAATTCCATTAGCTGATTGTTGGAATTCATTGTGGTCAACTAAAATAACATGTTGTCCTTCTGCTACTTCATCTACTAAACGTGGTAAACGTACATTGAAGTACTCAAGAGCATATTTTGTTTCATCGTTAATTTCTCCAAGTCTTACCGCTTCAGTATCCATTCCTTGAAGTCTTTTTAAATTGTTGTATACGATACTTGAACAAATTGTGTCAGTATCTGGGTTTTTGTGTCCAAAAATTAAAATATTTGTCATTTTCTAACTCCTTATTTTTTATTTATACTTACTTATATTTTACCTTTTTTTAGTAATTATTTCAAACTTATTTTAATAAATTATAAGCTTTTTTTCGCTAAACTTAAGTCCACATGACAGTATCCTGTAGGATTTTTTTCTAAGTATTTTTGGTGATATTCTTCAGCATCAATATAGTTATTTACCGCTTCTACTTCTACAGCTATTTTCTTAGTATAATTCTTTTGAAGTTCTTCTATAAACTTAACAGCTTCGTCTCTTGTTTCTTCATCTACGTAGTAAATACCCGTTCTATATTGACGACCTCTGTCTCCACCTTGTTTATTAACACTTACTGGATCAATAATTCTAAAGTAATGACGAAGCACATCATTTAACGGTAATACTGAATTATCATATGTTAAGTAAATTACTTCTGCATGATCTGTTGATTTTATGTTTTGATAAGTTGTTTCTGCAGTCTGACCGTTACTATATCCAACTGTTGTAGATAAAACTCCATCAAGTTGTGCAAAGTAACCTTCTACTCCCCAGAAACATCCACCCGCTAAATATATTTCTTTTTTCATGATTTGGTTCCTCACAATCTATAATCAAAATTCAAAATTTGTTAACTATTATTATACTATATAACGCTAACTTTTAATACAATTATGCACTTCTATTGTATACTAACTACATCAAATATTTAGCAATTAAAGTGTATTCAAATAATTTTTCATAAATAAAGACAAGTACATAACAAAGCTTGTACTTGTCTATTATATATGTTTTATCTATTTATTTTCTATTCTGTAGTATGTGTTTCTTCAAAAACTCTATGTTCTACTTTATAATTATGGAATATTGCATTTATTTCTGCACCTATAATTAATATATAACCTGTAATGTATAACCAGATGATAAACGCCATGAATGCTCCGATTGTTCCATATGTTTTAATATAACTAGAAAAATGATCTATGTAGTATCCGAATAATCTACTTACTAAAGTCCAAGAAACTGTGGCGAATATAGATCCCGGTAAAATGCTAATAGCTTTTAGTTTTAAATTCGGTCCCATTATATATAAAAATACAAATACTATAAAAGTAAATAGTATCGGGAAACTATAATTTAAAACTGACCATAAATTATAAAAACCTTCATCTAGATTAAATTTATGGAATAATAAGTATGTAAGTTGTTTTCCAAATACGACTAGTGCAAGAACTACGAACATCCCTACTAAAAACAACGCTGTAATTACTACACTAATTAATTTTGTTACTATCCATATTCTTCCATCTCGAACTCTAAATGCATTATTAAAGGCAATAATAATCCCATAAATACCGCTAGACGCTGACCATAAAGTAAATACAATACCCACGGTGATAATCGTATTATTCTTATTATTTAACACTTCAGAAATCATATCAAAAAGATAGTTACCCAAATCTCCAGGGGCGAAATTTTGAATCTTCTCTAATAGAAATTGTTGGTCAATTTTAAAGTATGGAGTTAATGCCAACGCTACGATTAACATTGGAAATAACGATAAAATAAAATAATAACTTAAATTTGCAGATAGTAATGATATTTCATCATACATTAGACGATAATACATTTCTTTTACAAATTTCTTTAATGTTAATTTCCCTTTAGGATTTTCTTCATAGAAAGAATAGTTTTTTTCTGGTATAAACATAATCTTATAGAATGAATTTAGCTACAGTCTTTGCAGCTTTATAGTACATTGGTAATGATGATACTGAAAGTATGTTTAAACCTCCAATAGGAAATTTAGATTTTTCCGATACAACATATCCTTTTTCTTCTAAATACTTTTTAGCTTCTTCTACTTTTGCACGTTCTTCTGTACTAAAATTTTCTTTTTTGTGAAATACTGTAGCTGCTAGTGCTCCGGCACCTACTAGTCCTAACAATAATTTTTTACCCATTAAAATCTCCTTAAAATTTAATTTTAAATTTTTGACAATATAATAATATTTTAAACTATTTACTTAAACAAAGCAACAAATAACTTATTTTTCTATATCACTTATTATATGTATGTTATTAATAGCTTAGACTGTACTTCCGACTTTATCAAACTTAAATATAAAACATCCTAACCTCATCATTTGAGATTAGGATGCCTACATATTATTTAGATTTACTGTTTTCTTGGAGTTGCTGTACTATTTTTTTATCATAATAATCATTTAAATTTTTTAGACTATACATTTTATTTATGTATATTCCAATTATGTTGAACAAAACTGTTATTACTAGTAGCGTTACAAGTAGTGAGGCAACTATGGCATTCGCTCTTTTATATTTTTTTTTCGAATTCATAATCTACTCACCTTCCTTATTGTATTCATCATGTTCTTCTTTATCTTTTTTCTCTTTCTCTTCTTTTGCCTTTTCCTCTTTTTCTTTCTTTTCTTTTTCTTTCTCTTTATCGGTTTTCTCATCTTTAACCCGCAAGAACATCTCTCGTTTATGATCACTTTTATCGACAATTGAGACATGTATAATATCATTTTCTTGTGATAAAGAGTATCCTTTCATATTTTTTAAAACAAGAATATATCCGGCAAAATTATTAGAATCTTTGAATTTATCTATATATATCCTACCACCTCTAAAGTTAATCCTTACATCTTCGGTATCGTCTTTACTTTTCATTAAGATGTAGTTACCTTCTTGATAAACTTTAGCGCTATTATTATACGTTTCAAATATCTTTTTATGAGCTAGAGCATATTCATAATTAGAATAATCTAGAAATCTTTTTGAAGTCATCATAGTTGTTTGTATTATTAGCATAAGTAGTAAGGTTAAAATTATCAATAGAAACAGTGATACAGTTAATTCTAGCAAGGTAAATGCTTTTTTGTCCTTAACTATAGCTAACTTTTTCACCCGTATGTTCATCCTCTATTTTCGCTGATTTTTCATCTACACTTATGTAATAATCACCTCGTGTTGTCGTGAAGACATGATCTTTATAATGACTACATATTTCTTCATATAATATTTCCTTCATTTCTAGTTCTTTTTCGATTTTATTTAAATTTGAGTATTGGCGTACCATATTAGGAATCAAAAACACGAATAATAATGAGCAAATAAACAATGATCCTATCATTTCTACAAATGTGAAAGCTTTCTTATTAGATTTCATCGAGTGTTATATATCCAGTGTCTAAATGAGCAATTATTCTATACTTACTATTATCAAACTGTACATCTACAGTATTTGCTTTAGACACTAAATTTCCTTTCCTATATTCAAAGGTCACTGATCCTGATCCTAATTTCGGTTTCCCTACCGTTTTTATTTTTTTCCAATGCTCATGATCATCATAAAAAGTATCAAATTCTTCATCATCCATATAAAAGCAAATGAATGTTCTTCTTTCATTTAAACTTCTTGTTTGGACGTTGTATATTTCAGAAACAAGTTCATTAACTGCTAACCTTTCCTGGTATTTTTCATAGGAATTTATAGATATTCTAGATAATATGATTACTATAATACTTACTATTAAAAGTACGGCTAACATTTCTACCAAAGAAAATGCACTGTTATTTTTGTAATGTTGCTTTACCATTGGCTATCACTATTTTTTTACCATTTGGTGCTGTACTAGCTTTATCTGCTGGACCATCTAAATAATGTTTATCTACTAGTTTTTCGAAAGTAACATCTTTATCTTTTTCATTAATTTCATAAGCTGTTACTTGGGATTGAACTGTTTTTTCATATGCTTCAGAGCTTTTATCTTTTGCAGTATCTATATTCTTAGTAATATTAGGAATTATAAGAATTAGAAGTATTGCAATTATGAAGAGAACGATTAACATCTCTATCAAAGTGAATCCATCTTTGTTTTTGAACTTTTTCATAATATTTTTCATATGCTCCTCCTTATTTTAGCGAGCTAGCCATATTGAATATAGGTAGAAGTATAACCATATATAATCCAACTATAACAACGGCTAAGATACCAAATAATATAGGTTGTAATTTTTTTAAGTTTTTATCTAACGATGTTAGAAAAGTATCTAACATCAGTTCACTAAATAGCTTTAGTTCTTTATCAATCAGACCATTATTTTTCCCATGGTTTAAAAATTTTCTCATAGAATTATCAAAGTATTTAATTTTCCCAATAGAATCTTCGAAGCTAATTCCCTTATCTAATTCATATAAAATTTCTTTAGAAAAGAGCGTTAAATAATAATCATAGTTTTCTTCGACCATGACTTCTAATGCTGTTTTTAACGAAAATCCGCTCATAAGAAATAAACTTAATTCCATAGAAAATCTGTAAGAAAAGTATAATTTAGAATAGTTCCTTACTTTAGGAATATATATAAGGGATTTTAAAAATAGATTTGGCTTATATTTAATTGTATAAGAAATGTAACCTATCCCTATAAGGGTAAGTAAAAAAATAATTGAAATGAATTTTGGAATATAATATAATGATTTGATTAATATAAGTGTTTGGAGATCCATCTTAATGTTAGATGAAGTATAGATGTTCTCAAATTGTGGAATTACTAGCGCATTAAATACCATGATAAGGCATATCAATGTGAGTGTTAAAAATAGTGGATATCGTAGAGTTTTTATTACCTTTTCTTGTTGTATTTTTTTTATTTTAAGATATGTTTCAACTTCAACTAACATATCTTCTATTCGACCGTAATCTTCAGCAAATTTTATTTTACTAACAATTAGTTGTGAATAACCAAGATATCCCAATATATCGGATAATTTACTACCGTTAGAGAGTTTTTCTTTAATCTTTTTAATTTCATCATCAGCAACTTCATATTGAATAAGTAAAAATTCTAAAGAATCCTCAAGCATGTATCCATGATCAATTAATTCATATAGACGTTTTATAAAATATATTTTATTCTCTTTGTCTAGAGCTTTTTTAATATCCCCATTTTTCTTTTTCATCAGTAGTGATCAACCCCTTCTCACATGCTAATTGAAATTTATGCTCTAAAGAGTGTTCTATTATCTTATTGTTATCTATATAATCATGAATATCTTCTTTCTTCAATATTTCAGTTACTAATCCTCTTTTTCCATTTGTTAAGTTCACCAATCTTTGAGAAATAATACAAAGTATTGTTTGCTTAATATCTTCTAATGACAGGTTTAAATCTTTTAATCGATTAATTACACCGATAGAATTCTCTGCGTGAATTGTACTTAATACTAAATGACCTGAAAATGATGAAGTAATTACTTGACTTGCTGTTTTAAAATCTCTGATTTCACCGATAACCATAGCATCTGGATCGCATCGTAAAATCGATTTTAATGCATTGTCATAATTTATTCCAGCTTTTTCATTTACCTGCATTTGTATTAAAGTAGGTATATTTTTTTCTACAGGGTCTTCTACAGTTATAACCTGTTTATCCCTACTAGCAAGTTCATTTGCTAGTTTATACATTGATGTTGATTTTCCACTACCTGTTGGTCCAGAAAATAATATTAGACCATAGGCTCTTTTTGAAAGATTATTTATATATTTATTATCTTCTTCAAAAATACTATAATCAACATCTTCTAATTCATTAATAAAAATCCTCACTACACACCCTTCATTAAGTTCACTTAAAGGTAATGTAGAAACGCGTAAAAAATAATCTTTTTCGTTATAGTTATAAACGAAACGTCCACTTTGAGGTTCTTTATTTCTTGATATATCTATGTTAGCGTTAAATTTCAACAAAGATATTATTTGTTCTAACTCCCTATTAGAAAATTTTTCATATTTACTCAGGTGTCCATTCACTCTGAGTTGTATAAAGGAATTTCCGGATATATGCGGGTATATATGGATATCACTGGCTCTTTTTTCTATTGACTCGTTAATTATACGATTCATCAAAATCTTTACATCAATAGTTATCACCCCATTTCCTAAAGAAAAGGAAAATATAGGCTAAGTATTACTACTTAGCCTATATCTAAAAACTATTAATTTAATTTACTACATTATAACTCTATAGCCTAAGTATTTGAGTTTGTTATAGATTTATATTTCTAGAAAAAGAATATCCCCTAAATCTTCTCAAAACTTCTTCTACTAATTTACAATCTTCACTATCAAGTGACTTAATCATATCAATTACTTCAAAGTGAGTGTCTGCCAACTCATCTGGTTCCCCTTTTTCTGTTTTATACCCCACAAGTTCGTCTATTGAAACGTTATAAAGTTTCGCAATAGATACAAGTGTCGCTACATTAGGTTCGTTTCGACCATATTCCCAGTTAGCGTAAACACCATGAGATGATAACTCTAGTTTATCCGCTACAGTTGACATAGAGTAATTGTTCATTTTTCGAAGTTTTTTTAAGTTTTGTGCCAGTAATGTTCCTTTATTCTTCAAAGTAATCCTCCTTTCTCATCTATAACTATTATACCTTTTTTTTTATAAAAAATCAAATTAAATTATAAATTTTCGAACCTTTTTTTTATACTAATATAAAATACTGTTTTCAAATTATGTGTAATTTTTACAGAAAAATTAGTATAAACTTTGATATGTCAACCTTGAGAAAAAATAAAACAACGCTATAATTAGCGTTGTTTTCATTCTTTAAATAGGTTTTTCAACAGTTAATATTTTTATATTTTTTAATAAAGTTGTATAAACATAATTAGCTGCTATAAGGCCAGCTACTGATGGACAAAATGCGTTAGAAGCTGGTGGTATCTTAGCTTTACGTATTTCTGAATCTTGTTTTCCAATTTTTTCTAAGTATTCTTTGTTAGCTATTGTTGGACTTTCTGTAGAAAATACTACAGGTACTTTTCCACGAACTTTTTCTTTTTTCAGTTTTGTTCTTATTACTTTTGCTAAAGGACAAACAGTAGTTTTACTAATATCTGTAATTTCGAATTTAGTTGGATCTATTTTATTCGCAGAACCCATTACACTAATTACTGGTATTTTGTTAGCTAAACAATATTTTATTAAATGTATTTTAAAAGTTACTGTATCACAAGCATCAATAACAAAATCTAATGGTTTCTCATAAAATATTGGATAAGTATCTTCTGTATAGAAATCTTGAATTGCTATTACTTCACATTCAGGATTAATAGCCAAAATTCGTTTTTTCATCTCCTCTACTTTACTGCATCCAACAGTTTCAGTTGTAGCGTGAATTTGTCTATTTACATTCGTGATATCAATATCATCTTTATCCATTAAAACTAATGAACCAACTCCTGAACGAGCTAATGATTCAGCAGCAAAAGATCCTACTCCTCCTACACCTAGTATCCCTACTCTTTTATTTTTTAATAATTCTAAACCTTCAGTCCCTATTACTAATTCATTTCTTGAAAATTGATGTAACATTTCTTTCTCCATATTCTTCTAAAAATCAAATAATAAAAAGACTGGTAACACTTTAAAACCAATCTAAAAAAAACCAAAACGCCGTAGATTCTTACCTGAATTGGTCCTGATATAATCAGGTGGGTACGATAGCCTTACGTTCTAAAGTCTTCTCAAAGGAAGCATTTTATACTGATAAGCGATTTTCGTTCCCGTTCAAAAAGTGTTAGGCCCGAATGTATGGTAAGTCTTACAAGCGCTTTAGTTCTATATTTATATTTTACCACAGTTAAACTCGTAAAACAACCTCAAAATTTGTATAATCATGTGTTTGTTTTGTATATTTTATTTTGAAACCTTATTAGTAAAAGGTTTCCATAAGATAAAAATATTTAAAATATTTTTTTAATATTTGATAATTTTAGACTTATTTTATTTAATGTATTTTTTTTATTTTAAAAGTTTTTTCAGAAACTGTCCTGTGTAACTTTCATTATTTTCTATTAATTTCTCTGGGGTACATTCCGCAAGAATTGTACCTCCTCCAACTCCGCCTTCTGGACCTAAATCAATCAGATGATCACAGCACTTAATAACATCTAGATTGTGTTCAATCACTACTACAGTATTACCACCATCAACTAATTTATCGATAATTTTTATTAATCTACTTATATCATCAATATGTAATCCTGTTGTTGGCTCATCTAGAATATAAAGTGTTTTACCTGTAGATTTCTTATAAAGTTCACTCGCTAATTTAACCCTTTGAGCTTCTCCTCCTGATAAAGTTGTTGCACTTTGACCTAATCGTATGTAATCAAGTCCTACATGTACTAATGTTTCTAGTTTATTTTTTATCTTAGGTATATTCTCAAAAAATTCATACGCTTCTTTAATAGTCATATCTAAGACATCACTTATACTCTTACCTTTGTATTTAACTTCTAATGTTTCTCTATTGTATCGTTTTCCTTTACATACTTCACATGGAACATAAACATCTGGTAAGAAATGCATTTCTATTTTTAATATTCCGTCTCCACTACAAGCTTCACAACGACCCCCTTTAACGTTAAAGCTAAATCGTCCTTTTTTATACCCTCGTAATTTCGCCTCATTTGTACTTGCATATAAATCTCTTATATCATCAAAGACTCCTGTGTATGTCGCTGGATTACTTCGTGGAGTTCTTCCGATTGGACTTTGATCGATGTCAATAATTTTATCGATATTTCCATCAATTCCTTCTACGGATTTGACTACAGTTGTGTCGATTTCCTCTTTATTAAGAACATTCTTCACAGAATTAAACAGTATTTCATTAACAAGAGTTGATTTTCCACTACCTGAAACTCCAGTAACTCCTATAAATTTTCCAAGTGGAAATTTCACACTAACATCCTTAAGATTGTTTTTTCTAGCTTTTTTAATAACAATATTTTCTCCATTACCTTCTCTTCTTTCAGTCGGTACTGGTATTTTTTTACGTCCTGATAAATATGCTCCAGTTATAGAATTTTCATTAGCCATAATCTCTTCTGGTGTTCCAACCGCCACTACTTGACCGCCGTGTTCACCAGCTTTAGGACCAATATCAATAATATAGTCACAAGCCATCATCGTATCTTCATCGTGTTCAACTACTAATACTGTATTCCCTAAATCTCTCATAGATAACATAGTATTAATTAGTTTTTCATTATCTCTTTGGTGTAAACCAATTGACGGCTCATCAAGGATGTAAGTAACCCCCATCAGTTTCGAACCAATCTGAGTTGCCAAACGAATACGCTGAGCTTCTCCTCCTGATAATGTTCCTGATGGTCTATCTAATGTTAAATAATCTAGTCCAACATCATTTAAAAATTGTAATCTAGCTTTAATTTCTTTAAGTACTAGTTTGGCTATTGCATAATCTTTTTCACTTAATTTTATATCTTGGAAAAATTCATAACTATCTTTAATAGACATCTCACAAATTTCTGCAATATTTTTTCCAGCTACATAGACTGACAGTATTTCTGGTTTTAAGCGTTGACCTTTACAACTACGACACGAATCTTCTTTGATATACTTAGCCATCGCTTCTCTCGTCGCTCTAGTCATTCCTGATTTATAACGTCTAAGTATGTTATTCGCTACACCTTCAAAATATACAATGCGTGTACGCATAATACCTTCGTCATTGATATATTTATGAGTAATTTCTTCTTGATCATTTCCATATAGAATAATTTGTTGTTGTTGATTTTTCAAATCTTTAAACGGAGTATCCATATCTATTCCAAAGTGATCACATGCACATTTTATTAGACTTGGATAGTATGTAGATGTTGCATTATTATAAACTAAAATTGCACCTTCATTTATTGATAAATCTTTATCAATTATTTTATTAATATCAACGGTTTCATGCATCCCTAATCCATCACACTCAGGACATGCTCCTTGAGGATTGTTAAATGAAAAGATACGTGGTTCTAAATCACCTAATGTGAAATCACAATGTTTACAGCTATATTTTGTTGAAAATAACTGAGTAGTTTCTTCTTTTACATCATCTACTTCTACTAAATCATTGTTAGATAGATTTAATGATGTTTCTAACGAATCTGCTAAACGAGTTTCAATTCCTTCTTTGATTACTATTCTATCAATAATTACGCTAATAGAGTGTTTTTTATTTTTATCCAATTCTGGAAGATCACCCACTTCATATAGCTCACCATCTATTTTGAATCGAATGTATCCGTCTTTAATTAATTTATCTATTAATTTTTTGTGTGTACCTTTTTTATCTTTTACGATAGGTGCTACGATTTGTATTCTACTACGTTCTGGCATCTGCATAATCGCATCTACGATTTGACTTATTGAACTACTTTCTATCTTCTCATGATGATTCGGACAATAGATTTCTCCTATTCTTGCATAAAGCAAACGTAAGTAATCGTAGATTTCTGTTACTGTCGCAACTGTCGACCTTGGATTTTTCGATGTTGTTTTTTGATTTATTGATATTGCTGGTGATAACCCTTCTATAAGGTCAACATCTGGCTTTTCTAAATTACCAAGAAACTGCCTAGCATAAGCACTAAGGCTTTCCACATAACGACGTTGTCCTTCAGCATAGATAGTATCAAAAGCTAGTGAACTTTTACCACTACCACTTAATCCAGTAATAACAACAAACTGATCACGTGGGATTTCTAAATCTATATTTTTAAGGTTATTTTCCCTTGCTCCTTGTATTACAATTTTATTTTTCTTTTGCATAAATTACCTCAATGTTTCTATACAATCAAATTTTATTATTCATTGTAAAATTAATTTTGTGCCCTATTTTTTTAGACTCATTTAATTTTACATCAACTTCCTTATTATAACATAAATGTAATTGAATATTAAAAAAGAAAGTTTCAATGAAAATACAAAAATTTTGGAATAGTCTTTTAATCTTATAAATAGATATCAAAACATATTAAATTTATAATGCAAAAGATATGAAGCTCTTTTACTGATTTGTTCAATAAAAGAGCTTCATATCAAAAACGTTATTTTAATCCTTTAAAACTATCCATTTTTATTTTTTCCTTACTTATTCCAGCGGATTCTAGAAAATTTTTCATAGTCTCAACATCATCAGGTTTGCCCGATAAAAGATATATTGCTCTATTTCCATACTTATCTACTACCTTTTTAAGTTTATCTTGACTTTGTTCTATACTTCCACTAGTTTCATAAGTAAAATCTTGTCCTTTATTAGATAACTCTGTCAACTCTTTATTAAAGACCCTTACCCCATTATCTAAATGATTTAGTATAATCGAACGTTTAGAACTCCATTCTTTAATAATTGGTCTAATCGCTGCAATACCAACATCAGATGCAAAACACACAATAGGTTCTTGACCATCTACAACCTCTAAGTTTTTATCTAACCAACTAACGTCAACTTTTTCACCAATTTTTAAATTAGTTAGTTCTTGTTTAAACTTACTTCCACTATTTCGAGTCAAAAGAACAATCTCATTTTCATCTGGATTAGATGCAATAGTAAGCCAACGGTTATTTTCCTTTTTATCTTCAATATTAGGAACTGTAACTTTTATATATGAACCTGCATTCCAACTCATATTATGTGGCTTTTCAAATCGAAACACATAAAGATTATCACTTACATTATCTATTGATTTCACAGATATAGTTTGACTACGTCCAAGAAATACGAATATTCCAGACATTATTACTACCAGAATCGCAGCTATAATAAAAATAATAGTTAACATTTTTCTACCTCTTTTCATTTTCTTCCTCTTTCTTAAAACTATAGTTAATATGATGTAGCATAAGATACAATAATATTAACCAAATTTGTAACTCTATTTAAAATACAATTTTTTATAATGAATATTTTCTAAAATTCATTCATTTTTGTTTTAAAAGATAGTGACTCATATATCGAAATTTCTTAAGAAACACGATTTTGTCGAGTCACTTGCCGCATTAGTTTATTAGATATCTAAAAGCATTTATAAAGCGAAAATAAATATCAATAAGCCACTATCTATGTGTTCTCATGTGAATTTAGAACTTTTGTTGCTCCCCATTAAATAAACCTTTTACAAAATAAATTGCTAATCTTTCTGTTGTTTCACTAACATTAGGAATATCTTTTTCCGTAACGTTCATATCTATATAGTTAAAAAGAGTATAAATTTTCAAAATCTCTTGAATCTTTTCTTGAGAATACCCTTCTGTTTGCAATCGATTAGTAAAATTTTCAACTAAAAATTTATAGAATTGATTAGATGCCTTACCTTCTTCTGATGAATAATAGTTGTGTAATTCACTAGAAATAGCAGGATTGTACCACTCTGATAAAATCTTATTAGTTGATATTAAACTTCTTGATTGGCCAAAAAGTTGTTCTGTTAGCTTAACTACATCACCTTCCCAATCGATATTGTTTATCATCAGTTGTCGAATACGATTATTTTCTTCTATATAGGTATCTAAAAAAATTGTTTCTTTACTATCATAAAAGTTATAGAAAGAACCTACTGCCATTTTTGCGTGTTTTGTTATTTCTGAAATTGACGTTGCTTTGTACCCTTTTTTAGAAAATACCTCATATGCCGCTTCTTTTAAAATCTTTTTTTTATCCATTATAACCACCTCCTGCTTAATGAATGAATATTCATTTTTATTCATTCATATTTTATCAAATATCCACTTTAAAGTCAATATTATAATACAATGTAAAATAAAAGAATAACTGATAGTGTATAATATTTTGTGTAAACAGAAAAGTCAAGAGAAGTTGAAAAAAAGACATAGAAAAAAGAGACTCCTAGGTGTAAAATAAAGTTAACGACAACTCATTACGAAAGGAATCTCTCATGAATAATAATAACACAAAATTAGTAAATGCACTACTAAAAGGAGAAGATATTTCAGAAATATTTAGAGCTGAAGTAGAAAAAGCTATAAACACAGTATTAGAAGCTGAACTTACAGGATTTTTAAATTATGAAATACATTTAGTAGAAGGATATAATACATGAAATTCAAGGAATAGAAGTTATTCAAAAACAATATATAGTGAGTATGGGAAACTATCAATAAATGTTCCAAGAGATCGAAATAGTGAATTTACATCTCAAACTTTAGTACCATATAAAAGAAACACGAAAAATTTTGAAGAAACAATAATATTACTGTATAAAAGAGGTATGACTACAAGAGAAATAGGTAAAATTGTAGAACAATTGTATGGACACTATTATTCACCACAAACAATAAGTGTTATAACTAAACAATTAGATGAAAAAGTTAAAGAATATCATTCAAGAAAAATAACAAAAGAATATGCGGTAGTATATGCAGACTCAACATATATTAGTGTAAAAAGAGGAACAGTAGGAAAAGAAGCACTACATATATTAATAGGAATAACAATAAGCGGGGAAATAGAAATCCTATCATATGAACTATTTCCAACAGAATCACCAGAAAACTACAAAGATATGTTAGAAGATCTTAAGAAAAGAGGTTTAAATAGAGTATTATTGTTTGTCACAGATGGATTAAAAGGAATAAAAGAAAAACTCGAAGAAGCATTTCCTAAAGCGAAGTATCAAACATGTTGGACGCATGTAATAAGAAATGTTTTACTAAAAGTAAGATCAAAAGATAAAGCGGAAATATCAGAAGATTTAAAAGTGATGTATCAAGCATCGACAAAAAATGAGGCAAAAAAAATCTAGCATTATTTATAGATAAATACAAAGTAAAATACCCAAAAGTAACAAATAGTCTATTAGATATTAGAGATTGTCTGTTTACATATTATTTATTTCAAAAATCAATAAGAAGAAGTATTTATACAACAAATATAATAGAAAATTATAATAAACATCTAAAAAAAAAGGAATAAAGAAAAAAAAACAATTCCCTAATGAACAATCTCTAAACAGATATGTTTGTGTATCAGCATGTGAATATAACGTAAAATATGTAGGTATATCGCACTATGGCTTTAGTATGGCGAAAGAAAAATTAGAGAATATGATAGAAGAAATATATATAAACTAGCTTTTATTCCCTTCTAGAGTTTAAATTTTTCTATGATTTTGTCAAGAACAAGGGCAAGCCTTCTTTGAATTCTTGACAAAATCTCTTGAAAAATCTTATTAAACTCTAAGGAATAAAAGCCATAAGAACTAATAAAATTATAAATAGTTAACTTTATTTAAAACATCAGATTGTGTTTACACAAAAATCTTGACACTGCCATAATAATACGGCTGATATTTATTATCAACCGTATTTATTATAGACCCAGAAAAAACAGTAAACCTTTTTTGATTTACTGTTCTTGTATTAGTTATGTTTAATTGTTACTTCAATAAGCTGGTGTTTATTCCTATTTCTTACATAATTCGACTAAATGTTCAACAATATTTAATTTCCTCATTGTCATGGTTATTGAAAGCTGTTTTCAAGATAATTAGTATTCAATCTTTTGGGACTTGCATCTCTTGGAAGATACATATATAAACATTCAGAACCAATAATAAACTTTTCATCTCCAAAGTCTTTATTTTCTAGTTTTTTTAGTTCATCTTCTCCCATACTATCGTTAGTGAATACTAAATGTATTCTTGAAAAATCATAATTTTCATTAAACGGATTTTCCTCAATAGCTATCTGTAATTGATTTTTTTCTTTTATAATGACACTTAAATCTGCTCCTATTTCTTTAGCTATTGTGTCACGAATTAACTTTGCTGTTTCCCCTTTTGACAACTCTGTTTCCAAAATAACATTACCACTTTGAATATAAGTCTTTACTTTTTTTAGTCCTACTTTTTCAAGTATCTCTACCAAAAATGACATTTTAGGTATTCTATTTTTTCCTGTTGGTGTTACTCCTCTCAACCCCTATGGTTAAGGGGAACATATCCACACTCGTAGTCGGAAACATATCCAACATTGGCTCTCGTTTGTGGGAAGATATCAACGGTTTTGTCTGTTCGTGAGAACATATCAACTCAAATCATTTCATGATTAATCCCTTATCAATGGCTTCCTGAATAATCTTATGACAACATACCCCTAAAGGATTGTTTTCCTTACAAAGCGAATTTTTCATTGCTCCAGTTATGGCATTTACTTCTTTAACGGTTTTCGCACCATGCTTTACAACTTCTTCAATTACCTGATCTTCTGTGACTTTGCTGCAATAACAAGCATACTTAGGATCTGCATCTTTCTTAAACCAGATAGGAACCCTAACTTGGTCTTTTAAGAATTTTATTTCTTTATCTAAGTTATAGTAAATAACGTCGCAGTCCTCATTCATGCATATCTTATATTGATCTCCATCAACGGCATTACGATAATCATCTGTCACCAAGTGTTCAACGGTTATCCTACTAACTGTTACTCCTTCATTATTACAGACAGGGCAACTCTCCTTTGTTCTATTTAAATTTTGTGTAATACATTCACAGCAACATTCATCAATAACTTTCAATTACATAACCTCCATATCTTTAAAACCATTTAATTCAAGGTAAATCCCAACCAATTTTCATTTATAGTTTTTAAATTAAAAAATACCCCTTGATTGTATCGTCAATTATCGGTATCATTCAAGGGGTGAATAGGAAAAATAGTTTATAGATTCTTTACATTCAAAGCTCTAAAAGCATTTAATACTGCGATGATAGTTACACCTACATCTGCAAATATAGCTGCCCACATAGTAGTTATTCCAAAAGCACTCAAAATAAGAACAATTATTTTTATTCCAATTGCAAATACTATGTTTTGATGTGCAATTTTTAGTGTCTTTTTAGAAATCTTCATTGTAGTAGCAATTTTCGATGGCTCATCAGTCATAATTACAACATCAGCAGCTTCAATGGCCGCATCAGAACCTAAACCACCCATTGCTATTCCAATGTCTGCACGAGCTAATACAGGTGCATCATTGATTCCGTCACCAACAAAGGCAAGTTTACCTTTTTTAGATTTTTGCGAAAATAATTCTTCTAGTTTTTCAACTTTGTCTGCTGGCAACAGTTCTGCATAAACCTTATCAAGACCAAGCTCTTTAGCAACTTTTGAACCAATACTTTTATTATCACCTGTCAACATAACTGTTTGTTTAATATTAGCTGCCTTAAGTTCCTTGATTGCTTGTGCTGAATCTTCCTTTACCTCATCGGCAATTACAATGTAACCTATATATTTGTTATTAACAGCAACATGTACAATAGTACCGATCAGCTCTCCCTTGAAATAAGGGATATCCATCATTTTCATAAGTTTGATATTTCCTGCCATAACCTTTTTGCCATCTACTGTTGCAATAACACCATGACCTGATATCTCTTCTACATCTGAAATACGTCCATTGTCTATTTCTTTGCTATATGCACGTTTCAGTGAAAGTGAAATCGGATGATTGGAATAGCTTTCCGCATGTGCAGTTAATTCTAGTAGCTCTTCTTTGGAAACTCCTTCTGGATGAATTTCCTGTACATTAAATACACCTTTCGTTAGTGTTCCAGTTTTATCAAAAACAACAATTTCAGTTTCTGCTAATGCCTCTAAATAATTACTACCCTTGACTAAAACACCTTTTTTTGAGGCTCCACCTATTCCACCGAAGAAACTCAAAGGAATTGAAATAACTAAAGCACACGGACAGGATACCACAAGGAATGCTAGTGCTCTATATATCCAATCACTAAAAGTCGCCCCGTCTATAACAAGAGGTGGTATAATAGCTAGAAAAACTGCAATTATAACCACAACCGGTGTATAATATCTCGCAAACTTCGTAATAAATTGTTCTGAATTGGATTTTTTACTACTTGCATTTTCAACTAAATCAAGAATTTTACTTACAGTAGATTCTCCAAATTCCTTGGTAACCTCTGCTGTAATAACCCCATTAATGTTGATGAACCCACTTAGGATATCACTTCCAACTTCTACTTCACGAGGAACAGATTCGCCTGTTAGTGCCGATGTATCAATCATTGAACTTCCCTCAATTACCTTGCCATCAAGAGGAATTTTTTCTCCTGCTTTAATTACAATAATATCTCCAATTTGTACTTCATCTGGGTCAACTTTGACAAGTTCATCACCTTTTTTAACATTTGCATAATCTGGTCGAATATCCATAAGGCTTGCAATTGACTTTCTCGACTTGCCAACTGCATAGCTTTGAAACAGTTCTCCAACTTGATAAAACAGCATAACTGCAACACCTTCAGGATACTCACCAATAAAAAATGCACCAATTGTTGCAATACTCATTAAAAAATTTTCATCGAAAACTTGACCTTTAAAAATATTTTTTACAGCTCTTTTTACAACATCTCCACCTACAATAATGTAACTTATTATAAAGAGAGCAATCTGTAACCATTCGTTATTTAAACTAAGCAATACTGCTGCAGCTAACACGGCTGCACCAATAATTATTCGCCATAGTCGTTTTGTCATACTAAATAGCCTCCTTTAAGCCTTTTTCATAGTTGTATCGGGTTCGATTTTTTTAACTATTTTTTCAGCCTCTGCTATTATTGTTGGCATTTTTTCATCCTCACCATCAATAACGAGTTTTGTGGTCATAAAGTTAACAGTAGCTTCTTTCACTCCATCAAGCTCATTAATAGCCTTTTCCATTTTTGCCGCGCAATTTGCACAATCTAAACCTTCAAGTATAAATTTCTTTTTCATTATTAAATTCTCCTAAATATTATTTGTAATTTTATTTTGAATACTACAAGTCTTTTTCAAATTTTCTTGAAGCATTGCTCATTTGAAATGAAAACTTAAATATATGCCCAAATATCTTAAAAAAATATTCTATTCTACCGCATTACTACTTCTCGTTGATATGAATTAGACCTTGGTCAAATATTTCTCTTACATGATCATCAACTAATAAATAATATACTACTTTGCCTTCTTTTCTGTTTTTCACTAAATTAGCTTGTTTTAAGACTCTCAGCTGATGGGAAATTGCTGATTGTGTCATGTTAAGTAATACAGCGATATCACAAACACACATTTCAGCTTCATGTAAAGCCCATAATATCCTGATTCGTGTTGAATCTCCAAATACTTTAAATAATTCTGCTAGATCATAAAGGCTTTCTTCTTGAGGCATTTTATCTCTAACTTGATTTACAATATCCTCATGAATTGCATTGCAGTCACATCTTTCAATTGAATTAAATTTTTTAGTCATATTATCACCTCTTTTTAAATCATTTCATCTGATTACTTGGACAAGCATTCATACGTTGTATATTTATTATATTATTATTTTTCTCTTGTGTCAATAGTTATATGAGCATTTATTCAAGTGTTTTTTATATTATTTAAAATATCTCAAAAACATCTACTAAGACATTAGTACAGTCCTTTCTCGGTATCCTGTTCCATACATATCCTTTAAACAATTCCTTAAAAATAAAGACTTCTCCTTCGTACAAGTTTTCGGTTTCTTTAATAGCTTCATCTAACAGCTTATTACATCACTCATGTGGTCAACTCCTTATCAATAACCTTATAAACAACATTTTTGATAATATCACATGTATAAATCATGTAAAAGTCAATGCAAAAACCGCCAATCAAGAGAACCTAACTCTTAATTGACGGTTTATATTAGTATTAAATCATACTTCCATTTCAATTCCAGATTTAAAGCATATTACAAAGTGGTCATCATAAACACTAACATTCTGGATAATCTTCCTTACTAGGGTATCATCATAACGTGTAACCATTACTGGAATATAAGCTATAAATTTCGTCTTTAAAATGTCCGTTATTTGCAATTAATATGTTGGGTACATTTTCTAGCACAAAATACTTCGGTCTAACAACACTAACTACCTCAAAAAAATATTTAAATAAATAATTATGTGGATCATCCATTATTTTTCTTTTCCCTTTTTGAGAAAATCCTTGACAAGGTGGTCCCCCAACAATTACGTCTATATTTTTATACTCATTAAAAACATCATCAATATCTAATTTTGAAATATCTTCATTAATCATTTTCACTTTAGGATGATTTTTTTTATAAGAATTAGCTATAGAATAGTCAACTTCATTTGCTAAAACAATTTCAAATCCTGAGTCGAAAAATCCTTTAGATAGTCCACCAACTCCAGAAAACAAATCAATAACTTGTCTTTTCATCTTCTACCCTCATATTCGCTAATTTAGCATATTTTTCTTCTAATTCAATATCGATAAAATTTCTATTTAATCTATAGCTTGCAATTGCAGAAGAACCGCTTCCTAGAAATGGATCTACTACTAAATCGCCCTCATTTAAAAGCAATCTTATAAAATGTTCGAATAATATAATTGGCTTTTGTGTTGGATGTTTACCTAATTTCTTTTCCCTAGCAGTCGTGACAGATGTTTCAATATAGTCTAGAACCAATTTACCTTTATTATTGAATGTTCCTGTTTTTGTTTTATAAGTAAAATATATCCAGCACTCATTTGAATTAGCAAAATGTAAATTCATATTTCTAGGCATTGGATTTGTTTTGCGCCAAATTCCAGTGGTTCTATAATAAAAACCAAATTCATTTGCTATTTCAACAAGAGTTTCAACCCTTAATATTGACATAAAAACTATCATGGAAGCACCATTCTTAAGTATCCTACTTGATTCTTTAAAAACAATCTCATATGGTCTTTCCAATCATTAAAATCTAAATCATCCCAACCAGCGGCACCAAAAAAATTAGAACGCATTTTTTGTAGATTTGTATCTCTCCCGTTCATGAAATTCGCAATATTATATGGAGGATCTGTAATAATTAAATCAACCGTAGATGAGTCTAACTTCCTCAATTCTTCTATGCATTCTCCATTTATTATTTCAATCATTTTTAATACACTCCATAATTTCTGATATGTCGCAATCCAATGCATCACAAATTCTGAGCAAAATATCGGTAGTTACATTCTCACCATTCTTTAATTTATAAAATGTACTCCTACTTACATTTGCTTTTTCCATAAGTTCATTATGTTGTATATCTAAATCAATAAGAAGAAGTATTTATACAACAAATATAATAGAAAATTATAATAAACATCTAAAAAAAGGAATAAAGAAAAAAGAACAATTCCCTAATGAACAATCTCTAAACAGATATGTTTGTGTATCAGCATGTGAATATAACGTAAAATATGTAGGTATATCGCACTATGGCTTTAGTATGGCGAAAGAAGAATTAGAGAATATGATAGAAGAAATATATATAAACTAGCTTTTATTCCCTTCTAGAGTTTAGATTTTTCTATGATTTTGTCAAGAACAAGGGCAAGCCTTCTTTGAATTCTTGACAAAATCTCTCGAAAAATCTTATTAAACTCTAAGGAATAAAAGCCATAAGAACTAATAAAATTATAAATAGTTAACTTTATTTAAAACCTCAGATTATGTTTACACAAAAATCTTGACACTGCCTTATCCTTCCTACGTCGATATAATTACTATTACATATTATTCTAACATACATCCTTATTTGTTTATATACATATTTTAAACTTTTACTAAATATTAAGAAAAAATGGAGTGACTCAAAAATCGTGATTTCTGAGAAATCAGTTTTGTCGAGTCACCCTCACAAAGGTTCTGGGTCTATAATAAATACGGCTGATATTTATTATCAACCGTATTTATTATAGACCCAGAAAAAACAGTAAACCTTTTTTGATTTACTGTTCTTGTATTAGTTATGTTTAATTGTTACTTCAATAGGCTGGTGTTTATTCCTATTTCTTACATAATTCGACTAAATGTTCAACAACATTTAATTTCCTCATTGTCATGGTTATT
>PNGU01000001.1:0-207379 GCA_002871655.1 Streptococcus sp. UMB1385 | reverse complement strand
CTCTGTTTCCAAAATAACATTACCACTTTGAATATAAGTCTTTACTTTTTTTAGTCCTACTTTTTCAAGTATCTCTACCAAAAATGACATTTTAGGTATTCTATTTTTTCCTGTTGGTGTTACTCCTCTCAATAGTGCAATTACTTCCATATTCTAAACCTCCAAATACTTTATACTTTTATACAAGTTGTATTATAGCATTTTTCAATCAAAATTTATAGGTCTAACTCGTTTCTCTTTACCTGTGTTAGTCGTTTTTCTTGTTCCTGTAACTGCTCTATATTTGTAAAGTTTTGCAAATACTATTACGCTATATTATCCATATCATACAATTTCTTATACTTATCATTTGTTGCGTAAAGTTCACTATGAGTCCCATCCATCTCTATTTCTCCATCTTTAATGAATATTATTCTATCCATATATTCGATAGAGTTTAAATGGTGGGTAATCCAAACAATTGTTTTATCTTTACTAGATTCAAAAATTGTAGTTAATAGTTCATGTTCTGTTTTTGGATCTAACCCTACAGTTGGCTCATCTAGTAATAACAATTCATTGTTTTGAATAATACTTCTAGCAAATGCTATACGTTGACGCTCTCCTCCAGAGAACCTGCTTCCTGTTTCGAAGACATTTGTATCTATTCCATCAGGTAAACTTTGAAGCAATTTAGTTAGCTGTGCTTTTTCTAAACTATCATTAATTTTATTTTCAATTTCAGAATCTTCTACACCTGCATCTAAAAGAGCAAGTTTTAAATTTTCTCTAATAGTCATATCAAATAAATATGGTTTCTGGTTTAATAGTGAAATTTCTGTACCTAACATTTTTTCTGTTGGTTTTTTATCTAGTACAACTATTTCTCCTTTATAGTCAGTATATGTCCCAGTTAATAGTTTTACTAATGTAGATTTACCTACACCACTTCTTCCCAATATCGCTACTTTCTCACCTTTCTTAATTGAAAGTGATAAGTTGTTTAATATTGTTTTACCTTCTTCATATTCAAAAGATAAATTTTTGACATCAATAATATTACCATCAGAATTTTTTGCATCAGTTACTTCGATTTGTTCATCGTCTTCTTGAGCGTAAAATTCTTTAACACGATTGATTGATACTTCGTAACCTGGTATATGAGCAACAGCTTCACTCGTCATTACAGCAACACTAAGAACAGATAATACCATCATACAAAATGATGCAATATACACATTTTCTATAACATTATTTATCGACATATTCCAGCAACTATAAATCATTAAGAATGCTGTAGCTCCAGCAAGTAGGTTTACAAAGTTTTCTCTTAAATGAACGAATGTTTTAATTTTTCTTTCACGTTTTAGAAGTTTTTCTTCTTTTACTTGATAATCATCCATAAATTCATTTACTTTATTTGAAGAAATCCAGTCACTTAATCCAAAAATTGCACTAGTAAAATCACGATACAAATTATATTTAGCTTCTTTCATAATTTGGAAGTTTTTTCGAGTGATTGTTAATGACATAAATGGAACTACAAATATTATAAATAATCCGAATAAAGATGCTAAGATTGCATAATTCATATCATATCCAAACATAACTGTAATAAATACTACATACAATACTAATGATATTATACTTGGGAAGATTGTTTTTAAGTAAATATTTTGCATATTTTCAATATCTTCTGAAATTATACCTAATAAATCTCCAGATTTATATTCTTTCTTAAGTTTTAATGCTTTAGGTTCTAAAATTCTATAAACTCTGCTGCGCATTTTTTCAATTATTCCTAATACTAAGTTATGACTTACTAGTCTTTGGATATAAGCAAATGTTGATTGCGCTAGCGAGAAAGTTCTAGTTAATACAGTTGGAACTTGTAACATTAGGATATTACCTATACGTAATGAAGCTTTACTAATTAAAAATCCAGATACATACATTAACGCTGCTCCACTAATAACAGACATTAATCCTAAGAAGATTATTCCACTCATGACAGCTTTATTCTTTTTAAGTTCTTTTCTTACTATTGAATTATTTTTCACTATAGCTACCTCCTACTAGATTAGCTTTTAACTGATCAAATCGAGGTGAATTTTTAAATTCTACGACTTTGGCGAAATCACTAACCCTTCCTTGTTCTAGATTTAACACATAATCTACATTATTTAACCAATGTAGCCTATGTGTAGCTATAATAACTGTTCTTCCTTTAAATAGCTCTAACAGTTTTTCTTTAATTTCGAACTCTGTTTCAATATCCAGATGACTAGTAGGTTCATCTAGAATAATTATTTCTCTATTACTTATTAAAGCTCTAGCAATAGCTATACGTTGTGCTTGACCACCACTTAACTCTTGTCCACCTTCTCCAATGTTAGTATCGAATCCTTGTGGAAGAGTTGAAATAAATTTATCTAATCCTACTAATTTACTAATTTCTTTTAAGTACTCTTCACTAACATTTTCATCAGTATAGAATAAAATGTTATTACGAATTGTATCAGGGAATATATATGGAAACTGTGAAATATACGAAATATTATTTGACCAGCGTATATTTTTTAGATTTGTAACTTCGTCATTAATTAATATTTCACCTTCACTTTGTTCATTAAATCCAGATAATATTGAAATTAATGAAGTTTTACCACTCCCACTTTTTCCAACAAGACAAATTTTTTCACCTTTGCTTATAGATAAAGTTATATTATCAAGAATTTTCTTCTCGTCTTTTATTAAACCTATATTTTTTAGTTCAATACTATCCACACTCTCAATAGAAGATTTCTCAGATTTATTTTTCTCATTATCAATTATCATTCTATTAATATCTTCATAAGCCATTTGACCATCGAGTGTTGCGTGATAATCTGTTGCAGCTTGTTTCATCGGCAGGAAAAATTCAGGTGCTATTAGTAATACAGTAAGTGATGGTAATAGCACTGTACTTCCATCTAATAGCAATATCCCTAATCTAACAGCTAAAAGAGCGATTGCTATAGTAGTTAAGAAATCTAATGCAAAGCTATTTAAAAACGCTACACTAAGTGTTTTCATAGTACTCTGACGATATTCTCTATTTTTCTTTTCCATTATTGGTAAATAATTTTTACTTACTCCTAAGAATTTAAGTGTTTCTACTCCTCGAATTGTATCAATAAAGTTATTCGAAAGAGCTCTATATTTTTTATACTGTCTATTTGCCATATCTCTGGCATTAATTCCTAGCAATATCATAAAAATAACAATAACGGGGATTACAGATATTATCATTAATGCAGACACATAATCTGTGTAAAATATAAAAATAACCACTAAGGTTGGTATAATTGCTCCACGTATTTGTTTTGATACATTCAGTTCAAAATATTGTTTTACTTTTCCTATTCCATCAATTGCTAATGTTACTAACTTTCCTGATCCTTCTCTTGACGTAAAATCAGGCCCTAAATCAAAATAACTTCTCAATAGTTTTTTTCTAAGTTCTTTTTCAAATGTTATTGCGTGATTTTCTGTAAAATACTGTTGTAAATGCAAGAACACTATTCTAAATATAAAACCTATTAAAAAAAGGACACTATCTCTTACAACATTATCATAATTTTTATCAAATAGCCCCACTATAGCTTTTGATAAAAAAGCAGCTTGTATAATTATACAAGCTGCTTCGAATATTGATAATATTAATAGTGTCAATGTAAGACTTTTTTTAACAGGAAGTTTTAATTTTGCTTCCTTTTTTTTCATTGACTAATACTCCAATTCATCTTCTTTAGTTAGTCGTTTTCTAAAAATAGAATATGACCAAACTTGATATCCTAAAACGAATGGCAATAGGAATAATGCAACTATTGTCATAAGTCTTAGTGTATATACTCCACTAGCAGCATCATAAATAAATAGTGACTGACTAACATCATTACTGTTTATAATAGCACGTGGGAACATACCAGCGAAGACACTTAGAGTTAGGAACGCTAAAGTTCCAGATGTACTTAAGAATGCACCTAAGTCACGACCTTTGAAGTTTAAAACAAATGATAACACGAATAATGCTACCGCTACTAATGCTAATACTAAACCAACATAGTAGTTTGTTGTGAAAATATCTGTTTTAAATAATGCCCAAATTGCGAATACTAATGTTACTACTGCAGCAAATGGGAATAATAATGCTGATGTTGCACGAGCTGCATTTCTTAATTCTCCTGTAGTTTTAAGAGCTAAGAATTGTGCTCCGTGAACTAACATAAGAAGTAACATCATAATTCCACCAAGAATAGTAAATGGTGATAATAATCCTAAGAAACCGTCAACTAAGTTTTTCTTAGAGTCTAGGTTTGCTCCTGTCATAAAGTTAGCTACTGCAACTCCCCATAATACTGGAGGAAGTAAGCTACCAACAAACATTGCTATATCGAATGATTTAATCCAAGCTCTATTATCTCCTAATTTACCTCTAAATTCAAATGATACGCCTCGTAAGATTAATGCAACAAGCATTAATACAAATGCGATGTAGTATCCACTGAATAATTTACCATACCAGATAGGAAACGCTGCGAACATCGCTCCACCACCTGTTAATAACCAAACTTCGTTTGCATCCCAGAAAGGACCAATTGTATTGAAGTAAACACGTTTATCTTCATCAGTTTTACCTAATACTTGAGCTAAAACCCCAACTCCGAAGTCATATCCTTCTAGCACGAAGAACCCTGTAAATAGTATTGTAATAAGTAAGAACCATATATTTGGTAAAGCTACTGACCAATCCATACTATGCTACCTCCTTCACAGTTGTTTCTTTTTTGTTCATTGTATATCTGAACGCTACAAATTGTGCAATACCTAAAATTGTGTATAGTACACAGAATACTAATAGTGAGAACAATACTGATGATGCTGAGTTTGGAGAAACTCCAGATTCAGTAGCCATCACTCCGAAGATTAAGAAAGGTTGACGACCCATCTCTGCCATAATCCAACCACAAGCAGTAGCAACTTCAGCTACTAGTAAAGTCCATGGCATAAGTTGTAAGAACCAACGTTTTTTAATTTCAGTTCTCTTGAATGCATATATAGTACCAAGTAACGACATTAAGATTAAGATACCAACTGAACCAGACATAACTCTAAATGAGTAATAAATTGTTGGTACGTCTGGTGTGTAATCGATGTGTTTTCCGACTACTGGATAGTATTTCTCATCCATTTCTTTTTGAAGAGTTTTCATACCTTTAAGGCTTCCTTCAAATTTATCATATGCTAAGAAACTTAACATACCTGGAACTTCAAGGTAATGTTCTGCTTTCTGTTGTTTTTGATCAATTGTTGCTAACACTGAGAATGGTGCTGAATTTCCTGTATCTTCATACAGAGCCTCAGCAGCTGCAACTTTCATAGGATATTCTCTTACTAAGTATTGCATTTGAGAATGTCCAGTCCAAAACAATCCTAATGAACCGATTAAAGCAGCTACGATAGATACTTTAAATGCTTTTCTGAACACTGCAACTTCTTGTTTACGAACCATTTTCCAAGATGCAATACCTGCAATTGTAAATGCTCCTACAGTTAACGCCATTGTTACTACGTGAGGGAATTGGTTCCATAAATATGGGTTTTTAATGATTGCTAGGAAGTCAATCATCTCTGCTTTTTTACCAATTACGTTGTTCTCAACGTATTTAACACCAACTGGGTGTTGCATGAATGAGTTAGCTGATAAAATCCAGAACGCTGACATAAGTGTTCCGATACTTACTAACCAAATACACATTGCGTGTAATTTTTTGTTAATTTTCTCCCAAGAGAAAATCCAAATACCGATAAATGTAGACTCAAGATAGAATGCAAGTAATGCCTCTATCGCAAGTGAAGGTCCAAAAACATCCCCTACAAATGAAGAATATTCAGACCAGTTCATACCAAATTGGAACTCTTGTAGGATACCTGTAACAACCCCAACAGCGAAGTTAATTAGGAATAAGTGACCAAAGAACTTCGTAATTCTTTTGTAATGTTCATCGCCAGTTTTAACATAAATACTTTCAAAAATCGCGATTAAGAACACCATACCAATAGTAATCGGTACAAAGAAGAAGTGGAACACTGTTGTTGCTGCGAATTGTATCCTTGCAAGTAATAGTGGATCCAACATAGATATACCTCCTTTAAAAATATTAAATTATATTTAGTGCAAATATTTATAATATTATTGTATAACATAGTTTTTATTATAGCAAAACAAAAATGATAAAAAGTATGATTTTTCCTACTTTTTACCATTTTTCGTTCACAATTTGTTCACAAATTACAATAAAATCATTATTATCACCTTGTTAAACTTTATATTTTTAAATTTTTTTCTTATTTTATCCGTGCGTTACTCCCAAGAATAAACTAATAGTTAGTATGACTAACACTAATATACAAATTCTTATAAAGTTACTATCCTTCTCCATAATATATACATATAATAAACCTAATATTCTAAGTACTGGTGTTAATATTAAAAGGAATATTCCAAACATAAGATATGAATAGTAATTTAAACTAAATAGACCAGTTATCATTTCTGAAAATGTATATCTATCTGTAGTTAGTATATTTTCAGCTCCATTTATAAAACTTAATATTATACCTGTTATAATAAAGAAAGAACTAATAAAAACTCCTGTTTTTATTATATTAGATATAACAATGTTAATGTCTCTTTTATTCTCCATATTAAAGTACCCCCACTCCTTTTAAGAACATGTTAACTATCGTAAATAATAGAATTGGTAGGAAAATATATCTTATATATTTAGCATCCAATCTCTGCATTACTTTTGCACCTGTTCTTGATCCTATTAGTGTTCCTAATGCTATTGGAGCTGCAATAGCTGGATTAATAGTACCATTAAAGAAATATATTAACGCACTTGCTGTTGCAGTAACACCCATCATGAAGTTACTCGTAGCTGTACTTACTTTTATAGGAAGTTTCATATAACTATCTAATGCGACAACTTTGAACGCTCCACTACCAATTCCAAGTAATCCACTAGCAAAACCTGCTCCAAACATTACTAGTGATCCTTGAGGAACATTAGTAACATTATATACTACGGTTTTACCTGTCGCTTTATCATAATATGTTGAATTTAATTTATATCGATCAGCATATTTATCATTTTCTACCTTTTCTTCTTCTTTTTTCACCTTAGTTATTAATCCTGTTTTCTTCAGCATACCATAAAAAGAATTCAACAGAATTAACGAGAAAAAGATATATAGCAACTTGGAAGAGAATATTCCTGCCATAAGGGCTCCTACAACTCCTCCTGCTGTAGTGAAGACTTCTAAAAGCATACCAACTCTCATATTACTTACATGATCTTTAACGAACGCTATAGCTGAACCACTACTTGTCGCTATTACTGCAACGATACTGGCTCCAATTGCATATTTTATATCTATGCCAAATAAGATTGTCAGTGCTGGGGTGACAATTATTCCTCCACCTAACCCTACTAAAGAACCTAGAAATCCTGCAAGAACAGCTATAAGCATAAATTGTATTATTTCTATCATAATTTCTCCTTCTAATCTTTAGAATATATTACTAATACATTTGCACTCACTTCTAATTCTATTGCCTTTTTATCAGCAAATTCGTTACTCGTTGCATTAGGACGGTTTAGAGTTAAGATCAAATTTTCTACTTCGTATTTAGAATTCTTTATAGTCATTCTAGTATTCATATATATTGGAACTATCGAGAAATACTTATAACCTTCAATTTTTTCAAAAGTATTTTGTCCACTATGGGCTACCGTTATTATATTATTATCATCGATAATACTTATTTTGACATTATTATATTTTTCATTATTTAAAAGCAAAATATTACCAAAAAAGTGATCGAGTCTTCTTCCTGTAGCCCCATAAATATCTATTTTCTCAATAGAATCAAATAATTCTAATATATTTTCTAAAGCAAAGTCTGCATCGGTTAAATCTTCACTATTCTTTACTCTAAAGTACTTAGATTTTTCTTCAACTTCTTTTCTTTGTTCAGAATTTATCGAATCAAAATCTCCACAACTTAATAATGGATAAATTCCCTTATCAAGTAAGTACAATGCTCCTCTATCTACTCCACACCATAAGTCAGATGAAGGTAATTCTTCTGGAAATACCCCACCTAACATTATGCTTATTTTTTTTGTATTCATTATTTTAACAACTCACCTAATGTTTTTTCTTTATCGCTCGCACCGAATAAAAATGATCCACAAACTAACAAGTCTGCACCTTTATCTCGACAAGCTTTCGATGTTTCTACGTTTATTCCACCATCTACTTCTATTAAGAAGTTATAGTTTTTTTCTTTTCTAATTTTAGCTAATTCTTCTATTTTCTCAAGCATTTCTGGAATGAACTTCTGACCACCAAACCCTGGATTAACAGTCATAATTAGAACATAATCTAGTTTTGGTAATAAGTATTTAATACTTTCAAGTGGTGTTTGAGGATTTAATACTATACCAGCTTTTTTTCCGTTATCTTTGATTACTTGTATTAATCTATCTGCATGATTAGTTGCTTCTATATGAAAAGATACCATATCGCAACCAACTTTACAAAATTGTTCTACATAATTTTCTGGATTAGCAATCATTAAATGACAATCAAAAATTTTATCTGTTTTTGAACGGATTGATTGAATTATTGGGAATCCAAATGAAATATTAGGAACAAAGTTTCCATCCATTACATCTATATGAAACATATCAATTCCTATATTTTCTAATTCTTTAATATCTCTTTCTAAATTAGCAAAGTCTGCTGATAAAATTGAGGGTAAAATTTTCTTCATCTTATCTCTCCTTTATATATTTTCTTTTTTGATTTTGTTTTTCTGTAAATAAAACTTTATAGTCTTCATAGCGACTTTCTAATATTTGTTTACTTTCTACCGCTTCTTTGACACCACATTGAATTTCCTCCATGTGATTACACGGCTTGAATTTACAATCATAGTCATTAAATTCTCTAAATAAGTATTGTAGATCTTCTTTTTCAATAAATGTAATATCAAGTGAAGAAAATCCCGGTGTATCTGCGATATAAAAATCATCAATTTGATAAAATTCCGTATGTCTAGTCGTGTGTCGTCCACGTCCTAAATGTTTCGAAATTTCTCCTGTTTCGATATCAAGGTGCTCTGCTAGTTTATTAATGAACGTAGATTTTCCTGCACCTGATTGACCAGATATCGCTACATACTTATTAGAAATAACTTCTTTTAATTTATCGATATCTTCTTCAGAATTCGTAAATACTTGATATCCTATTTCGTAATAATAATTCATTATTTCTTTCATCTTTTCCAGTTCATCATCTTTTAATAAATCTAATTTAGTAAAAATGATAATAATATCTACATCACTATTTTCATTTAAACAAATTGTTTTATTTAGTAGCTTACTTGAAAACTCAGGATCTTTAACAGATACTACAATAATACTATAATCTATATTCGCAACCTTAGGTCTTAGTAATTCATTTTTTCTTTCTAAAATTTCTACTACATATCCTGTATTATCATCACTCATTTGAATTTTCACATCATCACCTACTAATGGTGTGATATTCTCATTTCTGAAATTTCCTCGTGCGCGACACGTAACTATTTCTCCAGAACAATTTACATAATAAAATCCACTAAGCGCTTTTAAAATTTTTCCTTCTTTTGTCATGTTCCTCCTATACCTTTTTGGTATTTTTTGTAACTATTTGTTTAGTTTCGCTTTTATATCTGCTTTAGTTTTTTCTGCTAATCTTAACATTTCTATAGAGTGCTCTTCAGAAAGTTTTGTCATAGTATCACCTGACACCATCCTTGCTACTTCAGCAATCTTTTCTTCTTCAGTTAACTCTCTAATTACAGTTAAAGTTCTCTTATCTATTATTTCTTTACTAATCAGTAGATTTGTATCTGCTAAAGCTGTAGTTTGAGGTAAGTGCGAAATACAAAGTACTTGCGAACCTACACCAAGTTGGTACATTTTTTCAGCCATTCTTTGTGATACTCTTCCACTTACTCCAGTATCAATTTCATCGAATATTATAGAAGTAGCTTCTATACTTCTTGAGAAGATTATTTTTAGGGCTAACATTACCCTTGAAAGTTCTCCACCTGAAGCAACTTTAGATAATGATTTTAAAGGTTCTCCTAAATTCGCACTAATTAAAATCTTAACATCGTCTTTTCCTGTTGTTGAAAATTCTTTTTCTTTGAAATCGACTTTAATAGTACTCTTTTCCATGTATAAGAATTTCAACTCATCTTGAATAAGTTTTTCTAGTTTTAACGCTGTCTCTTTTCTTATTGAACTTAACTCTTCAGCTAAAGTCGTCAGTTCTTCTTTGATTTTTTTACTTTCTTCTAGATAATTTTCAAAGTTTTCTTCATAGTTTTCTAGTTCATCTAATTCTTCTTTTATTGTTTCTGTAAAAACTATAAGATCATTAAGTGGTTTAGAATATTTTTTCTCTAATGTTTTAATTTTATCTAATCTATAAATTAAACGATCTAATTTTTCTTCATCGTATTCAATTACATCAGTATAACTAGAAACTTCGTATTTTAAATCATCAAGAATATAATATAAATTTGTAATCTCTTCATACTTTTCTTCAAAGTTAGAATTATATCTACTTAACTCTCCTAGATTAGATCTAATTTCTGCAAGTTTTGATAATACTCCATACTCACCATCTATACCGTCTGTAATACTATGAGCAAGGGTATTTACCTTTTCGAAGTTCTCTAAGTAATCGATATCCTTTTCAAGATCTAAATCTTCATCTTTTTTAAGTTTCATCTGATTTAATTCTTTATACTGGAATTTTAAGAAATCCACTTTTTGAAGAACATCACTTTCTTGTTGTTTTAAATTATCGATTTTATCTTTGATTACTTGGTATTCTTTAAATTTTTCTTTATATTTTAAATATACAGGTTGAATTTTTTCTCTATTAAATGAATCTACCAAGTTCAGGTGATTTTTTTCTACTAATAATACTTGATTATCATGTTGTTCATGAATATCTAATAAATGAGCAGCTACTTTTTTTAACGTAGATAAATTAACTATTGTTCCGTTAATTCTACATACACTCTTTCCACTGCTATAAATATCACGACGAACTACAATAACCTCATCTTCAAGGTCTAAATCAAGTTCATTAAAAATCTCTTTAACCTCTTTACTCTTTGGAAAATCAAATACACCTTCTACACTTGCCTTATCCTCACCGTAACGAATATAAGAAGTTGATGTTCTTTGACCAGATAGTTGCGAAATTGCCGCTAGAATCATTGATTTTCCTGCACCAGTTTCTCCACTTAAGACAGTTAAACCATTTTTAAGTTCTATAGTAGCTTTTTCAATTATTCCAAATTGCTTAATATTTAACTGAATTAACATTGGTTCCTCCTCTATTTAAAGTGATTATGAGCATTATTTACAATATGCTCTATATTGATTTTACTGTTTTCCACTTCTTTATCAGCATTGTATTTAAGAAGCATTAAGAATTCGATATTCCCTTCTCCACCTGTTATTGGAGAATAAGATAGATTTGTCATACTAAATCCAACACTATTTGCTAAAAGCAATACTTTTTCTACTACTTCTAATTGAACTTTTTTATCTCGAACAATTCCACCTTTTCCTACCTTATCTTTTCCAGCTTCAAATTGAGGTTTTACAAGTGCACAGACTTCTCCACCATCTTTTATTATTTCAGCAAGATTTGGGAGTATTAATGATAGTGAAATAAATGAAACATCAATTGAAGCTATATCAATTTCATAAACATCAAAATCTTCTTTAACGGAATGTCTGAAGTTAGTTTGTTCCATTACTTTTACACGTTCATCATTACGTAGTTTCCACACAAGTTGATTAGTACCAACATCTAGCGCATATACAAATTTCGCTCCATTTTGTAACGCACAGTCTGTGAATCCTCCAGTTGACGAACCAATATCGATCATTACTTTGTCTTTAACATCAAAGTTCAATTCATTAATTGCCTTTTCTAATTTAAGTCCGCCACGACTTACATAAGGCATCTGTTTTCCTTTAATTCTAAGTTCTGCAGTTGACTCAACCTTCTCCCCTGCTTTATCAATTCTAATATTATCATTATATACAATACCAGCCATAATAGCTCGTTTTGCTTTTTCTCGTGATTCAAATAATCCTTGACTTACGCAAAGGACATCTGCTCTTTCTTTCGCCATAGTTACCTCTTTTTTATTTACTAAGTGTGCATTTTCAAAATAAATATTAATTTTAAAATTGACACAGTCTTTCCTTTTAATTTTACCATATTAATCGTATTTTATCTATGAGAATGGTACGTTTATATATACTTTATACAAATTTAAGTATAATTTCATTTCTAATTTAGTCATTGTTCAGAAATAAAGAGCAACCTAAGGAAAATTTTCCTATTAGGTCGCCCTTTGTATTAATATTCTATTTTACTTTTTTTATGTTCCAAATATCTTTAGCATATTCAGCTACAGATCTATCCGCAGAGAAGATACCAGCGTTAGCAGTATTTACTAAACTCATTTGTCCCCATTTTTCTTTATCTTGATAAGTTTCGGCAACTTTTTCTTGAGCTGCAACATAACTTTCAAAATCTGCTAGACACATGTAATTATCTTGAGTTAATAGGTAATCTACGATGAAATTAAAGTTCATACCACCTACAGTCATAGTTCTAATGAAATCTAATGTTTCTTTAATTTTTACTGAATTATTGTAATATTCCCAAGGTTTATATCCATGAGCATATAACGCATCTACTTCTGGGGTTTCTAAACCGAAGATGAAGATATTATCATCTCCTACCGCTTCATGAATCTCTACATTAGCTCCATCAAGTGTTCCTAATGTTAAAGCTCCATTTAGCATTAGTTTCATATTTCCTGTTCCACTCGCCTCTTTTCCTGCTTGTGAAATTTGTTCACTAATATCAGCCGCTGGAATTATTTTTTCTGCTAGTGTTACTTTGTAATCTGGTAAAAATACAACTTTGATGTATTCACGCACTAATTCATCACATTCTATCATTTGAGAGATTGAGTGGATAAATTTAATAATATTTTTAGCCATTTGGTATCCTGACGATGCTTTTGCAGCAAAAATAAATGTTCTTGGTACTGGACGTAATCCATTATATTTAATCTCTCTATATAAGTATACGATGTGTAATGCATTAAGTAATTGACGTTTATATTCGTGCAGTCTTTTAACTTGAACATCAAAGATTGATTCTGGATTTACAGTTATACCTGTTGTATTTTGAATGTAAGTAGCAAGTTGTTCTTTTTTAATTTTTTTAATTTCTAGAAGTTTTGCAACAACTTTCTTATCGTCTTTATAAGCATTTAATTTACTAATTTTAGATAAATCTTTAACGAAGTCATCTCCAATTAATTCTTTCAGATAAGATGCTAACTCCGGATTTGCTTGACCTAACCATCTACGGTGAGCAATACCATTCGTTACATTTCCAAATTTTGTTGGATACAATTCGTTAAATGCTCTAAACGTTGATTCAACAAGAATGTCACTATGTAATTTAGATACCCCATTAACATTATGACTTCCTACTATTGATAAGTTAGCCATTCTTATTTGATTATCATAAATAATTGCTGTTTCTGCTAATGTATAATCTTTCCCTTGATCGATTACCCATTGACAGAAACGTTTATTAATTTCTTCAATAATTGAATAAATACGTGGTAATAACGGTTTAAATAAATCTACAGACCATTTTTCTAGTGCTTCTGCCATAATTGTGTGGTTAGTATAAGCAAATGTCTTAGTTGTAATTTCCCAAGCTTTATCCCAAGAATATCCGTATTCATCTAACAATAATCTCATTAATTCTGGAACTCCCATCGCTGGGTGGGTATCATTAATATGTAACGCAACATGTTCACTTAAGTTTTCTAATGTTCCAAATTCATTGTAATGATTTTTAACTAATTGTTGCAATGAAGCACTAATAAAGAAGTATTGTTGTTTAATACGTAATTCTTTACCTTCATTTGTGCTATCTGCTGGATATAATAATTTAGAAATTGATGAAGCTATTGCTTCTGCTTCTGAAGATTTAGAATATTCTCCGCGTTCAAACAGTTTCATGTTAAATCCAGTTTTTGCTTTTGCTTCCCATAAACGTAATGTATTTACAGTTTTCGTTTTATATCCTGAAATTAATAAATCATATGGTTCAGCTTGAATTGAAGTATAATCTTTGTGTTCCACAGTGAATCCATTTTCTGTCATTTTTTCTTCAACATGACCATAAAATCTTACTTCAATTTCCTCATCATTTCTATAAACAAGACCATATTTTCCTAAGTCTAGCCAATAATCAGGAAACTCCTGTTGCCAACCATTGTTGATAACCTGCTTGAAGATTCCATATTCATAAAGAATAGAAAAACCTGTTACTGGATAGTCACTACTAGTTAAAGCATCTAAATAACATGAAGCGAGACGTCCAAGACCACCATTGCCTAAACCTGGATCTGGTTCGATATCATAAATTTCATCTAAATCGAAGTTATTGTCAGAAAGATATTCTTTGATTTCTTTTTCTACTCCAAGATTAAATAAATTGTTTCTTAAAGTTCTACCTACAAGAAACTCCATTGACATGTAGTAAGCACGTTTTTGTTTTGTTTTCTTTAATTCTTGTTCATACGCAAATTTTTTCTCAGATAATTTTTCTCTAACAGTACTCATTAACGCTTCATAAACTTGACGTTTACTCGCCGATTTTATTGTAATCCCAAATTGTCTTTTTAAATATTTTTCTATTCTGTGTTCTAATTCTTGTTGTTTCATTAGTCTCTCCTATACTCTACTTCTACTAGACAATTTCATTATACATATTTATGTATTGAAGGGCAGATTTTTTCCAGCTCACATCTTGCTGAATTGCATTTTTCATAATTTTATTCCAAATATGACGATCTTGATAATAGCAATATGTTGCTCTATATACTGCATCTAACATATCATATGCATCAAAACTCTCAAATGTAAAACCTGTTCCTGTTTTTCCATCAAATGGTTCAACTGTATCTCTTAATCCACCAACTCTGTGAACAATCGGTATAGTAGCGTATCTCATTGATATAAGCTGAGATAAACCACATGGTTCTGTTTTAGATGGCATTAAGAACATATCACAAGAACTATAAACTTTTGATGAGACTTCCGAAGAGAACATAATTAAACTTCTTACTTTATCATGACGACGATATTCCAATGAACGAAGTGCATCTTCATAATGGTGATCACCTGTTCCTAAAATCACAAGTTGAGCTCCTGTTTTTAAGATTTCATCCGCTACATGAAGAACTAAATCAATTCCTTTTTGGTGAGTTAATCTAGTAACCATTCCAATCATAGGGATATTTTCATTTACTTCTAAAGCCAATTCTTCTTGTAATTTTAATTTATTCTGAACTTTATTTTTTAATGTTTTAACATCAAAGTTTTTATAAATTTGTTTATCAGTTTTTGAATTAAATTTATCAGTATCTAAACCATTAATAATACCATGAAGTTTTCCTTGTTCTACTCTTAGTATATCATCTAGACCATATGAGAAGTATGGATCTAATATTTCGTGAGCATATGTTTCACTTACAGTATTAATTCTATCGGCTAACTGGATAGCTCCTTTTAATAAGTTTAAATCACCTTTGTATATAAGAGCATCAAAATATTTATTATCTAATCCAAAAAGATTCCCCATTTCATACGGATTGAACTTCCCTTGGAATTCTATATTATGAATAGATATTACACTTTTAATATTTTGATAGAAGCTTTCACCTCTAGCTTTTAAATCATCTAAATAGATAATTGATAATGCAGCATGCCAATCATTAGCATTAACTACATCTGGTTTATAATCTATATGTGGTAATATTTCTAATGCTGCTTTTGAGAAGAATGCAAATCGCTCTCCATCATCTTGTTGTCCATAAACACTTTCTCTATTAAAATATTGTTCATTATCAATAAAATAATATGTTACTCCATTTACTTGAGTTTCAAAAATTCCACAGTAAACAGTTCTCCAACCTAAATTAACAAAGATATGTTGTTTATATTTTAAATCGTACTTTTCTCTATCTATAGTAGAATACAATGGTAAAACAACCCTTGCTTCTACATTTTCATCTTGAAGTGCCTTAGGAAGTGAACCTATTACGTCTCCTAAGCCTCCAACCTTAACAAATGGTGCCGCTTCAGCTGCCACGAATAATATTTTCATTATAATTCTCCTTATTCGTTATTTATTCATACTAAAAGGGTTAGTTTTAGATGTAGTCTATCTGTTTATTATACTCTTTTTTCTCTCGAAAATCGAAGGTTTTACAAATATATCTCACATTTTATCCTAACCCGTATTTTTTATTATACTACTTTATTTTTTTCGACAATAACTTGGCAATTTTCAGATCCTTTTAATTCAACTCTTTCTGAAACAGTTGCTTCTTTGTCTAAAATCACATAGTCTAAGTATGCTGATTTTTTAATAACGCTATTAGACATCACTATAGAGTTTTTAATAACAGCTCCTTCTTCAACTACTACGTCCCTAAATAATATACTGTTCTCAACAATTCCATTAATTTCACAACCATCTCCTAGAATAGAATTTTTAACGATTGCTCCATCTCCATATGTAGTTGGTACACTATCCTGAACTCTAGTTAAGATATCAGTTCCTGATAAAAATAATTCATTCATTTTGCTAGGGTCTAATAAATCTCTATTAAAGTTATAAAATTCTTGAACACTATTAATTGTTCTCGTGTAATTTTTAATTTCATATCCATAAACGTTTAATCTATGGAAATTCTTAGTAATGAAATCTAATAGAATATCTTGCCATCCATATGTCATACCTTTTTTAACAAGTTCTTTAAACATTTCTTTAGACATAATATATATCTTAACTTGTGTTGGACAGACTTGATCATATCCATCATAATGATATAAACTATCGTATACTCTGTTTTTGTCATCAAAAATTATTTGCGACTCACGTTGTTGAGGTTTTCTGTAAGTATAAGCTAAAGTTATATCTGCATTTGTAGATTTATGGTAGTTTACCATTTCCTTAAAATCAATATTCCCGACAATATTTCCATCAGCAAGTATACAGTACTCTTCTAATAAAGTATCTGCATATCTAGCTGCATCCCCTAATGCTTCGATTTTGTTTTGAGCAACTCTATTTGATTGATGGTTTGACATTGGTGTAATAAACTTCAATCCGCTATTTTTTCTGTTTAAATCCCAATCTTTCCCCCAGCTTAAGTGATCCATTAGAGATTTATAGTGATGGTTTGTCACTACTGCAATATTAGATACTTCAGCTTTAACTAAAGAAGATAACATGAAATCGACCATTCTATATCTTGACGCAACCGCTAAAGATGCTAGTGTTCTATTTCTTACTAATCCTTGCAGATCGTCGTTACGATAATTATCTGCAAATAATATACAAAATGCATTTACCATATTATTTTCCCTCTACTTTCCTATTCTCTTTTACAACTTCATCTCTACCGACTACAGTTATTTGTTCTTTTCCTAGAACGATTTCTCTATTTCCAACTTCTACGTTTTCTTTAACAACTGAACCTTCGGCGATGATTGAATTGTAAACTTTCGCACCTTTTTCGATTACTACACCCTTCATGATGATACTCCCTACTACTTCTGCTCCTTCTTCAATTCGAACACCTGAAGAGATAATAGATTCTGAAATAGTTCCATAAACTGTAGTACCGTCAGAAATCATAGAATTTTTGACATTTGCACTATGTCCTAAATATTGTGGCATAGCTCCTTCATGTCGATAATAAATTCTCCATAATCTATCGTCTATATTAAAGTTTTCTTTATTTTTAATTAGGTCCATATTGGCTTCCCATAAGCTTTCAATTGTACCAACGTCTTTCCAATATCCATAAAATGGATATGCATAAATATTTTTACCTTCATTCAACATCATTGGAATAATATTTTTACCGAAGTCTTTTTCACTATCTGGATTTTCTTCATCACGAATTAAATATTCCCTTAATTGTTGCCAACTGAAAATATATATCCCCATAGATGCTTTCGTTGATATTGGATTTTCTGGTTTTTCTAAAAACTCAGTAACCTTAAGATCAAAATTTGTATTTAAAATCCCAAAACGACTAGCTTCTTCAATTGGAACATTAATGTGTGCAATTGTTAAATCTGCACCTTTTTGTTTATGGAAATCTAACATTTCCTTATAATTCATTTTGTAAATGTGATCCCCAGATAAAATAAGGACATATTCAGGATTATATTGTTCTATATATTTAATATTTTGATATATAGCATTTGCAGTTCCTTTATACCACTCTCCCGTTTTTCCAGCAGTATAAGGAGGTAGAATAGACAATCCTCCATCCATTCTATCTAAATCCCATGGTTGACCATTTCCCATGTATGAGTTAAGTTCTAGCGGCATAAATTGTGTTAGTACCCCTACTGTTGATATTCCAGAGTTAGCACAGTTCGAAAGTGGAAAATCTATAATTCTATATTTTCCACCAAAAGGTACAGCTGGTTTAGCCATATCTTTTGTTAAAACTTGTAATCTTGTACCTTGTCCTCCTGCTAGCAGCATCGCCACTACTTCTTTTTTTCGTGCCATAAAGTTGACCCCCTTCATTTAAACTTGTTATTTCTTTTCTATATACATTGTTGCATATGGTGGAATGTTTACACCCAAAGTATATTTAAATTCATTTTTTTCTTTATTTATTGTTTTAAGATTTCTATTTGCGATTGCTATTCCATCATATTTTTTAGCATCAGAATTCAATGCAATCTTGTAGCTTCCCCATGTATCTACTCCAATCTCATAATTTTTTAATACTTGATTTGAAAAGTTACTAACTACTAAGACTTCTTTACCTGATCTATCTCTACGTGAAAAGGCAAATACATTGTTATTATTGTCATCTACAATATGCCATCTAAATCCATCCCAATCACTATCATTTTCCCATAATGCTGGAGTCGATTTATAGTATTTGTTTAGTTCTTTAACATATCTATGTGTAAATATATGCTTAGGATATAGCATTAATAACCAATCTAATTCTCTTTCTTCATCCCATTCAATAAATTGTGCTATATCGATTCCCATGAAAGTTAATTTTTTACCAGGATGTGCATACATATATCCTAAAAATGCCTTGAAATTAGCAAATTTATCTTCATACGGAACAGGACTTTTATCTAGAAGTGATTTTTTCCCGTGTACTACTTCGTCATGTGATATAGGGAGAATGAAGTTTTCTGAGAATGCATAATGCATTGAAAATGTAAATTTGTTGTGAACTCCTTTTCTAAAGAAAGGATCTGTTTCTAAATAATCAAGACTGTCATTCATCCATCCCATATTCCATTTGAAGTCAAATCCCAAACCACCATGTTCAACAGCAGCAGTTACCTTTGGATAACTCGTTGATTCTTCTGCAATCATAATTACACCTGAATAGTTTTCTTTTACATATAAGTTAAGATTTTTTATAAAATCTATTGCTTCTAAATTTTCAAATCCTCCGTAAATATTTCTAGCACATTTGTCTTCATCACGACAATAATTTAAAAATAACATAGAACTAACCGCATCGACTCTAATTCCATCGATATGATAATCTTCAATCCATGAAACGGCACTAGACGTTAAAAACGACTTAACTTCATTACGCCCATAATCAAACACTCTAGTTCCCCAACCTTCGTGCTCCATTTTTCTCGTATCAGAATACTCATAGCAGCATGTCCCATCAAATTCATATAAACCATGAGCATCTTTTGTAAAGTGTCCTGGTACCCAATCTAGTATTACACCAATATTGTTTTGATGACAAGTATCAACAAAATACATAAAATCTTCTGGTGTTCCATATCTTGAAGTTGGTGAAAAATACCCTGTAGCTTGATATCCCCACGATTTATCGTATGGATACTCTGTTACCGGTAATAATTCAACATGAGTATAATTCATCTCTTTAACATAATCTACTAATTTATGTGCAAGTTCTCTATAACTCAATTCCTTACCTTCTTCACTATATTTCCAAGATCCTAAATGCACCTCATAAACATTCATAGGTTGATGATAAGGAACGGTTCTATTTTCCATCCATTTTTTATCTTTCCATGCATATTCTGGTAAAGAATATACTTTAGAAGCTGTTAACGGTCTTGTCTCTGCATGTTTAGCATATGGATCTGCTTTCCATAATTCAACTCCACTCTGAGTAACTATTACATATTTATAAGCATCAAACTCACTAACACCTTGAATTTGAATTTCATAAATCCCTCTATCATTTATTTTTTTCATTTCATATGTGTGTGGATACCAAGAACAAAACTCACCTGTTACAAATACTCTTCTTGCATTTGGAGCCCATACTCTAAAAGTACATGTATCTCCTTCTAAAAATGATCCTAAAAATTTATGGCTATGGTAATTAGTTCCTTCATGGAATAAATATTCGGCCATATTATTACTCACTTAATAACCCCCTTTTCAGCAAAAGTAAACGCTTACTTCTACTAGTAAAAAATTTTAAACATAAAGAAATATAGCAAAAAATAGTTATAATTATCACTTATTATTTCTTTATTTTTTATATCTATAGTATAACACATAAAAGCTTTCATGTAAATGTTCTCTTTACTGTTTTGCTATAAAAAATTATGTCAATCATATCGCTTTAATGCTAATTAATTTTTGTTTTTTTAAACTGTTATCATTTACATTTAAAAACTTTTATATTAAAATATAACTGGTTGTTTTGTAAAACAAATTGATAATGAAAATTTTATATTCCGGAGATGAAAAATATGATTAAATTTAATCCTATAAAAAATAAATTTCCTCAAGGTGCTATAAATGATAAAGAATCTTTCCACTTTGAGGTGCTAATTAAAGACGATTTTTATTTTAATGATTTTAAAATAATTATAAAAAATGAGTTTACAGGTGAAATTGTATCTAAAAGTTTAACATTCAAAGAGAAGACTAAAAATAACTATTCTAAATATTGTGTAGATTTTGAACCTTTTAATATTGGTTTATACTTCTATCATTTCGAAGTTCACTTTGATAGTTTTTACGTATATTTAAAAAATGATAGATTAAATGCTAAACTTGTCAATAGTAATGATGAACTACCTGATTGGCAGCTTACAGTTTATGATGCAAACTTTACAACACCTGATTGGTACAAAGGTTCAATTATGTATCAAATCTTCCCTGATAGATTTAAACGAAGCGATAAATATACTGCTACAATTGCCAAAAACGAAAATGTTAGAATTAGACATGAAAACTGGGATAGTATTCCTCACTCGTCAATTACACATGAAAATTACGGAGCAAAAGATTTCTTAATGGGTAATCTTCTTGGAATAGAGGAAGAGAAGGAGTATTTTAAAAAATTAAATATTGAAAGTATTTATTTAAATCCTATTGTTGAGAGTCCTGAAAACCATAGATATTCAACATCTGATTATTTCAATGTTGATCCATATTTTGGTACAAATGAACAATTCGAAAACTTTTGTAAAAACTTTAAAAATGACAACATTAAAATTATTTTAGATGGTGTCTTTAGTCATACAGGTTCAGATAGTATTTATTTTAATAGATATAACAACTACGATAGTATTGGCGCTTATAATTCTCAAAGTTCACCATATTATCCTTGGTTTGACTTCAAAAATTTCCCTAATGAATACCACTCTTGGTGGGGATTTGATAACCTACCTACAGTTATAAAAGAAAATAAAGAATATAGTGATTTCATCAATAACAAAGATACAGGTGTAGTTAATTTCTGGCAGAAATTAGGAATTGCTGGTTGGCGACTTGATGTTGCTGATGAATTCCCCGATGAATTCTTAGATAGAATCCGTGACAGTGCAAAATATTATGATAAAGATGCTTTAATTATCGGAGAAGTTTGGGAAGATGCAACGAATAAAATTTCTTATAATACTCGTCGACGTTATTTCTTAGGAGATCAACTTGATAGTGTAATGAACTATCCTTGGAAAAATGCAATTATTAATTTTGTAAAAAATAAAAATGCTGATGATTTTACTCTTGAAATTTTAAAATTAGTTGAAAACTATCCTCGTCCTGCACTCGATGCTGTTATGAACTTACTTGGTAGTCATGATACAGAACGTGTTCTAACAATGTTAGCATTTGATAATCCTGAAGATGTTCCAGTTAACGAACGTCCTACTTATAAAATGTCTAAAGAACAATATGATAAAGCAAAAAATCTTCTAAAATTTGCTAGTTTCATTCAATTTACTCTTCCTGGTGTCCCTTGTATTTACTATGGTGATGAAATTGGAATGTATGGATTTAGAGATCCATACAATCGTTTAGGATTTTCTCATAATAATAAAGATGAAGATTTACTAAATCATTATATTAAATTATCTAATTTTAGAAATGAAAATAAAGATGATTTTATCACAAATTTCGAATTTATTTACACTAACGAAAAATGCATTGCCTATAAACGTAATAATATTCTTTGTATTGTAAACCTTGATTCTAAAGCTCACTTTATTGAAAATTATTGTGGTGAAAAAATATTTGGAAATAATGATATTTATTCAACACCATACGGAACAGTTATAGCACCTAATAGCTTTGTTGCTATGAAAATTAAATAAAAAAATAGAAGTAACTCGATTTAAAAATTTTTTATTGAGTTACTTCTATTTTTTTTAATAGATACTAAAATCATAATATTTATATCACATTAACTTTAGTATTAATACATTTTTTATTCACGTTTAGCATTAACCTCTAATGATGCGTTTTTTGTATTAAATTTTTGAAATAGAAACACTAAAATTCAAGGGAGTGACTCAATAAAATCGCGATTTTCAAGTCACTCCCATCTTCTATTTTTTATTTTTATCCTGAGTTTCTAAGTCCAGTAGCAACTCCATTAATTGTTATATGAATAGTATTTAATTGAGATTCTGGTAATTTACCTTCTCTTGAACGTTTAATTAACTCAACTTGTAATAAGTTTAGGGTATTGAAATACTGTAACCTATTTTCTAAACTTCGAGTTAGGTAAGTATTATCCTCTAAAAATTCTTTATGTTCTGAGATTTCTAATACTACTTGTTTTGTTAATTCCCATTCCCTTAGTATTTCTTCATATACTTTTTTAGTTTCTTCATCCTTACACAGATTAGCATATTCTTTAGCAATATCCATATCTGATTTTGACATAACCATGTCAACATTTGATAGTAATGATGTGAAGAATGGCCAATGATTATACATTCTACGTAATTTTTCAATATTCTCTTTATCTTTATTGATGAAATTTGAAAATGCTGTTCCCACTCCATACCAACCTGGTAGCATGATTCTACTTTGTGACCATGAGAATACCCATGGAATAGCTCTTAATCCACCAATATCTGTAATTTTTTTACGTGAAGCTGGTCGAGAACCGATATTTAAACTTGATATTTCTTTAATTGGTGTTGCTTCAAAGAAGTAATTGTAGAAGTTTGGATTTTCAAACACTAACTCGCGATATTTATTGTAACTATCATTTACAATTTCATCCATAATATTCTGGATCTCTGGAATATCTCTAATATCAGTATTTACTTTATCTGTATTCATTCTTTGAATTACAGCCGAGAATAAAGCTTCTAAATTATAGTATGCGGCATCACTATTCCCATATTTTGCTGCTATAATTTCACCTTGTTCAGTAAGACGAATTCTATCTTTTACACTTCCTAACGGTTGTGAAATTATAGCATCATAACTTGGTCCTCCACCTCGTCCTACAGTTCCACCACGCCCGTGGAAGAAAGTAACCTTAATATTATGTTTTTCACCAAGAGATGAAAGTTCTTGTTGTGCTTTATACAATGACCAACCAGATGATAAATATCCACCATCTTTGTTACTGTCCGAATAACCTAACATTATTTCTTGATAGCTCTTATTATCACTTACCCATTTTTTTACAATATCTAAGCTTAAATATTTATCCATTACTTCATATGAATTTTCTAAGTCTTCGATAGTTTCAAATAGTGGAACAAGTTGAAGTCTAGCAAAATCACTACCAACTAGTCCAACTTCTTTAAGCATAATTGCAAGCTCTAACAAATCAGAAACACTTGTTGTGTGAGAAATTATGTTTTGTTTAATAACGTTATCCCCAAGTTTGTCTTTTAATTTTCTAGCTGTTCTAAATATAGCCAATTCTTTTTTTAATTCTTCTGATTGTTTATTTTCGTCATTGATACTTAGAGGACGTGGATCTTCTTTCAATTGTTTTAATAATATTTTACATTTTTCATCTTCAGTTAGCGAGCTATAATCTTTTTCTATATTAGCACTACTTAGTAACTCAGCTACCGAAGCTTCATAGACACTTGAGTCTTGACGCATATCGATACTTGCTAAGTAGAATCCGAAGATTTTTACAACATTTAATAATTCTTCAAATTCTCCAGTAATTAGCATTTCACCTTTATTTTCTAATAATGATTTTTCAATAATTTGTAGATCACTAATAAAGTCTAATGACGTTAAATATTTTTCTCCAACTTCTTTATCATTAAGTAAATATTCTTTAGTATTTTCTAATTTTTCTTTAATATAGAAAATAGCTCTTCTATATGGTTCTTTTTCTCTATATACTGATGAATCACTAGAACGGTTAGCTAATTCTTCTAATTCTTCACTTTCTTGAATATATTGAGTCGACATTGAAAATGTTCTATATAAACTTTCTAATTTATCTAAATAGTAATTAGATATAAGTTCATACTGTTTCATCGCTGATAAATTCAGTGTTTCAGCTGTTACAAATGGGTTACCATCACGGTCTCCACCAATCCACATTCCCATAGTTATTGGTGTCTCATTTCTAAGCTCTATGTTGTTTTCTTCTAATAACAATTTGTACTCAGTCATTAATTTACCAATAGCTTTTATAAATGATAGATTGTAATATTCTAATACATTCGTAATTTCATTAGCAACTTTTAGTTTTTTCTCACGAATAATATCACTTTGAATTAATATTTCAATATGTTGTTGGATTGCATTTTTCCATTTTCTTTCATTAATCAATCCATTTTTCACATCACGGTGTTTTCTTAATAAAGAGTGTAGTTTCTCAGTTAAATCAAGAATTGTTTTTCTCTGCACTTGAGTTGGATGTGCTGTTAGTACTGGCACTACATTAATGTTATCTAAAATATTTTTATCTTTAATATTTTTAATTGATTCAGATAACTTACCTATATATGCTTCATCCGAGTTGTTTTTATAGTTGACCTCATAAGCTAAATCAACATCTTCTGCTATATTAATAAGTAGTGGTAATACTGAGAAGAAATTTGCTACAATTTCCATTTCTTCTTGTGTTAAATCTTTAATAATAAGATTTAATTTTTCATAATTTTTCTTGTCAGCTAATTCTTTTAATTCTACAATTTTTTGGAAAGTTTCTTCAGAAATTAACTTTTGAGTAGCTTTCAATAGCATTTCTGTAAGGATTTGAATCTCCTCTTGTATTATATTTTCATTTACATTACTTTCTAGTCTTGTTTTTTTCATCTAGTTACTCCTTGATAAGATTTTTACTAATAAAGTTTATTTTATCAGTTTTAACTACATATTCCATTATAAAACTTTTTTAGAAATAACACAATGAATTTTAACATTTTTTTCATATTAATGTGTATTTTGCTAACTTTTTTTGATTTTTTAATATTATTGTTCCTATTTTACCTAATAGAACAATATATTATATTATATAAATATAATATATAAAATTCTAATTTTTACATTATTTAATATTTTGCAAATATCATAAAATTACTTTCATCTTCACCGAATCAACCTAAAAAGTCGAGGCTTTTTGAAAAGTTAAAACTGTAATAGTTTTACTTTCAAAAACCTCGACTATATTTTATTATTCTTCTTCGTAGCTTTCTTCTTTTGTTGCTAATGTAACAGTTGCTACTTTTTGATCATCAACTAGGTTAATAACTTTAACTCCAGTCGCTGTTCTTCCTAATGTACTGATTGTAGAGACATCTATTCTAATAATAATTCCTTGATCAGTCATTATCATTAAGTCTTCATTTCCAGCGATTGATTTAACCGCTACGATCTTACCTGTTTTCTTCGTAACTTTTGCTACTTTAACACCTTTTCCTCCACGGTTAATTACATTGAATTCCGTAGATTTAGAGATTTTACCAATACCATTTTCTGTTACTGTTAAAATTTTCTTAGATTCATCAACTACTTCCATACCTACTACGTAGTCATCTGGAGAAAGTGTAATACCTTTAACACCACGACTTACACGTCCCATCGTACGAACTTTTTCAGCATTAATTCTGATTGCTTGTCCATTTGCTGTAACAATCATAATATCCTGATCATCTGTGATTCTTTGAACATCTATTAATGAGTCATCTTCATCAAGTTTAAGGGCAATCTTACCTTTCTTAAGAATACTTGCGTAATCTCCTAATTTAGATTTCTTAATGATACCATATTTAGTTGAGAAGATTAGGTTTGTTCCTTCTTCTTGTAAATCAGAAATAGCAATAATAGAGTTTACTTTTTCTTCTTTTTCAATTTCTAACAGATTAATAATAGGTATTCCTTTAGATTGTCTACTCATTTGGTTAATTTCATAACCTTTAAGAGTATAAACCTTACCTTTATCTGTAAAGAATAGGATATGATCATGAGTTGAACAACTTAACATGTAAGCCACGTTATCCTCATCATTAGTAGTCATACCATTTACTCCACGTCCACCACGTCCTTGTGATTTATAAGTACTTGCAGCAAGACGTTTAATGTATTGGTTATGAGATAGAGTAATTATGATTTGTTCTTTTTCAATTAAATCTTCGTTTTCGATTTGATCTACTTGACCTTCGATAATTACACTACGACGTTTGTCTCCGAATTTTTCCTTAACTTCCAATAACTCATCTTTAACGATTTGAATTACACGTTCTGGTTTAGCTAGAATATCTTCTAAGTCAGCGATAAGTTCCATAAGCTTACTGTATTCTTCTTCAATCTTATCACGTTCTAAACCTGTAAGTCTTTGCAAGCGCATATCTAAGATAGCTTGTGCTTGAATTTCAGTTAATCCAAATTGATCAATTAGTCCAGCTTTTGCTTCTTCAGCAGTTTGAGAACCACGAATTAAGCTAATTATTCTATCGATATTATCTAAAGCAATTCGTAAACCTTCTAGTATGTGTGCACGAGCTTGCGCTTTTTTAAGATCAAATCTAGTTCTTCTAACTACTACTTCTTTTTGGTGCTCTAAGTAGTAGTAAAGCACTTCTTTAAGATTTAATAACTTAGGTACTCCATTTACAAGAGCAATCATGTTAACACCGAATGAACTTTGTAATGGTGTTAATTTGTATAAATTGTTTAGTATTACGTTACTATTAACATCACGACGTAATTCAATTACAATTCTAATACCTTTTAAGTTACTTTCATCACGAAGGTCTGTAACACCTTCAATTTTTTTATCACGAGCTAACTCAGCTATTTTTTCAACTAATTTTGCTTTGTTTACTTGATAAGGAATTTCTGTAATAACAATTCTTTCCTTACCATTTTTCATCTGTTCAATTTCAGTTTTACCACGCATAATTACAGAACCACGTCCTGTTGTATATGCTTTAACTATCCCACTACGTCCTAGTAAGAATGATCCTGTCGGGAAGTCTGGCCCTTTAATTTTAGACATAAGTTCAGCTATAGTTATTTCAGAGTTATCTGCTAATGCGATTACCCCATCGATAACCTCACCTAAGTTATGTGGTGGAATATTAGTAGCCATACCAACAGCAATACCACTACTTCCGTTTACTAATAAGTTAGGGATTCTTGCTGGTAATACTTTCGGTTCTTGTTTCGTTCCATCGTAGTTATCTTGCATATCAACAGTATCTTTGTTAATATCACGTAGTAATTCAGAAGCTATTTTACTCATTCTAGCTTCAGTGTAACGCATCGCAGCAGCACCATCTCCATCAATAGAACCGAAGTTCCCTTGACCATCTACTAAAGGATATCTACTGTTAAAATCTTGTGCTAAACGTACAATTGTTCCATATGTCGCAGAGTCACCATGTGGGTGATACTTCGCCATTACTTCCCCTACAACGAAGGCACTTTTTTTGTAAGGTTTGTCATATGTTAACCCTAAATCATTAAAAGCATAAAGTATTCTTCTATGAACTGGTTTTAACCCATCACGTACGTCCGGTAATGCACGCGATACAATAACACTCATTGAATAATCTAAAAATGAATTTTCAATTTCAGTCGTTATGTTTCTTAAGGTAATATTATTTTTATTATCTTCCATGTTCTATCCTTTCTTTCTAAATGTCTAAGTTTATAACATTTAGAGCATTATCTTCGATAAATTTACGTCTTGGTTCTACTTTTTCACCCATTAATGTATCAAAAGCAGCATCTGCTCTTTGAGCGTCATCAATGCTAACTTTGTACATTAATCGATGTTCTGGATCCATTGTTGTATCCCATAGTTCTTCTGCGTTCATTTCTCCAAGACCTTTATATCGTTGAACTGTATACTTTTTATCCCCAGCATGTTCTTCAATATTTTGTTTCAGTTCTTCTTCTGTATGGCAGTAGAATTCTTTCTTACCTACTTTTAGACCGTATAGAGGTGGTCTAGCGATATACACATATCCTGCTTCGATTAATTCTCTCATGTATCTAAAGAAGAATGTTAATAATAATGTTCTAATGTGACTTCCATCGACATCGGCATCGGTCATAATAACGATTTTGTGATAGCGCAGTTTATCGATATTTAATGTTTCACCAATACCCATTCCAATAGCTGTAATTAATGAACGAACTTCATCGTTGGCTAGTACTTTATCGATTCTTACTTTCTCTACGTTCAGAATCTTACCTTTAAGCGGTAAAATGGCTTGGAATTTACTATTACGCCCAAGTTTTGCACTACCTCCCGCAGAGTCCCCTTCGACTAGGAATAATTCGCATTCAGCTGCATCTTTACTTGAACAATCTGCAAGTTTCCCTGGTAGATTAGTAAATTCTAATGCATTTTTACGACGAGTAGATTCACGAGCTTTTTTTGCTGCAATTCTTGCACGTGATGCTTGAAGACCTTTTTCAACAATTATTTTCGCTGTTTTTGGATTTTCTAATAAGAATCTATCTAATTCTTCAGAGAATAACTTATTAGTAATTGTACTCATTTCTGAGTTACCTAATTTAGTTTTTGTTTGTCCTTCGAACTGTGGATTTGGGTGTTTGATTGAGATAATCGCAACAAGACCTTCACGAACGTCGTCCCCTGTTAATGATTCTTTATCTTTAATAAGTTTGTTTTTCTTACCATATGAGTTAATTATTCTTGTAAGAGCTGTTTTAAAACCACTTTCGTGAGTTCCACCTTCGTGAGTATTAATGTTATTTGCATAACTTAATACATTATTAGAATACCCTGTGTTATACTGCATTGAGATCTCAACTTCTTTTCCATCCATCTCACCGTGAACATAGATAGCTTCGTGTAAAGCATCTTTATTTTCATTTAGCATTTCAACATATTCTAATAATCCACCTTCATAACAGAAAGTTTCTTCTTTTTCTTGTCCTTCTCTCTCATCTTTAAGAATAATTGTTATACCTTTATTTAAGAAAGCAAGTTCTCTAATACGTGTTCTTAAAATATCGTATTCATATACTGTTGTTTCTTGGAAGATTTCTGGATCTGCTTTAAAACGAATAGTTGTTCCAGTTCTATCAGTATCTCCTACTACTGTTATTCCTTGGACTACATCACCACGTTCAAACTTCATTGTGTAAATTTTTCCATCTCGATGTACAGAAGCTTCTAAGTTTGTAGATAACGCATTTACTACACTGGCACCAACTCCGTGAAGACCACCAGATACTTTATATCCGCCTCCACCGAATTTACCTCCAGCGTGAAGTACTGTAAGGATTACTTCAAGAGCAGGTTTTCCTGTTTGTTCTTGAATGTCTACCGGGATACCACGCCCATTATCCTCAACTCTTATCCAATTTCCTTTTTCTATTGCAACTGTTATTGTGTTACAATATCCGGCTAAGGCTTCATCTATAGAGTTATCTACAATTTCCCAAACAAGGTGGTGTAGACCTTTACTAGATGTAGAACCGATATACATACCTGGTCTTACCCTAACAGCCTCAAGTCCTTCAAGAACCTGAATCTGATCGGCATTATATTCTTGTATTTGTTTTTTTTCTACCATGATTTTTCCTTTCATTTTAGTAAATTTATAAATAAATTTTCTAGATTATTTCGCTAATATTTCCATTTTCTATTTTAAAAACTTTAGCTTTTTTTAATAAATCTTCTTTAATATCTGATATCGAAGGTGTTGTAATGAATGTTTGTACATTTTCATTAATTGCATCTAACAGTTTTAATTGTCTATTTTTATCTAATTCACTTAAGACATCATCTAAAAGTAAGACTGGATACGTTCCAGTTTTTGTTTTTAAATAATTTATTTCAGCTAACTTTAATGATAATACTATACTTCTCTGTTGTCCTTGGGATGCGTACATCTTTGCATCAAGATCATTTATATAAAATTCTAAATCATCTTGATGTGGTCCAATTTTAGTACTCCCTCTCATTATATCGTCATATGATTTTTTCATCATAACCTTTGTTAAGCTTTCCTCATTAAATACTTCATCTGATATATCATTTATATTTAATGCTTCTAATACTGAACTTTTATATTTAATTTTTAATGATTCTTGTCCATTAGATATATTAAGCATATTCTCATATGTTAGTTTTGAAATATCTTGAACGAATGACACTCTTTCTCTTGTAATATAAATTGCTACTTTAGCTAATTGAGAAGTTACTGTCTCTAAGTATGCAAGTAACATTTCATCTTTTGGATTTTTTCGCATATCTTTTAAATAAGAATTTCTCTGTTTCAATAAATGCTGGTACATTAAATAATATTTGTGATAAATACGTGAGAACTGATAAAATTCTCTATTTATAAACTCTCGGCGAAGTGATGGAGATCCTTTCACTAGCTGCAGATCTTCGGGAGAAAATAATACTACATTTAGCTCTCCTACGAAATCTGTTAGTTTAGTTTTTTTCACTCCTGCTATTTTAGCACTTTTTCCTTTATTGTTAATACCTAACATAATATCTAAATTCTTATCATTTTTGTTAACTACACATGACATCGCTGTGGCAGTTTCACCAAACATTATACATTCACTATCACTCTTAGTACGATAACTACGTCCAAGTGCTAAACAAAAAATAGACTCTATTATATTAGTTTTTCCATTCGCATTGTTTCCTACTAAAACATTAAGCGAGGGATGTACATCTATATTCATTGATAAATAATTTCGAAAGTACAGTAATTTTAAACTCTTAATCCTCATTAATAATTATGAATTCATTTCCTTCTAATTTAATAATATCATTTGAATATAATTTTTTCCCTCGTCTATTTTCTAGTTCTCCGTTTAACTCAACTTCAACTTCTTGTAAAAAGTATTTAGCTTCTCCACCAGAACCTATGAATCCTTCTACTTTTAAAAATTGTGCTAACGTAATATACTCACTATTAATAAAAACTTCTTTCATTTTACACCTCCTAAGTATTTAAAAATGAAACTATATGTATATAAATATATTTTATATAATTTAATTATACCAAATTTATCGTTTTTTTTCAACAATAGTCAGTTGATTTTACCTAATATACTTCAAAAATATCTATATATATCAACTATTTATAAAGATTAGTAGCTATTTTAGTTCACATAAAAAATACGGTGGAAATTTATAAGTTTAAATTGTATTTTTTTGAATGATATTATAAAAAAAATAGTATTTTAATATAATATTTTATTTTATAAATGAATCCTCTGAAATCGTTTTTCTTTTATATATGTTGCTTATATTGTATAATAAAAGTGAAAAGATAGTTAAATTTCAGAAATCAAGGGGGATAATTTTATGTACAGCATTGATAAACTTGAAAAAATATTAAATGAAAAAGTATACTCTATTGAAGAAACAAGTTATGGGGTAACTAATAAAAATTATATAATAACTACAGAAAATAATAAATATTTCTATAGAACTTCTAAAGATTCAACAAAAATAGTTAATAAAGATAATGAAAAAGAAGCTCTTAAGCTATTATCAAATGAACCATACTTTCTAAAACCAGTTTATATTAATAATGATAATTTAATTACTGTGTTTCAGCCAAATCCTAAAACGTTCATTTCACAAAGAAGTTTGTCAAATATTGTAAGAATAGGAAAACTTTTAAAAGAATTTCATTCGAAAAAATTTCAAGCTGAAAATACTTTTAATCCTATAGATCAATTTAATAGTTACTATAATCAAATCGATGAATTGCCTTATGGATTAGATGATTATATGTATATAATAGATGAATTTAAAAAACTATACAAAGCTGATAGACTATGCCATAATGATTTAGTTGAAGGTAATTTCCTCTTCACTAATGATGCATTATACTTAATAGATTTTGAATATGCTGGATATAATGATTACTACTTTGATATTGCGAGCTTCATCTCAGAAAATGACTTAAATTATGAGGAAACAATAACCTTCTTAAAAGCATATTTTACCGATGAAGAATGTAATTATGATAAATTAAAAGTCTTCTTGAATTTTTGTGATTTACTTTGGTATACATGGGCTACACTGTTATATGAAAAAAGAAATGAAGAAATATATAATGAAATAGCTAAAGAAAAGCTTCATAGATTAAAGAATCCAAGAAAAATAGTCTACTAACTAATAAATTTGATAAAAACTCAAGATAAGAATTGAATTCCTATCTTGAGTAAAATTTTATATCTTGAATATACTAAAAAAAAGGTTACTTGCAAAATTATGCAAGTAACCTTTAAATAAACTTTTATTATTTAGCTAAAGCTGCTTTAGCTTGTTCACAAATGCTTGCGAATCCAGCTGCGTCGTGGATAGCGATTTCTGATAACATTTTTCTGTTAATATCGATTCCAGCAACTTTAAGTCCGTTCATTAGACGGCTGTAAGATAATCCGTTTAATCTTGCAGCTGCGTTAATACGAACGATCCATAATCTTCTGAAGTTACGTTTTGTTTGACGACGGTCTCTGAAAGCATACATTCCTGATTTCATTACTTGTTGCTTAGCAACTTTGAATAATGTATGTTTTGAACCAAAATATCCTTTAGCTAGTTTTAAAACTTTTTTACGGCGACGACGAGTCACAGTTCCACCTTTAACACGTGGCATATCTAATTCCTCCTTATGTATAACTTAAATAAGTATTTACGCTATAATTAATCTTCTTTAATATTATTTAACTAATAAAGTTCTAATACGTTTGTAATCACCACGAGATACTAATGAAGCTTTACGTAAGTGACGTTTTTGTTTAGTAGTTTTTCTTGAAAACCAGTGAGAAGTATAAGCACGGCTACGTTTTAATTTACCGCTAGCTGTTTTTTTCACACGTTTTGCTAAACCACGGTGAGATTTCATTTTTGGCATTATCAAATTCCTCCTATATTAAACCTTTATTTCTCTTTTTTTGGTGCTAGAACTAAGAACATACTGCGACCTTCCATTTTAGGTTTTTGTTCGACAGTAGCTATATCGCTAGCTTCGTTAGAAAAGTTTTCTAAAACTTTCTGTCCAATTTCTTTGTGGGTGATTGCTCTCCCTTTAAAACGAATAGAAACTTTAACTTTGTCTTCTTTTGCTAAGAATTTACGTGCATTTTTCAACTTAGTTTCAAAATCGTGTTTTTCAATTGTTGGAGATAATCTTATCTCTTTTGTTGTTACGATTTTTTGTTTCTTACGTGCTTCTTTATCTTTTTTCTGTTGTTCAAATTTGAACTTACCGTAGTTCATAATTTTTGCAACTGGTGTTTTAGCATTTGGAGCTACTAGAACAACATCTAGGTTCATACGCTCTGCAATTTGCATAGCTTCTGCCTTAGTTTTAACTCCTAATTGTTCTCCATTTTGGCTAATTAAAAGAAACTCTTTCGCTTTAATACCTTCATTTACTTGTGCAGTATCTTTACTAATGATCAGCACCTCCTATTTAAAAATTCATTAAATACTAAAAGCATTAAAAAAACTGAGTGCAAAACACCCAGCATAAAATTCTACATTTCATCTACATTAACCTGAACAATCATAATTGGCAGGTGAGAAACGGGTGCTTCTACTTTTGTATTCAACATTATTTATTTTACATACTTTTTATAGATTTGTCAATAGGAATATAATATTTTTTTTATATTCCTATCGACTTTTATCTATTTTTATTAAATAGAACCTAGTTCTTCGTGTAATTCTTCTTCGATTGGTCTACTTAATTCATTATCTACTTCTAGTTCCAATTCATTTTCTGCTTTAATATCAACATCATTATATCTTGACATACCTGTTCCAGCTGGAATTAGCTTACCAATAATAACGTTCTCTTTAAGTCCCATAAGTTTATCAACTTTTCCTTTAACAGCTGCATCTGTAAGTACACGAGTTGTTTCTTGGAATGAGGCTGCAGATAAGAAACTTTCTGTTTCTAATGAAGCTTTAGTGATACCAAGTATTACAGGCTTAGCTGTAGCCATGTTTCCACGTGCTTCAAGTATTTTTTTGTTTTCATCAGTGAATTTATGAATATCTACTAATGAACCTGGAAGTAAATCAGTGTCTCCTGCATTGATTACACGTACTTTTCTTAACATTTGACGTACCATAACCTCAACGTGTTTGTCACTAATTTCTACCCCTTGCATACGGTATACTTTTTGTACCTCAGTTAATAGATAACTTTGTACTGCTTCTAGACCTGCAATTGATAGTAATTCTTTTGGTTCAATAGAACCTTCTGTTAAAGCTTGACCACGTTTAACTTTGTCGTCTTCTTTAACTAACATACGACTTGCACCATAGTCTTGATATTCTCTTTCTTCACCAATTTCACTTAATACGTAAATTCTACGTACGTGGTTATTATCGATTTCTACTTTTGTAACTGTTCCATCAACTTCTGAGATTAATGCCTTACCTTTAGGATTACGTGCTTCAAATAACTCTTGAATACGAGGTAAACCTTGTGTGATATCGGCACCGGCAACCCCACCTGTGTGGAAGGTACGCATTGTAAGCTGTGTACCAGGTTCTCCGATAGATTGAGCGGCAATTGTACCAACTGCTTCCCCTACTTCTACTTTTTCACCTGTTGCTAAGTTTTTACCGTAACATTTCTCACAAACACCGTGACGTGAGTTACATGTAAATGCTGATCTAATTACAACACTTTCGATTCCAGCTGCTTCAATTTCTTTAGCTGTATCTAATGTAATTAATTGACCATCTTCAACGATAACTTTTCCAGTCTCTGGGTGAACAACAGTTTCTTTACTGTATCTACCTTCAAGACGTTCTTGTAAGCTTTCGATTTCATCTGTTCCATTTTTAAGTGCTGCAACTCTTAATCCACGAGATGTACCACAGTCGTTTTCACGAACGATAACATCTTGTGCAACGTCTACAAGACGACGAGTTAGGTAACCTGAATCGGCTGTTTTAAGGGCTGTATCGGCAAGACCTTTACGCGCACCGTGAGAAGAGATGAAGAACTCTAATACTGTTAATCCTTCTTTAAATGATGAACGTACAGGCATTTCCATGATACGTCCTGATGGAGATGCCATCAGACCACGCATACCTGCTAACTGTGTAAAGTTTGACGCGTTACCACGGGCTCCTGAGTCACTCATCATGTAGATTGGGTTAGTTGCTGGAAGAGAGTCCATAAGTTGATCTTGGATGATATCTTTTGCTTTTGCCCATTGAGCAATAACGTTTTGATATCTTTCTTCTTCTGTTAATAGACCACGTCTGTATAATGTTGTAATCTTATCAACATTAGATTGTGAGTCTGCTAAGATTTCATATTTATTAGGTAGGACGAATACGTCACTTACCCCTACTGTAATACCAGCTCTTGAAGAGTATTTGAATCCTAAATCTTTCATTCTGTCTAACATCATTGATGTCTCAGTGATGTGGAATCTATTGAAGATTTCAGAAATGATTTTTGATAAGAATCCTTTCTTGAATGGTGTAGCTGGCTCTTGTTTAGCGATATAAGCTTTAAGTCCACCTTCAGTTAAATCAGATGGTGCTACAAAATATTTATCAGGAGTCGCAGTTTCTAAGTTTTCCTTAGTTGGTTCATTTAGGAATGGGAATCCTTCTGGCAATATATCGTTGAAAATTACTTTACCGATTGTAGTAACAAGTAATTTTTTATTTTGTTCTTCTGTAAATGTTGGATTTTCAAAAGATTTCGCTGCGATACCTACACGAGTGTGAAGGTGAATATATCCATTTTGGTATGCGATTCTAGCTTCATCAGCATCTTTAAAAATCATACCTTCCCCTACAGCTTCAGGTCTTTCTAATGTAAGGTAATAGTTACCTAATACCATATCCTGAGATGGAGTAACAACTGGTTTACCATCTTTAGGGTTAAGGATATTTTGAGCAGCTAGCATTAACATACGTGCTTCTGCTTGTGCTTCTTTTGATAAAGGAACGTGTACGGCCATTTGGTCACCATCGAAGTCGGCGTTAAACGCTGTTGTTACAAGAGGGTGAAGACGAATAGCACGTCCTTCTACTAAGATTGGTTCGAATGCTTGGATACCAAGTCTGTGAAGAGTCGGGGCACGGTTAAGTAATACTGGGTGCTCACGAATAATATCTTCTAAGATATCCCAAACATGATCTTCCATTCTTTCGATTTGGTTTTTAGCATTTTTAATGTTGTTAGCTAACTCACGTTTAACTAATTCACGCATTACAAATGGTTTGAATAATTCAAGAGCCATTTCTTTAGGTAATCCACATTGGTACATTTTTAAGTTTGGACCAACTACGATTACTGAACGTCCAGAGTAGTCAACACGTTTACCTAATAAGTTTTGACGGAAACGACCGTGTTTACCTTTTAACATATTAGATAATGATTTTAATGTTCTGTTACCTGGACCAGTTACAGGACGTCCACGACGTCCGTTATCGATTAATGCATCAACAGCTTCTTGTAACATACGTTTTTCGTTTTGTACGATTAGCCCTGGTGCTTTAAGTTCGATAAGTTTTTTCAGACGATTGTTACGGTTAATTACACGTCTGTATAAATCGTTTAAGTCACTTGTTGCGAAACGTCCACCATCTAATTGAACCATAGGTCTTAATTCAGGTGGAATAACTGGTAATACAGTCATGATCATCCATTCTGGTTTGTTTCCAGAGTGTTTAAACGCTTCGAACACTTCTACACGTTTGATGATTTTAACAACTTTTTGACCTGATTTATAGTTGCTTTCACTTAATTCTTTAAGTTCATTTTTTAAATCTTTAAGTTCTTTTTCAATATCTAACTCAGCTAATAGGTCACGAATAGCTTCAGCTCCCATCTTAGCTACGAAAGAGTTTGCTCCAAATGTACTACGTGCTTCACGTACTTCTCTTTCAGAAACGATTTGTTTCTTCATGAAGTCAGTTTCACCTGGATCAATAACAATGTAAGAAGCAAAGTAAATTACTTCTTCTAATTGTCTTGGACTAAGGTCAAGTAGAAGTCCCATTCTACTTGGAATACCTTTGAAGTACCAAATGTGGCTGACTGGGGCAGCTAATTCTAAGTGCCCCATTCTTTCACGACGAACTTTAGCTAAAGTTACATCAACACCACATTTATCACATTTAATGTTTTTATATCTAACTCTTTTGTACTTTCCACAAGCACATTCCCAGTCTTTAGTTGGACCAAAGATTCTTTCACAGAATAATCCATCATTTTCTGGTTTTAAAGTTCTATAGTTAATAGTTTCAGGTTTTTTAACCTCTCCGTAAGACCAACTTCTGATTTTTTCAGGAGAAGCTAAACTAATTTTCATATATGCAAAATTATTTACGTCTATCAAGGAGCATACCTCCTTTATTTTTTTGTATAAAAGCCTTGAATAGTTCTTTGTGATTAATTGTAAAATTTATATTATTCTTCATCAGTGTCATCTTCTACATCTTCATACTCATCAGTATCAGACATTAAAAGATTTGCTAATGCTTGGTATCCTGAAGTTTCTTCTTCACTATCTTCTTCTATCTCTACATCTTCGTATTCATCTGTATCAGATAAGATTAAGTTAGCTAAACTTTGATATCCTTCTTCAGCATTTTCTTTAGAAGCTTCTTGAGATTCTTTAGCTTCTTCTGATATTTCTTCATTGTGATCATGGTGATGTGATTCATGGAAATCAATTGTATCTCCTAAATCAATATCTCCCATATCTACTTCGTTATCTTCATTATCCATTACTCTAAAGTCCATACCTAAGGCTTGAAGTTCTTTCATAAGCACTCGGAATGATTCAGGTACTCCTGGACGTGGAATGTTTTCACCTTTAACGATTGCTTCGTAAGTTTTAACACGACCATTAGTATCATCTGATTTGTAAGTTAAGATTTCTTGAAGAGTATATGCAGCACCATAAGCTTCAAGTGCCCATACCTCCATCTCACCAAATCTTTGTCCACCAAATTGAGCTTTACCTCCAAGTGGTTGTTGAGTTACTAATGAGTATGGTCCAATTGAACGAGCGTGAAGTTTATCATCAACCATGTGTGCAAGTTTAATCATATACATTACCCCTACAGATACACGGCTGTCGAATGGTTCACCTGTACGTCCATCATAAAGAACTGTTTTAGCATCTTTAGCCATACCAGCTTCAGCTACAGTAGACCATACATCTTCATCACTTGCTCCATCGAATACTGGAGTAGCAACGTGGATTCCTAATTGTTTAGCAGCCATACCTAAGTGTAGCTCTAATACTTGTCCAATGTTCATACGAGATGGAACCCCAAGCGGGTTTAACATTACGTCAACTGGCGTACCATCTGGTAAGTAAGGCATATCTTCTTCTGGTAAGATATTTGAGATAACCCCTTTGTTACCGTGACGTCCGGCCATTTTATCCCCTACACGGATTTTACGTTTTTGTACGATGAATACTCGTACAAGTTCATTTACTCCGTTAGGTAATTCAGCACCATCTTCACGTTTAAAGATCTTAACATCCGCAACTACTCCATCAGCACCGTGTGGTACACGTAATGAAGTATCACGTACTTCTTTAGATTTAGCTCCAAAGATAGCATATAATAATTTTTCTTCTGGAGTTTGTTCAGTTAATCCTTTAGGCGTAACCTTACCTACTAGGATATCTCCGTCTTTTACTTCAGCACCAATTCTGATAATTCCTCGAGCATCTAAGTTTCTAAGTGCATTTTCACCTACGTTAGGAATTTCACGAGTAATTTCTTCTGGTCCAAGTTTTGTATCACGAGCATCTGTTTCATATTCTTCTACGTGAATAGAAGTATAAACATCATCTTTTACAAGACGTTCACTCATGATTACAGCATCCTCATAGTTATAACCATCCCAGTTTACGAATGCTACTACAAGGTTTTTACCTAAAGCTAATTCACCTTTATCCATAGATGGACCATCTGCTAGGATGTCTTTAGGCTCAACTCTATCTCCAACTTTAACGATTGGTTTTTGGTTGTATGCTGTAGAGTGGTTAGAACGTACGAATTTATGAATAACGTATGTATCTAAGTCCCCTTTGATTTCTTTACCTTCTAATGTTTCAATACGACGTACCTTAACTTTAGCACCATCAACATATTCGACGATACCAGGATATTTAGCAATTACTGCAGCTCCTGAGTCACGTGCTGCAAGATGCTCCATACCAGTACCAACAAATGGCGCTTCAGTGATCATAAGCGGTACTGCCTGACGTTGCATGTTCGCTCCCATAAGCGCACGGTTAGAGTCGTCATTTTCTAAGAACGGAATACATGCAGTGGCAGCAGATACTACCTGTTTAGGAGATACGTCCATGAAATTCATCATTTCACGAGGTTTAACTGTGTTATCTCCTCTAAAACGACAAACTACTTCATCATCTACGAAGTAACCTTTTTCGTCAACATTAGCTGTTGATTGAGCTACTACGTATTTATCTTCTTGATCAGCAGTTAAGTACTGTACATTTTCAGTTACATATGGACGACCTTCAGCATCGACTTCAACTTTTCTATATGGAGTCATAATGAATCCAAATTCATTTATACGAGCAAATGAAGAAAGTGAGTTAATAAGACCGATGTTTGGTCCCTCTGGTGTTTCAATCGGACACATACGACCATAGTGAGAGTAGTGAACGTCACGTACTTCCATTCCGGCACGTTCTCTTGTTAAACCACCAGGTCCAAGAGCAGATAAACGACGTTTGTGAGTAAGCTCACTTAGAGGGTTTACCTGATCCATGAATTGAGAAAGTTGTGAACTTCCAAAGAATTCTTTAATAATAGCTGTAACTGGTCTTACATTGATTAATTGTTGTGGTGTAATTTCATTTGTATCTTGAATACTCATACGCTCACGTACAACACGTTCCATACGTGAAATACCAACACGAATTTGGTTTTGTAATAATTCTCCAATACAACGTAGACGACGATTACCAAGGTGGTCAATATCATCTACACGACCGATTAATTCAAATTCAAATCCATCGTTGTTTCTACGAGTTCTGATTAATAATAGGTAGTAGTTAATACTTGCTACGATATCTGCAATAGTTAGTGTCAGAACATCTTTATTAGGTGCTCCGTTACCAATTACGTGTAGTACTTGATCATCTGTTAATTCATCAATATCAAAATCATTACCTACTTTAACTTGGTTTACAATTTTGAATAATTGTAATTTTAAGCTATCGCTTCCATCTAGGCTTTCATTCATGTCGAATTCAACTACGTTGGCTGTAGTTCCTAATTCTTCATAAATACCTTCTATTATTTCACGAGTTAATTTAGTACCTTTTTCTACTAAAATTTCTCCTGTTTCTGTATCAACGATTGGCTCAACTAGAATTTGGTTTTCTAGACGTTCACCAACGTGAAGTTTGTTATTTAATTTATAACGACCTACTTTAGCAAGATCATATCTTCTTGGATCGAAGAATCTACCATGTAAAGTAGCTTTAGCAGTTTCTACGTTAGCTGGTTCACCAGGACGTAATTTATCATAGATTACTTTCAACGCAGTTCCTGTATCTAGGTTTTCATCTTTTTCTAATGTATTTAATAGTTCTGTGTCTTCTCCGAATAATTTAATAATTGATTCATCTGATTCAAAACCTAACGCTCTAATAAGCGTTGTTAAAGGAATTTTTCTAGTTCTATCGATACGAGCATAAACTAGTCCTTTAATATCTTTTTCAAATTCCAACCAAGCTCCTCTGTTAGGAATAACAGTTGTTTTATAGGCATTTGGAATATTCTTAACTTTAAGTTTATCATCTTCTGTAAAATATACAGAAGGTGAACGTACTAATTGAGATACAATTACACGTTCTGCACCATTGATAATAAACGTTCCAGTTTCAGTCATCAACGGTAGTTCACCCATAAATACTTCTTGTTCTTTAATTTCGTCACGTTCTTTATTAATTAAACGCACGCGCACTCTTAAAGGTGCTGAATATGTAGCATCACGTTCTTTAGACTCATCAACATCATATTTAGGAGTTCCTAATTTATAGTCGATAAATTCTAAACTTAATTTATCATTATTACCTTCAATTGGTGATACATCTTTAAAAACATCTTTTAGACCAGTTTCTAAAAATTTATCATAAGATAACGTTTGAATTTCAATTAAGTCCGGTAAATCAATTACCTCTGATATTCTAGCATAGCTACGTCTTTGTCTGTGCTTACCAAATTTAACTTTTTGCAACTGTGTCACCTCTCAGCTTTTCTCTTAAAAACTAAAAAGAAAATATAAACATTTTCTCTTACTTACTTATATAATTTAGGCAATTCTATCAAAAAATAAATAGAATTACTTGCAATATATCATTTTATCATAGTTATAGCAAGTTGTCAATTATTTTACGGCTTTAAGAATGTAGTATCCTTTGTTTTTAACTACAACTTCTACCATAGAAAAAGTCTCTTCTAATAATTTTTTACAACTAGCCATACCTTGTTTTTTTTGTATAACCACCCAAAGTTCTCCTTGATCATTTAGGTGTTCATAACTGTCTGTCATTATTTTATGTACAATTTTTTTCCCAGCTCTAATCGGCGGGTTCGTTAAAACTATATCAAAGTTTCCTTTAATATTATCAAAGGAACTACTTTCTAATACTTCTACTTCATTTTCTATTTTATTAAGTTCAATATTTTTTCTAGATAACTCTAAAACTCTATTGTTTACATCTACCATAGTAAACTTAAAAGTCGGATATTTTTTCGCTAAGAATATAGATATAACTCCATATCCACATCCTATATCAGCAACCTGTGCATTTTCTTTTTCTGTATTGAAAGATTCTAACATTGTCTTAGTACCAAAATCAACACTCTCTTTCGAAAATACTCCATTATCTGTATAAAATTTAAAATTCTCATTTGCTATTGTTGAGTTAATAATTTTTTCACAACTTTCTGTCGTCGGATTATTTGTATAATAATGTTCCATAATAAAGACACCTCTTAAAATGAAAGAAAATAGTATATCCCATAGCTAGACACTTGAGATATACTATTTTTGTTATTATCATCGTATCAAATATTCTCAAATAGAATATTATTGTTTATTTACATCTATCTTTTTATCTACTTAGAATAGAAATTATTTAACTTCTACAGTTGCTCCAACTTCTTCTAATTTAGCTTTGATTTCTTCAGCTTCTTCTTTAGAAACTCCTTCTTTAAGTGTTGCTGGCGCACCATCAACTTTTTCTTTAGCTTCTTTTAGTCCGTCTCCAGTGATTTCACGAACAACTTTGATTACTTTAATTTTTGAGTCTCCAGCGTTAGCTAAAACTACGTCAAATTCAGTTTTTTCTTCAGCAGCTCCAGCAGCAGCTCCACCAACTACAGCTACAGGTGCAGCAGCAGTTACTCCGAATTCTTCTTCAATTGCTTTTACTAAGTCGTTTAATTCTAAAACTGACATTTCTTTGATAGCGTCTAAAATTTGTTCTTTAGTCATTATAAATTTCCTCCGATTTTTAAATTATATGTTTTTAATATTTTTTATTTATTAAGCTTCTTGTTCAGCTTTTTGGTCTGCAACAGCTTTAACAGCTAAAGCAGTATTGCGCATTGGCGCTGTTAATACAGATAGTAACATTGAAAGTAATCCTTCGCGGCTTGGTAATGACGCGATAGCTTTAATTTCAGCTTGATCTGCAACTTTTCCTTCTATAACACCAGCTTTTAGTTCTAAGTTTTCGTGTTGTTTAGCGAAATCGTTTAAAACTCTAGCAGGAGCTACAGCATCGTCTGTTGAGAAAGCAAAAGCATTTGGTCCAGTTAGAACTTCTTCTAATCCTTCAATTCCTGCTTGCTCCATCGCACGACGAACTAATGAGTTTTTATAAACTTTAAAAGTTAAACCTTCGTTACGCATGTTGTTACGTAATTCCGTTACTTCCGCAACGTTTAATCCACGGTAGTCAGCGATAACAACTGAAGAACTTGCTTTAATTTCTTCTGCGATTTGATTTACTAACTCTTGTTTTCTCTCAATAGCTTTTGACATTGAACTTCCTCCTAAGTAGATTTATCAATTTCAGTACCATTAAAAAAACCTTCTTGCATGCGAGAACATACAAAAAGGCACATAAGTTTCTTTTCGAATTTTGTCCTCGGTAGGTTAATTAAGGATTTCTCCCCCTACTGTCTACGGTACATTTTCAACTGACTTAATTATTTTAATATATATATATTCGTTTGTCAATAGTTTTTTTTAAAAAAAATTTAAACTCTTTTTAAAATAGTTTTTATAATGTTATTTATTTAATCTATCATAACAATATTTTTCTATTGCTTTCGATGTATACTCAGCTACACCTTCACCAAATTTATCTATATTACTTTTAAATTCCGGATTTTGTGAATATCCTTTTCCTATATATGAAAATACTTCTACACTACAATCAAACGCATATTCGTTCATATGATTATATAATTCATCTACTTTAGCTTGTACTTCTTCATCTTCTATATCAATATTTTCATTTTTGAATTTCTCCATCGAGCGAAATACATCATTAAATTCCTCTTCTACACGTTCTTCCCTTCCGCTTTGACGTCTTTTTGATTCTTCAATTGTATCTTTACCATATTTCTCAACTGCTTGATTTTCATACTTATTAAAATCTTCTCTTTTAAATCCATTAAATTTTTCTTCTATTGTCATTGTTTGTTCTCCTTTATAGTTTTTTATTGTTTTTTCTATATTATGCAAAATTACTTCAAACTTTTCTTTTTCCTTTAAAACTAATTCACGTTGTTGCTCTAGTATTTTTAAATTATCAATATCTCCCTTCAATAATTCTTTAATATCATTCAATTTAAATTTCAAAAATTTATAAAAAAGTATTTTTTGTAATTTTTCTAAATTTTCATGAGTATAATCTCTATAACCATTATCTTGCTTCTCAGGAATTAATAATCCTATCTTATCATAATATTGTAAGGTTCTGGCACTTACTCCAGTAAGCTTCACAACTTCATTTATTCTCATATTTTTTCCTCTATATTTTACATTAGTTCACTTGTGATATTCTTATTATATACTATTACGTTACGTAAGAGTCAACAATTTATAATAAAAAACCGCTAGGAAATTTCCTAACGATTCTTTATAACTATTATTCAAATACTTTCTTTAAATCAATTGCCTTATTTAACGCTTCAGTAATAACAATACCAATTACCATTACGACAACTTGTGATAATAGAAGTGATCCATAAATAGCTGTGAATGCTCCAAAATCAAAAGGTACTCTTGCTGAGTTCTCACCACTAAAGATAGCAATTTCATATGCGATGATAGGCATACAAATTACTAGGTATAAAATAATATTAATGATGTGTCTAGCAATTCTATTTTTTACAAATTTGAATACAAAAACACTGATTGCTAATGCTAGACCAGTACCTAATGTTCCAAAGAATACATCTACTATACCAAGTGGACTAAAAATATTTGCAATTGCAACACCCAGAGTTATAGGGAACCAATATTTTTTGCTAAACACCACTAATTGAGATAGTGATTCACTTATACGAAATTGAATAGCACCATATGAAAATGGAGCAATAGCAACTGTTAAAACAACATAAATTGCTGCGATCAACGCTTGAATAGTTAATACTTTTACTGTATTATTTCTCATTTATATCTCCTTGTCTTGTTTAAGAGAAAATAAAGAAGTACTGATCTTGAGAAACCAGTACTTCAGGTTTTTTTTATAGATGGATCTCTCAAACATCTTTTATTATAATAAAGTCAGAAGACAAATAACCTTACCTATGTAAAATTAAATATCAACGTCCTATATACTATCATACATTATAGTTATTAGTCAACCAAAATATAAAAAATTCTTAAAAAATAACTTGTAAATAAAAAAAATATAAAAATACCTTGCATTTACAATTTTAATATGTTAAAATGAGGTAGTTGTATCTAACAACACTTAATTCATTGTAATTAAGAATATTAATTAATATTTCTTAGTAATAAAAATAAGGACCAGGAGGTGAATCGAATGCCAAACATTAAATCATCAGTATTAAGCGTAAGAAAAGATGCTAAAACAAACGCTGCTAACACAGCTAAAAAATCTGAAATGCGTACAGCTATTAAAAAAGCTAAAGTAGCTAAATCTGAAGGTGCTGCTAACGCTGCAGAGTTAGTAAACCTTGCTTACAAAAAAATCGATAAAGCTGCTAAAACTAATTTAATCCACAAAAACGCAGCTGCTAGATATAAATCAAACCTAGCTAAATAATTATAAGCTACTCAGACTTCTGAGTAGTTTTTTTATTTTAATAAAAAATAAGGAAGAACTTAGACTTTTCGTCTATATTCTTCCTTATCATTACTACTATTTTTTACAATTCTTTACTATTCTTTCAGCAGCTTCTTTTATATTTTCTGGACTAGTAGCAAGATTAATTCTTACATAACTATTATATCCTTTTCCAAACCAATGACCAAAGTCAATCGCCAATCCACATTCATCTTGAATAAATTGTTTTGTAGATTTTTCATTTAAAACTTTCTCAAGATTTAAAAATACTAGATATGTGCCTTCTAACGGATAGACCTTAATCTCTGGTACTTTTTCTGCAAGAGTATCATGAAGTAAATTATAATTATATAATACCGTTTCCTTTAATCCTTCAAGCCAGTCATTTCCATCTTTATACCCAGCTTCAAGAGCTATTTGACCTAATAAACTTGGTTCAGCACCTAAATATTTTTTACTGAATTTATCAAATTGTTCACGAATGGCACTATCAGGAATTAAAAGTGTTGCATGAACCAGTGATGCAAGATTGAAAGTTTTTGAACCAGAGTTAGCAACTATTAATCGATTACTATATTTCCCTTCTTCTAATGCTAATGCTGAAATTTGTTTATGATTTTCATATGTAAAATCTTGATGAATTTCATCCGATAATACTAGCACATCATATTTTTCACAAATTTCAAACACTCTTCTCTGCTCTTCTAATGTCCACACTCTCCCTACTGGATTATGAGGTGAACAATGAATATACAATTTTACATTATTATCACGAATTTCTTTCTCAAATGTAACAAAATCTATTTTAAATTTTCCATCTTCTTCTATTAACGGAGATTCTACTAATTTTCTACCACTATTTCTAATAGAATTAGCAAATGGATAATATACAGGTGGCATAATTATAACTGAATCGTCTTTTTTCGTGTATGCATGAATCACCCATAATATTGCTTGAACAATACCTGGAGCAAATCTTATCCATTGTTTTTCTACATTGATATCATATTTTTGTTTGTGCCATTTTTTATATTCTTCATAATAGCTTTCTGGTAATTTTGTATACCCAAATACTCCGTGTTCTACACGCTCACTTAGCGCTTTTCTAATACATTCAGGCGTTTTAAATTCCATATCAGCTACCCATAAAGCTAATAAATCAGAATCACCAAATCGTTCATCCAAAGCATCCCATTTTAAACTATTAGTATTTCTTCTTTCCACATAGTATTTATTTACAAATTCTTCGACTCTATTCATCATTCTCCTCCTTATGCTTCTAATGCTCTTAGAAAATCTTCAACTAAATCTTCAGCATCTTCTACACCTACAGAAATTCTTAGTAAATCTGGAGTAAGTCCATATGATAAACGGAGTTCTTCTGGTATATCAAAATGAGTTTGTGTAGTAGGATAAGTTACTAATGTTTCTACCCCACCTAGACTTTCAGCAAATGTTGCTACTCTTAATGAACGTAAAAATTTATCAATTTTAGTAGCATCATTCAATTTGAAACTTAGCATAGCTCCTCTGTTTGGATATAGTACTTCTTTTACTTCAGGATGTTTCGCTAATTCTTCGGCTAATTTTTTAGCATTGTTCTCTTGTTGATTAAAACGAAGAGGTAAAGTTTTTAAACTCCTGATAAATAACCAACTATCAAAAGAAGATAAGACAGCACCTGTCGTATTAGAAATCCACGCCAATCTTTCTCCAACTTGTTCATCGTTTGTTATTACAGCACCTGCAAGTATATCATTGTGACCTGTTAAGTATTTCGTTGCTGAATGAACAACAATATCAGCCCCCATAGTTAATGGTTTTTGTCTTAACGGTGTTAATAGTGTATTATCGACTATTAATAAAGCATTTTTTGATTTAGCAATCTGAGCAACTCTTTCTATATCAACTTCTTGCATTAATGGATTTGTTGGTGTTTCTATAAATACAGCTTTTGTATTATCTGTAATTTTATCTTCAAGATCTGTTTCATCTGTGAAATAAATAAATTTCTGAGCTCCTTTACGTTCTAACTCATCAAAATATCTAAAACTTCCCCCGTATAAATCTCTAGATACTAAGAATTCGCTATTTAAATCAAACAGTTCAAAAACAAGTTGAATAGCACTCATCCCTGAACTAGTTGCTATTGCACGACACCCTTCTTCTAATTCACATAAACCTTCCTCTAAAATAGTTCGGGTTGGATTTTTAGTTCTCGTATAATCATATCCTGTACTTTCTCCTAATCCGGGATGAGCATAAGCTGTCGATAAATATATCGGAGTGACTATTGCTCCAGTTACCTTATCTTTCCTATTACCTAGTTGAGCTAATTTAGTTTCAATTTTCTTCATTAAACGATACCTCATTATATTTTTCTATTTTAACAATATTATTATATCACTATAACAAATTATAATAAACTAATTTATCTGAATTTTTTGTTTTTTTGAGAATATTTTTTAATTAACTAACTTTAATTATCTGAAATAAAAAAGATCATTTGAATCTAGTTCAAACGATCTTTCACTTTATTCTTACTTCTTCTTTAAAAACACAATCCCCGTCATTAATTGCCATAAGGTTATTGGATAAACAGTCATTCTTTCATAAATAGATTACGCCATTTAATATAAATAACAAAGCATCAACATGGAAGAAAGTTTTTTTGTCATCCATTAACCGCCTAATAATTATAATTGTCTTCTTACATAATTATATATCACTTACCTAATGTTTTTTAATTCAGCTCATCAATTAATTTATTAATAAAAAGATCTAGTATAATATACTTATCCATATACGAAGATTTTAATAACTTATCATAGTCAGCTGATAAAATCAATGTTTTCATAATTTTATCAACACTATAGTTTCTGATCCCTTGAGCTGCCAACTGCACTCTATACGGATGAACGCCTAATTCCTTAGCTATATCTTTTTGTGAATAATGTTCATTTAGAAGTACTTTCACCTTATAATACATTCTTAATTGACCACTAATCAAAGATAGCAAGAATATTGGCTCTTCTTTTTTTAATACTAATGAATTAAACACAACTCTCAATTTAGCATAATTTTTCCCGAACAATTCATTGGTTAAACTAAAAACATCATACTCTAAACTTCTAGTAGCTAATAATTCTATATCTTCTCGAGTTATTATCTTCTTATCATCACAATATAAAAGGAGTTTTTCAAGTTCTTTTTTTATATTAGCAAAATCCAAACGAGTGTAATTCACTAGAAATTCCGCATCAACTTTAGAAATTTTCACATCATGTTTTGCTACTGTTTTTACAATATACTCTGATATTTCCTTCTCATTAAAGTTTGAAAATTCTTTAACTTCACCCGCTTCTTTAATTTTCTTTATTAATTTTTTTCTACTATCTATCTTATCTGTTAATTTTAAAATCAACACAACTTCAGCATTAATATTCTCTAAGTAATTCATCAATGCATCCACGTTATGTTCTACTTTAATTTTTTTAGGTTTCGCTAATAAGAAATTACAATTCTCAGCTACAACAACTTTCTCATTTCCAAATAATCCACTACTTCTACATTCATAGACTAAAGTTTCTATAGTATTTTCATGCATATTAATTTTTACATAATTAAATTCATCTAGTTCTTTAAGATATTTTTTCGCTATACTTTTCTCATAATCATTAATAGCTTCAAAATTTTCTCCATATATCACATAGATATTCTTCATCAATCATCTACCTCAATCTCAAATTCTCTATCCTGATTTTTCACCTTTACTTTTTTATCATAGTAAAAAATAAATGTACTACCAAATTTCATCTCAGTTCCATTATTCAAAACGATATAGTCTACTTTTTTATATTGAGCTATATCTTTTAATTCTAATAATTTTTTAGTCACACTATCTACTACTATAATCTTATTCACTAAGTTATTTGCTAATAAATTTGTCGCATATTCACTTTTATTTTTCTTAGCTGAAGTAAGTAATAAATAATTGATTCTATCCTTACCTTCATAGTTCATAAGTGAATCATATTCACTCATTATATCATATTCTCTATCTTTTTTTCTGTAATCTGTATAAAAATCTTTCATATTACTAGATGTATTTATTATCATGTTATTTCTATTTTCTCTAATGTAATAAATATTTTCTTTTCCAATTTTTATCTCCTCTATATATTCTCTAGGTATATAACTCGAAATAATTAAGATTATAGCGACTGTAAAAACTCCAATCGCAGCTTTTGAATATTTTAATCTATTCAATTCAGTCATAATATATAGAACTACTATAAAAATAACAATAATTATAAAAATACTCTGCTTTCCAATTCTTAACGGTTTTACATATAAAAATATTTCTTGAAGTTTATCGAAAATACTAAAGGTAAAATTCAACAATGGTCTACACAAAATATTAAATATAGGTACACTTAATAAAAATATTATATAACTTATCAATACTAATGGAAAAAGTATTATACTAAATATTGGAACTAAAACTATATTACTTAGTACGGAAATATAAACAATAGTATAAAAATTATAAAGTAATATCGGCATACTTGCCAATGTAGAAATAATACTAATTCTCAAAGACATATGTAGTTTATTTTTAGAAGTTTTAATATAACTTTCTGACATCAATAAACTAAATGTTATAAAAAATGATAATTGAAAGCCTATATTAAAAGTATACAACGGATTATAAAATAATAAGATTAAGAATGTAAGCAGTAAACTATCCAATTTATCAATACTTTTTCTTCTGAAAATTATATAGAATATAATAATAAAACCTGCTCTAAGAACAGATGCACTAGCCCCACTTAATAACATATATAACGGAATTATAATTAAAATTATTTTTTCTATATAATCAACACTTACTTTAAGTTTTAATAAAATAAAATATATTAATGATATAAGTACCCCAATATGCAAACCAGAAATTGCTAACAAATGACTAGTACCTAAGTTTTTAAAAGAACTAACTTCATCTCTCAACAAATAACTTTTATCTCCAAAAATTAAAGCTTGAAAATACCCACTCTTATCAAAGGTAAGTTCTCTATCTATCTTCAAGGTCATTCTATTCCTAAAGGTTTTGAATTTAAAAAGAAGAGAATCTAAATGCTTAACCTCAGATATTTCATTAATAGAAACTTTTTTAAAGATTCCTCTATTCTCGTTATACTTTTTATAATCAAACGAATAAAAATTAGTTTTACTTGGAACATCTTCTATATTAGCAACTACATATAATTTTCCACCCCAAAATTTTTCTTTAAAAAATCTCTTCTCTTCTTCACTCTTAATTTTATAGTTTATTAGTACCTCCTCATCTCCAATACTTCCAATTCCTGACATATAATTTCCATTTACATTTAAATTATCAGAAATCACTAGTTCAAGATTTTTATCTTCAACATTATTTAAATGAGAAATATTATTTTTTTGTTCATATGCTCCGCGAATAAAAAAAGCTAAGAAGACTATTAAACAAATAATAGTTTTCCTAGCATTAAGATTTTTATTTTCCCAAGTTATTAGTAGAAAAATAACAATACATAGCATAGATATCATTAAATTATAATTTAATAATATCGCCCCTAATGCTAGTAAAGAAAGTTGTAAGTATATCATTACTATTTATCTAGTAACCTTTCTACTACATTATTTACATCGTAATCTATTTTTCTTACGACAACACCTGATTTTTCTAATAACTCTCGAGCATATTCATTATTTCTATAATCATTTGCATAGCAAATTTCTTTTATCCCTGCTTGAATTATAGATTTTGTACAATTCAAACATGGGAAGTGTGTAACATAGATTGTTGCACCTTCAGTTCCAACACCGAATTTAGAACATTGTAAAATAGCATTTATTTCGGCATGGATCGTTCTGACACAATGCCCTTCCACTACTTTACAACCAACATCTATGCAATGTTCATCACCTTTAATTGAACCATTATAACCACCTGAAACTATTCGTTTATCTTTAACTATTGTCGCCCCAACAGATAACCTACTGCAAGTCGATCTAAGTGAAAGCAGGTGACTTTGAGCCATAAAATACTCATCCCAACTAATTCTTTGCATAACTATACCTCTATTTTATCTTTAATTTTCTCAAAAGTAGCTTTTCCTATTCCTTTTACTTTTGTTATATCTTCTTTCTTTTTAAAATCCCCATTTTTTTCTCTAAATGAAATAATTGCTTCAGCCTTAGTTTTTCCAACTCCTGAGATTTTCATAAGTTGTTCTTTATTGGCAGTATTAATATTAATTACATCTCCATTTGATGTACTTGAACTACCATCAGAAATTTGCTTCGGTTTTTCACCGTGTTTAAGAACATAAATAACCATCTGATCTTTAACTTTTTGACTTAAATTCAAAGTAGAAGTATCCGCATCTTCTAATAAACCACCAGCTTCTTCAATTAAATCTTTTACCCTTTTATCTTTCGTTGTTTCAAATACCCCAGGGTGTTTAACCGCCCCTTTTACATCAACAAAAATTTTGGAATCTTGTTCTTCTTTTTTGTCATCCTTACTTACTTCTGAGTTTTGAGAATTAGAAAAGGTTGCATCATTATAATCCTCTGTTTTATCATGACCAAAATACAAAAGTCCTCCGACTATAACAAGTAAACTACAGAGTAATGCCAAAACAATTGCCTTAACATTTTGTTTTAAAAATAAAACAACATCTTCTTTATTAATATTCATATTTCTCCCCCCTAGTACTAATATTATATCATTAAATTTATTATAATAATACTGAAAACTTAACCTTCTTATTATTTATAATTTATGCTATACTAAGATAAAAATAAACATTATCATAAAATAGATAGGAGAGTTTACTATGGCTAACGAAATGAATTTATTAAATTGGACATTCTTCAGAGAAGTTGCTATTCCACAAGATATTGCAAACTTATTGATAAACGGTGAACAGCCTGTTGCAGCATTTGCGACAATAAGGGACGTTGCTGTATTTACAGATAAACGACTTATTGTAAAAGACGCCCAAGGACTTACAGGAAAAAAAATAGAAATCTATTCCCTTCCATACTCTTCAATATTAATGTGGTCAACTGAAAATGCAGGTAAAATCTTCGACTTAAATGCAGAAGTAGAGCTTTGGACTAAAGTTGGAAAAATAAAAATTAATCTAAGAAAAGATATCGATATTCGTAGATTTGATACGCTACTCGCTCAATATATACTATAGTCTTATAACTTAGAAATAAAAACTAAAAATCCTAAAAATTAGAGATTTCCTCTAACTTTTAGGATTTTATTAAATATTACAGTTGAAGTTTTTTTCCGTCTTTATATACTTCGTCAATAATTGCTCCACCTAGACAAACATCTCCATCATAGAAAACAACAGCTTGTCCTGGAGTAACAGCACGTACCGGTTCTTTATAGACAACTTTTACTTTGTTATCCTCTAATACTTCTACTTCAACTTCAGTATCAGGTTGACGATATCTGAATTTTGCAGTACATGTGAATTTATTAGGTTGTGGATTTTTCGTTGTAAATGATAGTGAACTTGCTAATAAGCTATCTGAATATAGTTTTTCATTGTGGAATCCTTGGCAAACGTACAGTATATTATTTTCAAGGTCCTTACCACATGCAAACCATGCTTCACCTTCTGTATCTTTAGTTCCACCAATACCTAAACCATGACGTTGACCGATTGTATAGTGCATTAAACCGATGTGTTCTCCACGGACATTACCATCTAAATCCACCATCTTACCACCTTGAGCTGGTAGGTATTGAGATAAAAATTCTCTAAAGTTTTTCTCACCGATAAAACAAATACCTGTTGAGTCTTTTTTCTTCGCTGTAGCAAGACCCGCTTCTTCTGCAATCTTACGAACATCTTTTTTCTCTAGTTCTCCTACAGGGAATAAAATATTTTTAATTTGGTGTTGTTTCAATTGAGATAAGAAGTAAGTCTGATCTTTATTATTATCAACACCACGTAACATTAAACGTTCTCCATCAACATCTTTAACTCGCGCATAGTGCCCTGTTGCTACATAATCAGCACCTAAATCTTCTGCGTATTCTAAGAAAACTTTAAATTTAATTTCTTTATTACACATAATATCTGGGTTAGGTGTACGACCTTTTTTGTATTCATCTAAGAAGTAAGTAAATACTTTGTCCCAATATTCTTTTTCAAAATTAATAGAGTAATAAGGAATATCTAATTGTTCACATACTTTAATTACATCTTCGTAATCTTTTTCCGCAAGACAAACTCCTCTGTCATCTTTTTCTTCCCAGTTTTTCATGAAAACACCGATAACATCATATCCTTGTTGTTTTAGAAGATATGCTGTTACAGATGAATCAACTCCACCACTCATTCCAACTACTACTTTTTTGTTGCTATTCATTGTTAGTTCCTTTCTTTTATTCTTTTCTCTAGAGTTACAATCTTCTCTATAACTTCATCAATTAATTCTTTGCTTGTATCAAAGCCAACACTCATTCTCACTGAATGTGCCGCACGTTCAATATTGTACATTTCTGTAATTATACGACTTCCTTTAATATTTCCTGAACTACAAGCTGATCCACCAGAAATATAAATGTCACGAGCATCTAGATACGTAATAAGTCGTTGTGCTTCAATATTTTTAAAATAAATATTCAATATATTCGGCAATGAATTCTCTATAGATCCGTTTACTTCAAATTCAACTCCATTTATTTCAAGTTCTGAAATAAAGTAGTTCTTCAATTCTCTAAGAGTTGGAATTGAGTTTAATGTCTCTGATAAACAGTCATTAAGAACTAATATCCCTAACAAATCAGTCGTCCCAGAACGAAGACCATTTTCCTGGCCTCCACCTAATAATAATGGTTCAACGTCTCCATCTTTTGCATATAAAAATCCAAAATTATTAAGCGAACCAATTTTATGAGCTGATGCTGAAGCAAAATCTAATCCTAATTTTTTCACATCAATTTCAACTTTACCTAATGCTTGAACAATATCACTATGCAATAGTATATTTTTATCTGCAATAAGTTCTGAAACCTCTTTTATAGGATTTAATACCCCTGTTTCATTATTTGCTAACATAATTGAAATTAATACCGTCTTAGAATTAATCTTTTCTTTTAATTCCTCTAGTGATATAGCGCCACTTTCATCTACTGATAATTCATGAATCTTAAATCCAAATCTTTCAAGTCTCTTAGAACTAGCTTTAACAGATGGATGTTCTATAGATGAAATTATTATTTCTCCTGTTTCAAATCTATTTAATACGTGATTAAAAACTGTATTATTACTTTCAGTACCACCTGAATTAAAAATTATTTCATTACTATTTGCATTTAGAGTATTAGCTATTTTTTCGCGTCTTTCACGAACTAGCCTATTATTTTTCTTTCCTAGAGTATGGCCACTACTTGGATTAGCATAGACTTCTTTTAGTATATTCATATTTTTTTCTATGATATCAAAATGTTTTCTTGATGTTGCTGCGTAATCTAAATAAATATTCGCCATATCATCGCCTCCTAATATTAATCATATTATATTTTAACACAAATAATAGTCAAATAAAATCAAAACCACTTTACGCTATATAAATATATTGGATATAAAATTATTAATCCCTTTCTTATCTTTACAGAAAGGGACTAATATTAATTTTATTTTGTTTTTTCTCTAAGTTTACTTATGACTATTATTAATATTGCCAATACTCCTGAAACATACAACAATATATTTTGTTCCTCTAAGATAAGAGTATTAACCACTCGTGGTTGAGTGTATACTAAATAACAAAATGTCATTGGATAAAATAGAAGTTTTGCAGATCTTGCAGATCTTGTAGCACTAACTTTCTTTAATACTCTAACACTACTTACAATCGGAACAGTTATCAGAATATACATCCAATCAATTGGTAGTTTTCCGAAAAAGTAAGCAGGCATGATACAAATAAAACTTATGAAAGCTATTATTTTAAAGATTATTGTATATACTGTATACATAAAATCCGCAGAATTTTTTAATTTGAATAAACCATTAACAATAATTAAAATAAAAATATAAGTACCTATAGTAAGTTTAATTTCATTACTAATATTGTAGTTAAATCCTTGTGTAATAAATGTAGAAATATTCATATATAAGTACATTATTATAATCGGAATATATGTCCAAACATACGCTAGGAATTTACTATTTTCAAAATATGGTACTTCCCATTCCCAGATGTACTGTCTATCAATTACTTCAAGAATAAGGGCATCTAAAAATGTTCCTGCTATTAAATTAAAAAGAACATCTTCAAAATTTCCTCGTGCTAACATTAACATTATAAAATTAACGATTACAAACAATCCAACTCCCAAGAAACCTGCAAAATATAACACTATCATTGCTGGTGTATTTTTAGAAGCACTCTGTCCGTATCTATTAAGATATTCTGTATTTTCTACTACCAAATAATTATATATATTTGAAATACTTGAATTATCTTGTTTATTTTTTAATATACCCGCCAACAACGATCTTACAGGGAAAAATTCAATTTTTGTAAAATCTATATTACATATTTCTGTCCAAAAATCATCATTCATTTCTGAATCCTTAGAAACTATTTTTGACAGTTCTCTCATACTTTTTAAATCATTGACGTTTTCTTTCAACTTATCGACTAAAAGTAATGCTTGTCTACGACTTTCTTCTAGTTTTTCTTCACTAATTTTATTCACTCTTCAACTCTCCTATTCCTTAATAGTTATTTAAAAAAATAATTTTCAACATCTTCTAACATTTTTAATCCTAACTCCTCAAATTCTTTATCTTTAACACGTTTGGTATAGTTTAAAATACCTAATGCCGAGATAAAAATCATGCAGTACTCTAATTCCTCAGAAAGAACGTCCTCATTTGAATGGTCATAATAATATTTTAAAAATAGCTCTTTTTTAAATTTATCATTATCTAAATCTTGATAAAAATATTTAATGAAATCTAAATAATAACTAGCATATTTAACTCTTTCGAAATCTATTAATACTAAATTATCGTCTTTTCTCATAATATTTCTAAGACCAAAATCTCCATGAATTAAAACTAGTGTTTTTTCATACTCTTCATCTAACCTACTAATATTTTTTAGAAACTTAGAATGAAGATCAATTATTTTAGTATACTCTTTTCTATCAGCCAATCTATATACATTTTTTTCTAGAACTTTTTCCAATGAAATTTCTTTATCATTTTCAATTGAGAGCCAATTTCCTCTATGAAAATCAGATATTAGCTCTGCTATTTTTATTATATCTTCATAATTTACGCTTTCTTTACTCAGTGGAATAAAGTCTTCATATTTCAATACTAGTGCAAAATATTCAGGAAAATTTAATAAAAAATTATCTTTATTTCTTAAAACTTTATACTCTAGATTATATTTTAATGGATCTTTAAAAATTTTAACGAATACTCGTTGTCCTAATCTTCTAGAAAACCCTATAAAATGCTTGTTTTCAGAAATATGATTTATTTGTTGTAAGTTAGTATCTAATAATTCTTCAAGTTGTCTTTTCATAATTACACCAAAACATTTATAAAAAGGGATTGACTCAAAAATCATGATTTTGAAAAAATCAATTTTGTCAAGTCAGTTCCCTTTCTAATGCTTACCCTCTAACGTCTTCTAAGTCTAATGTTGACTTCGCATTAAGCGTTAACGGATTAGCAAATATATTATTTTTATAATAATAATATCCTGCCGCTCCCATCATCGCCGCATTATCGCTACAATAACTCATTTTTGGAATAAGTACTTCTACTCCTAATTGTTGTTCTAGCTCTAAGACTTGCTTACGAAGTTCGCTATTACCTGCAACCCCACCTGCTAAAATCAACTGTTTAACACCTAGATTCGCAATAGCTTTCTTAGTTTTTGCGATTAAAACTTCTACTACCGCCGTTTGGAAACTGCAAGCTAAATCTTCAGGTACGATCTCTTCACCGCGTTGTTTTGCATTATGTACAAAGTTAATTACTGCTGACTTCATACCTGAAAAACTAAAATTATAATCGTCACTATCAATCATTGCACGTGGGAATTTATACTTATCTTCACCCAACTTGGCTAGTTTGTCTACTTTAGGACCTCCTGGGTACTCAAGATTTAGCTGTCTTGCTACCTTATCATACGCTTCACCTACAGCATCATCATGAGTAGAACCGATTATTTCAAAATCAAGTTCATCTTTCAAATAAACTAGTTCTGTATGTCCTCCACTAACAACAAGAGCTAACGATGGATAAACTATATCATGGTCTATATTACTAGCATAAATATGTCCTGCAATATGATGTGCTCCTATTAAAGGTTTATCTAAAGCATAACTTAATGTTTTCGCAACATTAACACCAACTAGTAATGAACCTATTAATCCAGGTCCTTGTGTTACACAAATTGCATCTATATCGTTCAAAGTAATTTGGGCTTCTTCCAAAGCTTCTTCAACAATTTGCATCACTACTTCTATATGTTGCCTACTCGCTATTTCAGGAACTACCCCACCAAATTGTTTATGTGTTTCAATTTGACTACTTACGATATTCGATAGTACTTCTTTTCCATTTTCAACTACAGCTACACTAGTTTCATCACAACTTGTTTCTATAGCTAAAATAGTTACTTTTTCTAAATTTTTATATTCTTTCATTACTAAAATCCCTTACCATTACAAAAGCGTTTTCTCCATTGTTTTTGTAATAATTTTTTCTCATATCGACTGTTGTGAATCCAGATTTTTCATAAACAGTTATCGCAGGCATGTTACTTACACGAACTTCAACAATAGCTTTTTTTACACCTTTTAGTTTTAAAAGTTGCATTACATAAGTGAAGAAAATTTGTCCTAATTTTTTATTTTGATGCGGTTTATCAATAACTATCTTATTAACTTGATATTCATCAGCGACAAGCCAACCACCACAGAATCCAATAATTTCACCGTCATTAAATAATCCGTAATACTCTGAGTTTTCATGTTCCAACTCGGACTTAAACATTTCTTTCGTCCAAGCATCTTCAAAATTATCTACATCTATTCTTGATAATACATCTAAATCATTAACATCAACTTTATTTATTTTTATCATTTTCAAGTTCCCTTTCTGCTTCAGTTTTTCTTAAGTATTGTGGTTTCATATTATAACAATCCACATCTTCTAATGAATCATAAATTTTAAAAACATTAGCTGCACGAACCATGTCATTATTTTTTGAACCTTCTAAAAGAGAATCATTTAACTTTTCTATATCTTTACTAATATAAACAAATTCATCACTTTGAGATGATAAAAAGTTATTAATTTCTTCAAGAGAGTAGTATCCTTCTTCCAGTACCTCTACTAATTTTCCTTCTTCATTTTTATAAACTGCACCAAAAACATTTCCTCGACGTGCATCAATAAATGGAACTAGTAATTTGTTGCTATCAAATTCTAACAAAGCTTGTAACTTCAAAGAAGATACTTTCTTCAATCTAATATTAAGTGTATAAGATAAAGTTTTACAAACAGCAGCAACTACACGAATAGCTGTATACGAACCTGGCCCCTCACTTGATATAATTTCAGTTAAATCCGTTTTTTTCTTATCTGCTTCTTTTAAACAATTATCGATTTCTTCTAAAATCACTGCTGATAAATTATTACTACATACAAAGTTTTTTTCAGCTAATACTGTTTCATTATCAAAGCATGCAATTGAACATACTCCATTAGAAGCTTCCACTATTAAACTTACCAATTTTCACGAATCCTTTCTTCAATTTTTTTATATTCACCACTAGAAATAATTTCAACTTCTCTATAATCCTCTACTAAGCGAATATTGAAAACTAATCTTTCATTCGGTAAAAATTCTTCAATAAATTCTCCCCATTCTATAACACTAACATTATCTTCAAAGAAAATATCTTCAAACCCTAAATCTTCATCACTATCTTCTAAACGATAAGCATCAATATGATATAATTTCCCATTAGGGTACTTATATTCTTTCATTATGTTAAAAGTTGGTGAATTAACTACACTTTTTACTCCTAGATATTCTGCTAAATATTTCGTAAATGTTGTTTTACCTGCGGCTAGATCACCATTTAACAAAAGTACTAATCTATCTTCTATACCTTCACTAACAATTTTCGCTAAACGTTTAGTATCTTCTAAATCTTTTATAACTATTTTTAACATTGTTAATCCTTCTAAATTTTTAATTTATTTACCATCTACTATAATACCATATTTACCAGTATATTCCAACAACTAACAGCGTAATTATTAGCATAAAATAACGCCAAGACATCTCTATCTTAGCGTTATTGTGACTCATATAATCTGTTGTTAAATCAAATATTATTTTACTACTCTTACTCTTGAAGTTCTTTCAATTGGTGCAGCTTCTTGTAATTTTTCACCAAATGGCATTTGAGCACGTAGTACTAAGTTAGCTGGAATATCCCATTCTGCAGCAACTTTTTCATCAATTACTGGGTTATAGTGTTGAATGTTAGCTCCAACTCCAGCTTCTGCTAATGCATTCCAAACTGCAAATGATGCAATCCCTGTTGATTGTTCTGACCAAATTGGGAAATTATCAGCATATGATGGAAATTGTTCTTGAAGACCTTTCACTACATCATGATCTTCAAAAAATAAAATTGTTCCGTAAGCTGCAGCAAAACTATCGATTTTTCCTTTAGTAGCTGCTTTAGCTTCTTCATTTGGTAAGAATTTTTCTAATTCTCCAAAAGTAATATCCCAAAGTTTTTGGTGATTTTCTCCTAATAATACTACAGCGTGTGCAGTTTGTGAGTTAAAAGCACTTGGTGAATGCTTAACCGCATTATCAATAATTTCTAATGCTTCTTGTTCTGAAATTGGTAAGTTTTTACCTAACGCATACACACTTCTTCTATTTTGATATAAATTTTTTGCTTCTGTCATTATTATGCCCTCCGTTTTTTAGCTATTGCTAAACTTTATTATTTGTTTTATAATTGTTATATATATTATTATAATATTTACCCAAAAAATAACAAGTACGTTTTTTTACAATAGTAAGTATCTTTTTTGATAGAATTATATAATATCAACGAAATTTTAAGGAGATTTTTTTATGGAACAACAAGAACCTTTTGGAAAATGCCCCTTTTTTACAACTCAAAAAATATTATCTGGAAAATGGACAATTCTTATTCTTCATCTTCTAGAAGATAAAAGTGTTAGATTTAATGAGTTACAAAGATCATTAGGGACAATTACTCAAGCAACATTGACAAAACAATTAAAACAATTAGAACAAGATGGATTAATAAATCGTAAAGTTTATGCCCAAATACCACCAAAAGTTGAATACAGCCTAACGGATATTGGTAAAAAATTCCAAGCTGTACTAAATGAATTAGAAATTTGGGGGAATGATTACATCGATTACTTAAAAGAAACTAGAGAAGCTGTGTAAAGTTATGGATAAGCTAAATGAAATTAAAACAAAACTTCATTTTCTTTCAAGTGAACAATTAGATATTATTCATAGACTTATTTCTTCTTGGAATATTAAGGACAATAAAATTCAAACAGATGAAAATCTAGTTAAGAAAATTTATGAAAGTACAATATCACCTATAGAAGATCCACTAAAGAATTATTCAAAAGAAGAACTCTTAGAAGAATATGGAGTATTATTTTACAATCAACAGAATATTGCAGATTCAAATTTCGGAGAAGTTTCAATAGAATATAATTACGATGATAGTAATGATATAACTTCTCCATTTATTAATAATTCTATTCAAACTAAGGACTTTCATATTGAAGAATACGCCAATAACAATATTAAAATAGATAATTTGATTTCTGAATCTTCTGATACTGATACAAAGACTACCACATCAAACATTGAAGTCGATGACTTCGATCCTTTATTTCCAGATACAGATTTCGATTCTTTAACCGGTCTAAACAAAAGTAAATACGATGATTTAGACTTTTCAGCTTTAATATCGAAGAAACCTAAATAAAATAATTCTTTATACAATTATATTTCTAGGAACACATCGCTTCCAATTTATTTAATAATATATTATTACAAAAAGATATCAACAGCTCTATATAGCCCTTGATATCTTTTCTGTTTACTTTAAAATTTTATTTTCTAAATAGTCGCAGTATTTCATTTCTAAATTTTGAACATATAAATTCGGAGCTTTATTTTTAAATTTTCTAGCTTCATTTATTAAATTTAAAACTTTTTCATCATCTAACTTCACTCCATATTCATATGTTGCTAGTATATTCATAGTTTGTGGATTTTTTTGTTTAAGTCGAACTTTTAAACTTTTATCCTTCATAAGTTCTTCTAATAGTTCATCTTCTGGATTTACTAAACTTATTAATTTTACTAACAATGCCATAAGTTCAACTTTATAAACTGGTAACAAATCGTCTCTTTCAATATATAGTTTTCTTGATTCATTATATAAATCATCGAACTCAAAGAAATATTCTAATCCATATAATTTAATAAATTCTAATGAATCAGTTAGATAATTAGTATTAGTTATTTCTAATGAATTTATTTTCTCTACTATTTCAGGTTCTTCTATTAATAAATTTTTACCAATACTTTGATAATATACGTATTCTAATTGTAAGTATAGAACAAATCTAGTAGTTTCATCTTTAATAGCATGATAAAAAGTCATACCATCATTGAATCCCATTGGAATCAAGTTTAGAAAAGCTAATGTGAATCCTATTAAAGCAAATAATAATGTATAATAACTAGGTAATACTAACCAAAATATTATAGAAAAAACGAGATTAAACAATACTCCACCTAATAAGTATAATTTATACTTAAATTTCCCTTCAATATATTCAGGGGCTCTCATTAGACACTGACCACCAGTTCCTGCTAGTCTTTCATATCTGATTTCAAATTTTCCATTTTCATACTTCATAATTTTAAAATCGAACACTCTAAAGCTTATAAATTTATATCCAGATAATAACCCAAAAAATAAATGTCCTGCCTCATGAACTACGATATGCAATACGAAGGCTATTACTCCTGTTATTAAGAACAAAATAATATTTGGTTTATCAACCCTCGAAAGTGCATCCCCTGCAATCTTACCGACAGAATATCCTATTATCGCTCCAACAATCATAATTCCTAATATTTGTAAAAGTCCCTTAATAAATTTATTCATCTCAAATTATTCTCCTATTCATTTTTTTCATGAATATAACTCATCATTTCGCTAATATTTTCAATATTTTCGTCTACTAAGATATATATCCATTCTCCCATAGCTGTTGCAAAAACTACTGGCACTCTATCAATTAAGCGAAGTTCTTTAGAATATCTATTATAAATATCTTCATTAGAATATTTATAAGTATATTTATCACGTCTTGACAAAGCAATACCATTATAGTTATTCTGCACTTTTTTCGGTGAATTGCCAACTACAACATCAGCATACATCTCAAATAAATCACATTCATAAGTATGGTTATATAAATCTACTGTATATCCACCTGCAATGCGATTATTATATTCTAATACAATATAATCGTTATTAGGTAATTTGAAAAATTCGATATGGAAAAATCTTTCCTTCATACCAAACTCTTTAACAATCTTTCTACCGTATTCTTTTAATTTAGGATCAATTTCTTTAGAAATTATATTTCCATAATCTAGACTATCGTTTAATAAATCTAAAGTAGGTTTTGTATAATAAAAACTAGTCTCAAATACAACCTCTCCTTTGGAATCAATTAGCCCATCATACGTGCAAAGGACACCATTGTCCACATAACTCTCAATGAAGTACACAACGTCTTGATTCCATTGATTTTTAAATATTTCTACATCTTCTTTTGATAATAGTTTAAAAGTATTATTAGCTCCTACTCCATTATCTGGTTTAGCTATTACCGGTAATTTTATCTCTTTAATTGCTTTTTCAAGTTCTTTAATATTCTTTACAGCACGTCCCTTAGCTACTGGAACATTTGCTTTAATAAATCTTTCTTTCATTTTCGATTTATATTTTGTAAAATCTAGATTTTTAGGTTTTACTCCTGGAATATTAAATTGTTCTCGTATTATTGAATCCAACGTCAACCAATACTCGTTGTTAGACTCAACCCTATCTATAACGCCGTGTTTATATATTAAGAACGCTACACCTCTTAATACTTCATCATAATTTTCTAAATCATTTACTTTATAATATTCGGTTAGAGAATTCTTTAATCCATCAGTAAGATTATCGTAATTTTCACTACCTATTCCTAATACTTTAACTCCTTTTTCAATCAACTTTCTTGCAAAACTTTCCTGTGAAGTTGGAAAATTTGGTGACACTAATAAATAATTTATAATAATCCCTTCTCTCCTAATTTTATTCATTAGTTTACCATAAACTTCACTAATTTTCCAATGAAAACATAAAAAAATATGAATCACTTTCCTAATGTTCGGAAAATGATTCATATTATATTTTATTCTTTTACATTTACTGTTAAATTTTGTAAATATGTTTTAAATGTTGAGTTAACCTCTTCACTTAACCCTTTTGTCGCGTTTAAGTCTACTGTAATTTCTACTTTCTCGTTATATGTTTGTGTCATAATAATATTACTTAATACACAGATATTTGAAACTAAACCACAAAATTCCACTTCTTTATAGTCACTACGTGAAATGTAATGTGCTAAATCGATACTACCGAAAGATGTTTTATTAAATACTCTTTTCGCATAACTTTCGTAATTTGCAACATCTCCATATAAATTATGACCTTCACTATCTATTATACAATGCTCAATCGGTAAATGCTTACCTTCACGAGTTGAAAGATAGTTTGTGTAATGTGTATCTTTTGTAAATATTACATCTTGACCAGCTTTTAAATATTCATCAATTTTATTTGCAATGACTTTATCAAGTTGATCAGCAGTTTCAAACCCTAATGCACCATCAACAAAATCTTTTTGATAATCAACAACTACAAGTAACTTCTCAGATGTATCATGTTTTAAAGTTACCCTTAGATATAGTAAAAATGCTACAAAGGCTAAAAAGCCTAAGCAATAAAAGATTATAGCTGATTTGAATTTTGGATGAGCTCTTTCATCTAATACTACAAATTTCATTAATACAGCAACCTCTACAATTAAAAGTACCACTATATATTTAATTCGTTTTTTAAAGAACACCGCAAAATCTTTTGCACCTAATTTTTTTAATATTAAGTAAATAAATAACGCAGCTATAGCTACAATGAATAACATTGTTCCATATTTATGTAATAATTTAAATGCATGCGGAGCACTAGGCCCTAATACATATCCTAGCGTAATAAACACTACTACCCAAAAGATACCACCAACTGTTGAATATACATGGAATCTTTTAGCATTTATACGTGAAATACCAGAGAAATATCCAAGTATGTGTCTAACTCCTGGTAAAAAGTACGCAATTACTATTACTATGTTACCAAATCTATTAAAAAACTCAGCTGCTTTCGTCATTCTATATGGTGTAAGTCCAATATATGAACCATACTTATCAACTGCCTTAGTTCCTAACCTTCTACCAATTTCATAAGAAAATTGCATCCCTAAAACAGTTCCTAATGCACTTGCAACAATCATCCCTATATAACTTCCATGATTATTATATGCCATTATTCCAGCTACTACCATCATCGTCTCGCCTGGTAGAGGAAGAGCCGCAAACTCCAAGATAAGCGACACAAATAATATTAAATATACATGTTCAGCTAATAGTTTAAATAACATTTCCATATATAAACTATTCTCCTTTTTATTTATTTTCTAATAAATTATATCATATTTTGCTTTCACTTAAAAGCTAAAAAGGTAAATTCTATATGATATAAATAATATTAAAAATTATCTTATCATATAAAACTTACAACTAGTTTAAATATTTACTTTCGTACCTATAGTAAAAGAATTTAATAAAAAACTAGAGTCATACTTAAAGTAAAACTCTAGCTCTTATTTATATTATTTTCTTTCTTCAATAACTCTTACTAAGTCTTTGATTTCTACAATGTTTTCTGCATCTTCATCTGAAAATTCAAATCCATATTTTTCTTCAATATCCATTACTACATCTGCAACATCAATTGAATCAGCATCTAGATCTTCGTTTAATCTTGATTCTAATGTAATCTTATCTGCATCAACTTTAATATATTTAGTAATAATTTCTTTTACCTCTTCGAAAATTGCCATTGCTTTTATTCTCCTTTTTCCATCGTTTCTATCATTATATCATAAAGTTTTGTTTTGTGTATTTGTTTTGCTTGTTGAACTGCATAATATAATGCATTTTCATCAGCAGAACCGTGAACTTTTATACTTGGTTTCTTAATTCCTAGTAGGAATGCTCCACCATATTCACTATAATCAAATTTCTTTTTAAATTTCGTAATTCCACTTTTTACAAGTAATGCTGAAATTTTAGTTATAATGTTTTCCATAAAGATTCCTTTAATCATTTTTCCTAAAGAACTTGCTACACCTTCTATAGATTTCAATAAGATATTTCCAGCAAATCCGTCAGCAATAACTATATCATATTTATGCTCTAGAATTTCTCTCGCTTCAATATTTCCTTTAAAGTTAGTAATATCTTCTTTAAGTAACTTATGAGCCTCTTTATATACTTTATTACCTTTACTTTCTTCAACACCGACATTCAGTAATGCTACAGAAGGCGTTTCTATATTATATATATATTTCATATACAACTGACCAAGCTTAGCATAATTTACTAAATCATCTGGTTTTGCCTCTACATTTGCTCCTAAGTCCGTAAATAAGAACTTATGTTCTGATCTTGTAGGTAATAATGAAGCTAATCCTGGTTTAGAAATACCTTCAATTCGTCCTAACATAAATAATGAACTTGCCATGAAAGCTCCTGTACTCCCGCCAGAAATTGCCACATCAATTACATCATTATTTAAATCTGCTAACATTCTTATCATTGATGCATCTTTTTTCTTTCTATGAACACGTGCTGCATCATCAGACATTAGCACCTCTTCAGTACAAACATTCTTAATAATATTTTTCGTTTTAGTTATTTGATTTAAGTTTTCTTCAAGTCCATAAACATAAAGTTCTACTTCGTCATCTTTATAACTATTTACAAAGTTAATAATTTTACTAGGTTCATCAACACCTAATATATCAATACCTATTTTCATAATATTATGCACTTTCTTCTCCTATTAATTTTGCTTCCACTACAAATCGACTTTCCCATTCTCCTGTTTGTGGATTAAAGTTATCACACGTAAATAATTTTAATATCTTCGGTTCATTTTCATGTTGTTCTAAAATTTCAACTTGTGTTGGTACTACATCGTAAAGCTTGTTAACTTCATATGTACGTAATTTATCTTTAGAAATAATTTGAATCTTAGCACCATTTTTTATTTTGGTTAAGTTATTAAATCTTATACCCACACCTTGCACACTGTGACCTGCGATAACTACATTTTGTGCATCTAAAGTTGATGGCTCTTGTGATGTTGCTACTCCATTTATTAAGTTGATTTCAGTAACATCTTGGAAAATTGGTTCTTCTATTTGTACACTATCAATTTTTAAAATTCCTAACATTGAATCTGTTAGTTTAATTTTTGATTCGTTATCTGTAAACATTTTTTGCCACCATGGTATGTCTACTTCGCCTTTACCGTTTTTATAAGCTGTAATAATCTTATCATTAGCATTTCCTGTTAAATACTCTCTAATTTGATTTTTGAATATTAACACTACTGACGTACATAGCAATACTACAATAAGAATATTTAGTATTGTATTTTTAAATTTTTTATTCATTGAATCCTCCTAAATTATTGTTTCTTCTAATCCAACATACTGTAATAATCGTTCTTTATTATCAGTTACTTCAATAATTTTCACCGCTAATTTTTTAGCTAAATACATTAAATCTACGTCATTTATTAAATCTGCAACTTTAAAACTAGGGACACCACTTTGTTTAGTACCAAAGAAATCTCCTGGCCCTCGTTGTTTTAAGTCAAATTCTGCAATTTTAAATCCATCATTTTCTAAACACATTATATCAATTCGTTCACTTTTAGAATCTGTCACTAAAATACAGTATGATTGATACTTACTTCTTCCTACTCGGCCACGAAGTTGGTGCAAAGTAGCAAGACCAAAACGGTGAGCATCTACTATTATCATAAATGTTGCATTAGGCACATTTACTCCCACTTCAATAACTGTTGTGGAGATTAATATATGTATTTCTTTATTTAAAAATTTTTCAACAATTGTGTCCTTTTCCTTATTACTCATCTTACCATGAAGTATTGCAATTCTATAATTATCTGGTAGATAATTTTTAATATTTTCGTATGTTTCTTCAACATTTTGAAGATCCATTTTCTCAGATTCTTCAATTAATGGACAGACTACATAACCTTGTCTTCCATTATCAAGTTCCATTCGAATATTATCTAGTACCTTATAAAAGCTCTTATTATTAGCTTTATAAGTCTGAACTTTTTTTCTACCTGCTGGCAACTCATCTATTGTTGAAACTTTAATATCAGTAATTAAAGTTATTGCTAAACTTCTTGGTATTGGTGTTGCTGTCATCATCAATGAATTAACAGCTTCACCTTTATTACTTAATAATTGACGTTGTCTTACTCCGAAACGATGTTGTTCGTCTGTAATTACATATTTTAAATTATTAAACTTTACATCTTCTTGAATTAAAGAATGAGTTCCAATTAATAATTCTATCTCACCTACTTCAAGTAGACTTAAAATAGTGTTTCTTTCTTTCTTAGGTGTACTACTTGTCAACAATGCTACTGAAATATTCAAATCTTTAAAAAACTCAAAGAATGTTTCAAAGTGCTGATTTGCTAATATTTCCGTTGGTGCCATAATAGCTGTTTGATATCCTGCTTTTATTGTTGCATATAAAGTTGCCGCTGCAACTGCAGTTTTACCACTACCTACATCACCTTGTAACAATCTATCCATTTTATATGGTTCATTTAAATCCGCAACTATTTCATCTATAACTCTACTTTGTGCTCCTGTTAATGTAAAAGGCAAACTATCTTTAAATTCTTTAATATCTTTCTCATTCACACCTACAGAATATCTATTATCTCCAATTCTACTATTGATATTTTGAAGTTGCAATTTTAACTGATAATTAAACAACTCATGAAAAGCAAACATCTTTCTTGCCTTATCAAACTCTTCTGAATTTTTTGGATAATGTAAAGTGTAAAGTATTCTTTCTAACTTCCAAATCCCTTTAAAATTTTCAGGAACCAAATCTAATATTACATTTTCACCATCTATCATTTTAAATGATTCTTCAACAAGTTTTATAAACTTTTTTTGTGTAATTCCTTGTTTCAGATGATAAAAAACTTCGATAGTGTCACCTTTAGGTTTTTCTTCAGTTATATTGAAACTTACGCTAGAAGCCGTTATAGTGTTATTAGCCGCATTATAAGTACCTTTAACTACTACATCTCTACCTTCAACAAGATTTTTCTTCAAATAATGCTGATTAAAAAATACTATTTTAATACTGCCCGATGAAGTTGACAATGTAAAAAAAGATCTACTTCTTCTGTTTCCATAAAACTGTGTACTTACCCTTGTTTCTACTTTTCCTGTAGTTATTACTTTCTCATTATCTTTTACAGAAGAAGAAAAATCAGTAGAACTAGATACTCTGTAAGGAATATTGTACAGAATATCACGAATTGTATATATTTCTAATTCATTTAAAGTCTGTAAATATTTCTTTCCAACACCTTTTATAGTTTCTACCGATTTTTCTAAAATATTAATCATTACCGAATAATAAACTCCTATATCTTTCTCCAGTTTTTGTGATTGCTAAACCACCTTTAGCAGTTTCTTTTAATGTAGTGGACATTTCAAGTCCTATCTTATACATTGCTTCTAACACTTCATCAGCTGGAATACGACTTTTTATTCCTGCTAGAGCTAAATCCGCTGCCATTAAAGCTGTAGAAGCTCCAGCAGCATTTCTTTTTACACAAGGTACCTCTACTAATCCTGCTACCGGATCACAAACAAGTCCTAACATATTTTTTAAAGCTATAGCAAATGCATGAGCACTCATCTCTGCATCTCCGCCCATAGCTTCTACTATTGCTGCTGCTGCCATCGCACTAGCAGAACCAATTTCAGCTTGGCATCCACCTTCTGCTCCTGAACATGAAGCATTATTAGCTACTACAAATCCAAATGCACCAGCTGTAAATAACATTCTTAGCTGTGTTTCTTCATCAATATTGAATTTCTCTTTAAGGGCATGAATACATCCAGGAAGAACTCCCGCTGATCCTGCAGTAGGAGTTGCACAAATTAATCCAAGCGAAGCATTTACTTCGTTTGTCGCTATTGCTGCAGCAACTCCATTTAAAAAATCGCTACCTGTGATTGACTTACCACTATTGATGTATTCTTGTAATTTTTTAGCATCTCCACCAGTAAGTCCAGTTTTGGAACTCACTCCAGCTAAACCTTCTTCAACAGCTTGCATCATTACAGCTAAATTTCTCTTCATCAATTTTTCAACTGCAGATCGAGTTACTCCATTCACTTCTATTTCTTGCTCAATCATTAATTCAGAAACAGGTTTTTGTTCTAATTTTGATTTTTCTACGATTTCTTCTAAACTAGTAAACATTTCTGTACCCTCTACAATTTATCTGCAAATTTTACTTCATTAACAAATTCTAGTTCAGTTAATTTATTTATACTTTCTTCATCTAACTTCTCTAGCGATTCAACTACAAGTAAATTTGTTCCCTCTAAAATAGAACTAGAGTATTTCTCACTTACTTTCTTATCGCCGAATGATTCATCAATTTTCATAGAAAGAGTTTCTTTATTTTCATCTTTGAACTTATAAAAAATGAAATAAGTTGGAAAGTCTCCTGATAAATTTACATCAAAGCCTAATAATTCAAAAATGACCATCTTACCTCCACCTATTGATTTACCAATAAGATCGAGACTATAACGACCAGCTTGAACTTCGATTTTTGCTGTATTCGGATGAATATGTTCAATTCCACTTTCAATGAATTCGAACTCCATTCCTGCTAATTTTGCATCATCCATACTTGTTCTTATACGTTTGTCAGATGTATTATAGCCTAATAGTCCGCCAATCAGAGCAATATCTGTTCCGTGCCCTTTATAAGTTTCTTTAAACGAACCATATAACGTTATTTTTACATCTTCTGGTTGTCTTCCAAAAATATATCTTGTAAAGAGACCTATACGGACTGCTCCAGCCGTATGTGAACTTGATGGTCCTACCATTACCGGACCTATAATATCAAATACACTTCTGTATTTCATATTTACACCTCCAATATTGTTGGTAAAATAACAGGTTTTCTTCCTATCTCACTTTCTAAAAATTCCCCTAGTGATTCTAAAATTTGTTGTCTTACTTGATACACTCCACATTCTTCGCTTGATAATGCTGATAAAACAGCTTCTTTAACAACTGCTTTAGATTGCCCAAATAATTCCATCGACTCATTAACATTAACGAATCCACGACTTATTATATCTGGATTATTCATTAATTTCTTATTTTCAAAGTCGATTGCAATTGAAACAACGATAACACCTTCTTCAGATAGTTCTTTTCTATCTTTAATTACGACACTTCCAATATCACCAATTCCAAGTCCATCAACATAAACATCTGATGCATCAAACTTACCAGCTATTCTTGCACTATCACTTGTTAATGCTAGTACTTCTCCATTTTCCATAATAAATGAATTTTCTAATGGAATGTCACATTCTGCTGCTGTTTGAGCATGAATAACCTGCATTCTATATTCACCGTGAATAGGCATGAAATATTTTGGCTTAATAAGTCTAAACATTAGTTTTTGTTCTTCTTTCGAACCGTGCCCAGACGTATGAACATTGTTAACACTTGAAGTAATAACATTTGCTCCAAGTTTTGATAATAAATCTATATTTTTGTTAATAGAAAGTGTATTTCCTGGAATTGCCGAACTCGCAAAAATTACAGTATCCGTTGGCATTATTGTAATTTTCTTATGTGTTCCATTTGCTATTCTACTTAACGCTGCTAATTCTTCTCCTTGAGTTCCAGTACATAAAATTAGTAGTTTATTAGGATCTACTTGATTTAAGTACTTACTATTTACAAATGTTTCCTTAGGTGCTTTAATATACCCTAATTCTGTACCAATTTTAATAGCTTTCTCCATAGAACGACCAAATACAACAATCTTTCTTCCATGTTCAATACAAGCCTCTACAACTTGTTTTACACGATATACGTTTGATGCGAATGTTGCAAATATTACTCTATGTTTCTCTTTACGAAGAATATTAGAAATAGTTTTACCTACTTCTTTTTCACTTTGAGTAAATTCTGTTCTTTCTGAGTTCGTTGAGTCAGAAAGTAGACACAGTACTCCTTTTTCTCCAATTGCTGCCATTTTGTGTAAATTTGATCCTTGTCCTACTGGAGTAAAGTCAAATTTAAAATCACCTGTATGAACAATATTCCCTTGCGGAGTATTTACAATAACTCCAAACGAATCTGGAATAGAGTGAGTTGTGTTATGGAATGATACTTTAAGATATTTAAAACTTAAAACAGTATCTTCATCAATAACATTAAGCTCAGCTTTAGCCAGTAGGTTATGTTCTTCTAATTTCGATCTAATTAATCCTATTGCTAATGGTCCACCATAAATCGGTAAATTAACTTTTCTAAGTAAAAATGGTAATCCACCAATATGATCCTCGTGACCATGAGTTATAATCAATGCTTTGATTTTATCGACATTCTTTTCAATATAAGAGTAATCAGGTATTACATAGTCAATTCCCAGTATATTATCTCCTGGGAACTTAACTCCAGCATCGATTATTATTATCTCATCTCGATATTGGATAGCATAGGTGTTTTTTCCAATTTCTCCTAAACCACCAATAGCAGCTACACCTACTTCATTTTTTTTAATGATTTTATCCATTAACTTTCTCCACTTTAAAGTCTTCAGATTGTTTTTCAAACTCTAAGTATGCTTCACTTAATTCTTGAACAAGTTCCACATTGTAGTTTCTATCATCTAAATACTTTCTTACTGCTGGTACTCCATCAGCTTCAACATATAACACTTGTGTGTTTTCTCTTACTGGGATTTCCTTTGAATTTTCTTGGTAAAATACTTTAAATACTGCCATTAATAATCTCCTATCATTTCTTTTAATATATTTAATGTGTAATCTAATTCAGTTTTTGTTGTGTTAATATTTATAAATGAAAACTGTATAATATTTCTCTCTTGAAGATATGAACTCTTATAATGAATGAAAATATTATTTATTGCCAATGAAGCCCCTACATTTAGCGAACTAATGTTTTCTGGTAATTCTACTGTTACAATTACCGGTGAAACTTCTTTTTCTTTAATTTTCATAATTGGCAGACCTAATTCTTTAAGTCCAGCCTTCATGTACGAATATTTTTCTTGAACCTTTTCATATCTTTCATCTGTTTTAAAAGCATCTAAAGCTGTATTTAATGCTTCCATTAAAATAGATGGTTGAGTAAAAGGTATTGATGTCATTTTATTAGCATAGTGTAAATCTAGATATAGCGGAGTGTTTTCCAATGGAACTAACTCGCAATTAGTACCTACAATTGCCAATCCAGCCACAGAACAAAAAGCCTTACCTGATGAACATGCTACATAATCAACATCTTTATAACTATATTTAATAGCACCTACTGCAGATACTGCATCAACTGCAAGCACTAAATTATTTTGTTTAACAATTTTTGTTATTTCTTCTAAATCATTTAATATTCCAACACTAGTTTCATTATGAACTAAATAGACAAAATCATAATTTCCTGAGTCTAATTTTTCTGCTAAAATATCTAAATCAAAGCTTTCTCCAAACCCTACAGAGTAACAATCAATATTTAATCCGTGACGTTTTGTTTCACGAACTAGTCTATTACCGAACTCACCATTAGCCAAAACAAGCCCATTAGTAAGATTTCTACCTTTTAGTTGTGCCATTATTGCTTCATTAGCCAGTGTAGCTGATCCATGTAATATAGTCGCTGTTTTAACATCTAAAATGTTCTCTATTTTTGAAAGTGTATTTTTCGTCAAACTAACGAATTCATTACTTCTATGTGAATATAACTGTTTAGAAAGTTTTGCTATTACATCCTGCGATAAATCTACAGGCCCTGGTAAGAAATTTATTCTTTGTGCTTGAGCCATTCTATCAAGAACTTTATTTTCACTACCTAGTAGAAGGTACATAGGCATATATTCTGCTTCTTTAGTTCCTACATTTTCGTGAAATTTAGTAAATCCTAAATGCTTATATAACTTTTCTTGTCGTGTTGTTCCTGAAATGAATACAATGTCATAAGCATTCTGAATAATATAATTAAATGTTCTTTGTAATAGTTCAGTAAAAACTTTAGTTTTTCTATATTTTTCTTTTATTGAAAGTAATCTTATTTCTACTGGTTTTTTATAACTACCTTTATAATATTTATCAATATCATTAAGTTTCAAGTCTAACGAAAAAGGTCTTTGATCCGCTAATGCAATCATTCCGACCACATCATTTTTCTTTTTTGCAATTATATATATATTTTTATCATGAAATTTATCTTTTAATTTTTTAGTTTCATTTTTTTCATGTTGAGGAATTTCTTCGACAAATGTTTCATAGTTTAACTTGAAAATTTGTTCATATTCTTCCGCTGTATTTGCTATTTTATAAATCATAATTTTTCCCCATAACTTTATTTGGTTAAATTTTCTCTACACTATATCTTACCATAATTACAACTTTTTTTCAAATTAACATGGCTAAAAACTCAATAAATATCAAATTTATTAATTATTATTTAATATTAAAATTTTAATATAGCAAAAATAAAGAAGACCCAAAATTACTTGAGTCTTCTGAATAAACATATTTAATAAAAATATTATTAAAGAATACGTTGATTTTTAAGTGCTGTAACGAAGTCTGTTAATTCGTAAATTGCTTTAGCTTCGATAATCTTTTTAAGTTTAGCAGCTTTAAATCCTTTAGCCTTTTTACCACCCATAACATCAGCGATTCCGTCTTTGTGACCAAGTGAACATACAACCCCACGGTTGATGTATTTGAAATCTCCAACTTGTTTCCCGCTAATTCTAGCTCCTACGTATGCTCCCATTTGGTTAGCAATTTGAGCTGTTGTTGGATATGGTCTTTCTTGACCAGTTTCGATGAATGCAGCACAGTCACCTACGATATAAATCTCGTCGTGTCCTGGTACTGTTAATTGTTGTGTAGTTACTAGACGTCCACGTTTAGCAAGTTCTGGGAAAGCTTCATCCATAAGTTTGTTACCACGAACTCCAGCAGTCCATACTAGTGTAGAAGCGTATAAATCTTTTCTTTCTCCATCAACTTCGATAGTGAAACTATCTTTAGTAGCACCTTTAATACCAGCACCTAAGATAATCTCGATTCCGTTGTCTTCTAAGTATTTTCTTGCATAGTCACTATATTCTTTAGAGAACATTGGTAGTAATGTTGGAGCAGCATCTAATCCGTAAATTTTAACTAATTTTTCATCAATTCCGTATTTAGAACATAATTCTTTTTTACGGTGAACAAGCTCACCAAGGAATTCCATACCAGCTAATCCAGTTCCACCTACGATAACTGAAATATCTTTTACATCTTTTTCTTCACTTGTTGCGTATTTTCTGAAGTTATCTTCTAATGTAGCAGCAATTTTTTCTGCAGCATTAACATTGGCAATTGGTAATGCATTTTCTGCCATACCTTCAATTCCAAATGTTTCAGGTTGGAATCCTAATCCAACAACTAGTACATCATAGTCAAGTTCATGTTTTTTAGTTAGCACTAATTTTTTCTCAACATCAATTTTAATTACTTCGTCTTGAACAAATTCTACACCTGGTGATACTAAATCTTTAATATCAATACAAATATCTTTTGCTGGGATGTTCCCTGCAGAAACTTCGTGTAAGTTTACTGTATCATAGTGATAAGAATTTTTGTTTACTAAAGTAACTTTTACCTCTCCAGCTTTAGCAGCTTTTTTTAATCCTTTTAAAGTCGTAAGTCCTGCATAACCAGCACCTAAAATAACTACGTTTTTCATAGTATCAATTTCTCCTTTTATATGTTATTTTGTATTTTAACCACAGCAGCAACCGTTTCCACAGCAACCACCATCTTCATCATCATAGATTTCAATCATATTTGGATTGTGTAGCGTAAACTCACTACCGTATTCATCTTGAACATAATCGATTTCAAGACCTTTTAAAAGAAGCTCATCTTCTTCATTAACAAGAACTTTTAGGTCTCCAAAGTTAAGTACTTTATCACCGACTTCTAATTCGTCTTTAATATCAATAGCGTAATGCATTTGCGTACCTTCTAAAGCGATAGAAATTTTTAAGTAACTATCACGTTTATCAGCATCAAATAACATTTCTTGGAATTTACCAACCGCTACATCTGTTATCAAAATAATTTGATTATCTGTATTAGCCATAAAATGTTTCCTCTTTATTTTTATTTTCTATTTATTATTATAACCGTTTTTCTAATAAAATAACAGTATCTTGCTTATAATTTATAAAATAATTTGTGAATATTTTATGAATTTTTCAAAAGATATTAAATTTACATAATTCTATTTTATTAGTATAATTACTTATACCATTGTATAGGCTTTTATTAATATTTATTATCTGCAACTGATCACTTTAATCAAATTACAATTGTAGACATTTTTAAAAATTTATTTTGATTTAAGTACACATTTAAATATTTACTTTTATCATTGGTTTCTTTCCAATATTATTCTATATTATGGCTATAACTGATACTCCTATACTCCATTCAATAAAACTTTATCTTTATTTAATATTTATATGTAAACTATTTTGAAATTGCTTGCAATATCAATTATTTATATTTTTTTACTTTATTGACTTTTTTTATACTGAACAGTATAATATCTATAGAGAGGTGGATTTGTTTTGAATAAAGAGTATTATGAAACTATTGATAAAATTAAATTTGAGTTAGAAAAAATACGCCCTAAGCTTATTAAAGATGGTGGTAACATCGAGTTTATAAATTTTAAAAATGGAATTTTAAAAATTCGATTTTTAGGAGAATGTGCATATTGTGAACTTTCTCACATTACATTGAAATATGCTATCGAAAAAACTATTGTAGAAAAAATACCAGAAGTGAACAAAGTAATAGAAGTAAAAATGAGCGTTGTTTAGACGTTCTTTTTTTTAAACTATAAATAAAAAAAGAGTAGATTTACATCTACTCTTGACGACGTCCCAGAAGGGATTCGAACCCCTGACCGACGGCTTAGAAGGCCGTTGCTCTATCCTGCTGAGCTACTGAGACATATTAAATAGTTACCTCTCTCTGAAGTACTTTAATAGTATATCAATTTTTCGATATTATGTCAATACTTTTTTAAAGATAAATACAATATTTTTTCTATATAAAATTTCTGAAATAAAATACACTTTATTACTCTATTAAAATTTAATTTCCACTACACTATTTATAAAAAGCTTTTAAATATGCTAAAATAAAATATCTATCATACCGTTACTTTTAATAAAAAAGGAAAGCCGAAGTGTCTCAAACGGCTTTCCTGTAAGGTTTTTAAAAATTATCTTCTTAATCCTAGAGCCTTAATTAATTCACGGTATCTTTGGATATCTTTTTTAATTAAGTAGTCTAGTAAGTGACGACGACGGAATACTTTTTTAAGTAATCCACGGCGACCTGCGTGATCTTTTTTGTGAGTGTTTAAGTGCTCAGTTAAAGCATCGATTTCTGCAGTTAATACTGCGATTTGTACTTCTGGAGAACCAGTATCTGATTCGTGAGTACGGTATTTAGCGATAATTTCTTGTTTTCTTTCTTGACTAATTGCTGCCATTGCAATTTCCTCCATATAATTTTATTTTGCGACCTTAATCCTAGTGTAGAACCTGGAGGGTTTCTATACCACGAATAAGGAATATAAGTAATTGTACACTATTTTTTGTAATAATTCAAGAGATAACATTTAAAATCAAGATTTTAATAATCTTTTTCTTCAGAAGTTTTTTTATCAAGTTTAAGTTGTTCTTTAAGATGATCAAAACTTTCAAATTTTTGTTCTTTTCTTAGAAATTCATAGAAGAAAATTTCTATTTTTTCGTCATAAATATCTTCATCAAAATCTAAAATATGTGTTTCAATAAACTTTTTATTTTTTTCTGTTGAAACAGTTGGATTATACCCAATATTAGTAATTGATTTATAAATTTCACCATGAATTTTTATTTTTGTAATATATACTCCATTTGTTTCCGGGAGAAGATACTTCTCTGATAACTGGAGATTAGCTGTTGGAAAATTAATAGTTCTTCCTAACTGTCTACCTTTAACTACTAAACCAGATATAGAATAGTATCTACCAGCATATTCTTTATATTTTTCGAAGTTTCCATCTCGAACGAATTTTTTTAAAGCTGTTGTAGATATTTTTTCGCCATTTATAGCTTGTTCTTTTTGAACACTAATTTCTATTCCATTTTCTTCAATTAATTTTGGAGTTCCTAAACCTTTATTTCCAAATCTATAATCGAATCCGCAAAATACCTTATCTATATCTAACTCTTTTAAAATAAATTCTATAAAATCTTCTGCAGATAAATTTTGCAATTTTTCATTAAATTCTAAATAATAAACTTCATCAACACCTAAACCCTCTAATAACTCATTTTTTTTATTTATTGGTGTCAATAACTCCTCACTCGTTTTTCCAAAATATTCTTTTGGACTTTTATCAAGTGTTATAACAATCGACTTATAATCTCCAATAGCTGCACCTACTGCTCCACAGATAATCTTCTGATGAGCATTATGAATACCATCAAAAAAACCTAAAGCAGCTATTCTTCTTACATTATCTTTTTTTATTTCACTAATATCTGAAATATTAAATATTTCCATCTTCATCTACCTACTCTATTATTTTTGGAAATGTAGTTTTTACAGATAACAATTCATCATCTTCATCTTTCAAATGATATATTGCTATCGCTTCATTTTGATAAGTAAAAACTATTCCATCTGTAAAATCATGATCCGGAAATTGATTTCTTCTAAATCTCAAACCGTTCATTACTTGTTTTGCTCTAAATTTTGGTATTTCTACAAATTTGTATTCTTCTAGAGCATATTCTTTCCTTAGAAGTTTTTCTTCTAAGGTTTCATCTTTTAGATGTTGTTCTATCTCAGAGAGTGTTAAACAATTTTCTAAAGTTATTTCACCACTTCTAGTTCTAGTTAATTTACTCATGGTACTTGGTAAATTTAGTTTTTCACCTATACTAGTAGCAATTGTTCTGACATAGGTCCCTTTTCCACAATTTATATCTATAGAAAAATAAAACTTATCATCTTTATAATACTCACTATTTTCTATAAATGAAATGTTATAAATATTTACTTTTCTAGTTGGAATTTCTACATCAAATTGGCCACGTCTAGCATATTCATACAATTTTCTACCATTTACTTTAATCGCTGAATATATAGGTGGTTTTTGTTCTATTTCACCAATCATAGATTTAAGAATTTCTTTAATTTTATCTACGCTAATGTCAGTAACTTTACATTCTTCAACAACTTCTCCTGTAAGATCTTCAGTCGTAGTTTTAATTCCCAAACATACTTCTGCTCTATAACTTTTACCTAAATCCATTGCATAATCACTAACTTTAGTCGCTCCTCCTAATAAGAGAAGCAACACTCCATCTACCTCAGGATCTAATGTACCAGAATGACCTATTTTTTTCATTTGAAGAATTCTTCTAGCTCTGAATACAACATCATGACTAGTAATTCCACGTTCTTTATAAATTGGTAAAATACCTTCAAACATTATTTTTTATCCTCTTTTTTCAAACAATCTGGGCATAAACCATAAACCTCAAATTTATGGCCATCTATTTGATAGCCTTTCAATTCTTCAATTTCTAAATCATCACATACGTGTACATGTATTATTTTGGCTTTTCCACATTTTAAACATATGTGATGATGATGGTGATGATCTGTTTCCAAACACCCAATTTTAAAATATTTTTCCCCTTTAATTTCTGTAGTTTCCAAAATACCTATTTCTTCATAAGTACTTAGATTTCTATAAATAGTATCAAAACTTAGTCCAGGATACATTTTACCTACTGTTTCAGATACATATTTTGCATTAATATATCTATCCTCTTTTACTAGAAGCTCAACCATTGCTTTTCTTTTATCAGTATATTTATACCCCTTTTCCTTTAAAAGTTTCATAATTTTATCAACTTTTTCTTCTGATATTTTCATAACTACCTCCTACACAACTTAATTTTTAAAGTCCACAAACACCTTATTTCTTAACATTTCAATTTCGTCTTTATAAGGGGCAATATTCTTCTTCTCTCCGTACCACGGTGTTTCTAGTATTTTAGGAATATTTGCAAATTCTTCTAATTGAACAATTCTATTTATCGTATCGAATCCAATTCCACCGTACCCGATATTTTCATGACGATCTTTATGTGCACCTAATGTATTTTTACTATCATTAATATGAAGCACTTGAATCCTATCTAATCCCACTATTTTATCAAATTCAGTAAGAACACCATCTAAATCATTAACAATATCATATCCACCTTCAAATACATGACAAGTATCAAAAGTTACTGTTAATTTTTCGTTTAAAGTAACTCCATCAATAATTTGTGCAATTTCATCAAAAGTTCTTCCACATTCACTACCTTTACCAGCCATAACTTCCAAGGCAATATTAGGTTTCATATCTTTTGTTAGCACCTCGTTTAAACCTTTAACGATACTTGCTATTCCAACATCAGCACCTGCTTTAACATGTGATCCTGGGTGGAGAACAATATTCTTAGCACCAATTTTTTCAGTTCTTTCAATTTCTAATCTTAAGAAATCAACCGCAAGCTGATAGATTTCTGGTTTTACTGTATTTGCTAAATTAATAATATAAGGTGCATGCACTACTATATCACTAATATTTTTTTCTTTCATTAATTTATGCGCTTCTTCGATTCTCAATTCTTCAATAGGTTTTCTTCTTGTATTTTGAGGAGCGCCTGTATAAATCATAAATGTATCACTATTATAACTAGCCGCTTCTTTTACGGAACCTAGCATCATTTCTTTTCCTGACATTGATACATGAGATCCAATTTTCAAGTTCTTCATTACTTACCTCTGTTTGCTTTGTTACTACGTTTAGCAAATTTTCTTCTTTCTTTTTGTTTAAGTTTATCCATTTTATATTTATATTTTTTCTTATAACCTGGTTTAACTTTTTTAGAAACTTTTACTTTTGATTTTAGTTTCTCAGTTAGGTTATGGTCAGCTACGACTTTCTTTCTACTTTGACGTTTGTTTCTGTCTTTAGCTTCAACGAACTCGCCATTTCTAATATCTTGGTGATTAAATTCTATACCACGTTTTTCTAAATCTTGTAATTTTTCTTCATCTTTGTTGTTATAAATTGTAATACAGTCACCGCTTAATCCAGCACGCCCTGTACGCCCTGCTCTGTGGATAAAGAAGTCTAAGTCATTAGGAATATTGTAGTTAATTACATGACTCACTCCTTCAATATCAATCCCACGACTCATTAAATCACTAGCTACAACATAAGTGAAATCAAGATTATTAATTCTTCTTTGCATTTGTTTACGTTCACGCGGTGTTAAATCTCCGTGAAGTACTCCTACATTTAATCCTTTAGAAATTAAATAGCTACTTACTTCCTCTACCTCAGTTTTCTTATTAGCAAAGATAAGAGCTAAATAAGGATTAATAACTGTAGTGATTTCATGTAATTTTTCTAATCGAGATGAACTCTTCTCTGGTATTAAAATATATTCAATTTTACCGAATTTAGCGTTATCAACTTCGATATATTGAGCATTTTTTAAGTATTTTTTCAAGAAGTGATTCATTTGAGTTGGAATAGTTGCTGAGAATACTAAAAACTGACAGTTTTCTGCTGCTCTCTTAGAAATCTTATCAACATCCTCCATGAATCCTAAATCTATCATCATATCACATTCATCGATTACTAGACTTTCAACTTCCTTAATTGCTAAAGCACTCGCTCTATCTAACTCTAATACACGTGTTGGTGTACCAATAATAATATGTGGTGCATTAGATACTCTCTCTATATCTCTATTTAAATCTTGACCACCAATACATAATGTTATTTTAATATCTTCTTCAGAAAAACTAGCAATATGTAATGCCATATCGTATAATTGTCTTGATAATTCTCTAGTTGGAGCTAAAATAATACTTTGTGTTTTTTTCTTAGCTACATCTAATTTGCTAAAAATTGGTAGTAAGAAAGAATGACTTTTCCCACTTCCTGTTTGTGATTTAGCTACTATGTTTTTTCCTTTTAATACTGGTGAGAATACTCTCTCTTGAATTTTTGTTGGATTATCAAACCCTAAATCTATTACTGCCTTATTTACAAATTCATTAAATTTATATTGTTCAAATGACTTTGGTAACATTTCAAATCTCCTTTATGATTTTTGTTATCTTTATATATGGGAGTTTTCTCCCATCCACAATCTCTCACGTGAAATGATTGAAAATAACTTTTTACATTTCACGCCATAATAAACCACTCTTTATTATACTATAAATACGTGGAATTAGCTATAAAAAACACCGTATTCTTACTTATTATACGTTTTCTATATACTTTTTATTCCTGAAAAATAAAAAAGTAATTCAGAAAATATTTTACAATCTTCTGAATTACTTAATAATATTATTTTACAATCTCAATTCCTGAGCTTGTTCCTAATCTTTCAGCTCCTAAGTCAACATATTTTTGAGCAGTTTCTTTATCTCTAACTCCACCACTCGCCTTAACTTTAGCGTTATCTCCTACCACAGATTTCATTAATTTTACATCTTCATAAGTTGCACCACCAGTTCCAAAACCAGTTGAAGTTTTAACAAAATCAGCTTTAGCCACTAGTGATAACTCACAAGCTTTAACTTTTTCTTCATCAGTTAAATAACATGTTTCAATAATAACTTTCAAGACATTATCAGCAATCGCTTCTTTGATTAGGCGAATTTCATTTTCTACATAATCGAATTCACCATCTTTTAATTTTGCAACGTTAATAACCATATCTATTTCACTTGCTCCATTTTCGATGGCTTCTTTTGCTTCAAAAACTTTTGATGCTGTTGTCATTGCTCCTAATGGAAATCCAACAACTGCAGCTACTTTAACATCAGTACCTTGTAAAAGATGTTTTGCATCTGCAACGTAACAACCATTAACACAAACACTATAAAATTCATGTTCAATAGCTTCTTCACATAACTTTTGGACATCGGCACTACTTGCCGTAGCTTTTAAAATTGTATGATCAATATATTTATTTAATCCCATTTTTTTACCTCTATTCTATTATTTCTAATATATTTTTAATATTTTCTATTTTTTCATTTCCGATAACATAAGCATCTAATAACATATTTTTACTAGATTCTACATTCTTATCATCATTGTAATAAATTTCAGCTATAAGATCACCTTTTTCTACCTTATCTCCTACTTTTTTCTTAAGCTCTATTCCTACAGCATGATCTACTTCATCTTCTTTTGTCGCACGACCTGCTCCTATTACCATAGCTGCTTTACCTACTTCTTCAGCTTTAATTTTAGTAACATATCCATCTTCTTGCGCAAATACTTCTAATACTGATTTCGGTGTTGGTAATAACTCATAATTATTCACGACTTCACCGTCACCACCACTAAGTTCTATAAACTGTTTTAATAATTCTAAAGCACGACCATTATTAATAACTTCATCTATTTTTTCACTAGCTTCTTCGAATGTCTTCACTTCACCTTTATGTTTTAACGCTAAATAAACAATTTCATATACAACTTCCTTAAGATCACTTGACCAATTTCCTTTTAAAGCCTCTATACCTTCAATTATTTCATTAGCGTTACCAATATTATAACCTAATGGTTCTTCCATGTTAGTTAGTACTGCTATCGTTTTTCTTCCAACACTATTACCGATTTCTACCATTCGACGTGACAGTTCCCTAGCATCTTCAATAGTTTTCATAAAAGCACCATCACCAACTTTAACGTCAAGAATAATTAAATCTGATTGAATAGCTAATTTTTTACTCATAATACTACTAGCGATTAATGGAATGCTATCAACTGTTGCAGTAACATCACGTAAAGCATATATTTTTTTATCTAATGGAACAATATTATCACTATACCCCATTAATCCAACTCCAGTTTTACTAGCAACTTCTACTAATTCTTCTTTTGTTGTACTAAATTTAAAGTTTCTAATAGATTCAAACTTATCTATTGTCCCTCCTGTATGACCTAGACCTTTACCTGAAAGTTTAGTTGTAGCCATTCCTACTGCTGATAGAATTGGTCCTAATACAACTGTTACTTTGTCTCCAACACCTCCAGTAGAGTGTTTATCTACTAAATAGTGGTCTAAATCATCAAAGAAAATAGTATCTCCCGAATCTCTCATTGTTAATGTAAAGTTTGTAAGTTCGTCTTTTGTCATATTATTAAAATATACCGACATTAAAAATGAACTCATTTGATAATCTGGAACTTTACCCAAAAGATATCCTTCCAGTAAAAACTCTATTTCGGCTTTAGTTAGCTCATTATTTTTTTTCTTTTTATCTATGATATCAACAACTCTCATAGCTAATCTCCTTATTTATTGATTTAATTAAAATAAACTTTACAGTATTAGTTAATTCATCTAGAAATCATTACAATAAAAATTTGTCATACCATACTTCTCATTTTCTATATATATGTTATTAGAGATTTCTAATATCTGCAAACTTTTCTTATCTTTCAATATTTTATATAATTCTTTTTGATCTTTTTTACTATATACTATTTTATCACGAATCAAATACATTTTGTAGCCTAATAATATTAATGTATAATTTTTGTACTTAAATAACATACAAAATAATAAATAAAAGATAAATACAAGTATGGCTATTTTAAAAATTAATTGTACTTTTTGATTTATAATTAAGAATGTAATAATTATCATCAAAACTAAATAATAGTAATCTATGCCTCTTTGTTTAAAGAGTTCTTTCTTGCTGCAAACAAATATATTTGTAGGTTTACTACCATTTTGAATTATTAAAGAGAATATAGAAATTATTATTAATATTGTAGTCAATAAAAGATCGTCCAAATCTTGTTTTACAAAGGTATAAATAAGTAAAACAAAATAAAGAGGCATAAATGAATAGATACAATAACTAATATAGTTAAATGATTTTTTCATCTTATACCTCCTATTTATTATCTTTTACTCTTCGGTTTAGACAGAATCTCTGAAAAAATTATATCATTAACAACTTTTTCTTTATCAAAAGTTAAAGAATTTGAAAATATTTCTTTTTCTCTATCTACTATAACTCTTTGTTTTTTCTCAAAAGATTTACGAGTTAGAGTTTGCTGATTTGTTATGGGATTTTCCTTTTGCTGTTGATTTTTAGACGCAGTATTTTTTACCTTTGTCTTCCTTTTCTTAACTTTCTTATCAGGATTTTCTTTAGTTTTATTATTTTCTCTTACTTTATCAATAATAAATGAAACTAATAGAAAGATTAACGGGATGTATAAACTACTCATCTTCCCCTCCTAGAATTCTTATTAAGATACTCGTTAGCAATCAATCCACGAACTATATTTTCTTGTGTAAACTCTAATTTTTTTGAATTATCTTGAACAACATTAGTGTTATCGAAATTTCTTTGCATTGAAAATTTATTTTTACCTCTATTATAATTTTCATTATAATATTGTTGATATTTATTTATAGATGGTCTATCAACTTGTTGTTCATAAATATCTTCTTCATATACTTGCTGATCACTTAATGAACTTTGTCTATTTCTTAAAGCATTAGAGTCTTTATCAGTAGCTTCTTTAATTCTTTTCATCTCTTCAACAGCCTTTAAAGCCTGTGCTCGAGCATTGTCTAATTCCATTTGTTTTGAATTATCTAAATTTTTTCTGTATCTTTTACTGTCAGAAGCAAAAACAATTACGAAAATAGCAAAAATTATGATAAATGTTATTGGTGCTGCGAAAATTAAAAATGACATTTCACATCCTCCTTTTTATCTAATTATTTACCTGCTCCTGTATCAGGTTGTGACATACGTTTGATTGAATCTCTCATACCTGTATCAGCTTCTAAATTTTTATAATTCATATAATCCATAATACCTAGATTACCTTGTTGGAAAGCTTTAGCCATAGCAAGTGGTAATTCTGCTTCCGCTTCTACTACTTTTGCACGCATCTCTTGTATTCTAGCTTTCATTTCCTGCTCAGCTGCAACTGCCATTGCACGACGTTGTTCTGCTTTAGCTTGAGCGATGTTTTTATCAGCAATAGCTTGCTCTGTTTGCAAGTTAGCACCGATATTTTGACCAATGTCAACATCTAGAATATCAATCGATAAAATTTCAAATGCAGTACCTGCATCTAAACCTTTGTCTAAGATTGTTTTAGAAATTCGATCAGGATTTTCTAAAACTACTGTGTGCGACTCTGAAGAACCGATTGTTGAAACGATACCTTCACCTACACGGGCGATAACTGTTTCTTCTCCAGCTCCCCCTACTAAACGTTCAATGTTTGCGCGAACAGTAATTCTTGCTTTTGCTTTAACTTCGATACCGTTAATTGCAACTCCGGCAATATATGGAGTTTCAATAACTTTCGGGTTAACACTCATTTGAACGGCTTGAAGAACATCACGTCCTGCTAAGTCAATAGCTGCACAACGTTCAAAAGTTAAACTTACTATATTAGCTCTGTGAGCTGCGATTAGAGCATTAATTACTCTATCCACATTCCCCCCTGCTAAATAGTGACTTTCCAATTGATTAATAGTAACAGCTAACCCTGCTTTGTGAGCTTTAATCATTGGATTTATTACTCTACTTGGTATAACACGTCTTAATCTCATACCAACAAGTGTAAAGATACTTACCTTAACACCTGCGGCAATCGCACTAATCCAAAGACCAAGTGGAAAGAAAGTAAAGAATATCGATAGTACAATAAGTACTACTATCACGATAATACCTGAGAAAATTAATTCTGGCATAATACTACCTCCTTAAAATATTTATATTTTTTTAACTACTATACGCATTCCTTCAACACGTATAATTTCGATATTATTACCTTTTTCTATAAAATCTCCATCAGTTACTACATCCAATTTTTCATCGCCAAATACGGCAACACCTGCTGGACGTAAATCTGTATATGCTTGAAGTTTTTTTCCTACAAGTTCTGTTCTACTTTCACTTGCTACATAGCCTCCTTCTGTTGAGATAGCATCATTTAATACAAGTCTATCTAGGAATACTAACTTTTTATGGAAAACACTTCTATTTACATAATACAATATAACTGCAAGTATTAGAGAAATTATTAAGATAAATGCAATATAATATGTTGATTTATTCACATAAATTATTGCATATACTACGGTAATGATACCTACAGTGCCCACTATTCCTCCTGGGACAAACATTTCAAGTCCTATTAAACCAAGCCCACCAATGAACAGCAATAGAACAAAAATACTAAGTCCTGTCGAATAAGAATGTAAGGCAATATATGTCGCTAAACTGACTATTGACAATATTCCAAATAAATTAAATTTTCTTGAAAACAGTTGTTGACAGAAAGTTAATGACATAGTAATTAAAAGAATCCAATCGAGAGACATCATTAAATTCATATGTAATCACCTCATTTTTGTATATTCTTTTTCAAGATAATCTAACAATTCCTGTCTTGTAAATATGTTACCATGACCAGGAACAGCATATTCAAAATCAAGTATTGTTATTCTATCTATATAATCACGGAGTTTCTGCTTATTATATGCCATCGGTTTAGTATAATAATTTTTAGCATGACTATCTCCTAAAAATAATACTTTCTCCTCTGGAATATAAATTAAAAATGCATCATTAGAATGTGAGTTATCATTATATATACAATTAATTTTAACACCACCAAGATTCAAATTAAAATCAGCCATTTTGGGCATGTCTGGAATTCTAATTTTTATTTCATGCTCTTCATAAACTTTTTTTATAACATCCGCGCTATATTTTATTTCAGTTCCATCTTTAACCCTTTGATAAAGACTCTCATCATCCCATTTAAGTTGCGATAACTCAATTAAAGAATCTCTAGCTCTATCTGTAGCAATTACTGGAATATCTAGATAGGCAGATCCAAAGCTATGATCCCAATGGTGATGAGTTAATATTACATAACTTGGCATCGGTAAATCATTTTCTTTTAATTCATTAAGAAAATTCTCTACTTGAACAGGACCATTCCCCGAATCTAACATTACCGAAAAATACTCTCCTTTTAAATAACCAAGAGTTGGTTCTAAATACATATATCGTTGTTTTGTATAATAAAATTTATCAGAAAATTTAATTAGCATTCTTTTTACTTCCTTTTGATTATAGGTATATTATAGCATACCTATAAGCTATTTACAAACCAACCTTACTAAATAAATAGCAGTAACTAAAACCTTTACAAATTCTAGTTACTACTATATTTAAAGAAAAATTTATACTAAAATAGAGCTGATCCAACTAAATATAGATAATAGAGAATAAATCCTACTCCTACTATTACCGCTACTACATATATCAGCCAGATTAATAGATAATAAGCATACCCTAGTGCTTTGACAATATTAGCTAGGCCCAGCCATAAATGTCTACCGATTGCTAGAAGAATAGAAATTACTCCACCTTCATAAACTTCATCTTGATTATCTATATTAGTAAATTTAAACATTGTTAATAATTTCATCATAATCACCTCCCCTTTTGGTAATTTATTATTATCTCTATATTAATATTATAATATATATATATATATATTTCAAGCGATTACAATTAGATTTTTGTAATAAAATTTGTCGAATTAACATATTATTAAGATATACAAAAAAGAGACTTGAAATCTTTAAAATAAAGATTTCAAGTCTCTTTGACACAGTTTCTAACTGCGTATTTTTTATTTGAGATTAATCTCAATAGAATGGAGATGGCGGGATTTGAACCCGCGTCCAAAAATACCTCCCCTTAGCTTCTACATGTTTAGTTTACCTATTGAATTTAATTCTCCACTTAAGCCGATAAACAGGCAATGAAAAACGAGTTTGATTAATCTCTTATTTTTTTCTACAAACGGAAGAAAAAAATCGTAGACTGCTAAAAATGAACCGATTAGCTTTGTCACAGTCAAACAAAGTAATCAGCCTTTAGCTTATTAAGCTGCTAAAGCGTAATTTGTTTTTTCGCCAGTTATATTTAACTGATGTGTTGTTAAAGGAGACAACCCTCCTACATGCCACTAAGAAGACTAGCATCCCTGTCGAATCCTAAACATCCCCTAATTGTGATTATTTTATTTTATCATAAAATCAAGATTATGTAAAATTTTATTATTTTATATATACAATGACACTTCCAATTAACTTTCTAACAACAACTATATCAATTATGATATAATTAATATTAAGAAATAAAAACTAAGGAGGTACCATGGAAACACTTATCAATAAATTACGACCTAATAAAATCAGTGATATTATTGGTCAACATCATTTAATTGGAGATGGAAAAGTTCTCACTAAAATAGTAGAGAGCAAAAAAATGTTCTCATTTATTTTATATGGTCCCCCTGGAACCGGAAAAACTTCAATTGCTAATGCCTTAGCTAATGAACTAGACTATAAATTTAAAATATTAAATGCTGTAAATTGCACTAAGAAAGATTTAACTGCAGTAATAGAAGAATCTAAAAGGTTTAAAAAAGTAATATTACTACTTGATGAATTTCATAGATTAACAAAACCTATGCAAGATATTCTACTTCCTGAAATCGAATTTGATAATATATACGTTATTGGATGCACAACAAATAACCCATATCATACTGTAAATCCTGCGATTAGATCACGTTTAATTATTTTTGAATTACAACAAGTTTCAAACGATAATATTTATGAATATCTAAAAAAAATATCAAATAATAAAGAAATATTCCCTAAAAAGTTAAAAATAGAAGATGATGTATTTAAAACAATCGCTTTAAACTCTTCGGGTGATTTGAGATTCTCTTTAAATACTTTTGAAATTTTATATAATTTATCAAATGAAGATGAAATTGTCACAAAAGAGAAACTATTAAACTTATCTCTAGGAAAATTCAAAGCCTATGATAAAGATGGTGACGCTTTTTATGATATTATTAGCGCCTTTCAAAAGTCTATACGTGGAAGTGATGTTGATGCTTCACTATACTACTTAGCACTACTGATAGATAGTGGTGATTTAGACACTATATATAGAAGAATGAGTGTTATAGCTTATGAAGATATCGGTCTTGCCAATCCAAATATCGGACCTTTTGTTCATGCTGCTATTGAAAGTGCGAAGATGCTCGGATTACCCGAAGCTAGAATACCATTAGCTAACGCTGTTATTCAACTAGCTCTTTCATTAAAATCTAATAGTGCTTATGTGGCAATCGACAATGCACTACATGAAACAAAGACAAATCCAAAATTTATTATTCCTGATCATCTAAGAGATGCACATTATTACGGCGCTGATAAACTTAATCGTGGTGTTGGATATCAATATCCACATAGCCACCCTACAGGATATATTAAGCAACAATATCTCCCGGATAACTTAGTAGGAAGAACATTTTACACACCAAAAACAAATAATAAAAATGAACAAAATCTTGCACAATATAAAAAATTTATAGATAATATGAAATAAAAAAAGGGCTAATCTAGCCCCGAAATTTAACAAAGTTCATATGTGAACTCATAGACGCAGTGGTTTATTGATATCTAAATTCGCTTTATAAAAGCTTTTTAGATATCTAATAAACTGTGCTAGGGTGACTCAACAAAATCGATTTCTCCGAAATCACGATTTTTGAGTCACTCCTTTTTTATTCACCTAAAATTTTAACTTCACACTCAAGTTCAACACCTGAATCTTCTAAAACTTTTTTCTGAACTTCTTTTATTAAATTTTTATAATCTTCACAAGTTGCTGAATTTATATTAACCATAAATCCGGCATGTTTTTTTGAAACTTGCGCTCCGCCTACAGTTAATCCTTGTAACCCCGCATCTTGGATTAATTTTCCTGCGAAATATCCTTCTGGTCGTTTAAACACAGAACCACATGAAGGGTATTCTAAAGGTTGTTTATCTGAGCGCATTTTATTTAATTCTTCTACTTTAGAGATAATTTCTTCTTTATTTCCTTTTTTCATTCGGAAATACACTCTAGAAATAATTTCTTTAGTTTCTTGAATTACAGAATGTCTATATGAAAATTCCATCTGTTCATTTGTGTATATTTTCTTTTCCCCAGCTTTAGTGAAAACTTCAACTTTTTGAACAACTTCCTTCATCTCACCGCCATATGCCCCAGCATTCATGAAGATTGCTCCACCAACACTTCCTGGAATACCACATGAAAATTCAAGATTAGTTAAGCTATTTTCAATACAAAAGTCTGTAAGTTCTTTTAACGTTAATCCCGCATAACAAGAAATAACATCACCATCTATTAATTCAATCTTGTTCATATCGCTAGTTATAGCTACTATTCCTGCTATACCATTATCTGATATTAACACATTTGAACCATTTCCTAAAATCGTTAATTCTATGTTATTTTCGTTGCTATATTTAATAACATTTTGTAAATCTTGTTCGTTTGTTAATTTTACTAAAACTTCTGCGTTTCCACCCGTTTTTGTAAAACTATATTTTCTTAGAGGTTCATTATATAGTACTTCACTATTTTGAACAATCTCCTCAATATTTTTTATTTTAATCATTATTTTCAATCCTTTTTAACATATCATTTATAAATATTACTTTTTTCGCTGAATAATCTTTAAACGAAAGTTCTTTATTATTATTTTTAAATGAATTATATTCATTTTTTAAAACTTCATCATTAAAAATTTCTTTAATTTTTATAAAATCTTTATGTATTTCCGTATCACGTTGTACAACGTTTAATACAACATCATAGCTCATTGTTAGATAATCGATAATTCTAGCATATTTTATTACACCTTTTGTACCACTGTGAGCTATTCTATGATAACTGATATTATTTAATCTTTTTTCATCGAATGTTGTTATCTCATGTAAATTTTCTACAACAACAAGTATATCAACAATCTTTTCCCCTAATACCTTTGTACTACTCGTAGCTCCAATATGTAAAAACTCACATTTAGGCATTTTAGGAATTTCTTGTATCTTTTTTATCTCTTCTAAAAATGTTTCAACAAATATTTTATTGTCTGCTATTTCTTCAATTTTAATAGTTCTCTTATCCATTTATAAAATCCAATCTTAAAATTAAACATACTTATATATTATAGACTGTATTTCTTATAAAGTAAAGTTATATCTAAATTTGAACAATTCCCTTATTTATAATACTTTCCATAATACCAATTTAATAACATTTCTTAGCAACATTCTTTATAACAAAAACATCCTTTTTCATGATCATTTATCATTCCAATAGCCTGCATATAGCTATAAATTATCGTACTTCCTACAAAACTAAATCCTCTTTTCTTCATATCTTTACTTATCTTGATTGACAAATCAGATTCACTTGGTGCATCTTTGTAGCTTTCTAATTTGTTGTTGATTTTTCTATAATCTGTAAATCTCCAAATATACTTATCAAAACTTCCAAATTCTTTTTGAACCTTAAGAAATGCTACAGCATTTTTTCTAACAGAATATATTTTCAATTTATTTCTAATTATACTAGCATCTTGTCTTAACGATTCTAGATATTCATCGGTATAATTGGCACAGATATTATAATCAAAATTATCAAAAGCACGTTTGAAATTTTCTCGTTTCTTAAGTATTAATGACCAACTTAATCCAGCTTGCATTCCTTCTAGTATTAGATATTCAAATAACATTTGATCATTATGAGTTTCTCTTCCCCATTCATTGTCATGATATTCAATATCTAATGGATTTACAGCCCAAGGGCATCTATTTTTATTCATGTTCCCCCTCCAAATTATTGTTTACTAAAGCCAGCATTTCTCTAATGCGTCTAATGCTATATCTTTCTTTCTTATCTATTTCAAGGAAGAATCCATCTTTTGCAATGATACGTGTGTCCTTATGCGGCGTTAAAGCTGTAAATAATTCTTTTCCTTTAAGACTGTTCATAATGTCTTTATCAAAAGTTACAACTACTTTATTGGCTAACTCTTTAATGCTAGTCACCATAGTATTTTTCGCCATAACTTTCAGATAACATATATCTATTAGGTTATTAACTTCTTCACCAAAATCAGAGAATCTATCAATTAGATCTTCTACAATACTATCAATCTCTTCATCACTAACTACATTATTTAATCTCTTATAGAAATCTATTTTATCTGCATCACTAGTAATATACTCTTTTGGAATAAATGCATCAACGTTAAGTTTAATTTCTAGATCATCTGTCTTGACTTCAAAAATATCTTTCTTAATTTTCGGAGTAGCTTCTTTAATTATATTTTCATAGTAACTAACATCTTGTGTTCGATCTTGTTCTAATAACGGTTCTAAAATTCCTTTTTTCTCTTGAATTTCTTGTTCTAACATTTGAGAATACAATGTGTAACCTACTGAATCAATGAAACCATGCTGTCTTCCGCCGAGTACATCTCCAGCCCCTCTAATAGATAAGTCCTGCATAGCGATTTTAAAACCACTACCTAAAGAAGTAAAGTTCTTGATCGCCGATAATCTCTTCTCTGAGTTCTCAGTTAATGACTTAAATGGTTCGTACATCAAGTATGCATAAGCTTCTCTACTACTACGACCTACTCGTCCACGAAGTTGATACAATTGACTTAATCCAAAGCGATCAGCATTTTCAACTATTAATGTATTTACATTAGAGATATCAATACCTGTCTCAATAATTGTTGTCGATATTAGCATATCATATTTTCTATCTATAACGTCAGACATAATATTTTCAAGTTCTCTTTGACTCATTCTACCATGTGCATAAGCTATATTGATATCAGGCAATAATCGTTTTAGCTCTAGATATTTTTCATCAATAGTTTCTACTCTATTATAAACATAAAACACCTGTCCTCCACGATTAATCTCATTCATAACCGCTTCTTTTATAACCATTTTATTTTGAGCTGTCACAAAAGTTTGGATTGGTTGACGTTCTCTTGGAGGTGTCTCAATCACCGATAAATCCCTAATACCTATTAAACTCATATGTAATGTTCTAGGAATTGGAGTTGCGCTAAGGGTAAGAACATCTACTGTATTTTTAAGATGTTTTATTTTTTCTTTATGTTTAACTCCAAAACGTTGTTCTTCATCAATTATTAATAAACCTAAATCTTTGTATTTAAATTTATCATTTAATAGTTTATGTGTCCCAACAATTATATCAATTTTACCTTCTTCAAGTTTCTTACAAATTTCAGTAATATCTTTTGCAGATTTAAATCTACTTACTACTTCTATATTTACTGGGAAATTCGCAAATCTACTTACGAAATTATCGTAATGTTGTTCAGCAAGAAGAGTCGTTGGTACTAATACCGCCACTTGCTTATTATCAGTAACTGCTTTAAACGCAACTCTCATCGCTACCTCTGTTTTACCGAAACCGACATCTCCACATAGAAGTCTATCCATCGGACGTTGTTTTTCCATATCTCTTTTAATTTCTTCTGTAGCTTTCACCTGGTCATCCGTTGGTGTATATGAAAAATCAGCTTCAAATTCAGACTGCATACTTCCATCTAAGCTATACGCATATCCAGAACTTAATTCACGTTTAATATATAACTTAATAAGATCTTCAGATATATCCTCAATTTCTTTTCGGACTCTACTTTTAGTCTTCTGCCAATTTTTTGTTCCTAGTTTATTTAATACTGGTTTTCTATTATCAGTAGACGCGGTATATTTTTGGATATAGTTCATATTATTTATATCCACATAAATAATATCACCACCATCATAAACAATCTTCAAGAAGTCTTTATATACTCCTCCAACTTCAACATTCTCTATACCTTCGTATAACCCTATCCCATGACTAACATGAACGATATAATCACCAACATTTAGTTCTTGGTAGTTTCTAATTTTTTCTGAGTTAGTATATTTAAATTTTACGCGACGTTTTTTTCTCTCTTCTTCAGTAAAAAGTTCGCGTGGGGTAAGTAAAAATATTTTATTCTTTCTATCCTCTAATCCTTTTAGATGATACTTATTCACATCGATGAAGATTTTCCCTTCTTTAACACCATAATAAATATCATCATAGAAATAATTATCGAATAGTACCTTCTCTACATAATCTTTTTGTTTTTGAGTGTTTAATGAAATAATTACCTTATAATTATCCGTTAATTTTTCACGTATTTCCTTAGCTAAATATTCTTCACTTGAATAATAAGCCAAATCAATTATATCTAAATTGTAGTTTTTTTCTATAATCTTATCATTGAGTTTTAAGGTAGATAAATAGAATTTTCTTACATCTAAGTTTTGAATTTTTTCAAAAGCTACATTATCTATTACATCTTGATATATATAATTTCTATTCATCTCTTGAAGACTTGTTAAAAAGTATTCTCGTAGTCCTTCTATTTTTTCTAAGATTTTATGATAATTGTCATAGAAGACTATAATATCATCTGTTAAATAGTCGGCAATACTATACGTATTTTCATAAACTAAATTCGAAAAACTTTCTAAATCACTAAAATCGCCAGTTACTTTATAAATTTCAATTTTTTCTTGAAGATAGGTACTAATTTCTTGATAATTTTCTTCTTCTCTTAATTTGGTATCATTTAACTTAGTAAGTATCCTCTCAACAACTACATCTTTTTCTTCAGAAGTAAGGAAAAAATCACTTGTAGGATAAATAACAGCACTATCTATTTTTTCTAACGATCTTTGTGTAATTTCATCAAAAGTTCTCATGCTATCAAGTTCATCATCAAAAAAATCTAATCTAATAGGTTTCTCGCTTAAAGGACTAAAAATATCAACTATACTCCCCCTTTTTGAAAACTCTCCTACTACATCGACAGTTTCAACACGACGATACCCCATATTAACTAGTTTTTTCTGTAATTCATCAAAGCTAATAACAGTATCTTCATTAATCTCAAAGCTATTATTTTTAAAATCACTAGGATTTTTTACAGTTCTATAAATTGATTCAATCGGTACAATTACAATACTTTGAATATTATGTACAAGATTTTCAAGAACTTTAATAGAGTTCTGCACTAAATCATTACTTTTAGAGGTGTGACGTTTTAATATATCAATTTCTGGATAAATATATGTTTCACCTTCGAAATCATTTAAAATAGCGAACAATTCTTCAGCTTCTGCTTTACTTTGTGATAACACTACAACTGTCTTATCACCATTTTTATATTCGTTATATATTTCTAAAGCACGTGTTGTTAAATTTTGTCCATATACACCTATATTTTTATGTTTCTTCTCAAATTGTAAATTAACAATTTCCAAAAGACTATCTTTTATCATGTACGCTCCTTTCTACAACAAATAGCAGCAAAAAGAGAGTGACTCAAAAATCGCAATTTCAGAGAAATCGATTTCGTCGAGTAATCCCCTTAAAGTTTATTAGATATATATAAAGTTTTATGACGTGAATTTAGATGTCTATAATCCACTGTAACTATGAATTTCTATATAAACTTTTTTAAATTTAGAATTTTGGGGATGGCGCCTTTTGCTGCGGTTATTTTTAATTATATTTATTCATTAAATCTACGAAACTCATTTTTGAAAAATCTTCTATACAATTTATACTTTTAGAATATATTTTTTCAATTTCACTCATTTCATCTTTCGAGAATCTTCCTAAGACATAATCAACTACCTTCATCGGAGGTGTTGGTCTATCTATTCCAATTTTTAACCTATTAAATTTTTCTGTACCTAGGTGACTTATAATACTCTTAATTCCGTTATGTCCTCCACTACTTCCCTTTGCCTTAAGTTTGAAGTTTGCAGTTTTTGTATCTAAATCATCATATATAACTAAAATATCTTCAATATCAAGTTCAAAATAATCGTAAAATTTCCCTACAGCTTCTCCTGAAAGATTCATATAAGTTGTTGGCTTAATTAACAAATATTTAATACCACCGTGGTATGCTACAGCATACTCAGCGTTAAATTTCGTTTTATCAAAACTTACATTCCAAGATTTTGCTAATTCATCAAGTATCATAAATCCAATATTATGTCTTGTATTTTCATATTGTTTTCCTGGATTTCCTAATCCAACTATTAATTTCATAAGTTATCCTCACTTTTATTTTTTTACTATCGAATATATGACTTAAAGAAGGCAACGGACACCGCTGCCTTCTTTAAAAGTTAATTTAATTAGTGATTATTCAAAAAGAACACTTACAGGTTCGTTATTGTGGATTTTGTAAATTGCTTTTGCAATTAAATCACCTACACATAACGGTACCATTTTATCTAATTTTTTCTCTTCTGGTATATCAATTGTGTTAGCATATACTAACTCTTTAATTGGAGAATTTTCTATTCTATCTAATGCTTGTCCACTTAATACAGCGTGTGAGCAACTTGCATAAACTTCTTTTGCTCCTCTATCTTTAAGTGCTTGAGCTCCTAAAGTAATTGTTCCCGCTGTATCAATAATATCATCAATAAGAATACATGTTTTTCCTTCAATATTACCTACAATATTCATAACTTCAGCAACATTTGGTTTTGGTCTTCTCTTATCTATAATTGCGATTGGCGTATTTAATGCATCTGCTAGTTTTCTAGCACGTGTTACACCACCGTGGTCTGGCGATACAACAACAACTTCTTCCATATCTGGAAGTTTTTCTTTGAAATATTTCGCAATAATTGGTACACACATAAGGTGATCAACCGGAATATCAAAGAATCCTTGAATTTGAAGTGCGTGAAGATCTAATGCAATTACACGATCTGCCCCTGCCACTTCTAATAAGTTAGCTACTAATTTAGCAGTAATTGGTTCACGACTTCTTGCTTTTCTATCTTGACGTGCATATCCGTAATAAGGGATTACAACATTAATTGTGTCCACTGAAGCACGTTTAAGTGCATCTATCATAATTAATAAAGTCATTAAATTGTCGTTTACAGGGCCACTAGTTGATTGTAGTACGAATACTTCACTACCACGTACACTTTCCTCTATATTAATTGAAACCTCTCCGTCACTGAATTTTTTAACGCTACATTTACTTAATTCTACTCCTAGTGACTTTGCTACTTGTTGTGCTAATGGAATGTTAGCATTTAATGAAAACAGCTTTAATGGTTTATCTACAAGCATATTAAATTTTTCTCCTTAAAATTTGGTTCGATAGTAATACAGATGTATTCCGTTAATTATTATAGCATAAATATTATATAATTTCTACTGTTATCAAGTATAGACCAATTAAAATTCATCAATTTTTTTACTATTTATTATTTTCCACAATACAACTTGATATAAACTATGTATATTTATGTATATAATCTTTTAGAATTTTGAAAATCATTCATAATCTGTATCAGTAATCTATAAAATTCTTTTTCATTTTTGGTAAAACGTTCGTGTATTTCTGTTGTTTTATAGAATTTTTTAATTATTTTGAATATTTTTTCTATTTATTAGTTTATTTATTTGTCATAGTATGCTATCATTATAGAATATAGAATGATGACCTATTATTTAAGATTTCAACTTTTAAATTTCAAAACATTTTTAGTTAACATAGTTTCTAATATACTTATATTTTTTCTTAAGTTTATATTTTAGAAACATAAATACTCATTATTCTTGAAATATATAATTAAAGGAGTGACATTATGGATAAAATCTTTGAATTAATTGAAAAAGAACAACATAGACAAGATACTAATATCGAACTTATTGCTAGTGAAAACTTTGTTTCTAAAGATATCCTAAAAGCTACAGGAAGTATTTTAACTAACAAATATGCTGAAGGATATCCTGGAAAAAGATACTATGATGGTTGTGAAGTAATCGACGAAATAGAATCTCTTGCAATAGATAGATTAAAAGAACTTTATGATGCAAAATTTGCAAACGTGCAGGCACACTCAGGATCTAGTGCAAACATTGCAGTTTACTTATCTTTATTAACACCTGGTGATACTGTTTTAGGGATGAGTATGGATGCAGGTGGGCACCTAACTCACGGTAGTAAAGTTAATTTCTCAGGAAAACTATTTAATGCTGTTTCTTATGGAGTGACAAAAGATACACATCTTATCGATTACGATGAAGTCCTTCGTATTGCTAAAGAGCATAAACCAAAAATGATTATTGCCGGATCAAGTGCATATTCTCGTGTAATTGATTTTGCTAAATTTAGAGAAATTGCCGATGAAGTGGGTGCTTACCTAATGGTTGATATGGCTCATATCGCTGGTTTAGTAGCTGCAGGCTTACATCCAAACCCAGTACCTTATGCTGATGTAGTTACATCTACTACACATAAAACTTTAAGGGGTCCACGTGGTGGTATTATCCTTACTAACAATGAGGAAATCGCAGTTAAAATTAATAAAATGATTTTCCCTGGTGCACAAGGTGGCCCATTAGAACATGTTGTTGCCGCTAAAGCAATTTGTTTCGCTGAAGCCCTTAAACCTGAATTCAAAGTATATCAACAACAAGTAGTAAAAAATATGCAAGCAATGGTAGAAGCATTTAAAGCTAACAATATTCCAGTGGTATCAAATGGTAGTGATAACCACCTATGTCTTATCGACACATATTCTACTTATAATGTTACTGGACATGAAGCTAGTGACCTATTAAGTAAAGCTAAAATCACATGTAATAAGAATGGTATCCCATTCGATACATTACCACCAATGAAAACTAGTGGATTACGTCTAGGAGCTGCTGCTATGACTTCTAAAGGTTATGTGGAAGAAGACTTTGTAGAAATTACAAATATCATTTGTGATTTATTAAAACAAGGTGAAAACTATCTAGAAAAAGCTCAAGAAAGAGTAGCCACTTTAGTAGCAAAAGAAAGAAATGAATTTAGATAATAATACTATAATTTTTAAAACGACGAAGAAAACGATCTTCGTCGTTTTTTCGAACTTTATACTTTCTAAAACCACTATAATGTTCGTTTTTAAAAATTTATTTTTAAAAATATATAATTTTATGTTGACAACGTTCGTTTCTCGTGTTATATTTATAAAAATTCTTTAGGAGAAATGAAAACATGAAAATCAAAAAAATTATTAAGGCATCTTTTTTTCATAGCCCAACATATGGCGAAATTGAATTTCTGAAACATGCTGTACTTTTAGTTTCTGATAATGGAATTATCTCTGAAATTATTAGAAAAGAAGATGAAAATTATCAACAAATATTAAATCAATACTCACATAAAAGTAACTTTATTGATTTTAAAGATAAAGTTCTTTTACCTGGTTTTATCGATTTGCACATCCACGCTCCTCAATGGCCGCAAGCTGGTCTTGCACTGGATGATGAATTAAGCTACTGGCTAAACAGTTTCACCTTCCCTTTAGAATCAAAATATAAAGATATCAACTACGCTCGAGAAGTCTACACGGATTTAGTAAAAACACTATTAGCAAATGGTACTACATCTGCGATGTATTTTGGAACTATTCATAATGAAGCTACTCTCGAATTAGCAAAAATCTGTGCTAATTTAGGTCAAAGAGGCTTCGTAGGAAAAGTAGTTATGGATGATGAAGATATGAATCCTGACTTTTACCGTGATAATAGCACAAAAGAAGCTATAGAAAATACCGAGAAATTTATTGTTGATGTACGAAAATTTGCTAAAAAGTACCTCAGGGGGTATATCCAGTTATTACTCCACGTTTTGTTCCAAGCTGTACAGACAATGCTCTTTTAGAGTTAGGAAAATTAGCAAAGAAATATAACTGCTATGTACAAAGTCATTGTAGTGAAAGTGACTGGGAACATAACTTCGTTCTTGAACGATTTGGAAAAAGAGATTCAGAGGTCCTAGACCACTTTGGTTTGCTTACTGATAAATCAATAATGGCTCATGGTAATTTTATAAATTCTGGAGACGCTGATATCTTCAAAAAGAATAAATCTTCAGTTTGCCACTGTCCTATCTCTAACTCATATTTTGCTAATGCAGTTTCACCTGTTAACAAACTAAAAAAACAAGGTTTAAATATTTGTTTAGGTGCCGATATCTCAGGAGGTTTCTCCCCTAGCCTATATGACAATATAAAGCATACAGTTATGGCTAGTAGGATGTTAAATGATGGGGTTGACAACAGCCTGGAAGAGAATTGTCGTGGTAATCATGATTCAAAAGTAAGTATATTTGAAGCATTTTATCTTGCAACCACTGGTGGTGGTGAAGCTTTAAAATTACCACTTGGACTTTTTAAAGAAGGCTATATTTGCGATTTCCAAGTTATCGATATAAATACACCGACAAATAAACTTCCAAATTATTTAGATAGTGAAGAAGACAAACACCTTCTTCAAAAAATATTATACCTTTCTACTTCAGAAAACATTCGTGAAGTCTGGGTTCAAGGTAAACAAATACTAAAAAAAGATTAATAACATAAAATAAAAAGGAGATTACGTTTTTTTATGACGAAACAAAATAATCATTTAACAATAGGAGTTGAAGAAAATATTCCATTTTCACAATCCCTAATTTTAGGTTTACAACACGTTTTAGCTATGGACGTTTATGTACCACCTTTTATATTAGCAACAGCAATTGCATTATCACCTGGTGATGCTACAGGATTAATTCAATCTACTTTCTTAGGAGCTGGTATTGCTTCATTAATTCAAGTTTTATTCTACTTAAAACTACCTGTATGTCAAGGTCCATCATTTATTCCCCTAGGTGCTATTATTGGTATCTATATGGGAACTAAAAACCTTGGTACTGTTCTAGGAGCTAGTATTGTCGGTGCGATTTTAGTTATCTTACTTGGATATTCTGGCATTTATAAATATATAGTAAAAAATTACATACCATCTATCGTTAGTGGAACAATAATTATGATCGTAGGATTAACTTTACTTCCTTCAGCATTTGTGAGTAATATCTACATTGAAGGTAACAGTCTTACTATGAAACAAAATGTATTATTAGCCTTTATTACAGCAGCTTCATTAATACTATTTTCTACATTAGGAAATTATGTTAAAAAATTCAAAAGAATTTTTCAAATTTCTTCAGTAATTATCGCCTTAGCTATCGGAACATTTTCTGCATATTTAATGGGTGGTTTTAATACTCAAGGAATTAAAGATGCTAGCTTTTTCTCAATGCCAAAACTATTATTTTTAGACTATGGCATACACTTTGAAATTTCAGCTATTATAACAATGATTATTATCTACATGGTACTTTTAGCTGAAACAACAGGAACTTGGTATGCTGTAAGTTCAGTTATTAACGAACCTTTAAGCGATACTCAAGTTAACAAAGGTGTAATCGGAGAAGGAATCGGATGTTTAGCAGCTGCTTTAGTTGGTGCAACTCCTGTTACTGGATACTCTACTAATGCTGGTATTATTTCTATCACTGGTGTAGCTAGTAGAAAAGTATTCGTTATGGCTTCATTCTGGTTTATCGGATTATCATTCTTAGGTAAACTTTCTGCTATTATTAATTCAATTCCTTCTGCAGTTATCGGTGGGGTATTCTCAGTGGTATGTATCATAATCCTACTAAACGGATTTAGAGTTGTTAAAAATCTAGACTTTTCTGAAAGAGAATTATACATTATCGGAGTACCTTTAATGTTTACAATTGGATTATTATTCATTCCAGCAGAATTAAAAGCTAGCGCTCCACAATTACTTCAATACTTAATAGGTTCTCCTATCGCTGTTGGTGCAATTGTAGCAATTATCATGAACAAACTTATCCCGTTAGAAAAATAGAACATGAAACTGATGTTCCCATGAGCATCAGTTTTTATTCTTATTGATTTTATATTCATTAAAAATATAGTATAATTATAACTGCTAATAAAATTAAAGAAATGGAGAAATATTGATGACTGAAAAGAAAATGAATGTTGAAAGTTTCAACCTAGATCACACTAAAGTTGTTGCACCTTATATTAGATTAGTTGGGGTGTATTCTGGAGACAATGGAGACAAAATTTACAAATATGATATTAGATTTTGTCAACCAAACAAAGAACATTTAGAAATGCCAAACCTTCACTCTTTAGAACATTTAATCGCTGAATTAATCAGAAATCACCTTGATAATGTATTAGATTTCGGACCTATGGGATGCCAAACAGGATTCTACTTATCAGTAATTAACAATGACAGCTACGAAGAAGTTGAAGAGGCTCTAGCAAAAACATTAGAAGATGTTCTTGTTGCTACTGAAGTTCCAGCATGTAATGAAGTACAATGTGGATGGGCTGCTTCTCACTCTTTAGAAGGTGCTCAAATGGAAGCTAAAAAATTCTTAGAAAAACGCTCTGAATGGAAAAATGTTTTCAGTAAATAATATAAAAAAAAATCAAACTGATATTTTTTACCAGTTTGATTTTTATTTATTATCTGTTGTATTTTCTAATACCTAAAATCCCTATAATTAAACCTACCCCAGTTGCAATAGGTATTGTGTTTGAAGAATCCTCTCCAGTTTTTGGAAGGATAGAATTCTTTTTTAAATTATTATTTGAAGAGACAAGTTTATCGATTTTTATATTACTTCTATAATTTTCTCGATTAATTTTAATACTATATTTTTCCTCAACAACCTGTGTTACTCCTTTCGGTTTAGAATTTAAGTCTTTACTAAATGTAGTTATATTTTCTTGCTCATTTATTTTATTTGTAGTGCTCAGCTCTTTCTTAGCATCTAATGAAATTTCTTTTGTATTATACTTTTCATCTCTTGGTGCAGTTTCACTAAAATCAACAATTGCAAATAAACTAAAATGATTTATATTAAACTGAACTATTCCATTTTTGACTTCTGATGGAATTAATTTTAGACTTCCATTTTTCTCAACATGATAAATCTTTATCTCACTACTTTCATTTTCTAATAAAGCTATACGAACTATTCTGTCATTTTCAAGTTGTACTTTATTATTATCTTTAGATAATTTTAAATCTAATACCCTAATTTTATCTTTTTCTACAGATAATTCCCTACTAATCATTTTTATTTGATTACTATTTTCAATTTTTTTAACATTCAATGATATATTATTGATATTAGATAACAACTCGACTTCCACACCAAGTTTTGAACTTTTTAGTAATTCAAGAGTGGCTTTAGGTTTCTCCTCTTGTACTAATGGCTCGCCTTTTTCTGATACAACTGATGATTCTACAATAGGAGCTTTAGGGGCAACTGCTTGTTTAGATGGAACGACAAGTTCAGTCAAAGTTGATTGTACTTCAGGTTCGCCTTTAGCTTCGTGAAATTCAGGAAGTTCAGGTTGAACAAGAGCATCACCTTTTTCTGCATGAAATTCAGGTAACTCAGGTTGAACTAACGATTCGCCTTTTTTGCTTATCACTAATTCTGAATTCTCCTCTTGCACTAGGGGTTCACCTTTTTCTCTTATTACTAGCTCGGGATTCTCTTCTTGTACCAATGATTCACCTTTTTCTCTTATTACTAGTTCTGGGTTCTCTTCTTGTACTAGTGGTTCGCCTTTTTCTCTTATTACCTGTTCTGGGTTCTCTTCTTGTACTAGGGGCTCGCCTTTTTCATTTATTACTAGCTCGGGATTTTCCTCTTGTACTAGTGGCTCGCCTTTCTCACTTATTACTAGTTCTGGATTCTCTTCTTGTACTAGTGGCTCACCTTTCTCGCTTATTACTAGTTCTGGGTTCTCTTCTTCTACCAGTGGCTCACCTTTCTCGCTTAGCACTAGCTCTGGGTTCTCTTCTTCTACCAGTGGCTCACCTTTCTCGCTTAGCACTAGCTCTGGGTTCTCCTCTTGTACTAGTGGCTCACCTTTCTCACTTATTACTAGCTTGGGATTTTCTTCTTGTACTAGTGGCTCGCCTTTCTCACTTATTATTAGTTCTGGATTCTCTTCTTGTACTAGTGGTTCGCCTTTAGAATCTGTATATACTCTAATAGGTACATTAACTATGTCATTTGAACCATCAGAATATGTTACTCTTACCCTTGCATTGACATCTCCTAATTCTCCAAAATCTGTAGAATTTAATATTTCATAGTTTATATTTTGTGGGATATTATCTTTAACTATCTTATTTATTACTTCATTTACATTTAAACTACTTCCTTGATGTAATAATATCTTTTCATCATTTAAAAGTTTTGGTTCATATTTTCCTGCTTCTGTTAGTTCTAAGGCAGTACGTGAATTTATGACATCCATTCCTAAGCTAGCTATTTCTCTAGTAATATTATTAATAGCAAGTTGTCGAGAAAGTGTATTCGAAATTATAGCTTCCGCTTCTTTCAATTTTTCTGTTAAAGTTGATTTTGATAAATTATAATTTTCAGCTGATTTTTTAGTCTTATCTGATAAATCTACAACTGACTCTACTAATTTTTGAGCAGCATTGACTACAGATATCAACTCTTTTTTATCTGCTTCATTTACTGATATAGGAATATTGATGTCATTACTACTATTATCATCTAAATACGTAACTCTTACTGTAGCGTGTTTCATACCCAAAGATGTTAATTCATCTTTATAAACTAACGATAACTTAGTATTAACTGGTAATAAATTTCTATTAACTTTACTAACTATATCCTTATCTTTAACCTTGTCTCCTATCATTATAGATACTGGTTTATCATCTACTAAAGTTGGTAAAAACGTCTTATTCAATGTTCCCTTCTCTGGATCGATTATGCTTAGCTTATTAATATTTTCATCTCGATATCCGACTCCATCCATTCCTTGACGTTTTCCAAAATTAAAGTCTGGATTTGAATTCACTCTATTTTCAAAATAAGATGTCGATGAATGAGCTCCTTCACTTTTACCTATGCTTATTTTATTTTCAGGCTGAAGATTTCCAGGGATTATATTATCATTATCAGTGTAATAATTTTTTATCTTTCCAGATTTTGCAAGTTCTTCAGAAATCTTTACATCATCCTTAGGGACTCCCCAGAACCAACCACTCTTAACTTTCGGAGCATTAAACGTATAAGTTTGTTTATACTTACCAAATTTATCCTTTTCAGCTGTTGCTGTAGCTCTTAATGAAAGATAACCACCTAATGAGTGTCCTGTAATATATAAATTTGTGATTGTACTATCATTTTTTATTTTCTTCATTAATTGTATAGCTGCTTCACTTTGATTTGATTCATTACCAAAGAACAATGCTACATCGGCTTTTAGATCCCCTGCTTGCGCAACATTTGTGCCTGCAAAAGCAAGAACTTGGATATTATCACCTTTTAAAAATGGAAAATTATTAGTTGTTTCAAATAATACCGCGTCTAGACCATTGTCTTGATGAAATGTTTCTTTTACTCTCCAATATGGTCCAAGCTCATTATTAGTCATCTTTTGAATATTGTTTGAAAGAGCACCTGCTGGAGCTTGCTTTTTAAGAATGTCATCTATTTTTTTATCATTCTCATAAACTAGATTGATAAACATAGCCATATCCCTAGCAGATACATTCCAGATTAGTTTATCTTTATCAACTTTATCGTTTAGTCCGTCTCCATCTGTGTCAGCAAGTCTTGGATGAATATCATATCCAAGATAAGTACGTCCATCTTTTTTATAAATATATAATTCATCCTTATTTGCTATACCATCTCCATCATCATCACCATCTGGATCTAATACTGCCTTTTTATAAATTAAACTATCATACTTACCTCCCTCTAATCCTATATAACCTTTTGCTATATCTTCAGCATATTTGCTAGTAAGTCTAGAAATAATTTTTGTTCCTTTTTCTACAGGTTCTACAGTATTTTCTACTTCCTCAGTTGTAACTTTATTTTCTTCTAAGTTTTTATTAATTATCTTCGTCAGTAGATTAGCGATGTCACTACTATCATCTATTCTCTTATCTATAGCATTTAAATTATTATTTGAAGAATTTGAGCTTGTTATAACAGCAGCGTTATCTGATTTCCCATTAATTTCAGTAGTTAAAGTTGAATCTGTTGCTACATTCTTATTTTCTATATTATTTTTACTTACCGAAAGTATCGTATTATCATTAGAAATATTATTACTTTCTTTAGCCGTTTTATTTTCTAAATTATTAGTAGTTTCAGAAGTTATCTCTAACTTTTTAGATTTTTCATGTACCGTGTTACCATTTTCATTTAGGCTATTTTCATCATGGGCACTTGCTGATCCACCTAAAAATACTATTGCACCAATTGCAACTGATACTATTCCTAAACTAAGTTTCTTTATTCCATATTTTACTATTTTTTTATCAATATTATTTTTAAACATATTCCCTCCAAGATTCCATCTTAAATATATGTATTTAGAATTTAATTAACATTATTTTTAGTTAACTAATTACTCTATATTGTTTAAGTATACACGAAAACATCAAATATAACAAACTTAAATTAACATTTATTTTCATATTAAATCTTTTATTGGAAGTAATATGATTCTTACGTTTCTAATTTATTTATTACAATTTTTATTTAGTTTCTCTCTTATCTTCATAACATTGCATATATATACTAAAAAATAATCTTTTGGAAATTATAACATCTCAAAATAATTAGTACACTATGTACTTAACAAAACTCCCATAAAATTAAAAATTTTTTTCAAAAAAAATAAGCGAATTATTAATATAATCCGCTTAAATATTTATTATTTTGCAACTAAGCTACGAATAGCATTACGATCTATTTCAATTTCTACTTTTGGTGCAATTCTTACTTTTACTGTTACTGTCCCTACTTCAACGATATCTCCGTAAATTCCAGCGAAAGTTACGATTCTATCTCCTTCTTTTAATGAATCTTGTAGAAGTTTTAATTCTTTATTTCTTTTAGATTGTGGTCTGATAATCATGAAGTACATGAATCCAAAAAGAAATACTATCATAATAATATTAATATATGAACCTTGCATGTTTTACCTCCGTTTATTTATAATATATGTTTATTCTACTATATATGAAGTAAAAAATAAACCTTTTATCAGATTTTTTACTAGATTATTAGAAATTCTTAGGATTTTCTTTATTTAATCCATATTTTTCAAAGAATTCTTCTTTGAAATCTAGTAATCTATCTTCTTTGATAGCTTGACGAATATCTTTCATCATATTAATTAAGAAATGAATATTATGAGTAGTTGCTAGTCTAGCTCCAAAAATTTCATCAGCTTTAAATAAATGACGAAGATATGCTTTTGTATAATTTTTACAGCAGTAGCATGAACATTCTGGATCAAGTGGTGTAAAGTCCTCTGCATACTTAGCATTTTTCACTACAACACGTCCAGCTGAAGTCATACATGTTCCATTACGTGCAATACGCGTAGGTAATACACAGTCAAACATATCTACTCCTCTAAGCACTCCTTCAAATAGTGCATCAGGTGATCCTACCCCCATTAAATATCTTGCTTTATTAGCTGGTAATAATGGCGTAACATGCTCTAAAACTCTGTACATTTCATGTTTTGGTTCACCAACTGATAAACCTCCGATAGCATAACCTGGAAAATCCATACTCACTAAATCTTTAGCACTTTGTTCACGCAAATCATTAAATCCTGCTCCTTGAACTATACCAAAAATACTTTGTGTTTTTGGATTTTTATGTGCTTCTAGACATCTCTCAGCCCAACGACTAGTTCTTTCCACTGATTGACGAATATATTTATAATCATGATTATAGTCTGGACATTCATCAAAAGCCATCATTATGTCTGAACCTAAAGCATTTTGAATATGCATAGCTTTTTCAGGTGATAAGAATAATTTTTCTCCTGATAGGTGATTTTTAAAATGAACTCCCTCTTCCTCAATTTTTCTCATTTCACTAAGAGAAAATACTTGAAATCCTCCTGAGTCTGTTAGGATACTTCCATCCCAATTCATAAATTTGTGAAGTCCACCTGCTTTTTCAACAATTTCTTCACCAGGGCGTAACCAAAGATGATATGTATTAGATAAAATAATATCAGCACCCATTCCTTTTACTTCTTCTGGTGACATTGCTTTTACTGTAGCTTGTGTTCCAACCGGCATAAATACTGGTGTTTCGAAGCTACCGTGTGGTGTATGAACAATACCTAATCTTGCACCTGACTGCTTGCATGTTTTTATATGCTCATACCAAACTGCATTTTCTTTAACATCTCTCATTTAAAAATTTCCTTTCAATAACTATATTATTATCATCGCGTCTCCAAAACTGAAGAAACGATATTTGTTTTCAACTGCTATATTATATAATTCTAAAACTTTTTCTCTATCATAAAATGCACTAACAAGCATTATTAATGATGATTTTGGTAAATGGAAGTTAGTGATTAATCCATCAACACATTTAAATTCAAATCCCGGATAGATGAAAATATTTGTCCAACCTGATGCTGCAACTATTTTTCCATTATTATCTCGAGCAATTGTTTCTAGTGTTCTTGTTGAAGTGGTACCTACAGAAAATACTCTTCCTCCATTTTCTTTTGTTTTATTAATAAGTTCCGCTGTTTTTTCATCTAGAGTATAATATTCTGAATGCATATCGTGATCTTCTATATTCTCTACAGCAACTGGTCTAAATGTCCCTAACCCCACATGAAGAGTTAAATATGCAATATTTACACCTTTTTCCTTAATTCTATCTAATAATTCGTTTGTAAAGTGAAGGCCAGCAGTTGGAGCGGCTGAACTTCCCACTTCTTTAGAATAAACTGTTTGATATCTTTCTTTATCAGTTAATCTTTTTTTTATATACGGTGGCAAAGGCATTGTGCCCAGTTCATCTAATCTTTCTTGGAATATTCCTCCGTATACAAATTCAAAATGTCTAAATCCATCATCAAGAACTTTAGTACATACAGCTTCCATAATACCATCACCAAATGATACAATACTTCCCTCTTTTATTCTTTTAGCTGGTTTAACTAGACATTCCCAATCATTATGTCCCAAGTTTTTTAATAATAATACTTCTATCGCAGCACCTGTATCTTTTTTGGCTCCATATAAACGTGCAGGCATTACCCTAGTATTATTTAGTACCAAAGTATCCCCAGGATTAAAATATTCTATAATATCTGAAAAAACTTTATGTTCATGTGTATTACTTTTTCTATCTACACACAGTAATTTACTAGTATCTCTTTTTAAAAGAGGAGTTTGTGCAATAAGTTCCTCTGGTAAATAAAAATCAAATTGTTCTAATTTCATCTATAATCTCCTTTAAAAGTTACCTTTACTATTATAGCTTGATTAGCTTAAGTTAGCAAGTATCATCATAATAAAATATAAATTTTTCAATTTCATATAATTACATATTATAAATAAAATCGAAAAAAATCGGACCAATATTTAAAATATTAATCCGATTTATCATCATTATTTTTTATTACTTCTTAAGTATTTAACGTGAGCTAAAATATTAGTAGCTATTCCCAATCCTACACTTAATACAAGAATAGAACTACCACCATTACTTATAAATGGTAATGGAACTCCTGTCATCGGTATAGAGGCTGTAACCCCACCAATATTAACAACTCCTTGAACTACTAATAGACTTGCAAATCCTAATGAGTACATTGCTGAAAAAGTATTTCTCGATTTTGTTCCAGAAAATATTACTTTTCCAATAATAATAAGCAATAAAGTTACAACAAATAGTACCCCTATAAATCCTAATTCTTCAGCAATGATAGCAAGAATAAAGTCTGTATGTGCTTCTGGTAAGTAACCTAATTTTTGAATAGAATTTCCTAATCCTCTACCAAATAACCCTCCATTACCAAATGCAACATATGAATTTATTACCTGATCGGCTGCAGCTGCTAAATCCTCAGAAAATGGATTTAAAAATACTTTTAGACGATTTGTTCTATATGAAGTTCCACTACTGAATAATGCACTTTTTAACATAAATAATATTAACACTGCAGCACCTGCTATTATCGCAAGCGTTAGTATTTTTTTTATATTTTGTGAATGCATATTAGAACATAGCGTCATTATACCTATTACAGATAATGTAATAAGCATCATTCCGGTGTCATTTTGAATTGCTATAATGGCTACTAACCCTAATGGAATATTAAACATTTTTAATAACTCTGAGCTTGTACAAATTTGTCTTAATTTTTCTTTCCTTGTTTCTAATATATAGGCCATATACATAATAATAAATAACTGCGCTAAAGTTGACGGCTGAAAACTGAATGATCCTATTCTTATCCAAGATTTAGCACCATTTATTGCTGGCATAAATAAAGGAACAAAAAGTAAACCACCAATAACTAAACATCCCCTCATTAAAAAGCTTTTATCTTTAAAAACTTCAAAAGGTATTGCAACCGAGAATACTAAAAATGCCATATAAGCGAGTACTACCCACATTGCCTGTCTTCGTAAGAAGTATGTTTCACTTACTGGAATACCTGATGTGAAAGTTCCATACTTATTACCAATCATACTAGCACTATAGACCATCATACAACTTAAGACTAACAACACTAGAAGTGTTAATGCCACTACCCAATCTAATCTCACATGTCTACGTTCATGCTTAATTGATCTATGTATCCTTCTTACAAAATTCATATTAATTTGCTTTGCTTTCTTCTACTATATTAGAGTACATTTCACTAGCTTTATCTTCTAAATCGGCTAGTATTATGCGTCCTGCCTCTTGAGAGATACAACCTATTTCTACTGCCAAGTTTATTTCTTTTGAAAGTCCATAAATTTGAGTATCAATAACGTCTTGATATAAGGGGCATTTCCTCTCGCCTCTTACTGCAACACAAGCGTTGATCATCTCTTCTATTCTCATAACATCTTCTTCTATTCTCTTACGTATCTTTATATAAATAAGTTTATTACTCATTATTATCACCTATCCTTTTGATAATTCATAATTAACTTCATGTTTTATTATAGCAATTGCCCTAATAAAATCCTCATTTGAAATTAATTCTAAACGTCTTAATTCTCTCACTTCATATTCTACCATACTTAATGTATGTTTTCTATCCTTCATATATATAATTATACCAAATGATTTCAAAAATTGTTGTAAATCATAAAAATTTTTCATTTATATCACCTTAAAAATTACTCAATTCATCCACTAGGTTTTTATTGGTTTCTCTATTATCTAGCTCATAAGCTCTTTTCGCATATTCTTTTGCTTTTGAATAATTACTTTCTTGTCGCTCAATTATTGCTAAATTGTAGTAAAGTGGAGCAAAAGAATCATCAAAATTTATTCCATCAAGAAAAACTTTCTTAGCATCTTGTTTCGTAGCAGTTGTCATTTTCACCATACCTAACTCATAATAAGTTAACGCTGATTTGTTCTTAGAGTTTAATTCTTTTTCTAAATTGAATATATCTTCATCACTATAATGTTTTAACAACCTACTATCTACCCTCGATACTCTAAATCTATTAATTGAACTTTTTGTATTAACACCTGCAAATAATAAAGTTTCACCAAGTAAGCTGAAAACTATCATGCAAATTAATGCTATATAAGTTCTTTTCTTCACCAAAAATAATTCTAAAAATACTCCTAATACAAAAGAAAAAACATATAAAACAATAGAAGTATCAAACAATAATGTAACTAAAGCTAAATAGATAATGGATATTGCACCAGAATACATAAATTTCAAATTATCATTTTTCTTGCTAAGTAGTCCCATAAAAATAGAACCTAAAAGCGAAATATTTGAGACCAATACTATATCTAATGTTCCAGAATAACCAAATATCAATAAGAGATTAAATACTAAAGAAACTATAAACAATAACCCCAGGCTCTTCAATACATTAAGTGATTTATTAAAGAGTACTGAGCTAGCACCGATTGTTGCCAATATTATCAATAATTTCATTGAATTATCTACAGTAAAGACACTAGTAAACATTCTATAAAATTGGCCACTAATAATTTTTTGGTAACTATATTCGATATACTGATATGCCGAGCTCTTATTATTCGATAAATAAATAATAAAATAATTTATTAAGAATAAAAATAAATAAATTCCCGATAATACATTGTATTTCACATTAATTATATTTCTATCTAATGTTTGTCTCTTATAAAGTTCAACAACTCTATTTTTATATCTTAAAGTATCTGGTGTTCCCTCTATAAAACTCTTATCTTTTTCTTTTAAAAATAACTTGCTATTTTTTTCATTATATAGAATACGTTCAATAATTATACTATTTGATATTCTATATTTTTTGTAATCTTCTAAAATATCATCAAATTCAGGAGAAACATAAAGGATTTTCATTTTTAAACTACTCAGTTTAAACATTTTTTTCAGTCTGACTTCATTTCTAATAACATTAGAAACAATACTATCAATTTCTGTTGATTTAAAACTATCCCCATATATAAATCTTATTAATTCATTATCCTCATTAATAAGCCATACATCTTTTTTTTCTGGACGATAATATAATATACTATAATTATATTTCGTTATATACAGGTATATAATCTTCCAAAATTTCTTATCATTCATAACTTCGCCATTAATAGTAAAACTTAAATAGACCTAGGTCTATTTAAGTTTTACTTTTGCTACTTCTTGTGAGAAATCAACAGTTTCATTTAATTTTAATACTTCAATTTTTTCTACTGCATCCATGTTTGTAATTACACAAGGAGTTATAATATCTTTAGCTTTTTCTTTAACTAATTCTAAGTCATAAGTTAATAAAGTTTGACCTACTTCAACTCTATCTCCCGCAGATACAGCAACATCGAATCCTTCACCTTTCATTGCAACTGTTTCTAATCCAACGTGAATAAGAATTTCTACATCACCTGATTTAATTCCAAATGCATGTTTAGTTGGGAATACTTGGATGATTTCTCCAGCTACTGGTGAAATAAGTTTCCCTTCTTCAGGAATAATAGCAAATCCATCTCCCATCATTTTTTGAGCAAATACTGGGTCTGGTACTTCAGTAATATCTACTACTTTCCCTTTCATGTATGAGCTTAATACAACCTCATTTACTTGCTCTTCGTTTTTTCCGAATAATTTAGATAAAAATCCCATCTTAATCCTCCATATATTGTTACCTTCTTAATATATATATTATATACTTTTATTACATATTTTTCAATTAATTTTCGGAAATTATTTCAAATTTAATACTAAAATATTTCTATTTAATTATTGATTTTATATTAATACAAAAAAGAGAGATTTTCCAAGGATGATTTAAAAAAATCAAGTTTATGAAAAATCTCACTTAAATATTTATTAAAGCTGATAATTTTAAAAAATTTTATAACTTTTTAGTTTTTTAAAATTTCATTAATCAAACTATTTCTAAATTATTATTCTGCTTCCGATTGTTCTTCAGTTTTCTCAGAGTTTTCTTGATAAAATAGTCCGTAGATATACTGTTCAGGATCAAACACTTCTAAATCATCAATGTTTTCTCCTAAACCTACTAATTTAACTGGAATACCTAGTTCTTTCTTAATTGCAATAACAATTCCACCTTTAGCTGTTCCATCTAACTTAGTAAGGATAACACCTGTAACATCACTTACTTCTTTAAATGTTTTCGCTTGAAGGATACCATTTTGTCCTGTTGTCGCATCTATAGTTAAAAGTACTTCGTGAGGCCCTTCTGGAACTTCTTTTTTTATTACACGAACTATTTTTTCAAGTTCTTTCATAAGGTGATCTTTGTTCTGTAATCGCCCCGCTGTATCACAAAGTAGTACATCATAACCTTTCGCTTTTGCTGATTGAATCGCATCAAAAATAATTGCTGCTGAATCAGCTCCCTCATGTGATTTTACAATGTCTGCACCACTACGTTTTGCCCAAACATCAAGCTGATCAATAGCTCCCGCTCTAAATGTATCTCCAGCTGCTATGAGTACTTTTTTACCTTCTTTTTTAAGATTATGAGCTAGTTTACCGATAGATGTAGTTTTCCCTACTCCATTAACCCCAACAAATAAGAATACTGAAAGTTCTTTTTCTGGAGCATAGTTTAATTCCGATTTTACAGTCCCTTCCATGTACACATCAACTAGCTTCTCAATGATCATACTTTGTAATTCACTTGGTTCTTTTAGGTTCTGTCTTTGAGATTCTACTTTTAAGTAATCTACTAATTCCAATACAGTATTATAACTAACATCCGATTGAATCAGTAATTCCTCTAAATCTTCAAAAAATTCTTCGTTAATTTCTCTATACGAACTAATTAAGTTATTTAGTGCATTAGAGAAGTTATCACGTGATTTTTTAAGTCCTTTTTTAAATTTTTCAGTTACAAACTGACTCTCGACGAACTCTTCATATTCATCAAGAGAAATCAGTTCCTCATTTAATTCTTCCTTAGCAGAAAATTTTTCTTTTAGTCTTTCAAAAAAGCTTGCCATTGGATACTCCTTATATATCTTTTTTATATAATAAAAGGGAGACTATGCTCCCTTTAATTTTCTATTAAAGCTTCCTAACATTAGGGAGTTTTAATTTTTGTTATTACGAATAATATTTTTTATAAATTTTAATAAATCAATAATCAGATTATTTATGTTTCATGTATGGGAACAGAAGTACGTCACGGATTGAAGCTGAGTTAGTTAATAACATAACTAATCTATCAATACCGATTCCTAAACCACCTGTAGGAGGCATACCGTATTCTAATGCTTCTACGAAGTCTTCGTCCATTTCATAAACTTCTTCGTTACCAGCATCTTTTTCATCCATTTGAGCTAAGAATCTTTCTTTTTGATCGATTGGGTCGTTTAACTCACTGAATGCATTCGCATGTTCACGTCTAACGATGAATAATTCGAAACGATCAGTAAATCTTGTGTCTTCTGCATTAGTTTTAGCTAATGGAGATACTTCTACTGGGTGACCATATACGAATGTTGGTTGAACTAGTGTTTCTTCTACAAATGTTTCGAAAAATTCATTAATAATATGTCCAACTTTCATATCTTTTCTAACTGGAACATTGTGTTCTTTAGCTAATGCGTGCGCTTGTTCATCAGTCATTTCTGGCCAGAAATCAACTCCAGTTACTTCTTTAATAGCATCTACCATATGTACACGACGCCATTTTGGAGTTAAATCAATTTCATCTTCACCATACATAACTTTTGTAGTACCATGAATTTCATTACAGATATAAGCAATCATAGACTCTGTTAAGTCCATAATATCATTGTAATCAGCATAAGCTTCATATAATTCGATCATTGTGAATTCTGGGTTATGTCTTGTTGACACACCTTCATTTCGGAATGCACGACCTATTTCGTATACTTTTTCTAATCCACCAACGATTAAACGTTTTAAAGGTAATTCAAGTGCAATACGCATGAATAATTGCATATCTAGTGCATTATGGTGAGTTACAAATGGACGAGCAGCCGCTCCACCAGCAACCGAGTGCATCATAGGAGTTTCTACTTCTAGGTATCCACGTTCATTTAAGTAGCTACGCATAATTTGAATAATTTTAGAACGTAAAATAAATGTTTCTTTACTTTCTTCATTCATAATTAAGTCAACGTATCTTCTTCTGTAACGTTCTTCAACGTCTTTAAGTCCGTGGAATTTATCTGGTAGTGGACGTAGTGCTTTTGTTAAAATTTCAAATTTATCAGCTTTAACAGATAATTCACCTACGTTAGTCTTAAATAGTACTCCAGTTACTCCAACGATATCACCAAGGTCAAGAGTTTTGAAATATTCATAAGAATCTCCAACTCTATCTTGACGAACATAAATTTGAACTTGACCACCTAAGTCTTGAACGTGCGCAAATCCTGCTTTACCCTTACCACGTTTAGTCATAATGCGTCCTGCAATTGTTACAGAAATATTTTTTTCTTCTAATTCTTCTTTGCTGAACTTATCATATTCAGCTACGATTTCATTCGATAGATGAGTTCTTTCAAATTTAGTTCCAAATGGATCTAAACCACTTTCTCTCATAGCTTCCATTTTTTCACGACGAACAAGCATTTGATCATTTAAATCTTGTACATCAACTTTAATTTCTTCTGTCATGTTAAATTCCTTTCTAGTATAATCTAGTAATTTTATTCAGATACTCCCTATTATAACACATTTTCTCCCATTTTGTTAAATCTTTAAGAAGAATTTTACTAATTTTTTAAACTAATATATTTTACTTAGAGAATCAAACATCCGTAGATTTTCACCTTAAATTCAACATTCTTAATTCATTAGAATAATATTGTGAAATTTTCTAACATGATTTGTTAAATTTTTCTTGAAAACTATTGTTTAGGTATAAGAAATAAGATATAATTATTACGCCTAGAAAATAATTAAAAAAAAATTACTATTAACATTTTAAAAACTAAATATTATTTAAAAATATTCCATGTTATAAGGGGGAGATTATTTTGGAAAATTTAAAAAAAGAAATTGGATTTTTTGGAGCATTTTCTACAGTAGTTGGTGTAGTAATTGGTTCGGGGGTATTTTTTAAAGCAGCCGTCATATATAAGACTACAGGAACTGTTAACCTCGGCCTACTTGCCTGGATTCTTGCAGGAATTATTAGTATTTGTGCAGGATTAACTACTGCTGAGCTTGCCGCTGCTATTCCTGAAACCGGTGGTATGATAGTTTGGGTTGAAAAAGCTTATGGTAAAACAGTATCATATTTACTTGGATGGGCTCAAGCTGTAATATACTATCCTGCTAGTATAGCTGCCGCTGCCGCCATTTTTTCAACACAATTTCTAAATCTTTTTGGTGTAGAAAAAAAATACTCTATTCTTATAGGTGCTTGTGCCGCTACTACAGTGACAGGTTTGAATTTACTTGGTAGTAAGGCAAGTGGTCGTATTCAAACTGTAGCGACTATTTGTAAACTTATACCTATTATTGCAATTATTGTTTTCGGATTATTACAACCTAATCCTACAACAATTGAACTTTTCCCTAGTAGTTCATCATCAACTAGTTCTACACCCCTAGCTGCTCTTGGTGCTGCAATGTTAGCTGCCATGTATGGTTATGACGGTTGGAGTAATGTTGGAACTATTGCTGGTGAAATGAAAAATCCAAAAAAAGATTTACCACGAGCAATTTTATATGGTTTACTTGTAATAACTGCAATTTATCTACTTATCAATGTAGCATATTTACTTACTATGTCTATGGAACAAATAGCAGGTAACAGTAATGTTCCTAATGACGTAGCTACGAAGTTATTTGGACCAAATGGTGGTAAAATAATAACTATTGGTATTATGATTAGTGTTTACGGAACTATGAATGGCTTTACTATGACAGCTATTCGCGTTCCTTATGCAATGGCAATGAAAGATCAAATTCCATTTAAGAACTTCTGGATTAAATTAAATAGATTCTCAATTCCATATTGCTCAGCTTTAGTAACTTTAGTTTTAACTATTGCGATGATGTTTACAGGAGAATTTGATACTCTAACAGATTTTCTTTTATTTACAATTTGGATTTTCTTTATAGCAACATTTTTCGCTGTATTTGTTCTTAGAAAAAGAGAACCTGATATGCCACGTCCATATAAAGTTCCATTTTACCCTATAGTTCCTTGGATTTCTATAATAGGTGGAGCTTACATAGTACTTGCCGCTATTATTACTCAATTTACATTAGCTATAAGTGGTGTTATTATTACATTACTTGGATTAGTATTTTACACAGAAACTCATAAAAAATTCAAAAAATAACTATTTAATTTAAATATATAAATTTAAAATTCAGCTAAAAAATGGATCTTAAAATTCTTTCTTTAATAATGAATGACTTTTAAGGTCCATTGATTTTATTGATATTCAATTTTTTTTTTGATAAAATATGATTATAACTTCTTTCATTTTGTAAAGAAGGTTGAAGTTATCCCCCTAGCATTTTGCTACGGATAACTTCAATATTTTTTTGTAAAATCATCTGAAGTAAAATGCAAATAAGGAGGCAGTTTTTGTGTTAAAATTTATTTTAAAAAAAGAAACTATACTTACAACTTTATACACAATTTCATTGTCTTTATTAATAAGTATATTCTCAATAAAATATGTATATATTGATAAATCAATATATGGATTCATTCATTTTATACTACTTTTTATAATTTTCTTTAATAGTTGGTTAATAGAAGTAGTTCATTTAAATAGATATGGTAAAGATAATTTTCTAAATTATTTCTTTTTAATTTTTCAAACACTTGTTGTCTTAAATTTATTAATAAGAAATACATTTGATATTAAATTCATTCTTGCAACGTTAGTGCTTTTATCTGTAATATTGAGTGTTCAACACATTATGGAGTACATCCTCACAGATAATAAACAATTAATGATAAAAAAATTAACAGAACCGTTTAGTTACATTCACACTGGACGAACATTAGCTCTCTTTTTAGGTTTAATATTTATTGATTATTGTTATTGGTTTATCTTTCTTGCTTTTACGATAAGTCAGCTATTCCCTAGTTTCATATCTAGAAGTATTCATGTTCGAGATATTAATTTTAATCATTTAACTAGTCATTTATTTATAATTACTAACATCATAGCTATTAGTTTGTGGTTAAGTGATTTAAAACTAAATATTTCTACAAAGATAATTTTGTTAATTAGTATAGTATTTATTTTTTTATTAACTATCTATCGAAAAATATTTAAAACAATTGATAGAACTTTAACAAAACAGTCAGGTAATACCTATATAGTTGGTATATATTTTACAATATTAGAGTTAATATTTATCAATTTATTTTTCGTTTTAGAATATGACTGGAAATACTTTCTACCGCTTTACACTTGTAGCATTATAAGTAATCAATGTTTTAAACAATATAAAAAACAAATCCGATGATAATCTTTCATATTTAGAAAGTTTATCATCGGATTCTTCTTATCTTGCTTCTTCGTAATCTAACACTTCAGACACTTTACTTGCAATATACTTCGCTAATTTTTCATGATTTTTTTCATCTAAGTGAATACAGTCAATTAATGAAGTCTCTGCTACACGCCCCGCATTTAAAAAGTCTACTTCATATTTATCACTAACTTCTTTAAATGTTTGAGCTAAGAATTTTGATTGTTTCAAACTATTCTCATCAAATTCCCCAAATAAGCTTTGTCTTTCCACTATTTCATCACGTAATGGAACAGGTGAAACAACAAGAATCTTCGGAATTTTATATCCTGCAATTAAGTGGGGATTTCTTATGTATTTGATATATTCTTCGACTCCTCTAGCAATATGTTTTGCACTTGGATTAAATTGTTTTTTCAAATCATTAGTCCCTAACATAATTATTACCAAGTCCACAGGTACATGACTTAACATTAAAATTGGTAGTGTATCAATACCACATCTAACAGGTACAATTGTATCTTTCGCAGTAACTGTTCTTCCACAAAGAGCTTCTTCTATAATAGTATCATTAGGACGAAATTCTGCTAGTAATTTAGTCCAACGTTTGTCAGTTCTTACTCCATCCTCACCTGGGACATATCCCCAAGTGTTGCTATCCCCAATACATAAAATACGCATAATTTTCTCCACCTTTTTTCTTCTAAATTCTTCTTAATTTTATCAAACTAATATAAAAAATGCAATAGAGTCAGATGATAAAAGTACTAATAATTGTTATCAGTGCAGTATTTTTGTAATATAATTCTTCTTGATTTATAATATCAATATTATAATTTAAGGAGGACAAAATGATACAAACAAATTTCCATCATAAAAAACATTATAAAATTCAAGCATACTCAAAAAAAGTACTTTATACAACATTAATTTTAACAATAAGTTTTGCATTATTAGAATATATCGGAGGGCTTCTATCTAATTCATTAGCGTTATTAGGTGATTCATTCCATATGTTCTCTGATGTTATTGCATTAGGATTTAGTTTAATAGCCTTACTATTTAGTTCGAAAAAGCCAAATAAAAAATACACTTTTGGTTTTGTGAGATTAGAAGTACTAGCAGCCTTTATTAATGGTTTAATGCTAGTAGGTATTTCTATTTATTTAATTTTCGAAGGATTTATGAGATTCTTTAATCCGAAAGACATTGATTTCAAATCAATGCTGATAATTTCAACAATAGGTTTAATCTTCAATATTGTAGTAACAATAATTTTAACAAAAAGTTTAAAAGAAGAAGACAATCTTAATATCCAAAGTGCTTTATGGCATTTCCTAGGTGATTTAATCAGTTCAATCGGAATAATAATTTCATCAACAATTATTTACTTTACAAACTATCAAATCGTTGATGTTATTATGAGCATTATCATCAGTATAATTCTTTTCAAAGGTGGATATAAAATTACTAAATCATCATTTGTAATTTTAATGGAAGCTACTACTCTAAATACTGAGGAAATTTACAATAAAATCAAAGAATTAGAGGGTATTTCTGATATACACGAATTTCATATTTGGCATACTGATACAAATGAAATTAACGCAGCAATGCATATCCTTTTAAATGAGTATAATACTTCTAAAGATTACACAATTGTAGAGAATGTAAAATTACTTCTTAAAGAACAATACGATATTGAACATTGTTTTATTGCACTAGAAAATATTAAATACAATGATCATAGTTTGTAAAAGAAAGTGTCTAAGTTGACAAAATATCAACTTAGACACTTTCTTTATAATACCAATAAATCTATCGTCTTCTCAATTTTATACGTAGGTACTACCTCTGGATTAGAAATTTTATGAATATCTACTAAACAACTATCTATCCCGGCATTGTTAGCACCTAGTATGTCAGATGTAAGAGTATCCCCTATCATTAAAACTTCATCCTTATTTTCAACACCGATTTCTTTTAAGATAATATCAAAAAACTTTTTGTCTGGTTTCTTACTTTCTATTTCTTCGGAAATAAAAATCTTCTCAAAGTATTTATTAAGATTATTATTTTTTAATCTTGTATGTTGAGTAACACCTATTCCATTAGAAGCTACATATAATTTATGAGTTGTTGTTAGTTTATTTAACATCTCAATTATTCCATCGAAAAGTTGATTTCCTTCAGCAAGATATCCTCTATATCTATTATCTACTTCACTACCATCAACTTTTCTATCAAACAACTTAAAAAATCTTATAAATCTTTCACTAGTGACTTCTTTATTCGATATTTCTCCGCGTTCAAAACTTCTCCACAGAGATTTATTTATTGTTTCGTATTGTTCAAACAACTCATCGCTATACTCAATATTTTCATCTTCTAATAATTTTTTAAAAGCTAAAACTTGCGCCTTACCAAAATCTAACAAAGTATCGTCTAAATCAAATAATAAATACTTATACTTATCTAAAATCATCGTTTCACTCCATTTGTATATTATTTAATCATTATAACACAGAGAATACTTTTTTTGAAAATATAGCTTTATTTATCTAATAAAATTTAATTTTTATTCTTAAAATATTCTCGAACTCTTGGAGCTACTTCTTCTCCAAATAGTCTTATGGCTTTCATTATATCTTCATGTGGCATAGACCCAAGTGGTAAATGTAGCATAAATCTATCTAATCCTAATGTTTCAATCATATCGATAAGTTTATTCGCAACAGTCTCTGGACTACCTACTAACATAGATCCATCTGGCCCTAAGCTATTTAAATATTGTTCGAAAGTAAGAGGTCTCCAAAATGGTCTATCTTTTGAAATTGCATCAACAACCTGTTTTGTAGGATGGAAATATTTTCTAATAGCTTCTTCATCCGTTTCTGCTACGAATCCCCAAGAATGAGAAGCAACTTTTAATTTATCTTCACTATGACCTGAATTGCGTCCTATTGCTCTATAATAATCTATTAAACCTTTGAAAGCTTTATATTGACCTCCTATTATTGCATAAGCTATAGGCAATCCCTTTTGTGCAATTTTAATAGTAGACTCCGTATTACCTCCTGTCGCTACCCAAATTGGAAAATCTTCTTGAACACTTCTTGGATATACTCCCTTATTTTCTACCTTTTGTGTATGTTTTCCTTCCCATGTTAACATTTCATTAGCTTTTATTTTCTCCAACATCGCTAACTTTTCATCAAATAATTCCTCATAATCTGCCAAATCATAACCAAACAACGGAAATGATTCTGTAAATGAACCACGTCCGACCATAACCTCTGCTCTACCATTAGAAATAGTATCGATTGTTGCATATTGTTGATAAACTCTCACTGGATCTGATGATGATAATACAGTTACAGCTGAACTTAATTTTATTTTCTTGGTAACTGCTGCTCCAGCTGCAAGTAATATCTCAGGTGCTGATACAGCAAAATCTTCTCTATGATGTTCACCTATTGCATAAAGGTCTAATCCAACTTTATCCGCAAGTTTCATCTCTTCGATCATATTTCTAATTCTCTCATCGTGTTTCGGCGTTATTCCTGTTCCTTCTATTTCAGTTGTTTCACCAAATGTACTAATTCCTAATTCTATCATTTTATATCCTCCTATATTATCTCAATTTCAAGATATTTAATTATTAAAAAAGGCATAAGCCTCTAGTTTATTTTTTTTAAGATTTCTTTCAATATTACTAACTCTTTGTCATTTATTTTTTCAAAAATTCTCTTAGTATTTTTTTTATGCGTCGGAAATATGTCGTCTATTAATTTCATTCCTGTTTCAGTCAACCTTATATAAGTTACTCTTTTATCTTTTTGACTAATATTTCTATTAACATATCCTTTTTTTTCAAGGTTGTCAACAACATATGTTGCACTCCCACTAGCAAGTAATATTCTATTCCGTATTTCTTGAATACTCTTCTCACCTTTACTATATAAAAATTCCATAACAGCAAATTCAGTCGCATTAATTGGATAATTCTTTAAAGTTCTCTTTAAATCATCTACTAATAAATTACTAGCCCTCATAATTCCGATAACGGCTTTAAACTCATTATTCATAAGGATTCTCCTATCTTATTTACACATATTCACACTGTAATTATCTCGAATATGAGATAATTATACTTCATTAACTTTATATTGTCAAAGAAATAATATTAAAAGACATCTAGAGAGAAATCTCTAAATGCCTTTAATTTTATTCTGCAAATTGACTTTGATATAATTCTGAATAGAAACCTTTTTGTTCTAGTAATTCGTCATGGTTACCTTGTTCGATAATGTCTCCATCTTTTAATACCAGTATTTTATCTGCGTTTCTAATTGTTGATAAGCGGTGGGCTATTACGAATGTAGTACGACCTTCCATAAGTTTATTCATAGCTTTTTGAATTAGTACTTCTGTACGTGTATCTACACTTGAAGTTGCTTCATCAAGAATTAATATAGGCTTATCTGCAAGTATTGCACGAGCAATTGTTAATAATTGTTTCTGTCCTTGCGAAATATTTGAAGCATCTTCATTTAATTCCATATCATATCCACCTGGTAAAGTTTTAATAAAGTGATGAATGTGAGCTGCTTTAGCCGCTTCTATTACTTCTTCATCTGTAGCATCCAAACGACCATAGCGAAGGTTTTCCATTATTGTTCCTTTAAATAACCATGTATCTTGTAGTACCATTGTAAAGTAAGAACGAAGCTCAGCTCTATCTAATTTAGAAATATCTTTCCCATCAATATAAATATTTCCACCGTTGATATCATAGAATCTCATAAGTAATTTAACCATTGTTGTTTTACCTGCTCCTGTAGGTCCTACGATAGCAATCATTTCACCTTTTTTAACATCACTAGTAAAGTTTTTAATAATAATCTGATCTTCTACATAACCGAATTTAACTTTATCAAATACAACATTACCCTCTTTATTAGTAACTGTTTCAAGTGCTTCTGCATCTTCTTCATCTTTAGCATCTAAAAATTCAAATACTCTCTCACCTGCTGCAGCCATTTTTTGAATTTCAGACATAGACTGAGCTATTTGACCAATTGGCTGAGTGAAGTTTCTTATATATTGGATAAAGGCTTGAATATCACCTACACCAATAGTTCCTTTAGAAACTAATAATCCACCTGAGAAAACAATACCAACATAACCTAGGTTACCAACAAAGTTAATCACAGGGAACATTAATCCTGAGAAGAAGTTTGCTTTCCATGATGATGTATATAATTGTTTATTTTTATCATTGAACTCTTTTACACTTTTTTCTTTATAGTTAAATGCTGCAATAATATTCTGACCTGAGAAACTTTCTTCTACTTGCCCATTTACATCAGAAAGCATTTTTTGTTGGCTTCTGAAATATTTTTGACTCCATTTTGTTATAACGCCTAATAGGATTCCCGAAACAGGGATTAAAGCTAACGCAATAAGCGTCATTAAAGGACTTATTGTAAACATCATTACCAATACCCCTAAAACCGTTGCAGTATTAGAAATTATTTGTGTAAAACTTTGGTTAAGTGATTGACCTAATGTGTCCACGTCATTTGTTACACGTGATAAAGTTTCACCTACTGTACGTTGTTCAAAGTATCCAACAGGTAAAGTATTTATTTTCTTACTTATATCTTTACGAATGTCATAAGTCATTTGTTGAGAAATATTACTCATCAACCAACCTTGAATAAACATGAATAATGATGAAAGTATATATAAACCTAATACAGTAAGTAAAATTCCTGCTATTTTCTCAAAGTTGATACTACCTTCATTACTAATCTTAGCTACTAACCCTTCAAAAAGTTCAGTAGTTGCTTTCCCCATAATCTTAGGCCCTACTATACCAAATACAGTACTAGCTAATGCAAAGAATACAATCAATATGCTTGAGAGTTTATACTGTGTAAACATCATTTTGATAATTCTTTTTAATGTTCCAGAAAAGTTATTAGCTTTTTCTATTTTTTGATCTTTAGCCATGATGTTTACCTCCTTTTTGTAATTCTTCTTCACTAAGTTGGCTTTCTGCAATTTCTAAATATGTTGGACAAGTTTCTAGAAGTTCTTGGTGTTTTCCGATTCCAACTATTTTACCTTCATTCATTACGATAATCTTATCTGCATTTAAAATTGTTGCGATACGTTGGGCAACTATTATAGTAGTTACATCAGCCATTTCTTCTCTTAAAGTTTTCCTTAATTTAACATCTGTTTTATAGTCTAGTGCTGAAAAACTATCATCGAAAAGAAGTATCTTAGGATTTTTCGCTAACGCACGAGTAATTGAAAGACGTTGTTTCTGTCCACCAGAAACATTTGATCCACCTTGTGAAATCTCACTATTGAATTTATCTTCTTTTTCATTGATAAATTCTGTTGCTTGAGCAATTTCAGCAGCTTTTTTCATCTGTTCATCAGAAATATTTTCATCAGCAAATTTTATATTTGATTCAATATTACCACTAAATAATACTCCTTTTTGAGGAACAAATCCTAAAGTGTCTCTTAATTTACTTAAACTTATATCTCTAATATTGACTCCATCAATTGAAATTTCACCTTCACTAGCATCGAAATATCTAGGAATCAAATGAAGCAATGTAGATTTACCACTACCCGTACTTCCTATAATTGCTGTAGTTTTTCCTGCTTCTGCTTCAAAGCTAATGTTACTTAATACTGGACTATCAGCACCATCAAATGTAAAGCTAACATTATCAAATTTTAATATACCCTTCACGTCTTGAAGCTTATTATCATCAATATGTTTACTATCTACGACAGTAACCTCTGTTTTCAGTACTTCATTAATACGTCCTGCTGCAACTTCTGCACGAGGTAGTTGCATCATTAAGAATGTAAAGAACAAGAATGACATTACTATTTGCATTGTATATGTAATAAATGCCATCATATCTCCAACTTGAATACTACCAGAATCTATATTTTTTCCACCAACCCAAATTATTAATAATGCAATTCCATTCATTATTAATATAATCATCGGCATAAGCGCTGACAATGTTCTATTGATAAAAAGTTGTTCATTTTTAAGAACAGTATTTTCTTTATCAAATCTTTCTTCTTCGTATTTTTCACGACCAAAAACTCGGATTACAGAAATACCAGTTAATGCTTCGCGAGTCACTAAGTTAACTCTATCTATTAATTTCTGCATAATTTTGAATTTTGGCATTACTAAGAATGAGATTATTCCTAATGTTAAACCTAGAATACCTACACCTAATGCGATTATCCAAGTCATACCTGTATCTGTTTGTGTAACTTTGTAAACTCCGTATACTGCCATCATAGGTGCATAAATCGCAATAAATAACATCATATTTAAAGCATTTTGGATTTGTTGAATATCATTTGTACTTCTTGTAATTAATGAAGCTGTAGAAAATTTATCAATATCTTGTTTAGAAAATGACAGTACTTTGTTATAAAGTTGTTCACGTAAGTTATATGCTATTTTCGAAGAAATTCTACTAGCAATAAAATTCGAAATAATACTACCAATACCTGAAATAAATGTCACGATTATCATCATGATTCCTACTTCTTTAAGATAATTTTTTCTAATCTCATTAGTGTCAATTCCTACATTATTTCTATATTCTTCTTTTACATAACGAATACCAGCCTGTTTTGTAATCATATCTGCTGAATTTCCTAAGTCACTAATTGATTTATTCTTTTGTTCAATTAAGCTATCTTTCTTGACTAATCCTAATTTGACACCTTCTGCAACCTTATCTAAATCTAAGTTTTCAGATTTTGCACCAGATACAACAGTCATAGTATTTTTTAATATGTCATTTAATTCACTTCGTTCCTGTTCATTAATACTATCAAGTTTATAAACATCACCATCTTTTGTATATTTGGATGTTACTTTCTTGATTTCATCATCTGTCATAAATAGTTGTAACTCTCTAAATGACTTTTCACTTATTTTTTCCGGTACAGCATCTTCAATACCACTTTGTTGAATACCTTTATCCACAATATTACTTGTATAAGTTGGTAATGCAAGCTCTGCGACAACACGAACTCCTAATATTGCAACTAAAAATATCATCGGTACTAAGAAACCTTTTAAATATTTAATTAGTTTCATTGTTTTCCTCCTTATTTTGTAATTCTTCTCTTAATACTAGATTCGTTTTTGTCAGCAATATATTAAATGCTTCCTTTTCTCGAGCATCAAATTTATCCCACATAGATTTAAACCAAGTTTCATAAGCTTTTCTATGTGATTCAATGCATTCGATTCCTTTTTCAGATAAACTAAGATATTTTTTTCTTTTATCTTTTTCATCTATACTTTGAACCACAAAATCTTTTTCTAAAAGCTCACTAACAAGAGCTGTGACCCTAGGTTTTGTCACACATAACTCTTCTCCCAATTCTTGCATTGTAATTTTTTCTTTTGAAGATAAAAATAACATTGCTTGAAATTCAGGTTTTCTATACGGTGCATCACTTTTCTTATGAAATCTTTTCATTATCAATCTAAATTCTTCCATCATATCCATTGCTACATGATATGATATTTCATTTTCACTCATCTTCTACCTCCTTTATTTTTATAAATTAGTTCACAACATTAACTAATTAGTTAACCACGTTAACTATTATATTTTATTTTACGGTTTTAGTCAATAAAAATTTTGATTTTAAATAAAAAAGATTAACCTAGAACTTATCTAAGTTAATCTTTATTTTTATTTACTAAATACCCAAGCTTGAGCAATATTATTTTTTAAATCATTTTCTGTGAATCCATTATAACTTGTAAGTTTTACATCATCATCATTAGGATCATTGATATAGAATTTATCATCTTCAAAACCTCTAATAACTTTGTATGTCACTCTATCACCAAACACACCAGATTTTAATCTAACAAGAACTGGCTTATTATCTTTTATAGCGCTCTCTATATTTTCGATTAATTTGTCCGTCTCAACTCTTTCAACCTTAAGATTATATTTATCTGCAAATGCTGAAACAATCGTAGGTTGTGTTCCTTGATTTTTAATATAGTATTTATTTCCAGCCCAAGAAGCAAGTTCTTCTACGGTTGCTTCGTCCTTACCTATATATTTAGCAATCATAGCTAATGAAATAATAGCATCACCATTAGTTTCAATTGTTTTTTTACTATCTAATCCATATGTAATATTTTTATATGCATCTTGTTTCATATAATACATTGGAACAGAAAGACCTTTTTGAGGTAAGTTAAGAAGTTGTTCTTTTCTTTTCGCATTATAATTATCTACATTTATTAAATAATATAAATAACCTTCTACACCTTCTTTAAGTGAATCTATATACTGCTTATTGGCAATTTCATTATTTAGTAAATCAACATCAATCTTATTGGCAATATTCGCTGAAATAATTTTTACCTGTGGTAATTTATCACTAAGTTGAGAAAAGTTTCCTTGTTTTTCAGAAGACGAAACTCTTGATAAATAGTGATCTGACAGATTTTTTTCTATACTTCTTGCTACTATTGATGATTGTTGGGTTCCATAGTATATTTTTACTCCAAAAGTGTCTTTATTATTATCATTAGCTGTATCAATATCGATTAATACTTCTACTGAATTTTCTGCGGCAATCTTTGTTATATCTTCCTTTGTTGGAGAAGAATCATCATTATCTCTAGTTAATATTACCTTAATACCATCTTTTTCCAATAATTCTTTTAATTGTTTTGCTATTTTTAAATTATATGTCTTAGCATGTACTCCTTTATAATCTACAGCATCATCTTGTTTAATTACTGGATTTAATAAAATTGTATAAGATTTCAATTTTTCTTTATTTTGATCTTCTGGGCTCTTTTGTCCACTTCCTAATATACTCCAACCTGGTATCCAACCAACAAAACTATCATTTGTTTTTATTTCATACCAAGTATCAGATTTACTTAGCATTTCAACATTATCACCAGCAGTTACTTTTTTTAATACTGGATATGTATCATCTGGACCAGTTCGAAGCTCTATTTCTTTTGAAATAGTAATGTTATTTTGAGCATTAGCCGAAGGATTCATTTTTTCACCGATAAAGTTTATTATTCCACCTGCAACCAATATTAATAATAATGCAGATATTACTAACAATACTCCGTTTTTATTTCTTCTTTTTATTCTCATATTAATTTCCTGCTGATAATTTTTCGTAAACAATAGTTACTGGTCCATCATTCACAATATTTACTTCCATCATTGTTTGGAAGATTCCAGTCTCTACTGTTACACCCTCTTCTTTTAAATATTCATTAAATTTCCCATATAATTCATTAGCTTTTTCTGCTCCTGCAGCGCTAGTAAAGCTTGGTCTATTACCTTTTTTAGTATCAGCATATAATGTAAATTGTGAAACTGATAAAATACTTCCTCCTACATCTTTTAAGCTTAGGTTAATTTTATCATTTTCATCTTCGAATAAACGAGCTTGGGCTATTTTTTTGGCTAAATACTTCGCATCATCTATAGTTGATTCTTTATGGACACCAACTAATAAGCAGAATCCCTTATCAATACTCCCCACAATTTCATTATTAACACTAACACTAGCTTTCTTTACTTTCTGTAATATAATTTTCATATATCCACCTATTTAACTATTCTTTCTACGCTGTATACATCCTGAAGTTGTCGTAATTTTTTGATCATATAATCACATTCACTTACATTTTTCACATATATTCCTATCGTTATAACACATGTTTTATCAGCTTTTGATTCAGAATTAAGTTTTTTAATCTCAACCCTACTTTCACTTAATGTTAACAGCACATTTTGTAGTAATAAATCCCTATCAAATGCGTGGATTTGTAAGGTTACACTATAACGTCGAGCATTTAGACTGTTTACCCACTCAACGTCCAATAATCTTGCATGGTCTTCTTCACTTAAGTTTGGGCAGTTATGTCTATGCACAGTTACCCCTCTACCTTTTGTAATAAATCCAACTATCTCATCTCCAGGTATAGGCTGACAACATTTTGATAATCTAACAAGAATATTATCAACACCTTTTACATAAACACCTGTTTCAGTCACTATTTTTTTAGTTTCTTCTGCATTGAAAAGTTTCTCAATTTTTTCTTGAGTCATCTTTTCTTTTCTAATCTTCTCAGTCAATCTAGCAAATACTTTATTAGCCGTAATTCCACCATAACCAATAGCAACATACATTTCTTCAAGATTAGCAAATTTATATTTATTAAGTGCAACTGCAATATTTTCATCTGTTAACACTTCATCAATATCAAAGTTATTAGCTTTAATTTCGTCTTTTAATAATATTTCACCTTTAACTAAGTTTTCTTCACGAGCAGCTTTTTTGAAAAATGCTTTAATTTTTGATTTAGTTTGTGATGATGTAGCTATTTCTAACCAAGAGCGTTTTGGCCCTGTAGAATTTTTACTAGTACGAATATCACAAATTTCACCAGTAGATAATACATAATCAAATGGTTCTATTTTATCATTTACAGTAGCACCAACCATTTTATTACCTACTTCCGAGTGAATCGCATAGGCAAAGTCCACAATACATGATCCTTTTGGTAATTCTATAATATCACTATTTGGTGTGAATACATAGATTTTATCACTTAATAAATCTACTTTTAATGATTCCATAAAGCTTTCTGCTGTTGCTTCAGTTTCGTCATTTTCAGCGATTTTTTGGAACCAATTTAATTTTTCATAGAAGTTATTATTTTTATTTACTTTCTTACCTTCTTTATATGCCCAGTGTGCAGCAATCCCTTTTTCAGCGATTTCATGCATTTCATAAGTTCTAATTTGAACTTCTAAGGTTTGGCCATCTGGAGCAATCACCGTAGTATGTAGTGATTGGTACATATTAGGTTTTGGCATAGCAATATAGTCCTTGATTCTTCCTGGAATAGGAACCCAAAGATTATTTACCAACCCCAAAGTAGCATAACAATCAGCTACACTATCAACTAATACACGAACAGCTAATAGATCATAAATTTGGTCAAAAGTTTTATTTTGTTTAACCATTTTTTTATAAATACTATAAATATGTTTTGGTCTACCAGTAACTTGGGCTTTAATGTTGTTTTCCGCTAAAATCGAGGTAATACTTGAACATGCATCTTTTATACTTTCTTCCCTAGCACTTCTTTTCTGTTTCATCATCCCTACTATTGAGAAATATTGAGATGGATGTAAATATCTAAGTGAAGTATCTTCTAGTTCCCATTTTACCGCACTAATCCCTAATCTATGAGCTAAAGGTGCATAAATTTCAAGTGTCTCACTAGAAATTTCACGTTGTTTTTCCTCTCTCATATATTTCATAGTTCTCATATTATGTAGCCTATCTGCTAACTTAACAAAAATTACACGCAAATCCTTTGCTATAGATACAAATAGTTTTCTATGATTTTCTGCTTGTGATTGTTTTTTAGAGCGGAATTTTACTTTATCTAATTTTGTAACACCATCAACTATTACAGCTATATCTTCACCAAATGTTTCTTTAATATCATCAAATGTATACTTAGTATCTTCCACAACATCATGTAAAAATCCTGCACAAATTGTTGCATAATCTAATTTAAGCTCAGTTAAAATTCCTGCAACTTGAACTGGGTGTAATATGTATGGTTCCCCTGATTTTCTAAATTGTCCTTCATGAGCAACTTTTGCAAATTCATAAGCTTGTCTTATAATTTTAATTTGTTCCTCTGGTAAATATTTACTCGCCATATCTTCTACATTTTCATAACTATATGGATATTCAAGATTCACAGAAATTCCTCCTCTACAAAATTTAATCTACCCTTTATAATACCACAAAATCAAGAAAATTTCCTGTGATTTAACTAAAAATATTACAATTTTAAAGTAATTTCATCATTTATATTTGCTTAGTAATTTGAACGGCATTATTCAAACTTATTGATAAAATTTATTAAAAATAAAATTTCAATTTATCTTCCAACATTTTCATTTACAAAAAAATAAATCCCAGTTCATTTTGAACTAGGATTCATTTTTATTATTTAGTATCTACATCTTGAGATAAATCAACTTTATCTAAAGGAATTACTTTTGTTTTATATCTAATTTTGTGGTAAAGATAGAAGAATAAGAAGATTGGAACTCCCATATATGTTGTTAATATTCCACTCCAGTTTACCACACCTTTAGTAATAAGTTCTGTATCTTGACCAATAATAACGATGATACATAGTACTAAAGCGATAATTGGACCTACTGGGAACCATTTAGCTCTATATTTAAGATCATTTAAATCTTTACCTTGAGCAACGTATGCTCTTCTAAATCTATAGTGACTTAGCGCTATACCTAACCAAGCGATAAATCCAGTTAATCCACTTGCCGCTACAATATAAGTATATGCATTAGCACTTGTAAGTTGGATTAAGAAAATTAAAAATACTACTGCAGCTGTTGCCATTAATGAAATTACTGGTGTTCCATATTTAGTAACACGACCAAAAATTGGATATGCTAATTTTTCTTTACTCATCGCATAAAGCATTCTTGTTGATGCATACATTCCTGAGTTACCAGCTGATAAAATTGATGTTAAAATTACTGCATTCATAACACTTGCTGCTAATGCAAATCCTGCATTTTTGAAGACAATTGTAAATGGTGATTTAGCAATTTCTTCAGAGCTAGCAGCTCCTAATAAATCTGGTGAAGTATAAGGAATTAATAATCCAATTACTAAAATTGCTAATACGTAGAAAATTAAAATTCTCCAGAATACTTGTTTTACAGCTTTCGGAATACTTTTCTCAGGATTTTCACTTTCTCCTGCAGTTATACCGATTAACTCAGTACCTTGGAATGAATATCCGGCGATTAAGAATACTCCAAGTGTAGCAAGAATTTGACTTGATAATGAAGTGTCTTCTCCGATAAATGGTGCATCACCTATTGTTAAGTTTTTAAATCCAATATATTCTCCACCTAAAATACCGAAGATAGTTAAACATCCAACTACTAAGAAGATAATAACCACTACTACTTTAATAAGTGCAAACCAATATTCACTTTCACCATAAACTTTAACACTTAGAGAGTTTAAAGCGATAATAATAACTAGGAATAGTAAACTCCAAGCCCAGTGCGGAAGTACTCGCATAGGCTCCCAATAACTAATTGCTAATGCAGATAATTCTACGTCAGCTGCTACTGTAATTACCCAGTTAAACCAATAGTTCCATCCTAAAGCAAATCCTAATGAAGGATCCACATAACGCGTTGCATATGTACTAAATGACCCTGATGTAGGAAGATATGTTGCCATTTCCCCTAATGATGTCATTAAGAAATACACCATAAGTCCGATACATAGATAGGCTACTATAGCTCCCCCAGGTCCGGCACTTTGAATTGCTTGACCACTTGTCATGAATAATCCACTACCGATACATCCACCGATAGCAATCATACTAATATGACGTGATCGTAAATTTCTTTTTACTTCTGTTGCATTGTTGTTATTGCTGTTGTTTGTCATAATAAAAACCTCCTTGATAAAATAAAAAAGCATAACTTCTACCATATTTGCACGGAGTTATACTTCACATTATCTCTCCAAAACAAGATATTAGTAGCGCAACATAGCCTCACGACTATGACAGTCCTATACTTAGTTCAATATAGGCCCAACAATATTAACATAGGATTAATATCATTTCGGCGACGTTTCCTTTCAAGTAATCTCATTAAGCCCTACACTTTCAACTACCCTACTAATAAAAATCGCAACCTCTACCTCACTTACTTTGTGAGGTACATATTCAATTAACTGTTTATTAGTATAATATACTTTTTTACTGTTGTCAACAAAAATTTTAACTTTTCTAAAAATTCAATTGAATTATTGAATATATATTATGTTCCTCATAAAATAAAAGTAATAGTATTATATTTATATCTAATATTCTATCAAAAATAAGGAAATCAAAACCTCCTTATTTTTGCAATACTTACAAGTATCTTTTTATATTTATCAATTTGATAAACAATTGACTAATTAATCATCCTTCTCTTTTTCTTCTTTTCGTTTTTTCAATAGTTTATAATTTTTTATTATGCCTAGTAGTATTAAAATCTCTAGTATACTTAATAAAATCTTCATCATCTTACTCCCCTTGATATGCAAAGAAACTCAGAATATCAATTTATATTAACTAATATCTTTCACAAACCGTACCTTGGCGATATTCTTCTAATAAAATTTTTAATAATTCAATTTGTTTTTTTATTCTTGCACCGCTGTCTGTGTCAGCTACTTTTTTTCTACATAATTTATCTACAACTCTCTTAGTTGAAATTATATCTGTCTCATTTTTGATTGATTCTTCTTTACTTTGGAATATATCATGACTCATTATTTGCAAACCATAAGAGTTATAAGTTAGCGTATATCCACCGTGTCCAGTTGTTTTATGATATGCTCTAGACATCCCACCATCGATAACTATTGTTCTACCATTAGCTTTTATCGGATTTTCTCCTTTTGTTTCCTTAACTGGAGTATGTCCATTTATAATATGACCCTCACTAGTTAAATCAAACTCATTTAATAACTTAATACAAAACTCTTCATTATCTCTAAGTTTGTAATAAGCATTTTTTACTTCCTCATGAGTAGTCTTATCCTCGATAAAATATCTCTCAAAAGTTGTCATATCACATTTACCAAATAGCGGAGAAAATTGTCCCTGCCAAAGATAAAAGAACAATCCGTTATCCTCTCTGCAATCACAATAAAATATGCTACGAATTTTTTTATCAAAAAAGTCTAGTAATCTTTTTCCAGAATACTTATGGCCTTCAAAAGAAAATTCCTGGAAGTTACCTTTCTCATCTACTGGCATACAACCATGTAACAGAAGATTTCCGTTATAACAGCAATACATTCCACCTTTGTTAATAAATAATTCAACATGTTTTTTCAACTTTTCACTTGTTATAAATGATTCTTTTAATCTATTAATAATCTTCTCTTCTTCTTCTGTTAATTGATAAGGATTTTTTTCATCAACTGTTGGAAAATTACATGAAGTTAATGGATATTCTTTACCATTTATCTTTACTGTTTGTTTTTTGAAGTTTATCTTATCTAGTAATGCACGTCTTTGTAATTTGAATTCTGGATGTTTATCTATAATTTGTTTTTCTAGTTTAAATTGAATTATCGCCATAGCTTTATGCATTCTCGCTATTTGCATAATTTCATGTTCACTATATTTTAACTCATCATTTTTAGATAGTTTTGGTAAAAACTCTTTACAATTATCATCTTTATAATATGTTTCACTAAAATTTAATAAATTTCTAAGTGGAATTCCGTATCTATCTTCAATAATGTCCAAATTATCATATCTCGCACATATTCTTATAACATTTGCTAATGATATTCTATCTCCAAGATAAGCCCCTATCCATAGCATATCATGATTTCCCCATTGAATATCAAGCGAATGATAATTCAGCAATCTATCCATTATTTTATCAGGAAACGGACCTCTATCATAAATATCACCTACTATGTGTAAATGATCTATTATTAACTTATGTATACTTAATGATAATTCAATAATGAACTTATCTCCTGCACCTAATTCAATTATATTTTCGAGTATTCTATCATAGTAGTCATTTTTATCACTACTTTGCATTTTGTAAAGTAATTCTTCAATAATATACTTAAAATCTTTCGGCAAGATTTTTCTTACTTTAGATCTTGTGTACTTCCTTGCGGCTACCTGTGTTACTTCTAATAAACGAAGAAGAATTATTTTTTGGAATTCTTTATAATCGCATACATCAAATTCTTTTCTTAAAAGATTTAATTTTTCTTCTGGATAATAGATTATAGTAGCCAGTAAATTCAAATCTTTTTTAGGTAGTCTGTTTCCAAACACTTCTTTAAGTTTTTCTTTAATAATACCTGAGCCATTTCTCAAAATATGATCAAAGGCCTCGTATTCTCCGTGAATATCACTTAAAAAGTGTTCTGTTCCTTTTGGCAATGTTAATATTGCTTCTAAGTTTATTATCTCCTTTGTAGTTTCATCAATATTTTTAAAATTCTGAGATAATAATTCTAAATGTTCCCTAGATATATTCATGTTGGTCTCCTTTTTTTAACTTTTTTCAGTTAAAGCTTAACATACTTCCAAATATAATTCAAGTATTATTACACATTATTTCACAATTTAAAACTTAATAATGTATATTAATAGAATAATTTTACAAAAAAACATAGAAATCAACTTCGAGTTAATTTCTATGTTATATATTTTATTCTACTTTAACTTTCCTACGAATCTTTCCATTTCTTTCATTTCTTCAAGTGTATCAGCTACAAGAACATACATTGTGTTTCCTTGAAGTTCAGCGAAAGCTTCTGGCATTCTTAGAACAGCTTTCAGTTTATCTTGATATTTTTCTCTAATTTCTTCATCAGAATGTACATAATCTTTATAATCACGACGTGTTGAAGCTAACCCATATTTTTCATCAACATTTAAACCATTAAATGTTCCATTAGCCACCTCAGCATATACTCTGAAATAATCTGTTGAATGTGCAAAGTTATAAACATCTACAGCAAACGCTCCTGCTGGACGGTTATTATACTCTATTGCAATATAATCATCTTTAGTTTTAAAGAATTCAATATGGAAGAAACGTTCTTTCATTCCAAAGGCTTTAACAGAATTTTTACCATACTCTACTAATTTCGGATCTAAATCTTTATCAATGTAATAAACCCAATCTAGAGTGTTGTTATTCAGTAAATCTAATGGAGTGTGATAGTAAACAATACTTGTATAAAATACGATATTCCCTTTAGCATCTACTAATCCATCAAAAGTTACAATGTCAGAATTATCAACGAAAGGTTCTAAGAAGTAGTGAGTAGTACCATCCCATTCTTTTTTAAAGTTTTCTACATCTTTCTTATCTTTAAGTTTATAAGTTGCAGAAGCTCCTACTCCATTATCAGGTTTAGCAATTAATGGAAGTTTCAATTTTTTCACACCTTTTTCGATGTCTCCTTCTTTTTTCACTAAGAAACCTGGTACAACAGGTACTCCAGCTTTTTCGAAGTATTTTTTCATTTCTGATTTATGTTTTGTTTTTTTAAGATCGTGTTCTTTTAAACCAAATACATTAAACTGTGTACGTAAAGCAGCATCAAGCTCCATCCAGTGCTCATTTTGTGATTCTATTCTATCAATATGACCATGTTTGTGGTATAAAAATGCTACTGCACGTTTAACTTCATCAACATCATCTAAGCTATTAACTCTAAAATATTCAGTTAGAGCTTCTTTTAGTCTTTGATCAAGCTGTTCGTATGGTTCTTCTCCAATTCCTAGTACATTTATTCCTTGATTCTTTAATTCTATAGAAAATTTTTGAAAATTGTGTGGGTAATATGGTGATATAACTATGTAATTCATAAATCTTTGTCTCCTCTTAACTTTATTATAAATTTAACTTATCTAAAAAATATGGCATTTGGATTCTCCACCACGGCCAGTCATGTGCAACATCGTCGCCCCAAACATCAAACCATGCTGGAATATTTTTTTCTTCAAATGCTTTTTTCAAACTGTAAAATGATGGCAAACCATCTTGTTCCCATGGTCCTAAACCAGTACAAACAATAATATCTGCATTTCTATAGTGATCTATAAACCATCCATCATTTTGATTCCAAATATTATCACTAGGTGAATTTCTGTAGATTAACTCATCATTACCATATTCACCTACGAAAAATCTAGCATCATAAACTCCACTTAGAGCAATGACTTTTCCAAATACATCTGGATGCTGTAAGAAGATATTAAACGAATGATATCCTCCCATACTACAACCTGTAGCCATCATTTGACCAAACCAACCTGTTTTATGCTTAATAAATGGTATGGCTTCTTCAATTACATACTTTTCATATTGTGTATGTGCTAATGCTCTATCATGACCATTTTTCCAATCACATAACCATGATTCACTATCGACACTTGATAATGTAAAGAATTGCACTTTTCCTTCATTTATAAATCTCTCACAGGCATGTATCATTCCAAAATCATAATACTCGTTATGTGTCCCTCCTGATGACGGGAATACAACAATAGGTAATCCCGCATGACCATACCTATTAAGAACCATCTCTCTTCCTAAGTTTCCACTATAATGACTTAAATTCTCTATATTCAAATTAAATAACCTCCATTTTCTATAAAATACTTTTACCAGTTCTCACTAATAAATCTCAAACATTCGGGTAAATATTTAGCCCAACACTCCTCGCTATGTTCTCCATTAGCCACGACATTTAACTTAATCTCGCTAGTCGATAATCCAGCTTCAATTAGTTGTCTATAGTAATCTAAACTTGCATCTATATATAGTTGTTTTAAATTACCATTTGCCAATTGTTTATCTGTATCATCACCTTCATTTGTTCCTACTTCAATATATACTCTCTGATCAGAAACTTTATGTTTTGATATATATCTATCAAATTCAGGTTTATTTAACCAGTTTGCTGATGAAAATACTCCTAGACATCCTACTACATCTTTGTGTTCTAATCCTATATATTGTGAAATATTAGCTCCTAAAGAACTACCAATCATCGCTGTGTATTCACGCTGTGGTTTTGTACGATATGTACTATCGATAAATGGTTTAACAATATTTACAAAAAAGTCAGCATACTCAGATCCTAATCCACCTAATGTTAAACCGAAATTTAATATAGGTAAACTTGAGAATTTCCAAGGTGCATATTCATTCATTCTTCCTTCATTGTCATTATCAATACCAACTATTATCATTTTTGGCATATCTGGGTTTCTTTTTATCGCCGGAATTACTTTCCATGAGTGTCCACTAAAAGATTCTCCACTATAAAAAACATTTTGACCATCATTCATATAAACTACTGGATAATGTTTATGTTCATCTTGAGCATACCCTTTTGGCAAAAGAACTCTAATACGACGGTTTTTCCCCGTATAAGGAACTTTTAACTCATGCTCCTTCATCTCTAAATAAAAATACGCATCTCTATTCATTAATTTTTTCCTTTTAAATTATTATTATAGCTATAATTCTACAATATTTCTCATATAAAATCAATCAATTGAGTGTTATTTTCTGTAATTTTTCTGAAAAATTAATTTTAACATATTATTTTCATAATAAATCATAACAGAATATGCATTTTTGAATATAAATTTATTATAAATTGCTAAATAAAACAAAAACGGATTGCATAAAACAACCCGTTATTTTCACCTTAAAATTCACTGTATACATATTCTTGAACATTAGAAAAATCCGTGACAAATGAATATATTATTATTCCCATTATTATAATATAAAAGAAAAATATCCATATCATTAATTTCTGATTTTCATTCATTCTATTTTTTAAGCTTGTAAAGATCTCTTTCAAAATCAATCCATCCTCTCCAACCTAAATGCATTGCATCGTACATATAATATTCCTCATATTCTTTACTAGAATAATCCATTACTTCTATATTATTCTTTTTAGCAATTTCTTTCAAGTTATTATACGCAACCTGTCTTTTTTCACTATCTATTCCTGTATAATCACTCCACTTACCATTAGCAGGAAGTATAGCGAATTTCATATTTAGATTCAAGTCTTTGACTATTGATAAAAGTATATCTAAATCATCATATTCCTTAGACTCATCATATTTTGTATTTTTAGAACTATTTTTCAATTGATCATATTTTGTTTTAATATACTTATCATAATAAGTATTATCAATTTGATAATCATTGTTATTAGTTCTTTCTTTAGCTTGTTCAGTTACCTTTTCATCTAACTCTTTCCAGTTATAATCAGGTGTTTTTTTACCACTTAAGGGATAATTTTCTCTTCCTTTATTTTTGAAAAACTCATACTTATTCTTCAATTTGTAAAAGTAATTATCCAGTTTTAAAAATTCCCCTGTGATAAAATTCCCTTGTTCCTCTATAAAATATTTTTTATAACTCCTATATTTCTTATTAAGAACTTTATTAGTTGATGAAAGTTCAATTACTCTATTGATAAATTTTTCTTTTGTTTCTTTACTAATTTTATCATTAGCCATAGTGTTATAAACATGCTCACTAGAAATTCTTGATAAAAATGCATCTTTTAATATACCATTTTTATTATCGAACCACTGAATTGATTGAATCATGACAATTTCATTATTTCTTATATCATTTCCTATAGACCCAATCGTTGCCGCATGTATAATATTTTGAGAATTACCTACTCCTATTTGCATAATATTGAAGTCTTCATAGTTAAAGATTTTCTTCGGATGATAGTCTTCATTTATTGTTGTAGTCAATTCTGATGACCCTAATAACACTAATGTTTTAGGCGTAATATTCTCTAGAATTATATCTTTACCCTTATATTTTTCAAAAGCAGTACTATATCTAACACTATTATCATTTACTTTATAATAGTCTTCTATCTTTTTTATATACGTCTTATTTAAAATTACAAGTGTAATTAATACCAATACTATTGATATTAAAAATGCTTTTAATCTTATCATCTTTACTTCCTATTTTCTATGTATGCTATTACTTTATTTGGTGTGTCTATTTCTTCATAAGTTACTTCAGTCGGTGCTATACTTAGTCCAAATATTTCTTCAATTTTAACCAACATTTCTACAAAAGCTAATGAATCCATTAGACCTTCTTCTTTCATATTTATGTCTAAATCTTCTCTTACAACTTCATCTTCACAGATTTCTTCTAACATTTCTAATACTTGCTCTTTTATCATGCTTGTTCTCCTAACTCTATATTATTTTTTTAATACATGGCTTATTAGTTTATATGGTTCTCCTGAGAATATATATAAACCTATTATTACTAAGTTGATCGTTATGAACCAACTAAGTACTTTGTACCATGTTTCATTTTTATTCTTCTTGTAAAATTTACTTTTCTTTTGGTAATATTCAAAACCTGCCATTAATAAACCGTGATAAAATCCATATACTATATAACTTATAGTTAGACCATGCCAGAATCCCATAAGTACCATGTTTATCATATAAGCATACATAGCTGTATTTAGTCTCTTCTTAAATCTTTTCTTTTTTGTTGCTTCCATAAAGACTCTTGAGAATACGAAGTCTCTTAACCATGTTGATAGTGTTATGTGCCATCTATTCCAGAAGTCTTTTATATCTATACTTAAAAATGGTTTATCGAAGTTCATAGGTGTTTTTATCCCTAAGATGTTACTACTTCCTACTGCCATTAAACTGTATCCTGCAAAGTCAAAAAATAAGTATAGTGTATATAGATACATGTATTTTATCGAATACATAAAGGCTCCATGATTTGTTAAACCTACTAGATAATGATAACTAAGTGTTGAGAATACTACTTTATATAGTAATCCCAATATTAATCTGTATATTCCTTCTCCCGCTAGTTCTAAGTATTCAGATCTTGGCATCTTTTCTTTTATATCACTCATGAATCTTCTACTTCTATCTATCGGACCTGAGCTTACTGTTGGGAAGAATAATAAGAATTGTACATATTCTACAGCACTGATTTTTTCTTTTATTAAACCATCTGATATTTCTATCATAATTTGTATTGTCTTAAATGACATATATGATATTCCAATAAAAGCTAATAAATGTAAGTGTGTTACCGCAAATATTTTATTTATTATTAATGGTAATATTGATAACATCACTAATATTTTTAAGAATTTTTTATTTTCTGTTTTTTGTGCTATTAATACCAATATATATTCATATAGGATAAAACCTATTAGGTACGCTAACATTATCGTGCTTTTTCCATATATAACTACGGCAAATATAACCGACAACGCTAAGATGTAATACTCTATTCTTCTACCTAAATAGTTTATTATAAACCCTATTATTAGTGCTATAGCTAAGAAAAAGAAGAATTCTATTCCTTCAAAGTAGCTCATCTTATACTAACTCCTTTAACTTTTTCTTATCTATTTTTCCATTATTGTTTAGTGGCATTTCTTCTAGAAATACTATTTTTTTAGGTATCATATATTCCGGTACTAATTTTTTTAGTTCTTGTTTTATCTGTTTTGTTACTTCGAAGCGTTTTTCTATCTCTTCGGTATATACTACAAATGATGTTAGTGATTTTACTTTTCCATCTTCATAACTTGGAACCGTCGTCGCTTGTCGTATTTTTTTGTTTTTAAGTAGATTGTTGTCTATATCTTCAAGTTCTATTCTATGTCCATGAAGTTTTACTTGGAAGTCTATGCGTCCTTCACAAAACAGCATACCATCTTTGAAATATCCTAAGTCACCAGTAAGATAACTTCGTTCTTCTTTTCCATCTACTTCTCCTATACCAAATTTTTCATTTGTTATAGCATCATTTTTGAAATAACCTTTTGCAACAGTATTTCCTGTAATTACTATCTCACCTTTACCTTCTTTATCAGGATCAGCTAAATGTACTTTGGTTCCCCATTTCACTTCTCCAACCGGTAGGTTCTCATAGTATTTTTCATTTACTTCTTTTGTTATTTCTACCCATGTGACCATTACTGTTGATTCCGTTGGACCATATGTATTTATAACTTGAGCATTTTCAAAGTTTTCATGGATTTTTTCTACTGTTGTACTAAATAGTTTTTCTCCACAAAATACAAATTGTTTTACTTTTGGCATTAAACTTTGATTGAAGTTTTTATCTATAAAGCACATTTCTATAAATGATGGTGTTGAAATCCATATTGTAGCATTTGATTTATTCAACTCCTCAAACATTAATTTGAAATTTTCTTGATGTTTTTTATCGATTTGTACTAAAGATGCTCCTAGATAAATACTTGGCCACAATGACATTACAGATAGATCAAACGAGAAAGGTGGATGTCCTAAAAATACCAGTTCTTCTTTTTCATCATAATATCCTGTATACCAATGTAAGAAATTATTCAAGTTATTATATGTAATACACACACCTTTTGGCTTTCCTGTACTTCCTGATGTAAATATAATATAGAACAAATCTTCATCTTTTACGTAGTGTTCTTTTGAAATAGTATTTTGACTACTCGAGATTATTTCTTTAGCTGACTTAACATCTAGCATTTTTCTAGTCAGTTCTATTTTTTCTGTGACAAGTACTAGTTTTGATTCTACTGTTTCTACTATTTCTTCAACTCTGTCTTTTGGTGTATTTATATCTACTGGGCAAAATGCTCTTCCCGATTTCACACACGCTAAAAAGTACACTAACATAAACGGATGTTTATGTCCATACACTACTATAGGATTTTTATCTTCTCCTAGTTTTTCTTCTAGATAAAACGCAAGTTTATCCGAATATTCTATTAAATTTTTGTATGTTAAATTTTCATCCTGATATATATTATTAATATATACTTCTTTAGAACTATTTTGATACTGTTCTAATTTTTCAAAAAAAGTTAATTTCATATTTATCTTATCCTTGCCTTTATCGTTATTATTTATTATCTAATACAATTTCTAACTTCTACGAAAACATATATGAAAAGAAGCTACTATTTCACTTATACTATTATAATATAAATCTTATCAAATGTGATTAAAATTTAATAAAAAAATAAAAAAAAATAGAGATAATCCAATTAATGCATGTATTTTAGTAAACATTTTATCGAATTATCTCTAATATAATATTTATTCTTTAAAAGATTCTAATAATCGATTAAAAATTTATTCTTTCAACAACTTTTCTTTTAATTCTTTTGGTTTAAGACTAACCTTATTTTTATAATCTAATCTTGTATCACTATTAGATGCAAACTTAAATAAAGTTTGTTTTTCAGCAAGATACTGATTATCAACTTCATAATTTTTTAGTGAGTAATCAAATGAAAATATCTTCTCTAATAAACACATCACATTGTGAAGATTTTTATTAACCAATCTTTCTAATTCTGGACTAGTATATGCTTTGTGTGCATTTGCTCCATGGATAGCACCTTTCTTCGTAGTTCTGACATACATAACTTCTGGTGCAACTTCTAAAAAGTCTTCTTTTAATATTAAATCACTATTTACTAAACCTCTTAATCTATATGTTTTCAAATCTTTTCCTAACTTGGCAATTTCTCTATAAAAAATTCCAAGAATATCCTCAGATTTTTTATCGAACATTAATTCACATGCTAACGAGTATGTTAAAATTTGGGAAATAAATCCTAGTTCTATACTATCTAGTGTGAAGTCTGTCTGACTACTCTTATAGTCAATTATAGAAATATTTTTATCAAGAACATCAACCCTATCTATTACACCGACAAATCTAATAGGTGGAATATTATATTGTTGAAGTAACTCTTTCTTATTAATCTCACCAGTTTCAATATTTTCACACGTAATAATATTGTCTTCTATCTCTAAAACAAATGATTTTTCTAAGAATGTCGGCATAAATTTTGTTAAAGCAAAATATTTTATCTCGATTGCTATAGCCATCTCTAACCTTTGAAGCATATTAATTAATATATATTTATGAGTATTTAATAATTCTATTAATTTTAGAGTTTCTAATATATCTTTATTATCACTATTATAAACAACATCTCTTACAATTTCTTTTATTTTAAATCTCCTTGCAATATCTTCATCTTCTTGAATGTCAATATCAATCTTACTTCCACATTCAGCAATAAAATTAACAATTCTTTCATCTGCCATCACTGCATGGAAGAATCTTCCTGAAACAAGATTATCAATATCTATATCTCTTTCTTCTGCTATTCCAAGAACTCGCTTAATAAAGAACTGATATGGATTTCTCTCAAAATCAGAAATTTTAGAAATACTAAACTTAGAGAAAGTCTCTTTTTTTTCTTCTAAAAATTCATTAACTGTTTTTGAATTAAGTTCAAACTTGTAATCTCTAATTATTTTAACTAAATAATTTTTAATACTATTATCCTTAGAAAAGAATATTCTATCATTTAACTCATCAAGCACTTCGTAGCTTTCAAAATTTTCTGAAGGAAGAGACATTTGATAATTTTGTAAAAACTTAATCATTAACTCTACTAACACTTCTACTTCTTTAGTCTTACTATCTTTTACTTCCATAAATCTTCGATAGATTTTTGAAAACAAGTAGTTAAATTCTTTCTCCGAAAGAATTTCTGAGAAATTTTCTAAATAATAACTATAATCTGAAATAGAAAATTCTAATATTTTTGAAGTTTGTTTTTCTTCTAATTGTGGAAACAATGATTTTACTGTACTCAAATATGGAGAAGCAAAGTTTTCTTTGAAACTTTTATCTAATAAACTATAACATATAAATGTTTTCTCTTTAGCACGAGTTAAAGCCACATAAGCTACAAATTCTTCATCAATAAGAGCCGCTTCTTTAGTTGGAGATAAGAAGATATCCCTTAAAATTAGTTCTTCCTTATCTTTATCGTCTATTAATCCTGTACTCTTCGATACTGGTAATACATCTTTGTTAAATCCAATAACAAAAACAACTTTTTTATTTTCCACCTTAGCTAAATCCATTGTAGACATAATTATAGAATTATTTATTTCTGGTATTGAACGGTACTTAATAGTAGTTAATCCAGCATTAAATAGTGTTACAAACTTTTGATATTCAAACTTATCATTACCAAAATTCTCATTTATATCATTTATGTATTCCAAGATTTTTTTATAAACTTGTCTATCAATACTGTCCACTTTCAACTCTTCTATATCATCATAGTCTCCATCTTCTTTATCAAGATACATTCTAATTTTACAATAATCAAATACATCCACTAATTTTTTCACATAACGTTTAACTTGTAGGTTATCTTTCATAGATACTGCAGAAACCTTATCAGAGAATTCTAATAGTACCTCTTTACAAATTCGTAGTTGCTCTGTTGAATATTTAATTGTTTTTTCAACAAAATAATCTTTTAAAATATCATTAGAAGAATTTACCAATTTCTCATTTAGTATATTTTCAACATCATCTACAGAAATAACTTTAACCTTGTCTAATAATTTATTATAACTAAACTTACTAGTCGACTTGAAAATTAGGCTACTCTTAGAAATTTTTTCTTTAATTGAATTTTCATCTAATTCTGCTATTAACTTTTCCAATTGTTTTTCATTAACGCTTGTATCATCAAATAGTATATGAGAAATAACTTTTTGGCGATAGATATTCTCAAAGTTTGTTAACCTAGTTTTTAGTAAGTTTAATAATTTAGTTTTAAAGTTTCCATCATTGAAATTTAGTACTTCCTGAATAAATTTAACTAAACGATGATTACTTGTCTCTATATTTTTATCTAAATGGACCTCTAGATTATAATCTTTAAATATATTTATATAGTTTTCATATGTATTATCACGATAAAGAATTGCTATATCATTATGATCAACACTTTTTTCTTCTTTTAATTTTACTATTTCACGCGCTACTTGTTTAACTTCTAATTCTTTATTCTTAGCACAAATAATTTCAACACTGTCATCAGTCTCATATTGCGCAGTAAAATTTTTATAATATTTTTCAGCAAGAATACTATTAGAAATCCCCGTGAATCGTCCATTTTTATTTTCTAGTATACTGTAATTCTCTACTATACTATCCTTTATATCAAATTTTAATACATTAACATCTTTATTTTTGATAAAGGCTACTAATGAAAAATTAACATCTTTGTTGTTTTTCACGATTTCATTCATACTAGCAATAATTTCATGAGATTTTCTAAATATATCTAGTTTATATTTCTCTTTACTAAATAAATCTGAAAGATAAAAACTATTATATTTCATTTTTTCTAATTCATAGCCTTGAATCAACTGCGAAAGGTCGAAGTTAAAATATCTATTCGCATCACTAATTACACTTATTATTAATTTTTTAGATTTCTTAGCTAATTTCTCTATATAATTATACTCTTGAGCTGTAAAGTTATAATAAGCATCCACATAAAATATATATTCACTTAAGTCAACATATTCTAAATATAATAACAATTCAGTTATATAATCTACTTTATCAAATGAACTTTGTTCTTTTAATAACCTTGTGTATTCTACATATATTTCTAAAATTGCCTCTAGTTTTTCACGATGACTTTTTTCTAAATTACTATTTTTTTCTAAATACTCTTCTAAAGTATTTATACTTACAGTATATTCCTTTAACTCATTTATAATTTCTTCTACAACTTCTATAAAACTCACATCTTGTAGAATTCTTTTCACTAAAAAATTCTCACTATTATCTATGTTTTTCGCTGCTCTGTAGAAATAAAATGGTTTAATATTGTCACCTAATCTCTTAAGATTATCGATTCCGAGTTGTTTAGCCAACCTTCTAGTTAAACTTGAGAAATTCATAACATCAATATTAAACGTTCCTCCGAATTTATCACATAAGATTTTTTCAAAATTAAAACTGTTCTGTTCTGGAGTCAATACTATTATTTTATTGTCTTTTCTATTTAAATCTATATCCTCTAATATATAGTTAGTTTTTCCAACACCACTTGGTCCTACTAATAATTCTAAATTCATCGTTTCTCCTTTCTTATATTATTTCAACTTATATTCCAGTCATTTTGACTTTTGCATAATTATCTTTAGTGTATACCTCAATTTTCGGTCTAATTCGTTCTTTAAGTTCACTAACATGAGATATTATACCTATATTTCTTCCATAAGACTGAAGATCTATTAATGTTGTTAATGCAATATCTAAAGTTTCAGCATCCAATGAACCAAATCCTTCATCGATAAAAATAGTCTCTAGAGAGATTCCACCACTCTCATTTTGTATTACTTCAGCTAAACCTAGTGCCAATGCTAACGAAGCTAAGAATAATTCTCCTCCAGATAAAGAACTTATAATACGTGTACTATTTAGATAAATGTCATGTATCTCTATTTCTAGACCTTGCAATCCTCCACCTTTAGATTTTTCTTCACGTCTAATAAATCTGTAACGATCATTTGTCATTTGTAGCAATCTTTTCGTTCCAGCAACAAGTATCAAGTCTAAATAATATCCTTGAACATACGTTTCTAATGATTTTCTATTTTCTGTTTTTCCACTAACAACATCACTTAATGCTATTATTTCTCGTGCATCTTTAGACGTTTCTAATAATTTAAGATACTCACCATGAATTTTTTCGTATAATTTTTTATTATTAGATAATTTTGTTGTAAGAATTGCCATTTTTTCTATAAAATTAGAAACCTCATCTTCTATATTTTGCAATTTCTCGTGTTCTTCTTCTAAATCAGGTTTTACTACATTCATTAATTCTTCTTCAAGTTGTTTTAAAGAACTTAGTAATATCTTCTTAGTATCTTCAAATTCATCAATTTGAGTTTGATATTGTTCTAATTTTTCTAATTCTGTAATATTTTCTTTAGCTTGTTCTAAAGAACTATAGTATTTACTAAGTTTAGAATTCATAAAATTCGATATTATAAATTCAATCCCTTTTGTAACTTCTAATAAATTATCTGCATTATTCTTCTGCTCAGTTTCTATTTTTATTTTCCTGATTTGTAACTCATTATTATTTTCCTGGAATTTATTATAATTATTATCAAATTCATTAATTTGAACTATTTTATTTTCATAATAATCTTTAAAGTCTTCTAACTCAATATCTACATTATTTTCAAATTGATCAATTTTATTTTTAGCTTCCAATTGGTTTTGTTTTAACTGATCCTCATCTTTTAATAAAATTGACAGATTTTCTATCTCTTTTTCAAAGTCTTTTATTTTAACTTCCGATGTTTTTAATCCCTCTGCTACTTCTGTTAAATTGTTAGTTTCATGTTTTAATTCATCTTCTAATTCAGATAATTGTTCTACGGCTTTTAAATTAATAAAATCTCCTAAATCCTTTACTGTTGTCGTTAGCTTTTGAATATCTTGTTCGTCTTTTTGTAAAAGAGTTTCTAATTTTATTACTTTTTCAGTAACATCCTGTAGTGATTTTTCTATATTATCATCTACTTCTACAAGTGTAGTTATCTCAGGAAGATGCTCGATCTTCTGTTTACAAAGTGGGCAAGCATCACCCTCATGCAACTTCACTAAAAAGCTATTCAATACTTCTTGTTCTTTATTACTTTTTAGTAATAACACGTCTCTTTCAATTTCTTCTTTAGTTACCTGCAACTCTTCTAAATGTTTTTTTGAAGCTTCATAATTAAGCTTTTTATCATTTAATTCTGATGATTTTTTTTCAAACTCTTTTAGTTTTTCTACTTCTTGTTCTTTCTTCAAAATTTCTAATTTTAACTTTCCTATACTGCCATCGAGAATATTCTTTTCTTCATTCGATTCAAAATAGTTTTCTTTTTCAATTTTTAAACTATCTTCTATTTCTTTTATTGATTCTTTTTTTAGATTTAGTTCTTCAAGTTTCTTAGTAAATATACTTATATCACTTTTAGCCACTATCAATTCATCAATATTGTTATAAAAGAATTTTAAATCTGTTGTTTCTTTTCTAAGTGATTCAATTTTGTCTTTCATTGAAGTAAGTTTAGTTTCTAGCTCAGTATTCTCAGCTAAATCTTTCTTATATCGCTCTTTTTCATCTAGCAGAGATTTTCCCTGTTTTGTTAATTGAAGTTGTTTATCTAATAAACTTACATATTCTGTTATTTTATCTTTACTTTTTTGTAACTCCGATAACTTTTCTACCTCCGCTTTTAGTTTATTGAAGTAATCATCTTTATTATTTAATTCATCAATTTTCACCTTATTATCTTCAAGATTTAAAAATTTATCGTTAAGTTTACTTAATTCTATAAAATTCTCTTTTGATTTTATAAGATCTTTTTCTAATTTAGCTAATTCTTTTTTTTCTGTTTCTATCTCGTTTTCTTGAGATAAAATTATTTCATTAATTTCTTTAAAATTCTCATCTTTTAAAAACTCAAACTTTGTTAATTCTCCATCTATATCAAACTGTTCAAATCTTGTAATTAATTCTTTTTCTTTTTGTTTGTTATTACTATCTAATTTTTTTGCTTGTTCTTGTAATTGATCTACAAATTTTTGATAAAAATAAGTATTAAATAACGACCTTAAAGTTTCTTTCTTCTCACTTGATTTTGATAATAAGAATTCTTTAAACTTACCTTGAGGTAATATAATAATTTGACAAAATTGTTTATCATCTAAACCTATTAACTCTTCTACTTTTTCTTTAACTTCTTGCTCTTTTGTTGCAATAACTTCTAATTCTTCATCATTATATTTCATTAAAGCAACCTTTCCAGAAGTTAAATTTTTATTACCAGTCTTCAGATAAGCCAAAGTTCTTTCAATTCTGTATCTCTTTCCACTTAATTCAAAGTCAAAATTCACCTGTGTTTTATCTTTATCTCTAGCAGTTTTCGTCCTTAAAGAAGATATATCTTTACCACCTGTTGTCTTATTATATAATGCATAAGTAATAGCATCAAAAAGTGTAGATTTCCCCGAACCTGTTTTTCCTGTTATTAAAAATATAGGTTCATTTATTATTCTATCCCATTCTATTATTTCATCTTTATATGGACCAAATTCTTTTAATTCTAATCTAATTGGTTTCATCTTGATTCACCTTGTCTATAATATTTACCAGCACTCGTTTTTGCCCTACCGTTAACTCGCTTCCTGTTTGTTCATTATAAAATCCTTCTATCAATTCTAGTGGACTTTTAGTAAACATTTCTTTATCAAATTTAATTTCACTATCACTATTATTATTTCTTTTTTGTTTAAGTATCAAAGTATTTGGATAATACTCTTTAATTCGTGGTAAAGGATCTGTCACACCTTCCATGCCACTTAATTCCATACTGAAATAATCATTTTTACAATCAAAATTTTGTTGAAATACTTTTGTAAATACCTCTTCATATGTTGTACTAATATTATGTAATTTACGTTTTTGTTCCAAGGAAATAAACTCTTCAGTAAAAATTTCTTTTGTTAATTCTACTAATCTCATACCTTTTGTTTGTGTTGCTTCAGAGAATGAATAAGCCATTGGACTACCACTATATTTTATACGTTCTTCTTTTATAGCATTCGGATTATGAAGATGACCTAGAGCTACATAATCAAATTTTTCAAAAATTTCAACTGCTACATTTTCAACAGTTCCTACAGAAATTTCTCTTTCAGAATCAGTTTCTAGCCCTCCAGATACAAAAGTATGAGCTACTAAAATATTAGTTTTACTCATATCTATATTTTTATAAATTTCATCAATTACTCTTTTTGTCGCAGAATTATGAGTTGTAAGTGTAGCATCCCCAAAATATTCTCTTGCTTCAAAAGGTTCAAAATATGGTAATAAATATATGTCCGTATCTTCAATGGTAATCTTATCAAATGCTTGATTTAATCTTGTGTGAAGATAGAATTTATGTTTGCTAAACCAAGCTTCTCCTATAGCTAATCTCTCTCTGCTATCATGATTACCACTAATTGCAAAAATTGGTATATTGCATTCTATGTTAATTTTTACTAGGAGTTCCTGTAAAAGTGTTGTAGCCTCTTTACTAGGAACACTTCTATCATATAAATCACCTGCAATTATTAGAAAGTCAGGTTTAGTCTCATCAATTTTACTGATCAAATCATTCATTACATATTGTTGATCTTCTAATAAATCTTTTCCTTGTAATTTTCTTCCAATATGCCAATCTGCAGTATGTAAAAACTTAACCATATAACCACCTTTTTTCTATAAATTATCTCTATTATATTATAGCTTAAAACGAAATAAAATAACAGAGAACGATAAAATATTATTAGATACACTTCTATAACTAATATGAAAAAAAGAGCCGTGTATTGCTACATGACTCTTTAATATTATAAATTTGTAAAAATAGTTTAATAGGTATTTAATACCTATCGATATTATATATTAAATTCATTAAAATTAAAAGCGATTTCCTATTACTAAATCTCTTTTATCAATATAATAAAAAACGAAGAGGAGTCAATCTAAACTCCTCTTCATATCTATCTATTTCCCAAACAATCTTTGGATATCATTCCATGTTACTGCTAACATTAACGCAACCATTAATAATCCGAATGCCACAGTTAAGTAATATTGGGCTTTTTTATTAATTGGCTTTTTGAAGATTGCTTCATAGATTACGAATATGATACGTCCACCATCAAGAACTGGAATAGGAATTAAGTTCATTAGTCCTAAGTTAACACTTAAAATTCCTGTCCATTTTAATGTTGTAATTAAACCACTCTGTGCAGCTGCAGAAGACATTTCATAAATCGCTACAGGTCCTCCAAGTTGATTTAAACTAAATCCACCAGTAAATAATGAAGCAAACAGATTAATAATTCCCATGAAAATCCCTGTTCCGTAGAATAGAGTTTGTTCAAACCCACTCTTAATTGAACCAGCTAAGTCTTTCTCATAAGCTTGGTTTATTCCTAGTTTATATGTTTTAACTTCTTTACCCTTTTCCACGGTAACTTCTTCTTTTGGTGTAACTTTAATTTCTTGTTGTGAACCATCACGTGACACTTTTAATGTAAGCTCAGAACCATTAGAACCTACGATTTCTTTTGTCATTTCTTTCCATGTAGTAACGCTCTTACCATTTACTTGCTCAACTACATCACCTTGTTTTAATCCTGCTGAATAAGCTGGATAGTTAGAAGCTAGTTCACCTAAACGTGTTGTATTAGATGGTACTCCACTATAAATTGAAATGCCTAAGAAAATTGCTAAAGCTAATATAAAGTTCATTAATGGTCCTGCAAATAATGTCCAGAATTTTTGCCCCCATGAGTGTGAAGAAAACATTCTTTCTATTGGTGCTATTTGCTCCTCCATTCCTCCAAAGACAACACAAGCATCTTTTCTTACTTCATAGCGTTCTATTTTATCACCAACAAAACCTTTTACAAAAAGTTTCTCAGTAAGATCAAACTTTTTAAGCTCTAGTGGAAGTAAATCCATATCATTAGTTTTATCCAAAATAATTTTTTCAACTTTATCGTTTTCATCTAGTTTTAAACTAACTTTCATTCCTTTTTTAAGATCATATACTGACATATCATTGTTGAAATCAAAAACATTGTCAGGCATTTTTACATATCCACCAACAGGTAGAAGTCTTATTGTAAAGTTAGTCTCTCCTATTTTTTTATGGAATATTTTAGGTCCCATTCCAATTGCGAATTCCTGACATAAAATCCCTGCTCTTTTCGCAGCAATAAAATGTCCAAATTCATGTATAGTTACAACTACAAAAAATATTAATATAAATGCTATAATACCTTGCATCTAATACCCCTTTCTATATTCTAAAATGAACTAAGTAATAATATTAAGCATGGAGCTGATAATATTACAGAATCAAATCTGTCAAATATACCACCATGACCTGGTAATAAATTACTACTATCTTTAACTTGATATTCTCTCTTATATGCTGATTCAATTAAATCACCAAATTGTCCGATTACACTTACTATTAATGTTACAACAATTGCAACTAATAAATTTGAAAAGATATTTGTTGTAAAGAAAAACAATAATGCTATCGCTATTGATGATACACTTCCTATAACTGAACCCTCAATTGATTTATTCGGGCTTATATTCGGAGAAAGTTTATTTTTCCCAAATTTCATACCTCCAAAGTATGCAAAACTATCTGTGAACCAAATAGTAAGTAATAAATATGCTACATGGCTTAAACTTAAGTTTCTCAACATAAATAAACAATAAAATCCTACAAATATATAGGCAGTCACGAATATAATCGAACCAATTTCAACTAATTTAATCTTGTGTCCAGTCATAACAACAGTACCTAACATACCAATTAATATTAAATAAATTATAGAATACTGTACCAATGTTGAAACTTGATTGTATAAAAATAATAATACTCCCGCTAATGATGATAAACTTAAAACTACGATGTTAGTTTTCTTAAAAGTCATTCTAACAATTTCATACATAGCCATCACACCAAGTGCAAAAGTCGTAAATTTGAAATAATCTCCACCTAAAAATAATAAAGGTAAGAAAACAATTAATGCTACTATAGCCGTTATTATCCTAGTCTTCATTTAAACCTCCAAACCTTCTATCTCTACTTTGATATTCTAATAAAGCTTGATAGAATTCATCTTCATTAAAATCAGGCCAAGCTACTTTTGTGAATAAAAACTCACTATAAGCAATTTGCCACAGTAAAAAGTTTGAAATTCTTTGTTCTCCAGATGTTCTTATTAATAAATCAGGATCTGGTGTATTAGAAGTAAATAGATTTGCACTAACATGCTCTTCAGAAATTTCTTCTGCACTATATTTATTATCTTTAACATCTTTTGCAATTTGTTTAATAGCTCTTAGCATTTCATCTTTAGAACCATAATTCAAGGCAAAAATTAATTTTAATCCTGTATTATTTTTTGTTTGTTCAATTGCATCATTAACAGCTTTTCTAGTATTTTCTGGAAGTTTTTCTACCACACCTATAACTTCAACTTTTACGTTATTTTCCATAAGTTCTGGCATAAAACTACTAAACATCTTCTCTGGAAGATCCATTAAATAACTAACTTCTTCCTTCGGTCTAGCCCAGTTTTCCGTAGAAAATGCATATAACGTCAAATATTTAACACCTAATTTTGAAGCATACTTTGTGATTTTTTTTACAGTTTGCATTCCTTCATAGTGTCCTTTAATTCTAGGCATATTTCTTTTTTTAGCCCAACGTCCATTACCATCCATTATTATAGCAACGTGTGTCGGAATTTTTTTTAATTGTTGTTTTTCAGTTTTTTGTACTTGTTCAGTTTTTCTAAAAAATTTAAACATAATTCCTCCTATGTAACATCCTTCATTATATCATAAAAGACCTAATGCAACAAACTTTTAATAGAATATATATTTTAAAATATTACATACATTTATTAGTTAATATATGATATTAGTCTTTTAAAACAGTTAAAATCAGTTTTATATTTTTTTAGTTAGAGATAGTTATTATCCCGAAAATTAACATTCTTTATGTAAACTTTTGATTTTTTTTGTTGCATTGTCAGAAAATTTATGCTAGAATATACTCATTAACAATTTAATGCGGTGATAAGTAGAATCTTACAATCTACTTTTAGAGAGTTCTCGGTTGGTGAAAGAGAATAGTTAGATGTAAGAGAAATGGACTTTGAGCATATAGTTTTTACTACGGTATTGCCCGTTATAGCAAAAGTTATGTTTGTAACTTACTGAGGTACAATAAGTGATTATTGTATAAATAAAGGTGGTAACACGTTAAGACGTCCTTTAGCAAAAGCTAGAGTACGTCTTTTTATTATAAGAAAGGAGAAATATATGATTAATCTTAATAATGTTAGCAAAACCTTTTATCAAAAAGGAAAAGAAATCCAAGCGTTAAAGCCTACTAATCTTCATGTAAAAGCTGGTGAAATTTTTGGAATTATCGGTTACTCAGGTGCTGGAAAAAGTACCCTTCTACGATGTCTTAACCTATTAGAAACTCCTTCTGAAGGAGAAGTAATTGTAGATAACCAAGTTGTTAACAAACTAAACAGAAAGGATTTACGTTTATACAGGCAAAAAATTGGAATGATATTCCAACAGTTCAATTTACTAAGTTCTAAAACTGTAGGCGAAAATATCGCATTCAATTTGAAAGCTGGAGATGTTAATCCAAAAGATATTCCTAAAAGAATAGATGAATTGTTAGAACTTGTAGGGCTTTTAGATAAAAAGAATGTTTATCCAAGCCAACTTTCTGGTGGTCAAAAACAACGTGTAGGTATTGCTAAAGCTCTTGCAAACAATCCAAAATTATTACTTTGTGATGAAGCAACAAGTGCATTAGACCCTGTCACAACTAAACAAATATTGTCTTTATTAAAAGAAATCAATCGTAAATTAGGAATTACAATTATTCTAGTTACTCATGAGATGGAAGTAATAAAACAAATTTGTGATAATGTAGCTGTAATGGAAAATGGTGAAATTATAGAATTAAATTCTGTTTATGAGATTTTCTCAAATCCAAAAACAAAATTGATGCAAGAATTTATAGCTAATCTACATAATGATGAAGATTTTGAAGAACATCTAGCTGAATACTATAAAAATGAAACTGTAATAAGGGTTATTTTTAAAGGTGAAGCAACTAAAGAACCTTTGATTCAGACTTTAGCAAATAAATATAACGTTACTACTAACATACTTGCAGGTCGAATTGAATACATTCAAAACAAACAATTAGGAAGTTTAACTTTTTCAGTAGTTGGTGACCCTGATAATACAGAGAAATTTGTAAATCACTTAATTGATCAAGTTAATGATGTGGAGGTGAATGTATATGGAAAATAATTTGAGTTTAATAGAACAATGGAAAAATCTTCAACCAGAATTAATTAAATCATTTGAAGATTCATTATACATGATAAGTGTTTCAATAATAATTACAGTAATTGTCGGATTATTTTTAGGAGTAGTTTTATTCTTAACTAGTAATAGACTTCTGTTCAAAAATGTTATTATTTATAAAACGGTAGATTTTCTAGTTAATACAATTCGTTCTATTCCATTTATTATTCTTTTAGTATTCTTGATACCATTTACCCTATTTTTATTAGGAAAATCAACTGGACCTACTGGAGCAATAGTTCCACTTACAGTTGCAGCTATACCTCTATTTACGAGATTAGTTGATACCTCACTAAATGAAATAGACTACGGTGTTATCGAGTCAGCAGTTGCTTCTGGAGCTTCTCTAAAATTAATAGTTAAAGAAGTTTTAATACCTGAAGCTATGTTCGGAATTATCCAATCTATTACACTAACTTTAATCAACCTAATTGCTTTTTCAGCAATGGCTGGTGTTGTTGGTGGCGGTGGAATTGGAGACCTTGCGATTAGATATGGTTATTATCGTTTTGATAACTTTACAATGTGGATTACTGTAATTCTATTAATTATCTTAGTCCAAATTACACAATATATAGGAAATTCAATTTCAAAAAAATTCAAAAAAAATTAATTTAAAGGAGATTTATATTTATGAACAAACTAAAAAAATTATTAACAGTTGTTTTTACAGCGTTTTTAGCTATTACTCTAGCTGCTTGTGGAGCTACAAGCTCAAACAATAATGGTGGCGGAGAGAAAAAAGAAGTAAAAATAGGTGCAACATCTGGTCCTTATGCTGATATGGTAAACAAAGCACTTAAACCTCTTCTTGAGAAAAAAGGATATACAGTTAAAGTTACAGAATTCTCTGATTACATCCAACCTAACAAAGCTTTAAACAGCGGTGAATTAGATGCAAACTTATTCCAACACAAAATTTACATGAAAAAATTTGCTGAACAAAATGGAATGGACTTAACAGCACTTGCTCCTGTTCCAACTGCACCAATGGGATTATATTCTGATAAAGTTAAAGATCTTAAAGATTTACCAGAAGGTGCTGAAGTAACTCTTCCAAATGATCCTTCAAACGCTGCTCGTGCTTATGCATTATTAGCTGCTGCTGATTTAATCAAAATCAAACCTGACACTGATGTACTAAAAATCACTAAAAACGATGTAGTAGAAAATCCTAAAAAACTTAAATTTACAGAATTAGAAGCTGGTCAACTTGCTAGATCATTAAGTAGTACTACACTTGCTGCAGTACCAGGAAACTTCGCACTTGCTGCTAAATTTGATTTAACAAAAGCATTAATCTTAGAAAAAATGAACGAAAACAACCGTAACAATATTGTTGTAACTACTGCAAACAAAGACAAACAATTTGCTAAAGATTTAGTAGAAATCGTTCAATCTAAAGAATTTGATGAAATCATCAATAAAGATTTCAAAGGATTTGACAAACCTGGAAAATAATTAACAAGGACGTGATTAATTATGAAAATTGAATTATCAAATACAATTAAAAATATTCCTGAAAATGTATTCTACCCTATTTTCAAATTAATCTCTGAGGAAAGTTCAAATGATAATCCATTATTAAATGCGGGTATCGGAGTTCCAGACTCTGATACCCCTGAACTTTTACTTAAAGAATTGGAAACAGCTATAAGAAAACCTGAAAATATGCGATATGGAGCATTTGATGGGAAAGTAACATTATTAAATGAAATATCTCAGTGGTTGAAAGAAAACTATAATATTGACGCAGATCCTAAAAGTGAAATTGCTTTAGTGTTTGGTACTAAATCTGGATTATCAAGTATTCCTTCAGTACTACTAAATCCGAATGATACGGTGTTATTACCAGTACCAAGTTATCCTGACTACATTCAAGGAATTGCATTAGCCAAAGCTAAATATGAAGAGATAGAATTGAAACAAGAAAATAATTATTTACTAGACTATTCTGATATTTCTGAAGAAGTGCTTAGAGATGCTAAACTTATATTTTTAAACTATCCTTCTAATCCCATTGGAGCAGTAGCTACGAAAGAGTTTTACGAAAAAACAGTGAAATGGGCAGAAGAAAATAATATAGTAGTTCTTCAAGATCATGCATATTCTGATTTCTATTATAAAGAAGGATACTCTCCAGCATTTATGCAAACTGAAGGAGCTAAAGAAGTAGGAATTGAATTTTTCTCGTTTTCTAAGAACTTCTCAATTTCAGGTCTAAGAATTGGTTTTGCTGTTGGGAATAAAGAAATTATTCGTGGCCTAAAAGAATATAATACAATTTTTCACGCTAATATCTATGGAGCAATTCAGGATACTGTGATAGCTGCGTTAAAAAACTATAGACAATTAACTAGTCATATAAAAGAAACTTATTCGAAAAGAATAGATAAAATTACTACTAAACTTGATGAACTAGGATATTCATATTATAAACCAGAAGGTGGAATTTTTATATGGTTAAAAGTTAAAAATGTGTATGATAGCCAAAGTTTCTTTGAATTATTATTAAAAAAATATAGAATTGTTACTATGCCTGGACACGTATTCGGTCAAGGTGGTGAAAATTATATTAGATTGAGTCTGAGTCTTTCAGATGAACAAATTGACATATTAATAAAAAAATTAGAATTACTAAATAATGATCTTAAGAGTAATTAGAAATTTTGTATCTTTATTAAATTTTATAAAAATTCGACTAATCTATTGATTAGCCGAATTTTTAATGTTAACTTCTAAGTTTACATAAATATTTTTTGAAAGGATGATTAAATGAAGAAAAATACAAGATGGACTGTTTTATACGCCTCAATGGCAATATTATTATGCGCAGGATCACTATATTCTTTTAGTGTTTTTGCAAAACCTCTAAGTGTTTCAAAAGGATGGAGTTTACCAGATGTTATGCTAGCATTTACTATTAATGCTGCTATCGCTCCTATTCCTACTATTATAGGAGGTTTTATTTCAGACAAAGGAAAAGCAAATATTTCTATTATTTTAGGAGGAATTCTATTTGCTGTCGGATTTATTCTTACTGGATTTGCGACTACAAAAGGAATGCTATATTTTAGCTATGGAGTATTATCAGGTGTTGGACAAGCATTTGCATATTCTGGAATTATAAGTAATGCGCTTAGATTCTTCCCTGATAAAAGAGGATTGGCTGCTGGTCTAATAACTGGTGCTATGGGTGGTGCTAGTGTTATTGCCGCCCCAATAGCTCATAGTCTTATAACAAATTTTGGGGTTCATAATGCATTTATTTACTTAGGAACAGCATACTTATTAATTATTATCGTTGCTCTATTCTTTATTAAAGTTGCTCCTGCAAATTATCAACCTGAAGGTTGGGTTCAACCTGTGGCTGAAATTAAGAAAGAAGCCGTTAATAAAAATTGGAAACAAATGTTAATGAGTTTATCATTTTACTTTATTATCTCAATGTTCGCAATCGGTGCATTCTCTGGACTAATGGTAGCATCAAATGCGTCAGTTATAAGTCAAACTATGTTTGGATTAACAGCTTCTGTTGCGGCAACATTTGTTAGTATTTATGCATTATCAAATTCTTTAGGACGTATAGTTTGGGGAATCATTTCAGATAAAATAGGTCACGAAAAAACTCTTATTGCTATCTACTCAGTAATCGCTATATCTTTATTAATTCTAGTTAATATAAGAACTACTCTTGGTCTTACAGTTGGACTTGTTCTCCTTGGTTTATGTTTTGGAGGAACTATGGGAGTCTTCGCACCATTAGTAATGAAAACATTTGGTCCAATTAACCAAGGGGTAAACTATGGAATTGTATTTATAGGATTCTCTACTGCTGCATTATTTGCTCCCAAATACGCCGCAGGAATTGCAGCAAAGCATAACGGTGACTTTACAGATGCATTTTATGTAGCAATAGCTCTAGTTATTGTTGGATTAGTGATTAGTGTGGTATATTCTATTTTTTCAAAACGAAAAACATTTTAACAAAAAAAATCATCTCAAAACTCAATGAGATGATTTTTTTTTTATATTTTTGGTATTTGGATTTTTTGTCCAGCTGCAATATTATTATTACTAATATTGTTAGCTTCTTTTATTTTTTCTACACCATTTTGAGCATTTACTTCTCCGTATGCTTTAGAAGCAATTACAAATAATGAATCTCCAGATTTTACTACATAATCTTGACCAGCTACGGGAGTTGTGCTCACAACACCTGTAGAGTCATTTTTTTCTGTATTATTGTTATTATTAGTCTCATTATTATTATTTGTTGACTCTTTTTTAGATGTAGTCCCTTCAGTAACCTTCGAATCATTAGCTTTCGGTATATTGTTATTACTTTCTGCTTTTGTTTCTTCTGGTACTTTAGCAGTTTGTTCTGTAGTTTGGACTACTTTATCTTTAGATTTACCACCAAGAGAATTTCCTAAAGTAGTTGCCCCTACAAGAATAAGTGGAGCTAATATTATAAATATAACAACCAAAACTGTGTTCTTTATAGTATTATTTTTCATAATATGACCCCTTCAATTATTTTACTTCTTCAAAGTAATCGTGGTAATAACCACCTATTTTTCCACTGTTATCTACTACGAATATATATTCTTCTGTTTCATTTACTACTTCATATTCTTTTCCAACAGTCAGCATATTACTAACAGTAAATTTTTCAGCATCTGTATGTTTTACAATAACTTTTTTAGACATTGTCCTACCTCCTTACTATTACATTTTTATTTTATTACAATATAACTATTTTTTCAATTGTTTTTTATTTACTACAATAGAAACTATTACAAACACCACAAATGAAATTAATAATGATATTACAACAGGTTCTATAAATTTAATTACATATACTGTTTTTACTAGTATGTAACTAATTAATCCTACTACTATCGAACTTAATGCTCCATATTTCTCAGCTTTCTTCCAATATAATCCTAATAATATAGGCCATAAGAATGTTGCTTCTAAACCTCCAAAAGCAAATAAGTTAACATTTACTATTAAACTTGGTGGTCTCATACTTAATAACATAATCAGTAAGATTACTAATATATTTACTCCATAAACGAAGATCGGTATTTTTTTACCAGTAATTTTTTCTTTAACTACTTTACTATTAAATAGTAAATCTTTAACTAACGCAGAAGAAATTAATAAGAACTGTGCATTTACAGTCGTAATTATTGCTGCCATAGGTGCTGCAAGTACTAACGCGGCTAAATACCATGGTAAGACTTTTAATGTTATTATTGGAATTACTGAATCATAGTCTTTAATATCTGGGAAAACTCCTCTTGCCATAACTCCAATTAAATGAACACCAAACATTACTATAAATATTACTATCGATCCTACAATAATAGATTGTTTTAAACTTCTTTTATTTTTATACAACATTGAGTTAATAGCGATTTGAGGAATACCAATTACCCCAACTCCTACTAATACCCAAAACGAACTTACATAACTTGGTGTCAAACTTCCTGTTGCACCGAAAGGTGTTATTATCTTCTCATTAATATTAATCAAGTTGGTAGTTATTTGATCAATACCACCACCATAATTAATTACTGCAAATAGTAAAATTATTGTCGAGAATATCATTATTAAACCTTGAATCATATCAGTGATTAAAATATTCTTCAATCCACCAAATACTACACAAAATATAATGATTACTGATATAAGAACAATACCTGTCTTATACTCAATCCCCATGAAAGCAGCTAATAATTTAGCACCTCCAACCCATTGAGCACTCATAGCAGCAATTAAAAATACTATCATAGCTAGAGTAGAAATAAATGCAACTAGTTTTGATTCATATCTATTTCTTAAGTAATCACTTATTGTAATTGCATTAATTTTTTGGGCTGCATTTTTAAATTTCTTTGCTAACACTAATAATACAAAATAACCTGTTACAACTTGGATTACAGCAAGTAGTACCCAACCATAACCAAGTTTATAGGCTACCCCAGGACCTCCAAGAAATGTTGAAGCTGATCCATAAGTAGACATTAATGTAATCGCAAGTACTATTCCACTTACTCTTCTATCTGCTAAATAATACTTTTCAAAAAATCCACCATGATGTTCTGTTTTACTTATACGATTCATCATTAACGGTAGTAAAATTATCGCTAAGAAGATTGTCGCAAATAAAACTAATATTTTATAATCTAAAGTATTCGACATTATTCTTCCTCCTCTTTTATCTCATCATTTAGTAAAAGATTCGTAGAAATAATAACTAATATTATTATTAGAATACTAACTACTATAGAACTATAAAAAAACCATTCAGGTAATCCTAAAATATACTTATATGATTTTACATTGTTGACATCGAATCTAACATATGCAAAATAATACCATAAGGCAAAATGAATTATTGCGATGACTACCGCAACTATCCCTTCTTTATTTTTAAATTTATTCATTTGTCTTTCCTAATATCCTCATTATTAAATTATAAATATGTACATAATAAACTTTCATAAAGTCTACTACTAAACTACCAAGTAGTAACCCAGCGGTAACATCACTTATAAAATGTGCACCTAGTATCATTCTTGAAATAGGTACGGCTATTATTGCAAAAGTAGCGATTACTTTTAAAATATCTTTTTTATTTATTACAAATAATAATGCTAAGAAAAATAATGCTACAAATGTAGAATGTCCACTCGGAAAACTAAATCCATCGTGAATCTCAGGAAGAGGTCTCACCCTTTGGATGCTATATTTTAATGCAGATAAGAAGAATCCACCTAAACCTGCACTAAAGAATATAAACACAGCTTTTTTAAGCTCTTTAATCCATACTAAAAATGCTGATAAAAGAATCATTATTAATAATAATAGTTTATCATTAAAAACTAAAGAGATTACTTTAGCAATTAGAGCTAGTCCTTTAATTTCAACTAGATCAGCAATTGTTCGATCAAAATCATTATTTGGAAATTTAATCGCTACTACTGCTAAGAAAATAAAGATTAATAGTTTTAAATAAAAGGTCATTTTTAAATTTTTCATATTATTTCTCACCTCCTATTTTTTCAATTATTTTGTTATAAAATTCACTAACATCATTAATAACGCGTTTTTCTTTTTTATAAACTTTCATTGAATTTTTATAACTGTCCAAATTATCATAGAAATCAAAAATCTGCTCAACAGGTAAAGTTGTAAAATCTTCTTCGGCTACAACTTTTGCAAAACCATTCTTTTCAAAAAATCTTGCATTTTCAATTTGATCTCCTCTACTCTGGTTAGTTCCAAGAGGTACTAAAATAGGAGGTAAATCTAATGCTAAAAATTCATATAAAGCGTTAGCTCCAGCTCTTGAAACAGCAAAATCCGTAATTTTCAGTACATCAAATAGTTCTTTAGCTAAAAATTCATATTGCTTATAACCTTCTTTTTCAACACTATCATTTAATAATCCTTTACCTACAAGGTGCACTATCTGATACTTTTTAGTCAATTCATCTATATTATTCCAAATATAATCATTCAATATTTTTGAACCTAATGAACCACCCATAACAAGCATCACAGGTTTTTCTGATGTAAATCCAGTTAGTTCATAAGCTAGATTAGCATCACCAGTATAAATATCATCACGTACAATTGCACCTATTAGACTAGCTTTCCCTTTAGGTAAGAACTTCTGTGTATCTTCAAAGGTTGTAAAAATATGGTTACAGAATTTAATATTGATTTTATTTGCAAGTCCTGGCGTTAAATCAGATTCATGTAAGACAACTGGAACTTTCAATAACCTAGCTGCAATACAAACTGGAACACTCACAAATCCACCTTTTGAAAATACAAAATTTGGTTTCTCTTTTTTTAAAACTAATAAAGAATCTACTATTCCTTTTAGTACTTTAAATGGATCAATAAAATTTTCCCAAGAAAAATATCTTCGTAATTTCCCTGAACTAATTTTATAGTATTTTACTTCTGGAATTTTACCTATCATCTCATTTTCAATACCAGTTTTGCTACCAATATACGAGATTTCATATCCATTTTTTTTGAATTCTGGAATTAAGGCAACATTAACAGATACATGACCTGCTGAACCTCCTCCAGTAAACAGGATTTTTTTCACCTTTATCCTCTCTCTTTCATCTTTTTTTCTAAGCGTTCTTCAACATATTCAGGAACAAATTTAGATAAATCAGCACCAAAACCTGAAACACCTTTTACAATACTAGAGCTAATAAATGAATATTGTTTATTAGCCATCATATAAAATGTTTCAATATTTTCATCTAACGCTTTATTCATAAATGTTAATTGCATTTCATATTCAAAGTCAGATACAGCTCTTAAGCCCCTAACAATAACATTTGAACCTACTTGTTTTGCATAATTCACTAACAATCCTGAAAATGAATCAACTTTAACATTTGGAATTTCTTTTATTGTTTCATTTATCATCTCCACTCTCTCATCAAGTGAAAATAAATATTTCTTATCAGGATTTACCAAAATAGCTACGATTACTTCATCAAATAATTCAGCACTTCTCTTTATTATATCAATATGCCCGTAAGTAATAGGATCAAAACTACCTGGTACAATCGCTATTTTTCTTTTCATTTTATTTCTCCATATATTCAAAAATTACTATGTCTGTTATCCCATACTGTTTTTCTTTTATAATTTCAATGTTTTCATTTACAATGTTAATTTGTTCGGTATTACTTTTCTCACAAATAATCAAAGCTCCATCATTGCACAATTGATTATCAAAAATATTTTTTAAAGCATCATCTATCAACCCTTTATCATAAGGGGGATCTAGAAAAATCATATCAAATTTTTCTTCTTTCTTTCCAAAAATTTTCAACGCACGCTTAAAATCATTTCTATATAAAGAATAATCTTCGGCACTAATTCTACATTTTTCTATATTGCTTTTAATAACTTTTATCGCATTATTGCTACCATCAATAAAAGTGGCATGTTTAGCTCCACGACTTAAAGCTTCAATTCCTAAACCACCTGTTCCACCAAAAAGATCCAGTATTTTACAATCATAGCAATCTATCATATTAAATAAATTTTCTTTAATTTTGTCTGTCGTTGGTCTTGTATTCATACCCTCAACAGCATTTAATTTTATTGATCTATATTTTCCTGCTATAACTCTCATGTTTCCTCGCAATAAATATCTAATACACTGTATTTATTAATGATATCTTTAAAATAAGGGAGAATATAGCTTTCGCTTCCCCCTTATTTTTATATTTTTATTTTGTTTGTAAATCTTTATCTAAATGTTCAAAACTTAAATGTAAATCTGACATTCCTGATAATTCGATTTTCTTTACGAATTTCTTTTTCTTAAGATCTGCAATAATACTTTCTATTCTAGTTTCATCAACATAGATACATGCATATCTTCCTCTTTTAGAATAAGAAATAAAGTTCCCATATTTTTCTAATTTATTTAAGTCTTTAAAACTTTTAAAATAGACATATATTCCACGTCTTTCTTTTTCAAATAACTCCATAAATTTCTCCTAGAAATGAGCTGCTGCGTCTACGCGACCTTTCTCATCGATTTTAATTACTTTAACTTTAAGAGTGTCTCCAACTTTTACAACATCTTCAACTTTATTAACTCTTTCTTCAGCTAATTTAGAAATATGAACTAAAGCATCAACTCCTGGGAATAATTCAACGAAAGCACCGAATTTTTCAATACGTTTAACTTCAGCAAGGTAGATTTCCCCAACTTCTGCTTCACGAGTAATATTTTCGATAATTTCAATAGCTTTATTAATTCCTTCAATTTCAGGTGAAGAAATGAATACATCTCCATTTTGTTCGATATCAATTTTAACACCAGTTTTTTCAATGATTTCATTGATAACTTTACCACCTGATCCGATAACGTCTTTAATTTTCTCAGGTTTGATTTTAATAATTTTAATTTTTGGAGCAAAAGTTGAAACTTCTTGACGAGGTTCAGAAATAATACTATTCATGTGCTCTAAAATTTGTAATCTACCAATACGTGCTTGTTCTAATGATTCTTTTAAAATTTGTTCACTTAGACCATCGATTTTAATATCCATTTGAAGTGCTGTAATACCTTCAGATGTACCTGCAACTTTGAAGTCCATATCCCCAAGGTGATCTTCCATACCTTGAATATCAGTTAAAATAGTATAGTGTTCATCTTTTTTAACTAATCCCATTGCAATACCAGCTACTTGAGCTTTAATTGGAACTCCTGCTGCCATAAGAGCCATTGATCCAGAACAAATTGTAGCTTGTGAACTTGATCCATTAGATTCTAAAATTTCTGATACAATACGGATAGTATATGGGAAATCTTCTTTAGATGGAATTACTTGTGCTAATGCACGCTCACCTAAGGCACCGTGACCAATTTCACGACGTCCTGGCGCACGACTAAATCCAACTTCACCAACTGAGAATGCTGGGAAATTATAGTGTAACATAAATCTCTTGTTTTCTTCTTGAGTTAAATCATCAATGATTTGTTCATCTGATAAGTTACCTAATGTTACAACACCTAAAGATTGAGTTTGTCCACGTGTGAATAATGCAGATCCATGCGTTCTTGGAAGCACGTCAACTCTTGAAGCTAAAGGTCTAATTTCTGTTAAAGCACGTCCATCAGGTCTAATTTTATCTTCAGTGATTTCACGACGAACTTCATCTTTTACAATTTTATCTAATGATAATTTTGCTTCTTTTACAATATCAAGCTCATCTTCATCAGTTGCTTTTTCTTCAAATACTTCAAGAACTTTTTCTTTAACAGCTGAAATAGCTTCATCACGTTCTTGTTTATCTTTAATAGCAATTGCTTCTTTCATTTGAGCTAATGCCATTGAAAGAACTTCGTTATAGATTGTTTCATCAATAACTTTTAACTCTACAGCCATTTTTTCTTGACCAATTTCATCAACAATTTGTTGTTGGAATGCAATTAAGCGTTTGATTTCTTCGTGTCCGAACATAATTGCATTTAACATAATTTCTTCAGATACTTCTTTTGCACCTGCTTCAACCATGTTGATTGCATCTATTGTTCCAGCTACTTTTAAGTCAACTGTAGAACGTTCCATTTGTTCAACTGTTGGGTTAATTACGTATTCTCCATCAACATATCCTACAGTAACACCAGCGATTGGTCCTTTGAATGGAATATTTGATACTGATAATGATAGTGAGCTTCCTAGCATTGCCGCCATTACAGGATCACAATCATACTCAACTGATAATACAGTTGAGATAACTTGTACTTCGTTTCTAAATCCATCTTCGAATAATGGTCTAATTGGTCTATCGATTAGACGTGCTGCTAATGTTGCTTCAGTTCCTGGTCGTCCTTCTCTACGTAAGAATCCTCCTGGTATTTTCCCTACTGCATACATTTTTTCTTCATAGTTAACTGTTAACGGGAAGAAATCAACATCTTTAGCTTCTTTTGAAGCAACTGCAGTTGTTAATACAACAGTATCTCCGTATTTTACTACTACTGCTGCATTAGCTTGGCGAGCCATTTCACCTAATTCAACTGTTAATGTTTTTCCAGCCCATTGCGTTGTATAAACTTTTTTATCTTGAAACATGTTTATTTCCTTTCAATATTTTTCTTAAACTTTATATAAATCGACTACCTTATTATATCACGAATACTAGCATTTACAAAGAAAAAAACGAAAACATAGTAGAAATAACATTGATTTCTCTACATTTTCGTTTATGATTTTTATCCTAATTGTATTTGATATAGTTTATATAAAACTAATACTATTAACAGCATAATAATAAACAATATTATATAAATTTTTTGTTTATTAAACATAATTACATGTTACCTTGAATCTCTTTTTCAAGTATGTTTCTTGTATGTTCACATACACGAGTAAAATGTTGAATTAAGTCCATATAAACTACTCCTGCTGGGATTTCACAATCTCCATCTTTCATACGTTGAGTATGTTTTTTACGAGCTGCTTTCTCCATTGCATATATATTTTCACATGCTGCTAATGCTGCTCCTGCAAGAGCTATATTGTTTTCTTCTAATGACTTAATAGTTTTTAAAATAATATCATTACAAAGATCGAACATTTCTTGTACTTCTTCTTTTGCTCCATCAGAGAATTTCAATTTTTTTCTAATTTGATAATCTACTGATAGTACGATATCTCTAGCATGGTCTCCGATTCTTTCTACATCACGAGTTCCATCTAATAATGTTGAAGCTATTAACCCTTCTTTAGGACTTAGTTTTTCCCTAAATAATAAAGTCAGGTAATCAGTCATTTGTTCATCAAAATTATTTATCGCATCCTCATAAGTTTCACCTTTTTCACGTAATTGTTCATCACGATTCATGAAGTACTCTACAGCATTACGTAAACTTTTCTTAGATAATACTAACATTTCCACAAACTCTTTTTGAACTTGACCTAAAGCTACTGCTGGTGCACTTGTAATAAGCGATTTATCAAGATATTGTGTACTATATTTGATTTGCTCATCTTCACCTGGAATAAGCTTAGTTACAATCACAACTAATACACTAATAAATGGGAATTGTAGTATTGTATTTAGTATGTTAAATGTACCGTGTGCTGATGCAATTGTCATCTTAGGTTCTAGACCTAACGTAGTTTCTAAATACTGAATAAATGCTCCATAAGGAACTAAAGCGATTAAACAGATAATCGTACCAATAACATTAAATAATACGTGAGAAGCTGCAACACGTTTCGCAGCAATATTACTTCCTATCATCGCTAATGCTGCAGTTGTAATCGCTGTTCCGATATTATCCCCGAATAATACAGGTAAAGCTCCATGTAAACTTAAAGCACCATCTGCATACAGGTTCTGTAAAATAGCAATCGTCGCTGCTGATGATTGAATTAAAACAGTTAAAAATGTTCCTACTCCTACCCCTACTACCGCACTATCATTAATGTGCGCTAATACGTTTTGGAACCATGCCATATCTCTCATTGGCCCCATTGCTGTAGACATCATTTTTAGGGCATAGAAAATTCCCCCAAAACCAAAAATTACACGACCGATATTGTTTACTAATTTAGCACGAGTAAAGAATAAAAATGCTGCTCCTAAGAAAATTAAAGGAAGTGCATATTTAGAAATATTAAACCCGATAATGAATGATGTTAATGTAGTTCCAATATTAGAACCCATAACAATAGCAATTGCTTGTTTCGTTTTTAATAATCCTGCTCCTACTAAACTGATAGTAATTACGATAGTTCCTGTACTTGATTGAATAAGTATCGTAACAATAATCCCGGCTAAGACAGCCATAAGTGGTTTAGATGTGTATTTATCTAAAACATATCGCATTTTCTCCCCGGCTATTAATTGAAGTCCGTCCCCCATGTACTTAATACTGAATAGGAATAATCCCAGACCTCCTAAAAAAGAAAATAAAATTTCTTGCCAAAGTGCTGACACTTTTTTGTCCTCCTAGTATATGTTGCGTGTATCTTTAAACACACAAATAAATTTTACCATATATATTTTAAAAGTACAACAAAAATCTAAAACTAGAAATATTAAAATATTATTACAAATTTTTACATTAATTACATAAAATTTGTAGATAACACATTAATATTTTTCCAAAATAAAAAAGGTATCTACAAATTTGTAAATACCTTTTAAAAAATGCTTATTAAGCTTGTGGATAAACAGAAACTTTTTTACGACTACGTCCGTATCTTTCGAAACGTACAACTCCGTCAACTAGTGAGAATAGTGTATCATCTCCACCTTTTCCTACGTTAGTTCCTGGCCAAATTTTTGTCCCACGTTGTCTGTATAAGATAGAACCTGCAGTTACGTACTGACCATCAGCTCTTTTAGCACCTAAACGTTTTGATTCAGAGTCACGTCCGTTTTTAGTAGAACCTACCCCTTTTTTAGATGCGAAGAATTGTAAATTTAATTGTAACATCATGTCTATTTCACCTCTCTTACTTCAATAGTTATATAATCTGAATAATTTTCTTCAATTGTTTTTAATGCAACTAACATTGCATTTAGTAGAAGTTGCTCTTTATCTGTAGATTTCAATGATCTATATGTTAAATGTCCAGTTTCATCTTCGCTAGCGGAGATATCGAACTGTACATCCTCATCTAGTTCGTCTACTGCATTTATTAAACCAAATACTACAGCAGAAGCCCCTGCACAAACTATATCTGAACCGTGTTCAGCATAATCGGCATGCCCATCGACTGTCACTTGTTTAATAACTTCAACTTCTTTTACGATTTCCACCTTAATCATGATTAAGCGTTAATTTTTTCAACTACTAATTTAGTGAAAGGTTGACGATGACCTAATTTACGGTGATTGTTCTTTTTAGGTTTGTATTTAAATACTGTGATTTTTTTACCTTTACCTTGAGCAACTACTTTAGCTGTTACTGTCGCACCAGCTACTAAAGGAGCACCAACTTTTGTTGTTTCTCCACCTACTAATACTACTTCGTCAAAAGTAACTGTAGAATCAACTTCAGCTGCTAATTTCTCAACTAAGATTGTTTGTCCTTCTTCAACACGTAGTTGTTTCCCACCTGTTTTAATTACTGCGTACATATCTGCACCTCCTTAAATATTTTTTTACTAAGACTCGCCATATAAGGTGGATTTCTCTCTTGTTTACCTTATACGTGCGGTTGTAGTAGCTATTTAGGAGCTACACAACAATACAATTCTAACACATATATCCCCTAACGTCAACTATATTGATAATTTTTATTACTTTTTTTTCAAGAAAAGAAGTGACTCAAAAATCTTGATTTCAGAGAAATCGATTTTTTTGAGTCACCCCATTCAATTTACTATTTACGTTTTTTCTTGTTAGAAACTAATGTAACTTTTTCTGGATCAAAAGTTTGTTTCTTTTGTTTTTCTGGTTTATATGGTGGATATAGTGCATGCCCTAAGTAAGTTTGGAAAATCATAAATAATCCCCCTACAATATAGTACATAGCTACCGCTCCAGCTACCCAGAACGAGAATGCTGTAATCATTATCGGTGATAACCATTGCATCATCTTCATTTGGCTTTGCATTTGTTCTTGACCTGGTTGAGTCGGTGTTGGCATTAAGCTCATTTGAATCTTAGTTTGGATAGCGTAAACTACAAACGCGATTATCGGTAATGTATATGAACGCGTTCCTAAGTTGAAAATTCCTAGGAATGTTGATTCTATGATTCCAGCTGAATATAATGGATTAGATAACGTATAGAACAATCCAGTTAAGAATGGTAGAGGAATAAGCATTGGTAAACATCCACCTAAACTTAATGGCATAGCATCATATTTTTTCATGATTGCCATTTGTTCTCTTTGTAATTCCATAAGTTCACTACGAGCTTGCATTTTTTCTTCATTTGAGATAGCTCTTGCTTCTTTTTCTTTAGCTGCTTGTTGTTTCTTCTGAACTACTTCTAATTCTGGACGAGCTAATTCTTGTCCTTTTCTTGATTTATTTTGTACCTTATAGTTATTTAACATGAAAGGTAGAACTAATAGTCTGATTACTAAAGTAATAATAACTATTGACCAACCCCAACTTCCTGTGTATTCATGTATTTTACTCAGTGATAAGTCCATAGGTTTTACGAAAACTTCGTAAAAAGTTCCAGAACGATCATTTTGTGAACACCCTGAAAGAGTAACTACACCAAGCAAACCTAATAAAATTGCTGATAGTTTTTTCAATTTCATTCTCCTTAAATTTTATTTCTTCTTGTAGTTTTAGTATTTCTACTAATATTATACCTAGTAAATTATATCAAATATAAAAGTGGTAGTCAAACTATTGTTGACTACCACTTTCAAATTATATTTATTTTTTATCTTCTTTTGGTAAGAATGCATTTAATAGCACACCGCTGATTGCTGCAAGTGCCATCGCTGGAAGTTCGAAGTTAATGCTTTCGAATTTAAGCATTGCTCCACCTACACCTAAAACGATGATTACTGATGAAATTACTAAGTTTCTGTTGATACTTAGGTCTACTTTTTCATCTACTAACATTCTAAGTCCACTTGAAGCGATTATACCGAATAGTAAAATCGATACACCACCCATAACTGGTGATGGAATCGTAGAGATTAGAGCTGAGAACTTACCTACAAAACTTAAGATAAGTGCGAATACCGCTGCTCCTCCTAATACGAATACAGAGAAGATACGTGTAATAGCAAGAACCCCAATGTTTTCACCATATGTTGTACTTGGTGGCCCACCTAAAAGTGATGCGAACATCATCGCTGTTCCATCAGCTAAAATTGAACGATGTAGACCTGGATCTTTTAGGAAGTTTCTTCCTACAACTTCAGATAATACCATTTGGTGACCAATGTGTTCGTTAATAGTAACTATAGCAATAGGTACCATCGCTAATGCTGCTACATTCCAATGTGGTGTATATGTCACAAATGGAATTGTGAACTTCGGTAAACTAAACCAAGGTGCATCAATAACTGGTTGGAAATCAACTAATCCTGCAATCACAGCAACAATATATCCAAAAACAATTCCTAATAGTACTGGAATTTGTTTAGCAAATCCTCTTAAAGCAACGCAACAGAAGATTGTTGCCGCTAATGTGATAAGCGCTACTAAGAAGTATTTTAAATCGTAAACTTTTGCGCCATCTACTGTTTTATACATAGCCATGTTTATCGCTGTAGGAGCAATTCCAAGTCCAATAACAATGATAATAGGTCCAACTACTACCGGTGGTAAAAGTTTAAGCAACCAATTTACACCAAATTTGTAAATTAACATTGCTACAACTCCATAAACTAAGCTGGCTAAAAATGCACCAAGCATTGCTGTTTCAACATTGTGTGTTGTTGATAATACAATAATCGGATTAATAAAGGCAAATGAAGATCCTAAATATGCAGGAATTTCACCTCTAGTTATTAATAAATACGTAAGTGTTCCAATACCTGATGTTGTTAAAGCTGTACTTGCTGGTAATCCTGTTAAAATTGGTACTAACACCGTCGCTCCAAACATTGCGAATAAGTGTTGTAAGCTTAACGTTACCCATAGAGCTAAGTTAGGCTTTTCATGAACATCAAGAATTGGTTTTACTCTTGTTTTTTCTGCCATTCTTTTTCTCCTTTTTTTATATTCAAACTTTCATAATTATATCACATGAATAGTCAATTTGAAAGTGTTTTTTTTTATTTTTTTCGAGAAGAAATTTAAAATAATTAATAATATTTTATTATTGGAAAAAAGTTTCCTCTGTTCTTTAGTTTATATTAATTTTCATTATCTAAATTCTAAAATTATATAATGATTTTTTCTACTACAATATATAAAAACGCAAGATTAAATCTATTAACCTTGCGTTTTATAATTATTTAACTTCTACATCAAGTATTACAACTTCTTCAACTGGTTTATCTTGAGCTCCAGTTTTCACAGCTGCAATTTTTTCTAAAGTTTTCGCACCAGCAATAAGTTGTCCAAACACTGTGTGACGGTGATCTAAGTGAGGAGTTCCTCCTAGTTTAGCATAACCTTCAACAGCCTCTTTTGGCCAGCCACCTTGTTCAAGTGCTTGTAAAGTTCTAGCATCTACATGAGAATTTTGAACTATAAAGAACTGGCTTCCATTTGTGTTTGGTCCAGCATTCGCCATACTTAACGCACCATAGAAGTGGAAATAATCCATTGAGAATTCATCTTCGAAGCTACGTCCCCAAATTGATTCTCCTCCCATACCTGTTCCAGTTGGATCTCCACCTTGAATCATAAAGTCTTTAATCACACGGTGGAAAATAATACCTTTATAGTACCCATTTTTTGCATGAGTTAAAAAGTTCTCTACTGCTTTTGGAATATCTTTTTCAAATAATTTGAACGTCATATCACCATGAGTAGTTTTAATTTTCACTCTAACTTGACCTTTTTTTACATTTTTTGTTAATTGAGTTAACATCCTATCTCTCCTTATTATGAGAAGGGATGAACTTACACCCCTTCTCTTTTTATTTTACTATGCGTTTTTCTCGATTAATCTTTCGTTAATTTCTCTTAAGATATTTTCTTTAAATTCAGCAAAGCTTTCTTCTTTTTGATCGTGTGAACCAAATGTTCTTACGTTAACATTTCTGTTTTCAACTTCTTTATCTCCAATTACTAAAGTATATGGAATTTTTTTGCTTGCTGCTTCACGAATTTTATATCCTAATTTTTCGTCTCTATCATCGATAGCTACTTTAACACCAGCTTTTTTAAGTTCTTGCATGATTTCTTTAGAATAGTCATAGTGGTAATCATTGTTTACTGGAATGATACGTACTTGGTTTGGTGATAACCATGTTGGTAAGTCCCCTTTGTACTCTTCTAATAAGAAGGCAACCATTCTTTCCATTGTTGATACAATACCACGGTGGATAACTACTGGACGGTGAGCTTTTCCATCTTCACCAATGTATTCTAGTTCGAATCTTTCTGGTAATAAGAAGTCTAATTGAATTGTAGATAATGTTTCTTGTTTTCCGATTGCTGTTTCTACTTGAACGTCAAGTTTTGGTCCGTAGAATGCTGCTTCTCCTTCAGCTTCAACATAATCTAAACCTAATTCATCGGCAGTTTCTTTTAACATTTGTTGAGCATTGTTCCACATTGCATCATCGTCGAAATATTTTTCAGTGTTTTCTGGATCTCTGTAAGATAGACGGTAACTGAAGTTTTTAATACCCAAATCTTTGTATGCTTCTTCGATAAGTCCTACTGTAAGTTTGAATTCATCTTTAAGTTGATCTGGACGTACAAAAATGTGAGCATCATTTAGAGTCATACCACGCACACGTTGTAATCCACTTACTGCTCCACTTGCTTCATAACGGTGCATCATTCCAAGTTCAGCAATACGAATTGGAAGTTCACGGTATGAGTGACGTTCATTTTTATAAATCATCATGTGGTGAGGACAGTTCATTGGACGAAGTACCATTGTTTCGTGGTCCAACTCCATTGGTGGGAACATGTCTTCTTGGTAGTGTTCCCAGTGTCCACTTGTAATATATAAATCTTTAGATCCCATAATTGGAGTATAAACGTGGTCATATCCTAATTCAACTTCTTTGTCAACGATATATCTTTCGATTGTACGACGGATAGTAGCACCATTTGGTAACCATAATGGTAATCCAGCACCAACTTTTTGACTTGTTGTGAAGATTCCTAGTTCTTTACCTAGTTTTCTGTGATCACGTTCACGTGCTTCTTGTAATCTCACTAAGTGTTGCTCCATATGATCTTTAGTGAAGTAAGCTGTTCCATAAATACGTTGTAACATTTTATTATCACTATTACCTCTCCAGTATGCACCAGCTACAGATAATAATTTAAACTCTTTAATTTTTGAAGTTGCACTTAAGTGTCCACCACGACAAAGATCAGTGAAGTCTCCTTGTGTGTAAACTGTGATAACTTCATCAGCTGGAAGATCATTAATTAATTCTACTTTATATGGATCTTCTTTAAAGATTTCTAAAGCTTCTTCCTTACTTACTTCACGACCTTCAATTGCATAGTTTTCGCTTATAATTTTCTTAACTTCTTTTTCGATTGCTTTGAAGTCTTCTTCTGACACTTTGTATTCAGCGTCAAAATCATAGTAGAACCCACCATCGATAGCTGGACCAACACCGAAGTGTACATCTTTACCATATAATCTTCTTAATGCTTGTGCTAATACGTGTGCACAAGTGTGGCGTAATACATATAAGCTGTCTTTATCTTCATCATCTGCAACGATAAGTTTTAAGTGACCATCTTTTGTTATTGGTTTGTTAACTTCGATATAATCCTCATCTAATTTTGCAGAAATAACTTTTTTCTTAAGACTTACGCTAATACTTTCTGCAATTTCTAAAGGTGTTTTATTATCATATTCTCTTACATTTCCATCTAGAAAAACTAATTTAGCCATATTAAGGTCTCCTTCTTTTTTATATACTTAGTCTAACTTACTTAGAAATTAAAAAAGCCCCTTCTCTAGCCGAAACTAAAGAAGGGACGAATCTTTCCGTGGTACCACCCAAATTCGAAGTAATCTTACTTCCTCTTTGTGAATATAGCTCACTAACTATGTTAATACTATTAGCTAGGTAGTAACATATATTGCTTATAGGTATTTTCAGCACCATACCCTCTCTTAAATAAGTTAAATATATATCTTGTCCTAAGTATACGTTGATTTATTTCATTAATGTAATTCTAGCACAAAGATAGATGAATTTCAAGGGGAAACTCATCTATCTTTTTCATTTTATTTATTTTTTTTCCAATAACTTCTTATACCACTAAAAGTAAAAATTAATATTAGCAACATAAAAATATAATTTTTTACACTGAAATATTTCGCAGCTTCTGTTTTTACTACCTCTAGTTTCTTATCTATGTTATTAGATTTTTTAACTTCTAAGTTATTTTTTTCGAATGTAGTTATATCAGTTTCACTAACTTTAGTATTTTTTAAAGCTATATAATAAAGATATTTTGCATCCTTTAATGCTGAAATATCAGTCACAGCTGTATCAGATATATCTACACTAGAAATATTTGGTACATCTTTTAACGCATCTATATTTCTCAGACCTATATTTTCATTCAGCATCAATCGATATAAATACTTTTTATCTTTCAACGCATCTATATTTTCAATATTGTTTTTATATAATAGTAACTCTTCTAGACTTGATAAATCTTTAAGTGCAGAAATATCACTAATACTGTTTCTATCTAAATACAATATTCTTAATGATTTTAATTCAGTTAATGGTGTTATATCCTTAATAGCATTTTCTTCAGCCACTAGGCTCTCTAGTTTTGTAGCATTTTTTAAAAACGATATATTATCTAAACCTATACCAGAAATATTTAGACTCCTTAGATTTTCAAGTTTCAAATTATTTGGAATATAATCTTTTAAAACACTATTCATCGAAACATCTAATGATTCTACTTTTAAATCATTTAAAAAATCTAAGTTATTCATTAGATTTTTTCTAAGCACTAATTGTCTTAATTTAGTTAATTTCGCTAAACTCTTTGGATCTTTTATTTTATTATTTGTTAAATTTAAATCTTCCAATTCTACTAGTTTTTCTAAAGGTGTAATATCTTCAATAAAGTTATTTGATAGATTTAAATTTTTCAAATTAACAGCATATTCTAAACCTTTTAGAGAAAAAATATTTTTCCAAGGTAATGATAGACTTGTAAATTGTTCCATCATTCCTATCGTTACTTCTTCACCTTTATAATCTTTATTAATATGAAACTTATAATATTCTAGTAACGCTTCTTTAAGATTAAGATCATCGAAATCTATTTTTTGACTATTTTCAATTTCTGTAAATTTCTTTTCTCCAAAGGGTACATAAACATCATTAGCTTTTATCGTTGGAGTAGATACAGCTAGTCCCAATAATGTTATGACAAAAGCTTTATATATTACCTTTTTCATCTTTTTCCTCTTTATTTTTTCTATACTCAGTTATTTTATTTCGCACAATTATTAATCCATATGCAGCAAGTGGAATTAAAAATACGAAATACGGGAATACATATCTACTTTTCGCTTCCCAAATCATATGAAATAATGTTCCACCAATAAATGCAACCGGGATTATCGTTAGTATTTCTTTTTTCTTTTTATAAACATTCACTGCAAAAACTACAGAAAATACATACACAAATACTTGAAATACCTTCATAATAAATGAAATTACATCATGAGTTCCATCAAAGTAAATTTGTTTTATAAAAAAGTCTTTTACTTTCTCTAACTTAGTTTCATTATCGAAGTTTCTTTGAGGTGCTGTGACCAATAAACTTTGGAATGTTGGTTCTATAAATTGATTTTCATACTTTCTTTGATAAAAATCTACAGCATAGCTAGGATTTTTCTTAAATACCTCTACTCTTTGTTTTATAGAATCTTTTGAAATATCAGTTATACGTTTTGCATCATAATCTTCTTCTGGCATTATGTCATAATTGAATCTATTCCACCAACCTGCTTCACGATCTCCTTCTTGCATCCCCATCGCTATCCATGTAATTTTCGGAACACCCTCAGCGATTGTCTTTTGACTCTTAACTTCATAATAATTATAAATTAGACTCTTAGATGCACTCATTAAAAATAAACAGCTGACTATAAAAGCTATTACCTTTTTATCTCTAACTCTAATAAGATAAATTATGGCTGCTGAGAATATTGCTAGCATATGTATTAAGTTATTACCTATAAATAGAATTGCAATATTAATGCTTAAAGCACTTATTACCAACGTATACCATTTTTTATACTTAATATACTTTATAAAATAATAATAAGCGACTAATGTTAAAAACATACCTGGTAACAATCCGTAGACAAATGCAACATAAAATATTAACGGAAAACATAGTCCACTAAGAATTACAACTAAATAGTTTGTATCTTCATCATCAAACATTATATTAGATATTTTATATAACATAAAAATTATATAACTTATCGAAAAACTTTGCATTATATATAAAATAAATGTTGCTCTACCAAATAATGACAGTATTATTTGGAAAAGAAATACTGTTGTAATTTGGTGTGAATATATATATAAATAGTTATTTCCTTTATCAAGACCACTATAGTTTTCTCTTATGAAATTGTTAGCTTGATCTATTACGTTAAATGGATCAAATTGCACATAATCACGTCTCAATATCGCAAATAATATACTAATAATAAATGTGTAAATCATTACAACTAAAACTAATCTTTGAACACTTATTATTTTTTTCAAATATCTTGCTAATATTAAGATAACTATACTAAATATTATAAGAAATATAATATTTAGTATAGCACTATCATTTTCATAATATAAAGTTTCTTGATAATCTTTCGGAAATATCGCTGTTTTTGTTAATACTAATAGTGAATTAATCCCCATAAGCACCATAAAAATCACAGCTATGACTTTTACTAAAAAGTTAGAAAATTTATTTAATATTTCCTTATTCATTGCCAATTATTCCTCTTCGTTTTTTTCTTCGTTTAAGAATTGTTCAACAATGAATCTTGGGCGTCCTTTTGTTTCTAAGTAGATTTTACCTACATATTCACCTACAATACCTAATGAGATCATAATCATTCCGCCAATGAACCACATTGATATCATTAAGCTTGACCACCCTGGTCTTGCAAACCCTGCAAAATAACTATATAAAGTGTAGAAAAATACTATCGCAGCAATAAATATCATTAATGCTCCACCTATAGTAATAAATCTAATTAATTTTACAGATAAAGAAGTAATTCCTTCAAAAGCAAATGCTAACATCTTAGATAATGGATATTTACTTTCTCCAGCAAATCTTTCCGCACGTTCGTATGTTACAATATCACTTGGATATCCTATCATAGGAACAATACCACGTAGGAATAAGTTTACTTCTTTAAATTGAGCTAATCCTTCTAATGCACGTTTACTCATTAAACGATAGTCTGCATGGTTGAATACTGTATTAGCTCCTAGTTTTTCCATTACTTTATAGAATGCCTCTGCTGTGAAACGTTTAAAGAATGTATCTGTAGTTCTTGCTGAACGAACACCGTAAACTACATCAGCACCTTCAAGGTATTTTTTCATCATTTCATCCATAGCGTTAATATCATCTTGTAAATCAGCATCCATTGAAATACTTACATCACAATGATCCTTAACAGTCATAAGTCCTGCTAATAGAGCATTTTGGTGACCTCTATTTCTACTTAAGTTAATACCACTGAATAATGGATTTTTTTTATGAAGTTCTTCTATCATCTTCCATGTTTTATCTTTTGAACCATCGTTCACTAAAACAACACGGCTATCTTTTGAAATTAAATCTTCTTCTATCATAGAATTCATTTTAACTTCTAATCTTTTTGCGGTTTCGTTTAATACCTCTTCTTCATTGTAACAAGGTATAACTACGTATAACTTTTTCATTACAAATCTCCTATTTTATTTTTTACTTATAGCTTTATTAAGTCTATTTAATAAAGCCTTATTCTCTTTCGTCTCTTCAATCGGTAGTATGAAAATCTCTTCTACCTCTTCTTCATCAAACTCCCTTAGAATATTATATAAATTTTTATTAGATTGTTCAACACTTTTCTCATTATCCGCTAAATATTTTACAGAAACATTTAAAAAGTCAACTTCTGATTCCATTTCGTTATATGTAATAAAGCCAGTTTTTTTATCTCTTTCTTTTAAAATACTTATTAATTTCTCAAATGAATCATTAAACAACACTAATTCTGCTTCTGGAGAATAATGTCTATATTTCATTCCAGGAGCGATAGGAGTCTCATTTTTTGTTAATATTTCTTCATTATATTTTACACTACCTTCTCCTAGTACACCTTCTATATCTTCTTTTGTAATTTCTCCAGGACGTGCAATAACAAGAGGATATCTCGTACAATCAATAACTGTACTTTCCAAACCAATATCAGATTGCTCATCTTCGATTATTACATCAATTTTCCCGTTCAAATCATGGTAAACATGTTCAAATTTTGTTGGAGATGGTTTACCACTTGTATTAGCACTTGGTGCTGCTAATAAAACTTCAGTTTCCTTTAATATTTCTCGAGCAGTAATATTAGAAGGCATCCTAACAGCTAATGTATTTAATCCTGCAGTAACCTTTTTAGAAACGCCATTGTTATCTTTAGCATTTAAAATTAACGTCATAGGTCCTGGCCAAAAATTATTTATTAGTTTTTTTACATTTTCATCGTTATAGTCGACTATGCTATCCAATTGGTTCATTTCATAAAAATGAACAATTAATGGATTGTCACTAGGACGTCCTTTAGCTTCATATATTTTACTTACAGCTTCATCGTCCATAGCATTAGCACTAAGTCCATATACCGTTTCTGTTGGAATAGCTACTAACTTCCCTTTTTTATAATATGTAGTTAATTTACTATATATTTCTTCTTTATTTTCACTTTTAGAAATATTAATTATTTCTGTTTCCATCCTATCTCCTTTCTTTAATTTAACACTACAGTATTATTAATATTGTAATGACTATTATTAATATATAACTTAAATAATCTAGATTACTATATTTTAATACTTTATACTTACTTCTTATTCCAGTTGTAGAATACCCTCTTACTTCCATTGCAGTAGCAAGTTCATCAGCTCTTTTTAGAGTAGCTATAAATAAGGGGATTAAGATTGGAATAAACTTTCTTATTTTCTGCGCTAGATTCCCCTCATTAAAATCTGAACCACGAGAAACCTGTGCATTTATTATTCTATTAGCTTCTTCTAATATAGTTGGAATAAATCTTAGTGAAATTGATAATACTAATGCAAAAGTTGAAATTGGAATTCCTACTTTCTGTAAAAATCCAAGACTCTTTTCTATAGCATTTGTTATCTCAGTTGGTGAAGTAGTAGACATAAAAACTACCATTATCATAACGACTAAGATAAATCTAACAGTTATCAATGCTATTCCAAAAAGTGCTCCACTATAAATCTTCCAGCCCAACACCTCTAACAATACTTCACCTTTTTTATTAAAAACAAGATGAATAAAAGAAGTAAATATAATTAATATACTAATTGCCTTTACACTATTTATTAAAAATGCCGGACTTGTTTTTGATAATATAACTATTATTATCAACATTAAAAATAAGATAGAAAACTCTAGAACATTATAAGCAATAAAGACATCTATTAAGTACAAAATCACAAAAAATATTTTCGCTCTAGGATCTAGATTATGAATAATTGTATTCAATGGAATATATTTACTTATTAATGAATTATTCATTTACACTACTTCCTATCTTATTTTTTAAAGCATCTATTAAATCTTCGTATTTCCTAGGAAATACATCTAGCTTAATATTATTTTCTTGCAGCTTATTATAAAATTTTAGTAATTCTGGTTGTTCCAGTGAATTTTCTTTAAGCAGTTTTTCATCAGCAAAAAGTTCCTCCACCGTTCCTTCAAAATTAATTTTTCCATTTTTTAAAACAAAAACTTTATCTGCATACTCTAATACGTAGTTCATATTATGAGATATAAGAACTATTGTCATATTAAGTTCGTCTTTAAGTTTTTTGACCATGGTCATGATTTCTTCACGACTTTTATAATCTAAAGCTACTGTTGGCTCATCTAATATCAATACTTTCGGTTCGAGAGCAAGCACTCCACATAGGGCGACTTTTCTCATCTCTCCACCAGAAAGTTCAAATGGTGATTTATCCAGGTGACTCTCATCTAATCCGACTAACTTTATTAATTCTTTAGCTTTAGAAATGGCTCTTTCTTCTGATATACCGTAGTTTAGCGGTGCAAAGATAATATCTTTTAATACACTTGTTTCAAATAATTGTTGCTCAGAAAATTGGAATAATACGGCAACATCTTGTCTTAATAATTTTAATTTTTTAGCTAGTTCGCGCTTTTCTTTTTTACTTTTCGGATTAGTAATTAGTACATTATTTACCAATACTTCTCCATGTGTAGGTAACAATAAACCATTAATATGCTCTATAAGAGTAGATTTTCCACTCCCAGTCTTACCTATTATAACTGTATAACTTCCTTCTTCTACGTTCAAGTTAATATCTTTCAACACTTCTCTTGCATAAGGGGTTTTATAATTATAAGTATAGCTTACATTTTTTAAACTAATTTGCATATTTTTTTCACTACACTCTCCTCATCTTCTTCTATTTCAAATATATCTTGATTTAGGTAATTATTTAGATCTTTTTTTACTCTTTCTACAAAAGGAACTTCTAAACTATATTTTTCCAGTATTGTCGTATCAGAATATAGTGTAGTGTAGTCTCCATGATAAACTATTTCTCCACCCTCTAATATAACAATGTCATCCGAATAAATACTCTCTTCTGCATCATGAGTAATTGATATTATAGTTATTCCTTTTTCTCTATTAATTTTTTTTATATACCCTAAAATGGACTTTCTTGCCTTCGGATCAAGCATACTAGTCGCCTCATCGAGTATTAAAATCTCAGGATTTAAAGCAAGAGAAGATGCTATCGCAACCCTTTGTTTTTGTCCTCCTGACAGTGATGATGGCTCATATTTTCTATAGCCACTCATATCTACAATCTCTAAAACCTCATCTATTATTTTATCCATATCTTCTTGTGGTACATTCCTATTTTCAAGACCAAAAGCAATGTCTTCTTCTACAGTAGAACCTACAAATTGGTTGTCAGGATTTTGAAATACTATAGCTATTTTATTTTTTATATCGTCATAAATTTCTTTACTGTATTCTTTATTATTAAATAGGACCTTCCCAGAAGTTGCTAGATTTTGACCATAAATCAACTTCATTAACGTTGATTTTCCACTTCCATTTTTTCCTAAGACACTTAACCAATACCCTTCTTTTATTTCTAAATTTATATTTGATAATACAGTCTTTTTAGAACTAGAATACTGAAAAAAAACATCTTCAAATTTTATCATTTTATTACCTAATTTCTATAGAATATCTTTTTATTATATCAAATATCCCGATTTTTCTCAATCTAAACAAGAGTTCATCCTTAAATATATTAATATAAATTATTTATTACAATAACTCTGTAAACTATTTTTAATAAACTCATTTACTTCATCGTCATCATATACTACCTCTTTTAAGTATAATCCTGCAGCATCTGCTTTAGGACCAGCAAATTGACGTTCTTTTTTATCTAATATTTCTTTTATATAGTCCGCTTCATACTTACCAGAAGCTACATTTTGTATAGTTCCAATAATTATCCTAACCATATTATATAAGAAACCATTCCCTGTAATTTCAAAGTTTACAATGTTAGGGTTAATCGGATCTTTTTCCATAGTTAAACTATATATCGTCCTAACCTTATCCTCAACACTAGAGTTTTTCGAACAAAATGATGAAAAATCATGTTCTCCTATAAAATATTTCAGTGCTTCTTGAGCCTTTTCAAAATTAAAATCAAAACTATGTTTACCTACATAATTTAATAAAAATGGATCAACTTCTCTTCCAATATATAATTTATAATAATATGTTTTTTGTGTACTATTATATCTAACATGGAAATCCTCTGAAACTGTCGTTGCTCCTACTATTCTAATATCTTTTGGAATAGTAGCATTTAAAGCCTTAACCCAGGCAACATCTGGAATATTTAAATCAGTATCAAAATGCAACACTTGCCCATAGGCATGAACACCACTGTCCGTTCTTCCACTCATATAAAGTCGCACATCTTTTTTATTAATTTTCTTTAAACTCTTCTCAATTTCTTCTTGAATTGTATTATTATTTGGTTGTATTTGAAATCCATGGTAATTGCTACCATCATATCTACAAAGTAAAGCTATTCTCACTTTTATCTCCTACATCTTTTATTTTTAATATTTTTTTGCCTCTTCTTCTGTCATCCAAAAATGAATACCTCCAGTTGAATCATACCATCGATCTTCATTGAAATTTCCTGCATAAACCCACTCTCCAAGTTTATAACAAAAGTCCTCAGCAACAGTTGACCATGCTTCGTCATAAAAAATAGTACCTTCAAAATTTTTTATTTCTAATACCTTAGCCTTATCACATCTGCAACAGTTTCTAGTTGAAGATACTCTTTTTGAATCACTTGTTATCAAAAGTTTTATAATTCTATTATTAAGGCCTTTTTTATAAGCAATAAACGCTCCTTGCTCAGGACAGTACAATTTAAAATACTCCGTTTTATTATCAAAAGTAATATTTTTTAAATTTGCACCTTCTAAAACAGCTGCATATAACTTGGCACCCTTAATATTAGCATTTTGCAAATTCACCCTTCTCATCGATGCTTTTTTTAGATTCGAATTAATAAAAATAGCATTGTCCATATTACAATCATCTAAAAGACAATTTTCTAGATTACTATCTGTAAAATCTACATTACTAAAATCTACATTGATAAAATTTGAAGAAGAAAAATCTAATCTCGATAAGTTAAACCCTCTTAAATTCATATCTTCAAAAATCAAGTCATTAAAATTCTTTTCCCCGTGTTTTAATCGTTCACTAAAGTCCTCATACGAAATTTTTTTCATATATTAACACCTCTATATGATATTATAGCATATACAGTGATTTTCTATAAACTTTATCTGAGTAAAACATTATTTTAAAAAATACCGACTTAAAAATTAGATTTTAACTAACTCTCAAATCGGTATCTAAATATTTATAATTATCTGAAATAAGGTTTTAAATTGAGTCTAAATAACTCATTATATCTTCACATATATTATAACTAGCTTTTGGTAAATAATTTCCTAACATATTGAACTTCATTTTTTCAATATTGTCTTTCGATAATAATTGTTCTATATATTTTAATACTTCTTCTTGGTTTTTAGCAATTTTGGCCATGTTATGTTTCTTGAAGTATCTGGCGTTCTCCATCTCCTGACCAGGAACTGGATTAAAAAGAATTAATGGAATATTACTAGCTAACGCTTCAGATATAGTTACTCCCCCAGCCTTTGTTATAAGTACACTAGAAGATTTCATCCACTCATACATATTCTCTGTATATCCGAAAATCTTAACATCGTTATCTCTACTGTATTTATACTCTAACTCGTTTTTCAACTTCTTATTCTTACCACAAATTACTACTACTTGAACATCGTTACTTTTCTTTTTCAATTGCTCGATAAGCATTGCAAAGTCAGTAGATACCCCGAAAGCTCCGGCAGATAATAAAACTGTATTTTTTGTAGTACTTAGACCGTTATCTTTTAACCATTTATCAACATCAAGAGTAGCATCAAATTTTTCTGCAATCGGTATACCAAATTTTTTAATCTTGTTTTTTTCTACACCCAATTTCAACAACTCTTTTTCAGTATCATTAGTCGCAACATAGTATCGAAACGCTCCTTTTGTTATCCAACTTTTATGAAAATGATAATCTGTTATTATATTTACTATTGGTATCTTTTTATTTTTTAACAGTGATAATGCTGGTGTAGGAAATGTAGATACAATAATATCTGGTTTAACTTCTTTCACTAATTTTTTTAAATACTCATAACTAAAATACCTGTAGATAGAGATGTCACTTTGATTCCTACCAGCATAATATAAATAGCCATAGATATCTCTAAAATACGAAAAGCTATATAGATACAACTTTTTCAAAACAGGCGTTAAATTCGGATGTGCTTGTAAAAATAAATCAGACTCTATTACTGTCACTTTATCACCATAGTACTTCTCAAATATTTCTCTAACGTTTTTTGAAACTTGTAGATGCCCATTCCCAAATGAGCCTGTTATCAATAAGATTCTCTTCATACTCTTTCTCCTTACGTCCTACTATAATAAATTAGATTGTAAATTAGCACTATTGCACTTCCTAAGGACATCCCTGCTATCGTATCAGTTGGATAGTGAACTCCTAAATAAATTCTAGAGCTTACTATAAATAAAATTCCAGCTGTAGCTACAAGAATTGGAGTATATGTAGTTTTCTTCATCAATTTTATGGATATTAAGGCTAGCGATAAATATAATATTGTGGCTGAAGTTGAATGTCCACTAGGAAAACTTAAACTATTCAACTCTACTAATCGATGTATATTCGGGCGTGGACGATTAAATATTGTTTTAATATAAACCATCACTATACCACATGTTCCCATTGTAAGAGTTAAAAATAAAGCCTCTCTTTTAAACTTTCTTGCGAATAATATTATAACTATCACAACTGTTATTATTGCACTTTGTTTCATATCTGCTATATTGGTCGTATTTAAATATATACTAGTAAGTATTGGATTCTCTAAGCCTTGAATAAAATTAATAATTGCATTATCTAGAGGTTTTAAGAAACTATTATACCCACTAGCCATTAAGATAAATATTCCAATAAAAAATATAACTAAGTTTACCTGTCTTCTTTTTGTCATTTGATCTCCTATGAAATTACTTACTTTATAATTCCTATAATAATACCATAATTTAATACATATGGATAGTAAAATAAAATTCTCTCTTTCTCTTAAACTCTATAAAATTCATTTCGAATTTCCACGTGACCACAATCCACTAATATCTCCTCAAAACTTTAAAATTAATGTGTTTCTGTTAACTATTTTAACATTAATATTATGCTATAATTTATTACTCTTTTTCTATAACTTCATCAAATTTGACTACATTTAATTTTTAAAAATCCACCCTAATCCCCCTTAGATATTACTTGAAATTTCGCATGCTATAATTTATAATTATTAAGTTAACGAAATAAATATAAACAGGAGAATTTATGTCGAAGGAATCTATGTCAAAAATTAAAAAAATTATAATATTATTATCTTCTCTATTTTTAGTATCCATAGCTGCTCTTTATTATTTAAATAAAAAGCATATTGTAAATTTAAATAATATAACATCTTATTGGCATGCTAATAAAACAGATAATACAAACGAACAAGCTAATGCTGAACAAAATGATAATAAAGACAAAGCAAAAGAACCAGAAAAAAAAGTTAAATCTATCGAAGAAAAACAAGCTACAATGGCTGCTGATGCTGCAACTATGAAGTCATTAGGATTATATTTCGATTATGCAAACATGACTCTACCTGAAGTTGTCCAAGCCTATCTAAAAGAAAATGGAATTAAAAATTCTCAAATAGCTTTCTCATATAAAAATCTAAATACCGGTGAGTTAATAGAGATGAATGAGACTCAACCGATGACTGCAGGCTCAACTTATAAACTTCCACTTAATATGATAATCATTGATGATTTTGACAAATACAACTTATCAATGACCGAACGCTACGACATCACTAAAACAGAATATGAGTATATCGGAGAACACGATACATATGTCAGAGTTTTTAACGGAGCCATGACTATTCCTCAAATGCAATATTACTCATTAGTTTATTCAGAAAATACTCCAGCATACGCCCTTGGAGATCGTATCGGTGGAGTAAGCAAAGTATATGATATGTATAATAGATATGGTGAATCTAAGGGAGAACCTAAGACTTTTAGTACCGATAACAAAACTACAACTAACTACTATATCCAAGTACTTCAACATCTATGGGATAATAAAGAGAAATATAAAGATATCCGTCAATATATCGGAGAGTCTTTCCCAGGTGAATACTACAAACGCTATTTACCAAATCTAAAAATTGAGCAAAAACCAGGTTATGTTAATGATGCACTAAACGTTGATGCAATAGTTTATGAAAAAACTCCTTATATTATTGCTCTATATACGGCTGGTTTAGGTGGAACAACTCCCGCTACCCAAGAAATTAATCTTGTTGGTTTAAACCAGGTTGGACAACTTTCATATGTTATAAATGAATGGCACCGTGTTAATATGAATATGTAATCAAATAATATTTAATGCTAATCAATTATCTAGAATTGGCCAGAAATAAAAATTTCTGAGCCAATTCTTTTTATTTATACTTTTTATACTTTGACAAATTCTATTTTTTAATTTATAATATTTGTAAAGTTATAACTTTACAAATATTATAAACGGAGGTAGTTATGTTTTGCAATAATAGATTAAAATCTTTGCGTACTAAAAGAAAAGTTTCTCAAACTGCAGTAGCTGAATATCTTGGTGTTACTCGTGCTGCCTATAATAGTTGGGAAAAAGGTAAATATGTTCCTAATAAAAAAAATTTAAAAGAACTAGCTCTTTATTTCAATGTAGAAACTACCTATTTTAAATCAGAATACGAAATAGTTAATAAATATCTACAGTTAAACGATATAAATCAAAAGAAACTTTTGACTATAGCAAACGAACTATATATTTCTCAATTGTATAAATATCAAGTTCACGCAAAATTATCTGCTGGACTAGGAAATTTCTACTATGAAAACTACGATTTTGATACAGTTTATTTTGATAAAGATATCCCTTATGATATAGCTTCATGGATTGATGGGGATTCTATGGAACCTAAATATCATAGCGGAGATGTCGCCCTAATTAAGAAAACTGGATATGATTTTGACGGATTAGTTTACGCTGTAGTCTACAATGAAGAAACATACATAAAAAAAGTTTATTTGGAGGGCAATATTGTTCGCTTAGTTTCTATCAACGATAGTTACAAAGACATAATAGCTCCTATAGAAGAAGTACATATTGTAGGAATAGTCACAGATTCGTTTAAACCTATAACAGAGGTGTAAATCCATGGGAATAATTGACTACACATTAGAACCTCATTCTGACATAGCATTTATAGACATGAAATCTTTTTACGCTAGTGTCGAATGTGTAGAACGTGGCCTTAATCCGCTAACTACCTCACTTTGTGTAATGAGTAGAAGTGATAATTCTAATGGTCTAATCTTAGCCAGCTCTCCTATATTTAAAGAAGTTTTCGGAAAAAATAATGTTGGAAGAAGTTACGATCTACCTTTTGATATCAATACACGACGTTTTTCATTTTATAATGCAAAAAGACAAGGGCTTAAAATAACTCCAGAATATATTAAACACATTGAATCTTGGGCTAAGAAAACATTAATAGTCCCCCCAAGAATGACTCTATATATTGAGAAAAATATACAAATACTCAACGTACTAAAAAATTATGTTCCAGACGAAGATATCCATCCCTACTCGATTGATGAAGGTTTTATCGATTTAACTAAGTCCCTTAATTACTTCATAAAAAATTCTACTAAAACAAGAAAAGAAAAATTGGACATAATTTGTGCGAAAATTCAACATGATATATGGAAAAAAACAGGAGTATATTCAACTGTGGGCATGAGCAATTCTAATCCACTTCTAGCAAAACTTGCTTTAGATAATGAAGCTAAGAAAACTCCTACTATGCGAGCAAATTGGTCATACGAAGATGTTGAAACAAAAGTGTGGAGTATACAAACTCTTACTGATTTTTGGGGTATAGGAAAAAGAACAGAACAAAGATTGAATAAATTAAAAATATATTCTGTTAAAGATTTAGCAAACACTAATCCTGATGTACTAAAAAAAGAATTTGGAATTATTGGAGTTCAACTATGGTTTCATGCAAACGGCATAGATGAAAGTAAACCCTCAAAACCTTATAAACCAAAATCAAAAGGTTTAGGTAACTCCCAAGTCCTTCCTAAAGACTATAAAATAAAATCACAAATAGAATTAGTTTTATCTGAAATGGCTGAACAAGTCGCGATAAGACTAAGAAGAATTAATAAAAAAGCAAAATCCGTACATATCCATATTAGTTACAGTAGAATTGAAAATAAAAAATCTATTAACGCATCTAAAAAGATTAATCCTACTCAAAGCACAAAGCAACTAACTGATTATGTTTTAGAGCTTTTTAGAAATAAATACGATGGTGGTGCTGTGCGTTCTATCGCAGTAAGATACGATAATTTAGTAGATAATAATCTTACAATATACACTCTATTCGATGATATTGAAGCTATTGAAAAACAAAGAAAAATAGATAAAACCCTAGATTGTATTCGTAATAAATATGGATTTCTCTCTATACAAAACGGGAGTATGTTGATGGAAGGTTCACGTGTTAAAGAAAGAAGTAAATTAGTAGGAGGACATGCTGGCGGCATGGATGGAATAATATGATAAACAGAAATTATCTCCCTTATAAATCCGCAAGAGAATATGCTGATCGTGGTATGGCAAAATGGATGGGATTTTTCATCTCAGAGCATACTACCGCAATCAATACACAAGGTGACACCATAGACTTTTCCAATAATATGGATAAAGATGAAAAAAGATTATTACTAAATCAGCTATATTTCTTTAAAGGACTAGCATATTTATATACCCTCAATCAACGTGAACCATATCTAGGGAAAGTTGTTGATTGCGGCAAAGATACTATTTATTTTTCTACTAAACAAAACATATTACAAGTTTCAATTAATAATATTCTAAAAGTTTCACTAGCAGAGGAATTAGACTATGAATAAACTTAATCAACACGAAGTCCAATTCGATTATTTTAGCAGTAACTATGATCAATTTGAAAAAGATTTCTATAAATATTCCGCATTAAATGTTCCTCTAACATTTTTAACAGATGACATTTTAAGTTTAATGGTAAATAACAATAGCAATTTTTTCAGATTAACCGCTAATAAATCAAAAGATAAAAGAGACCACTACTTCTTTTTTAAAGTTCAAACTCCTTTAGAAAACAAGATGGTGAGAATCTTTCAATATAATGGACATAAATTTACAAATCAAAAATAAACTCGAAACTAGGATAAGCTCCTAATTCGAGTTTATTTTCTATATCTAAGTATGATAATTTCTTAGATTTTATTGATTTTGTTTCCTTCTAATTGCTATTGCAGCCCATAGAGCTAATAACGCAAAAGTAACAGTTTCCCCTGTTTCTAAACCAGTTTTCGGTAGTTGTTCATTTTCTTTTGTATCACTATTAGTTTTATTACTATTATCAGACTCTTCTTTTTTGTTCTCAGGCTTATATTCAGCTTTTACCGGTGTCACTATTTGAACACGACTTTCTAAATCCTTAGCACCCACTCTGATTCTCTCTAGAATAGTAAATTTACTAAAATGATTTATTTTAAATTGTATAGATCCTTCACTAAAACTACTTTCAACTTTTTCTAATTCATTATTTTCAGCAATATGATACACTTCTAGTTCTGCATTATCATTTTTTACAACAGACATTTTAACTGTACGTTCTGCATCACTATCTAGCTTTTTCCCATCTTTTTCAAAATGAATTTCAAATACTTCCACAACTTTATATTCACTACCTAATTTTTCGATAATAGTTTTATTTAGATTTTCATCATTAATTGATCCTACAAAAACATTATCAGCTTTTATTTTATCTTTATCAAATAATACAGCTACATCACGTCCTGAAAGTTTCGCTGATAAAACATGGTTTTCTACCTTAGCAGTATTTGTCGGAGTTTCTTGTTTTTTATCATTAGTTGCTTCTTGTTTACTTGGAATCGCTTTTGAAGTCTCTTTGCTAGAATCTTCTTTCTTGTTTCCAGGAAGAACTTGCTCTTTAGGAGTTTCTTTTTTATCTTCTTTTACTTCGTTCTTTTCTTTCTTGTTCTCAGAAACTTTGTTTTCTTTTGGAGTTTCCTTCTTATTAGTCTCTTTAGTTACTTCTTTATTTTCTTTTTTATCATCAGTAACTTTTTCTTCTTTAGGGTTGTCTTTTCTTGAATTTTCTTCTAAACGATCTTTTACTTTTGGATAATTCCCATTAAAACCAAGAATTTCTAACGTTTCCTCTACAGCACGAGCAGTAGCAAGTGTACTCCTTACAATTACCGAAGAATTGGCATCTAATATCTCATCTCTAAATGTAATAAGTTTGTATTCTGGAATACGAGTATACGAATATAATTTTTCCAAACTCTCAACCTTTGTTGTTAATTGAGTTAGTTTACTATCACTCGAAAAAGCTCTAGATATCGACAATAATTCCCTTGTTTTTGATAAATCTTTTAAAATAGGTAATATTTCTTCCTTTTCAACTTTTTCTAAATGATCTTTTAACAATACACCCAGTACATTATTTGGAATAGTAGTATTTTTAAGTAATTGATTTTCCAAACGATAGAACTTATTAAGATATTCTATATTTTCTTCTGAAATACTTTCTAGATTTTCATTCAGAAGATTCTCTCTAAGTTTCCCCCTCAGTATATCTGATAAAAATGTTGAATCCTCTACCTTTTTAAGTTTTTCAAAAGTAGACTTCTGTTCAACTAAAAAGGAGCTTTTATCCGAATAATTTGGATTTACAAAATACTTCATATAATTCTTAATTCTAGTAACTAGGTATTCCTTATCGTGAACTATCAAATTAGATTTGTTAATTTTACCAATAAGTGATTCAAATTCTATCAAAATATCAGTATTACGATGATTTTTATTTTGTAAAATAATATCAATATACATTTTTCTTGTTTTTTCTGATAAATCTATATTATTTTTAAGTAATTCTATTCTTTCAATATTTTCTAATAATCTAGATTCACTATAACTTTTTCCTACGCGATTGTATTTAATAAATAGAGGATCCCCATAATAACTAGTAGGTTTTTCATGTTCTCTTTCTGGTTTTTCTTCATACTCTTCCTTATAAAGTTCTACCATTTCTTGTTTAAGTTTTTCTTTCTCATAATCATTAAGTTTAGCTTTCGTATTTAAAACATCCAAAATATTAGCTTGTTCTTTTTTTATACGTTCTTCTCTTAATTTTTTATCCTCAGCTTCGATTTTATCTTGCACCTTATTAAAATCAGCTTCAGTTGTATATTTTTCCAATTCGTTCACAAAAGGCTTAAGTTGTCCATCTGTCAAATCTGTTAAATTCCCTTTAATTCTAGCAATAACTTCCTCTCTCTTATAAACCATTTGCTGCTCAGCTTCTACTCTTTTTCTTAATTCAGATGCTTTTTCTTCACTTTTAAGACTCTCAATCTCTTTCAATAAAACTTCTACTCTATCTTTAGACAATAATGGTACTTCTCTTCCAGTATTTTCATCATGTCGAATAGACGATTCTCGTTTTAATAATGATACTAACTCCTCTTTTAAGGTTGATAATCTATATTTATCTTTTAAATTATTTAACTCAGCTACAGAATTCGCAGAATCTATCTCTTCTTTAGGTATACTTCTATAATCGTAATTTTTTTTCAATGTTTCTAATTTATATTTATTTACAATTTCATTTAATTCCTTATCAGTTTTCGCTGATGAAACTTCTTTTGCAAATTCTGCAGTTTTATCACTAGACATATATAAATTATTTATTGTTTTCAAAGAATTAACTCTATTTTCTAATTCTCTCTGTTTTTCTTCAGATTTCTTAATTTCTTCATATTCTTTTCTAATTCTTATAATATCATCATTATTTTTAGCAGACCATAAACTGCTAATTAGTCTATCTTTTTCTTTTGCATCAATAATATTCTCCAGAGAATACTTCAAATATTCTTTCTCTTTGATAAGATTCCAATCAATTTTATTTTCTAAAATAGGGTTTGCATCTCTATTTTCTCTGTGTAATTCTCCTTCTGACTGTGGTACTTCTTCTCCTATTGGTTTCGGTGCAACTTCAGGTGAAGAAACTACTCTATTTAGTTCTTCCAAAATAGGTTTATTAATGTGTTCTTCTGTAACATTGTGACTAACCTCACTACTTATAACAACATTATTAGTTTCTTCTTGTGCATATGCAGTGCCAAGAGATCCTGCGGCAATTCCTATTAATACACTAGCAGTTCCTACTGATACTTTCCTAATCGAATATTTTTTCTTACTAGACATAATTTTCTCCTTGTTAACTTTCATAAAATACCATTTTATCATTTTTTTATCTATTTAATTATATTATATCTACGAATAATGAGCAAGCAACAACCTGTTTCAATATTTAAAACAAAGAAGATGAACAAAATACTATATATGTTCATCTTCAATAATATTAAATTCACTTTCTATTTTACAACAAAACAAATACAATCTATTATTCAAATAACCTTATCTCAACTGCTATATTACTTGATGCTGTGTTTATTCATTTTCTCTTGGAAAATATTTGTAATAACTTTACGTAGCTCTTCTTTTTCTTTTTCTGGCCATTCACCTTCTTGTTGAGCTGCTGCATAAAGTTCTGGATACTCGACAGAAATTCTCTTTACTGTACGTGTGTTAGCATGTTTTCTCACAAAAAATGGAATCTTCTTCATTAATTCTTCTGGAACTAATGAAAGTATTCTTTCTGCAGTCTCTTTATCACTAATTACTGAAAAAGTAAGACCTTTCTTAATCTGTTTTTGTTCCTGTTCTGTAAAATCTTCTAACTTCATTCTTGTTCTCCTAAATATGTATATCTCTTAATTAAAGATTATATACTAAGAGTTAGGAAACAACAAATATATTCTACTGATAGAGATTATCAATATTATAAGTGGTTAATATTCAAATTATTACTTAAAAATAATAGCCCTCTTTTATAAATATTCAATAGTATAAAATGCTACTTTTAAACTCTAACCTACAAATAACAATAATACCCTATTAATAATTTACCTGATAATCAACCTTCACTATCAAAGTTACGTACTCAACCCAAACAACTTATAAAATTCACCTTTTCTATCCATCAAATTAACAAAAGAATCATCTTCTACAATGACACCATCTTTCATAAAAAGGATTCTATCATATTTTTTTAAAATAGTTTCATTTAACTTGTGTGTGACAACAAGAGCTGTCAAATCTCGGATTTTCAAGATTGAATTTTCAATTTCAGTAGTAACTTGATTATCCAAAGATGAAGTAGCCTCATCTAATAATAAGATTGGCGTTTTACGAATTAAGGCACGTGCAATGCTAAGTCTCTGTTTTTGTCCACCTGATAAATTTGATCCATTCTCACCGCATAAAGTTTGCAAACCTAATTCATTTTCTAAAATATAATTTTCTAACCCAGACTGCTGTACAGCTTGTTTTATATCGTCTTCTTCAAAAGGTTGATTAAGGGTAATATTCGCACTTAAAGTATCATCAAAAATATAAATATCTTGCTGAACAACAGTCATTAAATTATATAGGCTCTCTGACGAAATATCTCGCAAATCTTGATTATCAATTGAAATGTGCCCACTTGTTACATCATAAAAACGCAATAATAGATTCAGTAAAGTTGATTTCCCACTCCCCGACATACCTACAATTACAATTTTTTCTCCCTTTTGAATATTCAAAGATAAATTATTAAATATCTTTTCTTCAGTATTAGGATAAGAAAAATTCACATTTGAAAAAGAAATTATATCATCGAAATATTCTTTCCTTTTACCAGTTTGAAGTTCAATTATATCTTTTACCTCAAATGAATTCAGTGTAACCTGACCTTCACGGAATTTACTCATTCCCATACCAATTTCATTAAGTGGCATTACTACAAAATTGACTAGTTGAACAATAGCTGTTACACTTCCAATTGTTGTATGACCATCGAAGACGAGATACATTCCTCCACCAAAGGCTACTAAAAAAACACTCATCCCTGAAAGCTGAGAAATAACATTAGCAAAAACATCAAATTTCCCTTTCATAAAATATACCTCATCCAATTTTTCACTTTCATGATTGTAATCCTGACGGATAGCTTCTTTCACATTAAAACTTTTTATAACCAGAAACCCTGATAAAATATCTTTAACCTTAGCTAAATACTTCTGATCAGCAATAATAGCACTATTTTGTAAAGAAGCTAACTTCTGTCCAATAACTCCTGAAATTATCATTGGAATAATGCTGGCAATGATAACCAATAAAGTTAAAAACCAGTTACCTATAAACATGGCTATTAGCGAGAAAATCATCAAAGAAAAGTTTTTTGAAATATTAAAATACTGGTATAAATAGTCCTGCTCAATTTTCTTCATATTTTCAGTCAATATAGAAATATATTTTCCTGATTTCTCCTTAGAAAATTCTCTATAATCCTTATCTAAAATGGATTGAAACACCTTGTTTTTATATCTTGACATAATTTTTCTAACAAGTTTATTTCTCAAACGAAGAGATATGAAATTAAGACCAGCATAGAAGAAAATAACAGCAACACCGACTAATATCGCTTGGGTCAGAGCTTCTCTATTTTGGGACATTCCACTATCAATAATATCTTTAATAGAATAAGCAAAAGCAATATTAGTTAAAGGGACTATCATATTAAAGATCATGAAAGCATAATAAGACTGTTTATGATTCTTTATCAATTGTTTCATTCTTAATCCACCTCATAATTCTTAAATTTTATTTAGAAAATGCGACATGAAATATTCCTCTAAATCAATATTCTCTCGCATAATTTCTTTCATAGTGATTTGTTCGATTATTTCTCCATTTTTTATAACACCAATCTTATCTGCTATCTGTGAAATTTCGGATAAGATGTGACTTGAGATTAATATTGTAATTCCATGTTCTTTAGAAAATGCCAGCAAAAGATTTCGAATCTCTTGAATTCCTATTGGATCCAAACCATTGATTGGTTCATCTAAGATTAATAATCTAGGTTTTGTTAAAAAAGCTCTAGCTAAGCCGAGTCTCTGCCTCATTCCTAACGAAAACTCTTTTACTTTTTTAGTAGTATTTTTTAATCCTACCATACTTAAGACATTTATTATATCTGATTCAGTAATATTTCCCCCCATATACTGAGCATGAATTTTCAAGACTTCTTTTGCAGTACAGTTTTCATAAAAAATTGGTGTTTCAATAATACTACCAATCTGACTTAAAATTTCCTCTCTGTGTTCTTGTAAATTTTTCCCAAAAATTTCAATACTACCAGATGTAATAGTTGATAAGGACAACATACATTTCATTAAAGTTGTTTTTCCAGCACCATTTGGCCCTAAAAATCCATATATTTCTCCTTCAGCAATTTGAAGATTAATACCACTCAAAATTTCTTCCTTATCAATAGTTTTAAAAAGTTCTTTTATTTCAACAACATTTCTCATTCCTATACCTCTCTTTCTATATCAGCTCTCAATACGAGATTTTCTTCTTCAGGAGTATGAATACTAACTTATATAATCTCTTCTTTTAAAGTAATAATCAAAAGACTATTACTTATTTTAGTCGTTTCATTTTTATTCCTGAAAAAATTCATTCCAGTAAATTAAGTTATACTACTTGATATTAATATCTTTTCTTGAAATATTATAAATTGAAACTGAAGCAATAATTATACTTATGAAGCTAGCAAATATTAAAAATAATGAGTTGTTAACAAAATTATTAGTCAAACTTCCCGGAGTTGCATTAGATAGTAATGCTGCTAAAATAAGTCCTGAAAGCATTGTTATAGGTGTTGAATACTTAATCATACCTATAACAAAAGGTAATATCCCAATTAATACTATTCCAAACGTAATTCCTATTAGATTAATTAATTGATTAACTACTGGGATATAATTTGATTCAGTTAAAACCGCGACTAATTTAATTAATAATTGAATAACTAAATGTGCAGTAAAATGCGCAATAAATGATATTATAATCACCGATATAACTTTTCCCCATAGTAATTTAATTTTAGAAATAGGGTAAGAAAACAAATGAAAAATTGTTCTTTGTTTAAATTCATCAATAAAAATTATAGACAATAAATAAGCTTCAAAAATTAAAAATGCCGCTTTTGTAAATAAAGATGAAAACAATGATGTTGCAATTGCCCAATTTCCCCATTTATCAGCAATTCTAAAATTATTAGAGCTTTGTCCAACAAATTCTCCTAATTTATTATCCGTACCTAGTCCCATAATTATAATTCCCGTAACACCTAATACTATCAATATAGTAGCAAACCAAGCCAAAAATAATTTAGATTTTGAAACCTTATTTATTTCAATTTTAATAAGCGACAACATAGATTTTTCCTCCTAAAAGTAAATATAGTTTATATTATTTAAACTATTCTGAACACATATTTAAAATAACCGTTTAAATCAAATAAGAGTATAAAACATACCGATGGTATGCCGAGAACTAAAAAATAATACATACTCTCGGTATGTTAATAAGTTTTTTAATAACATACCTGAGTATGTTATTTTTAAAATATCAAATACATAAAATCATTGCTAACAAGGATACTCCAAGATTAATTATTTTATACCTTTTAAGTGATTAAATAATTGGAAAATTACTTCCATCATTTCATCAGAAATCAATTGTACCCCAAGCCCATCAAAAGAAAGTTTAATGAATTTCATTTTTCTCTTTAGTTCCTCTACTGAATAAACAGAAATTTGGAATCCAATCCAAATATTTAAAGTTAAAACAATCAAATCAGCTAGCTCTTCTGGATATTCTGTTTTAATCGATTCATCTTTAACACCTTCGTAAACTCTTTCTCTAATTTCTGGTAAAAAATCAGAAAATAAACTTAGATACTGCTCTCCTAACAAACGTGGACTCCTTAGCTTAATCGAAGCTGAATATACAAGCCTCTGTTGTTCAAAATTAGAGAAAGCATCCATCAAAGAATTTTGTATTTTTTCTAATCCAGTATCTCCCCTCCAATTATAATTTAGAATTTCTTGATTATTTTCTCTAATAATTGATTGTAATATCTCCTGTTTTGATTCAAAATGATGATAAATAACACCTTTCGTCAATCCACCTAATCCATTTATTATATCTTGTATTGAGGTATTATCAAATCCCTTTTTTAAAAATAAATCTTTAGAAACTTCTAGTATTTTTTTTCTAGTTTCATGTGGATTTCTATTCCTTGCCATCATATCTCCTTTCTATCATACCAGTGGTATGTAATTTTTATTATAATGTACTAAACTAATAATGTCAAGTTTCTTATTGTTTCTCCCTCTTTATTTTTTAGAGTTTACTCTTAATATTAGTTCAAGTTGTTATACAAAGTAATCTTATACTCTCTCCTCTTTTATACATCACAATGTATTTACTGTTTAATAGATTGCTATGTTGTAGTGTTTTATTTAATTATTTAAGTTAGAAGAACTGAAATTTAGATTTTAACACTTAAGTAAAATAAAACGGCCTATTCTCCTAAAGTATGTTCTATACCATTATAGTTTAATACAAAGTGTAGCTATATAGTCGTTTCCATAACGTGATAATCTATGTCTTTTGTCACACGATTCATAAAAATCTATCATAGCAAGACCATTTTTCAGCTGTCCTCTAATCTGAGTTTCTAAGGTATGGCTAAATTCATATCCATATTCTGGATTTATAGTTATCTTTCCTTCCTTTTCAAGCTCTTTTGAATTAAAAGGTATTGAGAATTTTAAAAGTAATTCCTCATCAGGTTTGTCCCATACAATATCAGCATCATACATGTATATCCAAGGATTCATGAATCCGACCATTAACAATCCACCCTTTTTCAATACTCGAGAGGCTTCTTTATATATATTTTCTAAATCTTCTACATATACATTTGAAACTGGATTGAAAATAATATCAAATGTTTCATTTTCAAATGGAAATGTTTTTGTCATATCGCCTTGAACTGTGTTGATTTTTAAGCCTTCTCTTTTAGCAACCATTTCATCTCTTTGCAATTGTGATTTAGAAAAATCCATTATAGTTACATCATAACCTTTTATAGCGAAAACTGGGCCTTGCTGACCACCACCACAAGCTAAACCTAATATCTTTTTTCCGTTTGCTTTTTCAAACCATTCTTTTGGAACTTTTTTCCCAACAGTTAATGCAACAGAAATTGGATTATTTCTAGCTTCTTCTAATTGTTCGTGTGTCAACGGCTCAGTATAGTCATTTTTTACATTATTACATCTATCTTCATTTAATTTTATATAACTGTTCATCTTATAATCTCCTCGTAATTTTTCAAATGTGAGCTATCGTTAAAAAGTATCCGATATATTTTTATTTGAGATACTCCTCTAATTTGAATCCATATTCATTTAGAAGTTGTTTTGAATAAATTTTTTCATTTTTTGAGTTTCTAACTTCTTTCCAAAGGATAGCCGCAACTTTTAACTTGTTAGAATAATTATTGCTATGTTCATCTGCACAAAATTCTTTCAGAAATTGATTCCACTGACAAGTCGAATTATCATACTTTGCATAATCTGACTCTCCATAATATATTTTTATCATATCTTGAATTGTAAATTCTTTATCGTTATCACTTTTTACTTTTCTCCAAGCCGTTGCCATATCAGCATTAAATTTAAACGGGCTAACTCCTGTTACAGCTGAAAAATAATCTCTAAATTTTTGGTTAAAAGAAAAACCACATTCTAGCAATGGTGTATTTAAAGATATTACTTCGGCATGTTTTTTATTTACTTCTCTTGTAGACTTTTCTATTCTATTCCCCTTGAAATATTGTTCAATAATATAGTTCAATTCTTTCTTTGTACATCTATACTCTAGTCCAAGAGACTTACATATTTGTGAAAGTTCTTCTCGATACCAATAGTACTTGTTAAATTCCTCAAATGATTCTATATCTTTAAAACTAGGTCTAATTTCTATCACACACTCACCTCCAAAACTTAAATTATATATTTTCCTCTTAATCAACATAATTTATTTTATTATACAATACTCCTTAGATTTCGTAAATTAAAATAAAGACTTACTCCAAGTTACCAATATCCTTTAACAATAGCCTTAGAATAAGTCTTTATTTTCTACACTTCATTTATTCACTGGTTGCAACTTTTGACATTAATACTACACACTCATCGATTCACTGTTACCTCATCACTATCGCTCTGCGACAACTATCTCATAAAGCATTCGTAATTAATGGCTTCGGTCTACACCCTTGTCATTAAAACGACTGCTTCAACATGGCTTGATTGTTCAGTAAAAAACGATACTCAACCGCTATGGTACAAGGGAATTGAACAACAGCAATTTTTCGCTGATTTATCTCCGTTTGCACGATACTGCCCTTTTCAAGCTTGAAATTGAGACGGTTGAGCGTTCTAAAATATTGCCATCCTATTTCTGCGAACAACAGAATATGTCCTTGAATGATAGTCTTCTAACCAATCAATTGTTCGACAAACTTGAAGTTAACTATTTATCAATTCTCGCAGTTCATTGACAAACCGGCAGATATGAAATCCATCACATACTGTATGATGCACTTGGATGGCAAGAGGAAGTATGATTTTTTCATCATCTCTGTAATATTTCCCCCATCGTAAAAATAGAAATCAAATAATCATATCCTTTCTGCAAATTCAGATTAAAGCCATCGAAAGTTGACCATAGTATCATCGATATAAAAACAATTTCGGGTACATCTGGTTTTCCTATCATTCCATAATTGCTTCCATATCGTTGCATATCATTCGCATACGCCATAGAAAATGCTTCAAAATCTAGTATGTATGGCGTCCAAAGGTTGGAAAATGTCTCTGTGTCCTCATGGAATATGGTATAACTGGGTATCATCTCGTCATATATTCCTAGCTCACCCTCCTGATTAATTGCCGTTCTAAAATCTGAATGACGGTTTACATTCGTTGCAAAATAATAAAGCATCGCAGGGTATAATTTCATTCGTTTCTTTTTTATTTGTGTAATATCCAATTTAACAGTCATACTGTATGTACAAGGTATTTTAGTAAAGTAATATTCAAAATACTCATTTCGTTTCCAACTACTTCTATCAATTTTTTCGAATACCATCTAAGTTCCCTCTCAAATTCTTATTATTTTCCTTTTACAAAGGCTGCATCATCTCAAGAATGATTTCATCCGGGTTTCTGAAATAAAACGCTCTTCTTTCCCAAAATCCATCTGCCCTGAAATCTAAATGCTGCGGTTCAGACAAACACTCCACATGATTTTCGATAAGGTTTTTGTAGACAGAATCTATGTCATCCGTGTAAAAGCATACTCCTGAGATAGATGTTGTAAACAAATCTGATTACTCTTTATGGATTTTGCTATCTAAAAACTGAATCAATTCAACAGGTGATACTTCAAGAGCCTTCGAACCATTCAAAAATGCAACTCTTGCTTTACAATTTTCCTTACGGAACATTTATCGGTCTCTTCGCCTTCCATAAGGATTTCGCTCTGAAATTCAAGCCCAAGAATATCTCTATAGAAAGCAATCGAGCGATCCAAATCAGAAACGGTTAGTCCAACGTGATAAATTCTTCCAACTATATTTTTCCTCTCCAATAATTTCTTTATTTCATCAAACTGGAAGTTATAGTACAATCTTTTTCCATTTTCTGATTTTAGTTTTAAATGTTCCGAATGACGCAATCGTGTTAACGTGTATAAACTTGTATACTTTCCAGACCGCTGTTTTGGTTGTTTCATCGGCACACTTTCTCATATGTGGCTCAAATAACTCTTCTCAATTTCTTGCTAAAATTCTGTGGAGTCTGATCTATCCTTCTGGCAAGTTCATAAACGCTTATATTCTTTTCACCACACAACTCTTTAATAATATTATAAGTCTTCTTACTTATCTCCATCGTCCACAAAACCAACTATGTCTTATATATTATAAACAATTTGGTTGATAAATACAATCTCGGCACTATTCTTCATCTGTAAATTCTTATTTTGTCAAAACTGTACATTCTTATTTTATCATTTTCAAACATGGCATTAACTCCGTTAAGCGGCTTGATGAATACATCAAGAAAAATGCTGAAGAAAGACAAAACTTACAAGATAAAATCAAAGAAATTGATAAGAATATGCAGCTACTTTCCGATACAATGGAACAAGTTCATACTGTTAAACAGTATCGAGCCTACTACAAAGAATATAAAGCAAATCCTTCTAATAAGGCATTTTTTGAGGAGTATAAGGCTGAAATCACACGCTACGAAATGGCTCTTGCAAAACTTAAAAAGTTCTATTCAAGGTTGCCTGATTTCAAGTATATTTTAGATAAACTTAATAAATTACAAGAAAAAAAGAATACCCTAATGCAAGAGTATTCTTCTACAAAATCTACTATGGACGAGCTTTATCAAATACGAAAGACTTTGGAATCTACATGGGTAAGGAGATGAAGAGGTAATTTTCTAAAATTTTTTATTGTCTTAATAAAATTTCAACAACAGCATCTAATGTCAATAAATATGACAAAATCGAAAACAATATTACTGAAATCCCAAGGAAATAAACCGATTCAAATTGTTTCGTTTTAGCAATAAATTTGCGAATTGCTTGTATCGGATTTTTCTTTTTTCTATCAATATAGACACTGAATATACGCAACAATAAGATATAAGATACCGTCTGTTGAATTACTCCTATAGATACACCTAAAATTTTATATACTGATATAATAAATTTTTTTGCATCAACTATTGACGGACTCAATGTTGCTGCCATTTCTTTAATATAAAATCCATAATATAATGTTAATGCAGAAACAACTATTGAAACAACAATAAATTTAACAGTAATTTTTTGAACTTCCTTGCTAAACGATATAACAAATAAAAATATAATGGATACTATTAAAGGTATAAGCCCAAACCACTTTAAGAACAAAGATATATACTCTACATATTCTTTGAAAAAATAAACAATTATAGGAGCAACAAATATCCCTACAATAATTATTTCCCACACATCATTATCGCTCGAATTTTTACCGTATATATATTTCTTTTTTCTTTTTGCAACATAATTATATTCTGGAGAATCGATAAAAGAGGTTTTTATAGATATTTCTATATTTGTACTAAATATCTTTACCATTAAATTTTTAAATTTAGAATTTAAAAATTTACAGATTGTTGACAAAACGACCAAAATATCAATGAACATATTGATGTTTTGGTCGTTTTTCAAAAAAAATAAGCCTTATGACTAAAGCA